>NZ_JBSHMI010000002.1:0-582656 GCF_053645235.1 Sphingobacterium sp. NPDC055346
AAAAATCCTTAATATGTGCCAAATCTTTTGAACTTAAATTTGTCCATAATCAAATAAGTCGCTGTTTTTCAGTTTGAAAAAATGAATAAAAATATTGGGTTAGATTTATACTGAAGTGGTTTCTGTTCAATTTTTACCCAAAAACTTGCAGGAACAACCATTTTGCCGGACAGCGAAAGGAGATCTGTTTTTCCATATTCATTAAAAAATTGAAATAAGTGGGGGCTGAAATTATTAGGGCGTTGCATTCGGGAATTGTTTTACCCATGTTCGGGCCATATTGCGAAATTTCCGAATATGTCTCGAATGAGACCAAAGCCATGTACATCTGAAATCAAAAACGATTGTTAAAATTTTGATCTAAGCTAGGAGGGAGGCAATGCTGGTATCGAATTTAATGAAAACAGTGCCTATGGTCTAAAGGTAGAAACTCTTCGGGAAAATAGGATGCTTTGTAAAGGTTAATAATCCTTAAACTTAAAAATTGCCTTAAAAATAGCTTGCCCTGATCATTCTGGGAACTGAGTTGATGTCATGGAGAATATCAACCTTGGCAAATCCTTTCTTGATCAGAAGTTCCTTGGTTTCTTCGGAAAGGTACTGGTTGATCTCGAAATAGAGAGTCCCTTCCTTTTTGAGGTGTTTTAGGGCGAATGAAGCGATATGGTCGTAAAACAACATTGGGGCTGAGTCTTCCACAAATAAAGCCGTGTGTGGCTCGAAATTCAGAACATTACGGTGCATATCCCTTTTCTCGTCATGGGTGATGTAGGGCGGGTTGCTGACAATGATGTCATATTGCTCCTGATCAAAGACCAGGTTCCATTCCAGGATGTCCAAACAACGGAAGTCCACAGGGCATCCATTTTGTTGAGCATTCTGTTTGGCAATGGTAATGGCCTCCGGGGAAATGTCCACTGCGCACACATGGGATTCGGCAAGACTTTTTTTCAAGCTGATCGCAATACAGCCAGTCCCTGTGCCGATATCGATTATATCAAGATCTGATTTGTTCTTGTTTTCGGAGATAATCAGCTGTACGAGTTCCTCCGTCTCAGGTCTGGGGATTAAGGTATCCTCCGACACGATAAACTCCATTCCATAAAAAGGAGCCTTTCCAATAATCTGTTGTATAGGTCTGCCGATCTGAAGCTGTTGCAGGAGCAAATTGAAGTTGGTCTCCTGATCCTCCGAGAGCTTATCTTGCAACTTCATGCTAAGTTGGATCCTGCTGTAACCCAGCAAATGTTCGGCAGCAATCTGAAACAGGCTCATTGCTTCATCCTGATCATAAATCGACGATAAATCCGACACAAATTTTTGCCTTAAGCTGCCTATAGAATCCATACAGCAAAGGTAGGAAAAAAACTTGTGGCGAGCTGCTCTTGACAGCTCGCCACAAGTTTTTTAGACATCAGACAATAGACACAAGACAACAGACCCTGCGGCAAGAATCTTACACAAACTGTTGGGGTGTATGCGATACACCCCAACAGTTTGTGTGCGTTAAGCTGGCGAAATATAGGTTATGATCTTGGCCTATCCTCTCATCTTTTCCATCCTGGTTCATTCCCTGATCTTGGTCTATCCTCTTATCCTTTTAATCCTGGTTCAAACAAGTTGACATATACGAGCAGCCCCTTCGAACCTGTGTATTATTCTGGCGAAATATTAGGTCATGGTCATGGTCCTTCCGGAAAGTTTTTCTCAATCCACCAATCTCCATACTCAAATCTATTTCACTACCTTTGAAACATGCATAATCAATACATGAAGCGATGTTTGGAATTGGCTGTCTTGGGGGCAGGCAAGACCAGTCCGAATCCGATGGTGGGGGCAGTGATTGTCCATAATGGAGAAATTATTGGAGAGGGCTATACATCGCCTTATGGAGGTCCGCATGCGGAGGTGAACGCGGTCAGGTCCGTAATCGATCAGGTCGGAGAGGCGAAGGCAAGGGAGCTGTTTTCGGAGAGTACGATCTATGTGAGCTTGGAGCCCTGTGCGCATTTTGGGAAGACACCGCCCTGTGCGGACATGATCGTGGACATGGGTTTCAAGGAAGCTGTGATCGCTTGTTTGGATCCCTTTGCGAAGGTAAATGGTTTGGGCCTGAAAAAGTTGGAGGATGCGGGGATTAGCACGGAAGTAGGGGTTTTGGAGGATGAGGCTAAGTGGGTGAACCGCAGGTTCTTTACGAAACTGAAAGAGTTCCGTCCTTACGTAATCCTGAAATGGGCAGAAACTGCCAATGGTTATTTTGCACCTGTATCGGGGCAGCGCTGGATCAGCAATTCGGCAAGTAAGCAATTGGTGCATAAATGGCGTTCGGAGGAAGATGCGATCCTGGTCGGCAAAAGAACGGCAGAGCTTGACAATCCAAGCTTGACGGTTCGGGACTGGGAAGGACGGAACCCGAAACGCATATTGATCGACAAAAATTTGGAACTTCCGGAAAGTCTTTCAATTTATGACGATGCAGCGGAAACCATAATTTTCAATGCTCAGAAAACCGATTGGCAGGGTAACCGGAAATATATAGAACTGGAGAATTTTGACCTGTACCTTCCACAGCAAATCCTTTATCAGCTGTATTTAATGGATGTACAGTCCATTATCGTTGAAGGCGGTAGAAAGACGCTTGACCTGTTTATTCAGGCAGGACTTTGGGATGAAGCCCGCATATTTGTAGGAGCCGAATCATGGTCTGAAGGCATCGAGGCTCCAAAATTAATTGGAGACCTGAGGGAAGAAATAAAAGTAGGTTCGGATCTATTGAAAATTTACCTTCCAAAATAAATCGAATCATAATTTTTCCTAGCTAAGCTTGCCCTCAATCTATTGGGAGGCTTAATTCATCATTTCATAAACTTGTTTTTAAAATTAAAATACGTAATTGAAAGTTAAATATATTATATTTAGCTATGCGTATATCCGAGCATATCCTACACTTTATTTGGCGTTATCGACTTTTTGCTCCATTTGACCTTTGTTGTACGAATGGAGATGAGATTGAGGTTGTTCAAGCGGGCAACTATAATACCGATGCTGGACCAGACTTTCTTCTTGCCCATCTTCGTATAAATGGCCAGGACTGGCATGGGCATGTTGAAATCCATGTAGACCCCAATGATTGGAACCAACATGGCCATCAAAAGAACAAGGCCTATAATGCAGTGGTGCTGCATGTGGTCTGGGAAGCCGGCTTGGACTGTTTCCTGGAGGATGGAACCCTCATTCCCTGTTTGGAATTGAAGCCTATCGTTGAGGAATCCCTATTACAGAAAATTGAGAAACTCTTGCAGAATAATCATTGGTTGCCCTGTAGCTATGGGATGAATCAGGTGCCAGACTATCAGAAGATCCAGGTCTTGAACCGAATGGGGATTGAGCGATTGGAGCATCGCTATAAGATTGTGGTCCTGATGCTCAATAGCTATAGAGGGGATTGGGAAAGGGTCTGTTTGGGGATGTTGGCAGGTGCTTTTGGAATGAAGGTCAACAAGCAATCCTTTCAGGACCTGAGCCAGATCCTGTCCTTGAAATTGATCCAAAAGATGAAGAATAACCCTGAGAATATACAGGCCTTGTTTTTTGGGCAATCGGGGTTCTTGAAGTCCTATAAGGGGAATGATCCCTATGTCATAAAGCTTCAGGCCAATTATGGCTATCTGAAGAAAAGCCAGAAGTTAATTGAACTTTCCGCCTTCCAATGGAAGTTTATGCGCATGCGGCCCTATAATTTCCCGACGGTTAAATTGGCCCAGCTTGCCGCGATGTACTGTCGCTTTGCCTCTTGGTTTTCTCTGATCGTGGAAGCGAACAGTTTGGATGAATTAAAGGGATATTGCCAGCAATTGGAGATTCCAGAGTTTTGGAATACGCACTTTCATCTGGAGAAAGAATCAGTCAGGCACAATACCCGGATTACCGAGCAGTTTTTCCATCTCTTGGCGATCAATAGCTTTGTGCCCATTTTATTTTCCTATGGAAAGTACATAGGGAACCAGCAGTATATGGATCGCGCCTTGCACTGGTTGGAGCAGCTGAAGCCGGAGGTCAATTCCGTTTGCCGACGTTATATGGGATTTGGCTTGGACCTGTTCAATGCACTGGAGACCCAGGCCGTGTTACATTTAAGGTCGGCCTATTGCAATTCCAAGCGATGTCTGGAATGTGGTATTGGGGTATCGATTATCCGAAAGGATTAAGCTTTTAGGATCTCAGCAATTTCAGGGAATCCTTTTTCTGCGGCCATATCGGATGCAGTATGCCCGAAATCGTTTCGGATGGCGATATTGGCGCCATGTTCCAATAGAATGATGATCATATCGATATTACCCTGTTGGGCGGCCAAGTGCAGAGGGCTGATCCTGGAGGATTGCAGCACATTGACTTCAGCACCGGCTTCGATCAGCATTTTGGCGATATTGTTTTGCCCGTTACTTAATGCCGAGTGGATAGGGAAGACCTGATATCCATTTTGGGAGGATGAATTGGGATTAGCACCGTTTCGCAATAAGATGCGAACGATATCTTCTTTTCCAAAGTGGGAAGCTATGCCTAGCGGGTAAAAGCCATGGGAGGAGAGTTCGTTGATGACATCAGGTTTTTGGTCAACCATAAACTGTACCTGTTCGGTCAGGCCTGCGGCACAGGCTTCGTGTATGGTGATGCTCTTGATATATTTGAGGATGACCTGCACGATCTGGCTTTTTTGGTAATAACAGGCCAAAAGCAGTGCTGAAATGTCATGGCTGGTGTTTTCCTTGACAAGGTCGGGGTTTTGGCTCAGTAATAAATCTAAATCTTGGTAGTTTCCGGTCTCAATATATTCTTCCAGTACTGTCAAACTCATAGTCCTTATTTTGCGTTACGAAATAAACAAAAAAAAGTTAAAATAAAGTTACTTGGGCCCTAAATTTCTATGTTTTGCTATAAAATATTTTAGGTTAATAAATGTAATCTATACAATTTTTTTTGTTTGGGTACGAACACTATTTAATTTTTGTAGCTGATTGTCTACAAAATAGGAAATCTACCACCTTGTCTTATAACTTTTCTGTTGATTTTTTTACTTTTGTAATGCCCTCCCCAAGGGCATGTTTTTCATAGGTAGATGTAGGGTCGAATTAATCTAATTCGACCCTTTTTTTCTTTAGGGCTCAAATTTAGTTTCCAATTAGGTATTTTTTGACTTAATGGGATTTGTTGAAACGGCTAATTATTAACTATAAAAGGGTTTTGCAGGTACTGTGGAGGAAGTTTCATAGATTTGTAACATGAGCAAAAGAAAAATTGTGGTAGCCATTACCGGAGCATCTGGATCCATCTATGCGAAAGTGCTGTTAGACAAGCTGCAGCAGCTTTCAGAGCAGATCGAAGCTGTAGGGATCGTTATGTCGGACAACGCCAAGGACGTTTGGAAGTTTGAACTGGACAACGATAGTTACAAAGATTATGATTTTCCGACCTATCAGAAGAGTGATTTTATGGCTCCCTTTGCTTCCGGTTCAGCAAAGTACGATTGCATGTTTGTCGTTCCCTGTTCTATGGGAACCATGGCGAGGATAGCACATGGGATTTCCTCGGATCTGACGACCCGAGCGGCCGATGTGATCCTGAAAGAAAGGAGAAAGCTCATTTTGCTGACCCGAGAAACCCCGTTGAGCAGCATCCATATCCAGAATATGGCCCTGATTACCCAGGCAGGTGGAATTATCTGTCCAGCTTCCCCATCGTTTTACAGCCGTCCACAAACCTTTGAAGAATTGGCCGCAACCGTTGTAGACCGTGCCCTGGATATCGCAGGATTTGATCTGAGCGGTTTAAAGACCTTTCGTTGGAGTGAATGATTTCATTGATCCTTTTATAGATAGGGACAGCAGGTATTTTGCGAATAATGGGATATACAAGGATTCCTAAAAGTTTTTGTAACAGTATTCATTGAATTTTGTACTTTTGTTTTTTAATGAAACAGCTGTTAATATCTTCGAATAAGGAGTTTTTATACTTGAAGAAGGTTTTTGAAAATGCTCATTGGAAAAGAACCTTTGGATGGCTAGCTGGTTCCCACAACTTAAACAACAGCATTCAGCACAATTTTTTGATTTTCAATTCAATTCATGGCTACAATATTAATTAATTCTGCGACTTTGGTTTCGGCAGGACATCCGCTGCATTTGTCTACTGTAGACGTACTTGTGAAAAATGGCAAGATCGAACAGATTGCCAAGAAGATCAAGTCGGACGACAATAAGCTTCAGGTGATTGACGGGAAGGATTCATTTCTTTCTGTAGGATTTTTTGACCTCAACGTTAATTTCGGTGAACCGGGTTACGAAACGAAGGAGGATCTTCAGACGGGAACTGCAGCTTCGGCAGCAGGAGGATTTACGGCAGTGGCCGTACAGCCGAATACCAATCCGCCAATCCACAACCGTTCGGAAGTAGCCTTGATCGTCAATGCTGCCAAAGGAAACCTAGTGGACGTTTTTCCGGTAGGGACGGTCAGCAAGAAGCGTGAAGGCAATGAATTGGCTGAACTATATGATATGAAGGTCACTGGTGCCGTAGCTTACAGTGATGGTACGCACAGTATACAGCAGGCGGGTCTGATGTCCCGTGCCTTGCTTTATGCAAAAGGTTTTGATGGATTGATCATGGCATTTCCGGAGGATGACTCCATCGCCGCAGACAGTAAAATGAATGAAGGTGAAGTGAGTACCTACCTTGGCATGAAAGGTATCCCTAACCTAGCGGAATCCGTTATGATCTCTAGGGATCTTTTCCTAGCGGAGTATAATGAGGCGCCAATCCACTTCAGTACCATCTCTACGGAAGAAGCAGTTGACCTGATCAAAAAAGCTAAGAGTAAAGGGATTAAGGTGACCTGTGATGTCGCTGCACATAACTTGGTCTTTACAGATGAGGACGTTAAGGGTTTTGATAGCAATTATAAAGTAAGCCCTCCATTGCGTACCAAGAAAGATGTAAAAGCCCTGATCAAAGGATTGAAAGATGGCGTGATCGATGCGGTGGTATCACAGCATACTCCACAGGAGATCGAATTCAAGCAGGTGGAATTCCAGATTGCGAAAAATGGTATCATTGCGGCACAGACCGTCTTGCCATTGTTACTGAAGGCAGGTTTGTCCGCCGAGCAGATTGTAGAGAAATTAGCGGTTAACCCTAGGAAAATCTTAGGACAGGAAGTTCCTGTTATCGCAGAAGGAGCAGAGGCAAATTTGGTGTTGTTTAGTCCATCGAAAAAATGGATATTTGATAGTAAGACCAATAGATCAAAATCAGCAAACAGCCCGTTGTTCGGTCAAGAATTAACAGGTCAGGTATTAGCTGTAATTAACAATAATAAGTTGCACATCAATTAAATAACATATGGATACTAAAGTAAAGAATGCCTTAGAGGCTGCTGTAAATAATTATGCTAAGGTAGAGCAGATTGATGGACAGGATATCCTTCCGGGCTTAGCTTCCGCATTTGAATTAGATGCTCCATTTATGGATAAGGTAGAGGCCATGGATGCTGTTTTTGATGACAATCAACGCTTTGAAGAACTGCGCGAATATAGTTTTGACCTGTTGATGATCAACTTCTTTGCAGAGGATGTCCAGAAATTGGAAGAGGACTATCTCGATTCAGAAGAATGGGAAGCGATCGAGGAGGAAACTCTTGATCGTGGCTCAGAACTGTTGAATATTCTATTATACCTGAAAGAATGTGAAGATGACGAGGTTGAACCTTCGTTGGATGATTTCTTGAAGGAGTTCCTTTTGGTTGAAGAAGATGAATTTCAGGATGAATACAGGATTTATGAAAAGGTAATTGCCAATCAGATCTTGATCGATAGCGACTATAATGAAATCGCAAAAGTGGCCAAAGGGCTTTCTGAGGATGATGAATTGGTTGATTTATTCTATCCTTTGATTTCTTTCTTCAACGAACAGAAACCAAATGCAGGACAGTTGGAGGAATATGCGCAGGCAGCTCCGAATAAGGCATTAGACCAAGCGCTTCTGCAATTAATCATAAACTACAACTCATAAATTATGGATTCAATCAACGCTACAAATAATGTAAGGAAACAAGCCGTGATCAATGGCGTCATCTTAGGAGTGATATCCTTTGTTCTTTCCATTATTTCCCTTTATTTTTCGAAATCAGCTACATCGATCGTTACTTCTTCGGTCATCAATATTTTCGTTAGTTATGCGGTTTTCCTTGCGATTGCTGTATTCTTTATCCTGAAATTGAGAAAAGCTAACGGTGGGTATTGGGATTTTTCCACGGCCCTGAAGAATATCTTTATTATGTTGGCCATTACGGCTGCCATAGGTCTTATCGGTATCAATATATTCAATATGGTTTATCCAAGCTTACAGGTAGAAGCTATTGAAAACACGCAGAACCTGACCATTGAGATGATGGAAGCCAATAATATGCCTGATGAGCAGATTGATGCTACCTTGGAGATGTTGGATCAGCAGAAGGAAGCCTTAGGTTCCTTGTCGATCGGGCAGATCCTGAAGGGATTGGCGGTTTCCTTATTGCTTTACTTTGTATTGGCCTTGATTTTTGCGGCAATCTTCAAAAAAGAGAAGCCCATGTTCAAACCTGCAAGCAGTTCAGATGAAGCACATCCTTGGCAAAACACAGATAACAACGATAATAACGCTTAACAAACGCTAACGTTTATATGATAAAGGTATCATCCAAAAATGATACCTTTGTTCTTTATTCATTATGGACATTTCAGTAGTAATACCTTTATACAACGAGGAAGAATCACTTCCTGAATTGACGGCTTGGATTAAGCGCGTTATGGATGCCAATAATTTCACTTACGAAATCGTTATGGTTGACGATGGCAGTAAGGATAGTTCTTGGAAGGTGATCAAGAACCTGAAAAAGGAGAATGAGAATGTTATCGGTATACGTTTCAGGAGGAACTATGGGAAATCGGCGGCGCTTAACGTTGGTTTTGCAGCGGCGGAAGGCGATGTGGTCATTACGATGGATGCTGACCTTCAAGATAGTCCTGATGAGATTCCTGAGCTTTATGACCGGATCATGAACCAAGATGCTGACCTGGTTTCAGGTTGGAAGAAAAAGCGGTATGATCCATTGACAAAGACCATTCCTACCAAGTTGTTCAACTCTGCTACGCGCAGTATGTCGGGTATAGACAACCTGCATGATTTCAACTGTGGGCTGAAAGCCTATAAGAAAGATGTGGTAAAGAGCATAGAGGTTTACGGTGAGATGCACCGCTATATTCCTGTACTGGCCAAATGGGCTGGTTTTAGCAATATTCAGGAGCAGGTCGTTCAGCACTATCCCCGGAAATATGGTACGACCAAATTTGGTCCGGGACGCTTTGTAAAGGGATTTCTGGATTTGATGTCCATATTCTTTGTAGGAAAGTTCGCCAAGAGGCCCATGCACTTCTTTGGACCTTTAGGCGTTATCAGTTTCTTACTGGGATTTTTCATTACCATCTGGTTGATCTGTGAAAAGCTGATGAGCATCGCCAATGGTACCGTTTATAGAAATGTGACCGACCAGCCATTGTTCTTTTTGGCATTGGTGGCCATCATCATTGGATCACAGTTATTCCTGACTGGATTTGTTGCCGAGCTGGTATCGCGCAATGGTTCCGATAGGAATAAATATCATGTAGACGAAGTCATCTAATATGTTTTTTTCCATCATCGTTCCTCTCTATAACAGACCGGTTGAGATCAAGGAAATGCTCAGTTCTTTGTTGGACCAAACCTACAAGGAATTTGAAGTGATCATTGTGGAGGATGGATCCAAAAATAAAGCAGAACATATTGTAGATAAGTTCAAAGACAGACTGGATATACAGTATTTCTTTAAGGAAAATGAAGGTCAGGGATTTGCTCGGAACTATGGTTTTGAAAGAGCAAAAGGAGATTTCTTCATTGTTTTTGATTCTGATATCATTGTTCCAGAAGATTATCTGCTCAAGGTAATCGAAGGGATTGAAAAAGATAAACTGGATGCATTTGGTGGTCCAGATGCAGCACATTCTTCTTTTACGGCCATACAGAAAGCGATCAGCTATTCGATGACCAGTCCGTTTACCACAGGCGGTATCCGTGGCAATAAAAAGCATGTCGGACAGTTTCATCCCAGAAGTTTCAATCTAGGGATCAGCCGTGCCGTTTGGGAGAAAACTGGGGGATTTAAGCTTTCCCGTCGCTCCGAGGATATCGAATTCAGTATCCGGATGATCAATTCCGGCTTTAAGGTTGGTTTGATTCCAGATGCTTTTGTTTACCATAAACGAAGGACGAGCTTTGCTCAGTTCTATAAGCAGACCTATAATTTTGGAAAGGGAAGGATCGATATTTACTGTCTGTACCCGAAGGAATTGAAGCCTGTTCATGCCCTGCCTGCCGTATTTGTGTTGGGCTTGGCTTTCTTGCTCATGATCGATGTCATCAACCTGTTGACCATGGACGAGATCTATTTTTTACATATCCTGGGCCTGATAGGCAATTCTTTTCTAGCGATCTATACCATATTGCTGTTTCTACATGCCTTGGTCAGTACCAAGAGCCTGAAGGTTGCCTTCTTGTCGGTGATTGCAGCTTATACGCAATTGATAGCATATGGATCTGGATTCCTGAGCCAATATGCCCAAAAATTTATTACGAATAAAAAGGCTTCAAAGAATTGATAAATTCCTGATGCTTTATTAAATTGTGATGAGGAGATACTATGATTTCATTAACTCAAGGAAGTTTAGATAAATTAGAAACCCTGTTCAGTGATCTTGGCTATAAACTGCGCTATGAGAAGGGATCGTTCCGGACCGGTGCATGTGTTCTGCAGAACGCCAGGGTGGTCGTGGTAAACAAGTTCTCGACCGTGGACATGAAAGTGGTTTCCCTATTGCAAATCTTGGAAACCATGGAAGTGGATGAGAGCTTGATCCAAGAAAAATTAAAGACTTTTTATCAGCAAATAAAAAAGACAAAAATTACGGTTTGAGAGTAACATTTTTAGGTACAGGAACCTCGCAGGGAGTTCCGGTTATTGCATGTCCATGTGAAGTCTGCCATTCGGAGGATAAGCGAGATAATCGCCTACGTTCTTCGATATTGCTGGAATACAATGGCTATTCGGTCATTGTGGATACAGGACCTGACTTTAGGTACCAGATGTTACGCCAGGAAGTCAAGCGCCTGGATGCCGTATTAATGACGCATTCCCATAAAGACCATATTGCAGGTTTGGATGATGTCCGTGCCTTTAATTACCAACAGCAGCAATCCATTCCGATCTATTCCAATAAGGCGACCCATGATGCCTTGAGGAAGGAGTTCTACTATGCCTTCAGTGATTATAAATACCCCGGAGTGCCTCAGCTGGAGCTTGAGGAAATCTTTGCCGGGCAGGCTTTTGAGCTGTACGGAAAATCAATCCTGCCGGTGGAGGTGATGCACTACAAGATGCCGGTTCTGGGATTTAGGGTCGATAATTTTGCCTATATCACCGATGCCAAGACTATATCTGAGGAATCCTTTAAATTATTGGAAGGAGTGGAGGTTTTGGTGATCAATGCCTTGCAGCGCGAACCTCATATTTCCCATTTGACTTTGGAGGAGGCTATCGAAGTTTCCAATCGGATACAACCCCAAAAAACCTACCTTACCCATATTTCACATCGTTTTGGAAAGCACGTGGAGATAGAAACCATGTTGCCAGACGGAATTTATGTGTCTTACGATCAATTAGTTATTGATTTATTGTAAAAAAATATGTCTGTTTAAAACAATTTGTTTGAATGACTTGTTTATCCTAATGAAAATTGAATCATTGAATAAACTATTTTACAAAACACAAATTTTAACTACTATGGGAAATATTTTGTATTTAATCGCGGTTATTCTCGTCATCATTTGGGCAATTAGCTTCTTTGGAGGTTATGCTACTGGCGGTATTATTCACATTTTATTGGTTATTGCCATTATTGTGATCTTATTGAGAATAATCAGAGGCAACGCTTAAATTTTATTAAATAACAGTTGAGCAATGGCTATGTCTTCTTCAAAGGTAATCTTCAGGTTCTGTTGATCTCCGGGGAGCAGGTATAAGTTATTGCTCAACTTTTCTACAACAGATGCGTCATCTGTAAAAAAGCTTTCCTCAGGCTGTTCATAGGCTTCGATCAGTAGTTTGCCCATAAACAGTTGTGGCGTCTGTACCAACCAGACGGTCTGCCTATCCACCGCATGGCTTTGTTCCTGCATACCCATCCTTACAGAATTTGTACTCTGTACAGCAGGGATTACCGCAGGTCTATCCAAGTTACAGGTCGTATATAACTCATCGATCAATTTGCCGCTCAACAATGGTCTAGCGCCATCGTGAACCCCAATTTTAGATTCTAACCCCAGTTGGGTACTTCCCTTAATAAATTCAATACCATTTTTTACGCTCTGGAATCTCGTGTTTCCACCTTGAGTCACCTGATGCGGGATGTTGAAATCAAATTCTCTGCAGAGTTCCTCCCAAAGACCAAACATCTGTTCGGAAAGAACGAGGATAATTTCGGGCTTGGTCTGTGAAGAGGCGAATTTCTCCAGGGTATGCATGAGGATGGGTTTCCCATCCAACAGAAGAAATTGCTTTGGGAGATTTCCTCCAAGCCTAGAGCCTGTTCCAGCAGCAACGATGATGACAAAATGGGTAGACATAGCTTCGATATAGCGTTTAATAAAACAAAGTAAATAAAAAGGAATAAAAAACGCAGGTCATTGACCTGCGTTTTTCTTATTTAAGGAGTAAATTATTAAATAATCAACATAGCGTCTCCATAGCTATAGAAACGGTATTTCTCTTTTACGGCAACTTCGTATGCATTCATTACATTTTCATATCCTGCGAAAGCTGCAATCATAACCAAAAGGGTAGATTGTGGAGTATGGAAATTGGTGATCATCGAGTTGGCGATGCTGAAATCATAAGGAGGATAGATGAACTTGGAAGTCCAATCATTTGCTGCTTTCAAATGTTTGTCGGCAGATACTGAGGATTCGATAGCGCGCATGGATGTTGTACCTACTGCACAGATCTTGCGTTTGTTATCGATACCCTTATTAACGATGCGAGCAGCTTCTTCAGAAATGATATACTGTTCGGAATCCATTTTATGTTTAGTTAAATCTTCTACTTCAACCGTACGGAAAGTACCAAGACCTACGTGAAGGGTTACTTCAGCGAAATCTACGCCCTTAAGTTCTAAGCGTTTCATCAATTCGCGGGAGAAGTGCAATCCAGCGGTTGGCGCTGCAACGGCACCTTCGTTTTTAGCGTAGATAGTTTGGTAGCGGAATTTATCTTCAGGAGTTGCTTTTCTTTTGATGTATTTAGGAAGAGGAGTTTCACCTAAGATCTCGATGTTCTTACGGAACTCTTCGTCAGTACCATCAAAAAGGAAACGGATGGTACGGCCACGGGAAGTGGTATTGTCTACTACTTCGGCAACCAAAAGATCGTCATCTCCGAAATACAATTTGTTACCAACACGGATTTTACGAGCAGGATCAACCAAAACGTCCCAAAGGCGTAATTCTTTGTTCAGTTCCCTCAACAAGAATACTTCGATAGTCGCACCGGTCTTTTCTTTATTACCATACATACGAGCAGGGAAAACCTTTGTGTTGTTCAAGATCATGACATCTTTATCATCAAAATAATCCAGAACATCTTTGAAGATCTTGTGTTCGATTTTTCCACTATCGCGGTGTAAAACCATTAAACGAGATTCATCTCTTTGTTCTGAAGGCTCAGATGCTAGCAATGACTCTGGAAGATTAAAGTTGAATTGAGATAATTTCATGTTATTCTACTGATGTATTATGCCCTCTAGCCTTACTGGGGCTAGATTTTAAAAAGGCTTACAAAATTACGAAATTAAAAGCTAATTATACCCTTTTTCTTGTATTACAACAATTTAATGATAATATCGGGTAAAACCATGTAGCTATGACTGTACATTTTAGTACATGTTCAACCGAATTTATTTAATAACATTGATTTCTATAAAATATATTGTAATTTAAAACTGACATTTACACTGTCTATTACCTATTTAGATTAATTTTTTATGACAGATACAACAAAGAAGGGCGATTTTGCAAATGATTTAATACCTAACCCTGACACACTAGACGATGGAATCCATCACGTTAATAATCCAGTTCTCGACCTTCCCAATATAGAAAAGCTTTATTTAACTGCTGTTAAAGGCTATACGCAAGACCGAAACGCGTTTTATTTTTCGGATGGGCGATCGAAAGTGGAAGTGAAAGTTTTTTCAGAGGATATCATCCGAGTGCGATTGGCACCTGAAGGTTCTTTCTTGGTCGATTTCTCTTATGCCATCAGTTTCAAGGAAGATAACTACGTGAGTTATGAACTTTTGGAAGATGCCGAATATTACAAAGTAAAAACGAACTCTACGATATGCTTGATCCGTAAATCGGATTTTACCATTTCCTTTGCGGATACGAACGAGAAGGTCTTGAACAAAGACCATTCGCCAATGCACTGGGAAGAGAATGTAGATTTTGGTGGTTATTATGTCTATTGTTCTAAGGAAGCTGCTGCTGATGAAGCTTTCTTTGGACTGGGCGATAAAGCTACCAACCTGAACCTGAGAGGGAGAAGGGTGAAGAACTGGAATTCGGATACCTATTCCTATGCCTTCAATCAGGATCCACTCTATAAGACGATCCCGTTCTATATGGGGGTAACCGAAGGTCAGGCCTATGGAATCTTCTTCGACAATACCTTCAAGACTTATTTTGACTTCGCTGCAGAACATCAGGACCAAACCAGTTTTTGGTCTGAAGGTGGAGAACTGCTATACTATTATATCCAAGGTCCAAAAATGATGGACGTGGTAAAGCGCTATCATAAACTCACCGGCACCCATTATATGCCTCCAATGTGGGGCTTGGGCTACCATCAATGTAGGTGGAGCTATTACCCAGAGAATAAGGTTCGTGAAGTTGCCTATGAGTTCAGAAAGCGTGAAATTCCTTGTGACGCTATCTATTTGGATATTGATTATATGGATGGATACCGTTGTTTTACTTGGAACAAGCGCTATTTTCCAGATCCTAAAAAGATGATTTCGGACCTCAATGCCAATGGATTTAAAACGGTGGTGATGATCGATCCGGGCATCAAGGTGGATGATAGCTATTGGGTTTTCAAGCAAGGTCAGGAGAACAACTATTTCTGCCGCCGGGGGGATGATTATTTCATGGAAGGGTTTGTATGGCCAGGAAGGTGTCAATTCCCTGATTTCACAAATCCGGAGGTACGGACATGGTGGGGCACACTATACAAAGGTTTGGTCGATGATGGCGTTGCAGGTTTCTGGAACGACATGAATGAACCTGCTGTATTTGGTAGAGGGACTTTCCCGAATGATGTTAGGCATCAATTTGAAGGACATCGTGGTTCGCACCGTAAAGCGCATAACGTATATGGTATGCAGATGGTCCGCGCGACTTACGATGGCTTGAAGAAATTATATAAAAACAAACGTCCGTTTACCATTACCCGTGCGGCCTATGCCGGTACACAACGGTACTCATCGGTATGGACGGGTGACAATATCGCTACTTGGGAGCATTTGCGCATCGGAACCTTACAGTTACAGCGTCTTTCGGTTTCTGGACTTTCTTTCTGTGGAACCGATATCGGTGGATTTACTGGTGAGCCAGATGGTGAACTGTACACACGTTGGATGCAGTTTGGGGTGTTCTCTCCATTTATGCGTGTCCATTCGGCAGGTGATACCCGGGATCGTGAGCCTTGGAGCTTCGGACCAGAATGGGAAGCGATCTGTAAGAAGTTTATTGAATTGAGATACAAGTTGTTACCATATATCTATTCAACGTTTTGGTTGCAACATAAATATGGTGAACCTATCTTAAGACCAGTTGCCTTGATGGAACAGGAAAAGGCCAAAAATATGGTCCGTGAGGAGGAGTTTGGTTTTGGAAATCAATTGTTGGTTTCGCCAGTCCTTCATCCTGGTCAACAGAACAAAATTGTTTATTTGCCTGAAGGAACCTGGTATTATTATTTTGACAACAGTTTCTATGAAGGTGGTCAAGAATATACCATTGATACGCCATTGGATGAGATGCCATTCTTTGTCCGTGGTGGATCGATTATTCCTGAGTACCCTGTGATGCAGTTTACTGGAGAGCGCAGGGTGGAGTCATTGCGTTTGAACCTGTACTATTCCGAAGGTGAACATGCATCCTACCTATATTCCGATCATGGCGAAACCTTTGCCTATGAACAAGGGGTCTATGTGGAGAAGAATTTTATTGCAAGCTGTGATGCCAAGCAGGTCAGCGTGATTCAAGGTGAGGAAGGGTTGTACACTCCGT
Source organism: Sphingobacterium sp. NPDC055346 (assembly GCF_053645235.1). Lineage (NCBI taxonomy): Bacteria > Pseudomonadati > Bacteroidota > Sphingobacteriia > Sphingobacteriales > Sphingobacteriaceae > Sphingobacterium > Sphingobacterium sp. NPDC055346. Next base: position 16,471 of record NZ_JBSHMI010000002.1, read on the forward strand.
ATTACAGCGATTTCCATCTTTACCTGATCGGATTGCCATTTGAGCCAAAACAGATCACGGTGGACGGGGTCAAAACCGCTTTGCAGAAAGATGAGCAAGGAAACAGTTTTATTAAATTAGAGCGAGATTTTAAAAAAGTAAATATTCAATAACTAGCTAAAACCTACTTAATTATGCCTCAACCAGTTGAAGTACACTCCTTATTGTCCGAATTTGATGTTTTTTTATTCAAGGCAGGACGGCATTATAAGCTTTATGAGAAATTTGGTTCTCATGAACTTCTAATTAATGGGGTAAAGGGAGTATATTTTGCGGTATGGGCACCCAACGCCCAAACAGTGTCGGTAGTCGGAAACTTCAATGGATGGAATCCTCATTCGCATCAATTACAGGTTCGATGGGACAGTTCGGGCATTTGGGAAGGTTTTATACCTGGATTGGAGAATGGAGAGGTCTATAAATACCATATCCATTCCAATACTGGGGAGCATCTGGAGAAGTCTGATCCTTTTGCCTTGCATACCGAGATTCCACCGAAGACAGCATCGATTGTTGCTACAACATACTTTGATTGGAATGATTCAGAATGGATGTTCAGTCGTAGGGAGCATAATGCACTGGATAGGCCCATGTCGGTCTATGAAATGCATTTGGGCTCTTGGCTTCGTGATCCTAAAGATCCAGATCGTTTCTTAAGCTATTTAGAAATTGCAGAACAGCTGATACCTTACATTCAGGAAACTGGTTTTACCCATGTGGAATTTATGCCTATCATGGAGCATCCATATTATCCTTCGTGGGGATATCAGATTACCGGTTATTATGCGGCGAGCTCCAGGTTTGGAGGTCCGCAGGACTTGATGAAGTTGATCGAGCTGTTGCATGAAAGCCATATTGGCGTAATCCTGGATTGGGTGCCTTCGCATTTTCCGGGAGATGCCCATGGGCTCTATAATTTTGATGGAACCCACCTCTATGAACATGCGGATCCAAGAAAGGGTTTCCACCCCGATTGGCAATCCTATATATTCAATTATGGAAGGAATGAGGTTAAATCGTTTTTGATCAGTAATGCCTTTTTCTGGCTGGATCGATACCATATCGATGGATTGCGGGTGGATGCCGTTGCCTCCATGCTTTATCTGGATTATTCAAGGAAAGCTGGTGAATGGGAACCTAATGAGTTGGGCGGAAATGAAAACCTTGAAGCTGTAGCCTTCTTGAAGGAATTCAACGAGGCTGTTTCCAAATATTACCCCAACGTGCAGACCATTGCCGAAGAGTCTACTTCTTGGACGGGGGTGAGCCGTGCCACCTTTAATGGTGGACTTGGGTTTGGAATGAAATGGATGATGGGCTGGATGCACGATACATTAGCCTATTTCAAGGAAGATCCTATCAATCGTTCCTACCATCATGATAAGCTGACCTTTGCCACCGTATATGGATTTACGGAAAACTTTATGCTGCCTTTATCGCATGATGAAGTGGTATATGGCAAGCGTTCCTTGGTCTATAAAATGCCTGGCGATGAATGGCAGAAGTTTGCCAACCTCAGGGCATTATACCTATACATGTTTACTTTCATAGGAACGAAATTGCTCTTCATGGGTGGGGAATTTGGTCAGACTGCAGAGTGGAATGTCAACCAATCCTTGGACTGGCATCTGTTGCAGTACAAGCCGCATTCTAGTCTAAAGAATTTCGTGGCGAAATTAAATGAGATCTATAGAAAGTATCCAGCACTTTATGAGAAAGCATTCAGTCCGGAAGGGTTTTTCTGGATAGAATTAGGGGACAGGGATCAAAGCGTCTTTGCGTATTGCAGACGTGGGCACGATATGGTGAACGACCTAGTGGTCATCCTCAATCTTACGCCTGTTGTCCGGAGGAAATTTAAGTTAGGTGTGCCGCATCCGGGAAAATGGGAGCTGATCCTGAACTCGGACGATCAGGCTTATAATGGCAGTGGCGTATCGGTTAAGAAAGAATTGATTACAGAAAATGAACCTTGGATGGGGCAGGAACAAGCCATTGTCGTAGACCTGCCACCATTGAGCGGTTTAGTATTTAAAAGAAAATTCGGAAAATGAAAGTCATACATTTAAGTGTAGAATGTTTTCCTGTCGCCAAAGTCGGCGGATTGGCGGATGTGGTGGGTGCCTTGCCTAAATACCAAAGGGAATTAGGTATTGATGCATCGGTCATCATGCCCTACTTCAACAGGAAGTTTGTACAGGATCATGAATTTGATGTGGTAGCCCGTGGAGAATTCCAACAGGGTTCCAGTGTATTGACCTATGAAATATTAAAGGAGAAAAAAGATGAATTGGGATTTCCGTTGTTCTTGGTGAAGATCCCTAATCTTTTGGACCGTGAAGAGATTTATTGTTATCAAGATGAGGCAGATCAATGGATTGCCTTTCAGCATGCGGTTCTCCATTACCTAAAAAGCAATGATATTCATCCAGATGTGCTGCACTGCCATGATCATCATGTTGGATTGGTTCCTTTCTTGACCAAGTGGAGCAATGAATTCAATGTTTTCAAGGGTGTGAAAACGGTAGTGACGGTCCATAACGGCCAGTATCAAGGCTGGATGTCCTGGAGTAAAGGGATTATCCTGCCATCATTTGATACCTGGAAATGGGGGTTGTTGGATTGGGATGGTCTGATCAATCCGTTGGCCACCGCCATAAAATGCTGTGATGCCTATACCACAGTTTCTGAAGGTTATCTAAAGGAACTATTTGTGGATGCGAATGGATTGCAGGATCTGTTTTCAGATGAACGCTCCAAGGCCGTGGGAATTGTCAATGGTATTGATACCTCTTTTTGGGATCCAGAGATCGATGCCTTAATCGATCATCAATATTCCATGGTAACCGTGAACCAAGGGAAGGCTGAGAACAAAATGACCTTTTGCAAAGAATTTGGTCTAGATCCGAGCAAGCCTCTGTTAAGCTATATCGGTCGATTTGCCACGGAAAAAGGAGCAGATATTTTGCCTGAATTAATTGAGAATCTTTTGAAGAAAAACTCAGGGAAATTAAGTATATTTATACTAGGCTCTGGTGATGCGGGCATCCAACAATCTATAGAGGCTATCGCTCCTAACTATAAAATTGATCTAGCAGTATTCTTTGGGTATAATGAGCAATTGGCTCACCGGGTTTATGCAGCCTCAGACCTGTTGATTATGCCTTCGCGTGTGGAGCCCTGTGGATTGAACCAACTGTATGCATTAAAATATGGGACCATTCCTGTCGTTCGCAAGATAGGGGGTCTAAGAGATACCGTAAAGGATGTAGAAGAGGGAGGCTATGGCTTTCTTTTCAATGATGTAGAGGCTGATGAAGCTGCTGAGACTGTGAAAAGAGCAATCAAATATTTGAGTTATGCTGATAACTTGACGAAAACAAGGGATGCTGCGATGGTATTGGATTATTCTTGGAACAAATCGGCAAAGAAATATATAGAGTTATATAACCAATTACTTAAATGATATGTCGCATAAAGTTGTTTCTATAGTATTAGGTGGGGGTCGAGGAACCCGCTTATTTCCGTTGACAGACCAACGTTCGAAACCAGCAGTTCCAATTGCAGGAAAGTATAGATTGGTTGATATCCCAATTTCCAATTGTCTTAATTCTGGCTACAATAAGATATATGTACTGACGCAATACAACTCGGCTTCATTAAACAAGCATATCAAGAACTCCTACAACTTCAGTATTTTCAGTAAGGGTTTTGTGGATATATTGGCTGCAGAGCAGACCAATGAAGGTGATCGCTGGTTTGAAGGTACCGCCGATGCGGTTAGAAGGACCCAGAAGAACTTGGTGAATGTGGACTATGATTACGTGCTGATCCTTTCGGGCGATCAACTCTATCAAATGGATTATTCGGCCATGGTGGACTTCCATGTTAATAATGGAGGGGAAATCACCATTGGTACCATTCCAGTAACGGCCAAGGAAGCTCCAGGTTTTGGAATCCTGAAATCGGATGAAAACAATAAGGTCATCTCCTTTATTGAAAAACCGACCAAGGACCTTTTGGAAGACTGGACCTCGGAGGTACCTGAAGAATTGGAAAAACAAGGTAGAAACTATTTGGCTTCCATGGGTATCTATGTGTTCTCCAAAGGAGTGATGTCGAGGATGTTGGCAGAGAACAACGGAATGGATTTTGGAAAAGAGATTATTCCAGATGCAATCGAAAGTTCAAATGTATTGAGCTATCCTTTTGACAGCTATTGGACCGATATCGGTACGATCCCTTCTTTCTTTGAAGCGAATATTGGATTGACAGATGATATCCCGGAATTCAACCTTTTTGGCGAAACGGTATATACCCGGGCGCGTATGTTGCCACCATCAAAAGTGTCAGGTACTACCCTGAACAATGCGATCATAGCTGATGGATGTATTATCTTGGCTGAAAAGATCCAACGCTCTGTGATTGGGATCCGTTCTAGGATAGGGGAAGGAACCGTGGTCAAGATGACCTATATGATGGGTTCGGATTATTATGAAGAATTAAATGAAGTTGTACAATTAACTTCATCCCAAGCTCCGCCACCAATTGGAGTAGGTGAGCGCTGTTATATCGAAAATGCCATCTTGGACAAGAACTGTAGGATTGGAAATGATGTAAGGATTAAAGGTGGGAAGCAATTAAAGGATGGGGATTTTCCTGAGTACACAATTTGTGAAGGTATTATCGTCATCAAGAAAAATGCTGTAATAGAACATGGCAGAACCATTGGGTTCTAGAACTATAAGATTTAAAAAGAAAGGCTATCCCACTCGGATAGCCTTTCTTTTTTATGTTTTTATTGTTGGCCTTTTAATACCAATTCATAGATAAAGTAAATGATCGCCAAGACAATGATTGCAATGATGATTGTTTTCTTGAGATTGTTAGCTGCTGGCTGATCATCTTTCTCTTTAACGACCGTTTCTGGAACCTTTGTAGGGTCTACATCTTCGGCGTTATTGATTTTGTTTCCTTGTTCATCTTCTTTTTCTTGCATCGTTATTCTCCATTAGTTTACTATTCTTAAACAAATAAAGAGATAAATAGTTTGAGATGGCTTGTTAGTCAACAGATTCGCGGATTAAGCCATAATCAAGGGCCATTTTTATGGCCGAGCTCAAGTTGCTGGTCTTGAATTTTTCGATCAGGTTCTTACGATGGCTCTCCACAGTGTGGTGGCTAATAAAGAGCTTTTCTGCAATTTGGGTCGTCGTCAGTCCCTGTGCTGCTTCAGCCAATATTTCCTTTTCCCGACGGGTCAATTTTGGGACACTCTTCAGTTCCGTACTGTTTTTCTTATCGATGATCAGTTTGGTCTGTTTGCATAGAAATTTCTTTCCAAAAAGAATTTCTTGGATGCCAAGCTTGATCTCGTCAATGGAAGCATTTTTCTGGATATAGCCATGCGCCCCTTCCTGAAAAGCGCTGTTGATCACAGCAAATTCATTGTGAACACTGAGCATGATGATCTTAAGATCCTTATGTTTTTTGATCAATGGACTGATCAATTCCAATCCATTCGCATCAGAAAGGTTGATGTCCAATAGCAAGACATCAATCGCAGTTTCTTCCAAAGCCTTTACCAAGACCTGCGCATTGGGATAACAACCAATGATATTTAAATCTGGCTCTTGGGCAAGGATGTTCTTCAAGCCTTCGGATAGTAAAGGATGGTCGTCGGTGATGGCGATATTTATCATGTTTGTTTGTTTTTTGGGATATTGATTTCAAAGCTACTACCTTGACCGATATCAGATTGTACATTCAAATTACCTTTCAAGAACTCTACTCTTGATCGTATGTTATGCAAGCCTGCAGATTTGTTGCTGTGATTGTTGCTGTCAAACCCTTTTCCGTCGTCCTCAACGGTGATATGGTATTCGGAGTCTTCCTCAACAAGCTGGATAAGGATTTGGCTAGGGTCCGCATGCTTAATGGCATTATTGACCAGTTCTTGGATAATTCTATAGATGACCAGTTGCTGGTCAAGATTCATGTTGTTGTTAAAATGCAGGAATTGGACATCGATTTCCAGATTATCATTGCACATGCGTGAGGCATAGTCATTCAAGGCTTCCTGCAAACCAAACTTCTGCAATAGGTCTGGTGTCAGGTTGTGGGCAACTCGACGGAGTTCATCAACGGCCATATCCAATTGGGTGATTCCCTTTTGCATCTTCTCCTGGATCTCAAATGATGTTTGGTCGTTCAGATGGGATAATTGCAGTTTGGTTCCTGAAAGGAGTCCTCCTAAGCCGTCGTGTAGATCGCGTGCAATCCTTGCCCTTTCTTGTTCTTGCCCATCCAGTAGGGCAGTCAGCATGGATATTTTCGCATTTTGTCTTTCTTGTTCGATGGCAAGGTTGTGAAAGTTCTCCCTTTGTTTCATATGTTTCAGGCGCTGCGTATAGGCATAGAATAGGACCGCCAATAGGGTTAAGGCTGCGATCATCAAAGCAATGTAATACGTGTTGATCTTATCCTTTAAGCTGATTTCCTGTTGATAATTGCTGATTTCTTGAGCTCTGTTCTTGGCTTCCAGTTTAGACATCTGAATTTCCTGAAACTGCTTCTCAGCAGTCAGTTTGGAGACCTCCAATTCTTTGGACTGATTGTCCTGGATCAGGCGCAAGTTTTCCAGTTCCTGCTTCTGCTGGATTCCCAAAGCTGCCATCAATTGGATCTGCTGTTCTTTCTTTTCAGCTTCTACTTGTAAGAGTGCCAGTTCTTGGTCCTGTTTTCCTTTTTCATACTGTGCTTCAAGACGCTTGCCTATACCCAGTTTCTCCTGGTCGTAGACATTGGTAAACAAGTTTATGTATTCTTTATAATAATTGATGGCCTCCTGATAATTTCCCTCTTGCTCACTGATATGTGAAAGGGTGTTATAGATGCTCATCAAGATCTGTTGATCCTGTACCTGGGATTTGTTGATCTCTATCAGTGATGATAGCAAATGTTCTTTTGCACTTTTGGAGTTTCCGTTCAGAAGTTCCAGTTCTGACAATATCCCATACGCCGAGGCAACCAAATTGTACTGTTTGGATTCCAGTCCTTTTGTTTTTGCCAGTTCAGCATACAGAGTTGCTTTATCCCTATATTCCTTAGGATAGAACTTAAAATAGAGATGCGAAAGGTTATTGGCTACAAAAGCTAAGTTTGAAGGTATTGGTATCTCATTCTGTTTTTCCAGATAGGTATTCAAAGCTTTTAGGTAGTATTCTTCAGCTGAGTTCCTAAATTCTACATGTTGTTGGTCTTCTAGATATTTCTGTTCATACATATAGCCCAATGACATGTAGGTATCAAAAATGGTCAGTGGATCTTTCTGCTTCAGTGCAATATTCAGCGCTAGTTTGCTGTATTTTTCCTGCAGTTCAAACTCATTCCAGTTCGCGTAAATAGACGTCAGCTCTTTATAGACATTTGCTTTTCTGTTGAAAAGTGTATTCGATTGTTTGGCCTGATCGTAATAACTCAACGCGATCATAAACTGCTTGACTGCTTCTGCCTCCTGTTGTTGCCTTGCCAATATCCATCCATAGCCGTAATAGACATATCCTTTGGTTTCGATGTCCTTGCTGCGGTCTACCAATGACTTCGCCTTCAAGATGCTTTGCCTTGAACTTGTCGTTTCTTCCATAATCAATTGATTGATGGCAAGAATGGTATTGAGATAGGCAGAATATCGGCTGTCATTTAACTTGCTGGCAACGGCGATATCTTTTTTAAGTAGTTTGAAGGCTTCATCTTCCTTTTGATTGAAGAATAGCGCTTGCGCCAGCTTTCCGGTGCTGAAGAATTTTTCAGGATCGTCGGTGTTGTATTGATTATATTCTTTTTGGAGTTTGTCCAGGATATCCTGAGCCTTTGCCGAATGGGGAAGGAGGGCAAGAATGTTGAATAGAAAAACATAAAATATAGATAATAAGACTTTTCCTATGTTAGTGTTCATTCTTGCTTTCTGTTTGTGTATTGACAAAAGTACATAAACAGAGCCTAATAAAGGACTCTGTTTATGCTTTCGTTCGATTAGTTGATGTTTACTTTTTCACCTTTGGTATTGATATAATACACATCGCCATCATCCGTATCCATAACTGATGCCGTACCATCTTCGAAAGAGGAAACACTGCTAAACTTAATAGGGATGACTAACTTTCCTTGATTATTGATATATCCGAATTTTTCACCCTTTTGAACAATATGCAATGGGTCTTTTTCAGAAAGAGAGATCATATCGTAGCCTTCTGCAAGTTTTTTGTTCTGTTTGATATTGTACATTACATAATGATCATTTTCAACCGAAACAAAAACTTCAGCGTTGAATTCCAGGATGAGAGGATAAGAAATCGGAACGATAACCTTTCCTGTTTTGTCCAAGATTCCAGTTTTATCACCAACGGTAGCCGATAAGTAACCGTGGCTCATATGGCTCACCATATCATATTGAGCCTTGATAACAGGCTGGTCATTGGCACCAAGGATCCCAAACTTGTCGTTTTCGGAATAGATGTACTGTTGGTATTCTGCGTCATACACTAGGAAATCATACTTGAAAGGAATCTTGATGTTACCATCTTTATCCATTGAACCATATTTGCTATCCAAATTGATTACTGTGCTTATTCCTCCACTGAATTGATCAAAAAAGGTATAATCAGCTTCGGTAATAGGATTTCCATTTTCATCCATTAAGCCTAATAGTTCGGTGTCCTCATCTTGGTATAAGTAACGGTCTTCATCAACCTGCGGGACTGCTGAAAGGCTATCTGCCGCATCTAAATGCTCACCATCTTCCTCGTCAACAACCAATGCAGCATAGAAAGTAGGAATCTCAAATTCGGTATTGCTCAGGCTTTCTTCGGTAATATTAATTGCAGTAAATCCAGTCTCGCCAATAGTAAGTTCCATTACCGCTCCAGGTAGATCTTTAAGGAACATGAATTGATCCCAATATAGGTTTGGAAGTTTATCGGAGTACCAAACTTCCATCTTAGTATAGTTATCACCCGAAAGGTCAAAATCTCCATTCACTACGGCCATCTTACAAGGAATGCCTGCTATGGTTTTAGTTTTTCCCTGGACGAATTCAAATTCTACGTCTGATTCCACATATAGCCTTCCAGCTTCACCATCATTACCTTCATTGTAAATGTAATACTGTTCGGATTCTGGAAACAACAAGAAAGAGCGATCTGTCTTTTTGTTGATAACCTGCAATCTAGTGGGTGATTCATTGAGCGAAGTCTTAATAAAAGTGTCGTTGAACCAAGCCCTCAATGAATAATTGTCTGAAGTGTTTGCCTGATCCTTTTGTTCTCCAATTAAAATAGTGCGATAGTCGATTCTGTGAAGCTTTTGCTCTTGTGCCAACAATGTTAGATTGCAAAAGCTAATAAGTAAAATAGAAAATAATAGTTTTTTCATTAAATATGATGTTATTCCACAAAAATGGGCAGATTACGGCAGAAAAACCATCCCTGATAACAGCTAATTTCGTTGGTTGCACGGAAATAATTGCCTGATTTTATGATGTAGAGATTGTATAGCTCCGGAGAATAAATTTAGTAAGTATTCCTGCTAAGTGGTTTTTAATATGTAAGTAAACTACTCCAAGCAATTATTTGACACTTCACCTCTTTTTCTATGATAAAACATAAAAAGAGAAACAACTTTTTAAGATTATTAAACTTAAAAATATGCTTAAAATAATGTTTGTTAAGCAACGAGAATATTCTGTGTTACAACATTTATTCATTATTTTCTCTAATATCCTTTTTAATTGAAAATTAGTTATAAGATTAACTAAAGGGTAATTATTAAGCTTTAATTATGTTAACTTTTTAGATGAAGTAGCGAAACCTTTTTGTTATTTTTGAATTAACTAATTGTACTTGATAAAATATATTTAACATCTTAACCTACTATTAACAAACATTTAATAATAAACCAATATTGTAAAACCTTTCTTTGCTCGCAAAGAAATTGTACTTAAACCATGAAAAAGAACTACACCTACCTGCCCATTTTAGTGGGCTTATCGCTTCTTTCTTGGTCTGCTGCTCATGCTACATATAAGCATGTCCCACTAGAGCGGACCTATGAAATCAGTCAGAACATTATTCGAGGTAAAGTAGTCGCAGAAACAGGTGAGGCTGTTGTCGGCGCATCAGTGAGTAATGTCACGATTGGGTCTAGCACCCAAACTGATGAAAATGGAAATTTTGAACTCTCCGGTTCTGTGGGAAACGAACTGAGGATTTCCATGGTCGGCTATACTGCTAAAACTGTTACTGTTACTGGACCTCAAGTAAATGTTACTATTGTTGCTACCGATCAAAACCTTGATGAGGTCGTGGTTGTGGGCTATGGTAAGCAGAAAAAAGTGAACTTAACAGGTGCAGTAGCACAAATCGATTCCAAAGTATTGCAAGATCGCCCTGTAGCAAATGCAACCCAAGCTCTTCAAGGGGCTGTACCTAACTTGAACATTAATTTTACCAACGGACGCCCAGGGGGTGAAGGAAAGGTAAATATCCGTGGTTTTGCTTCTATTAACTCCGCCAATGCTGCTCCACTTGTCCTAATTGATGGTGTTCCGGGGAATATCAATACCATCAACCCTAAAGACATTGAATCGATATCTGTATTGAAGGATGCTTCCGCGGCGGCCATCTATGGTGCTCGAGGTGCCTTCGGTGTTATGCTTGTCACAACCAAAAAAGGACAAGCCGGAAAGATGACCATTGGCTATAGCAATAATTTTGGAACTTCTGACCTTACTGTTAACACGGATTTCATCACCAATGGCTATGATGCTGCCGTATTGAATGATGAAGCGTTTTTACGTGCTACTGGTAACCGATATACAGGTTATACCGATGAGGATTATGCAGAATTACTAAAGCGTAAAAATGACCCATCTTTACCTTCCGTGGTAATCCAAAATAGAAATGGAAAGGACCAATACGTGTATTATGCCAATACGGATTGGTGGAATACTTTCTATAGGGATAAGATGAATTCTATGGAACATGCCCTAACTTTTTCTGGTGGATCTGAAAAAATGGACTATTACATCTCCGGAAGAATGTACCAGAAAGGTGGTCTGATGAAGGTCCAGCAAGATAAGTTTGAAGGATACAACCTAAGAGCTAGATTGAATGGGCAAGTAACAGATTGGTTAAAAGTGAGCAATAATAGCCAAATAAACTATCAAAACTATACTTTCCCAGGATGGAACAGTAGTGTTGATGCCAACAATAACTTTATCTCCACAACTGTGCATGCATTACCTTCCTATGTTCCTCAAAACCCAGATGGTACGGCTACATACAGAACGGAACTGAACAATTATAATATCGGTGATGGTATCATGGCAGATTTACTTTACGGTAAATCCAAAGGAGGGGAGAAGGAATATGAATTTATCAACCTTTTTGAAGCTGTCGCTCAAATTATGCCAGGTTTGACAGTTACCGGAAACTATACATTTACCTACAATCCGATTGATAAATTTAATCGTAGGGTTCAGGCTCCATGGTCTGTTTATCCAGGCGTGATCAATTATTTGGGAAATGATCAGCTAATTCAAAACTTAGAGAATTACAAGAAACATTCCCTTAATATTTTCGCCAATTTCAATAAAAAATTTGGTGATCATAATTTAGGAGCTACAGCAGGTTACAACCAAGAACTGAGTACCTGGAGAAATGTAGGTGGAACCCAAACCAACCTCTTATCGGAAGACCTTAATGACTTTAACCTAGGTACAGGCGTGCCATTATTACGTGGTGGCGAAGAATCTTGGGCATTACAGGGGTTTTTCGGAAGGATAAATTATGATTATAAAGGAAGATATCTTTTAGAAGTAAATGGTCGTTATGATGGGACTTCCAAATTCCCTTCAGGTCAACAATTTGGTTTCTTTCCATCCTTTTCAGCAGGATGGCGTATTATGGAAGAACCTTTCTTAGAGTCTGTGAAGCCTTATATCAACGAAGCTAAATTAAGAGTTTCCTACGGTTCTCTAGGAAATGCTCAGGAGGCTTCGCCTTATGGTTATATCCCGTTATTAGGTGCTGGAAACTCAGCCTACATTACCAATGGTGGAAGAACACAATTCTTAAGTTCACCGTCGCCAATCTCTGGAGATTTAACCTGGGAAAGAACCAGTACCTTAAACTTTGGTGCTGACTTTGAATTTGCTCAAAGTAGATTGACTGCATCCTTTGATTACTTTATCCGCGAAACCTTGGACATGTTAATCCCCGGAAAAACATTGCCAGCAGTATTCGGTGCTAGTTCTCCGAAAACGAATGCAGGAGATTTAAGAAACGTAGGATGGGAATTGTCATTAGCATGGAGAGATCAATTTGAAGTTGCTGATAAACCTTTTGGCTATAGTTTCGGTCTTGGCCTGTCGGATTCCAAAGCAAAGATTACCAGATTTGACAATAGAGAAATGTTGTTGAACAACTATTATGTCGGTCAGACATTAGGTGAGATCTGGGGATATAAGATCGACGGTTTGTTCCAAACCAATGAAGAAGCTGCCAATTGGGATGTAAATCAAGATCGCATTGATGCTCGCCGTCTTTCAGCTCCTGGAGATTGGTCTAAGCTGCAGGCTGGAGATCCAAGATTTGTGGATATCAATGGAGACAAAGAAGTAAACCAAGGGAAAAATACCCTAAGTGATCCTGGAGATCAGGTTATCATCGGTAATAGTAGAGCGAGATATAACTTCGGTTTAAACTTAGGTGCCAACTGGCAAGGTTTTGATGTCTCGGCATTCTTCCAAGGTATCGGAAAACAGAATTGGTGGCCAGGTTCCAATGCGGATAAGTTCTGGGGGCCTTATTCAAGACCTTATTACTCATTCGTTCCAAAAGATTTTGTTGAAGATGTATGGACTCCTGAGAATCCAGATGCATATTTCCCTCTATTGCGTGGCTATATCGCTTTGGATGGTAACAGCTCCCTGAATGTAAAATCAGACCGTTATCTGCAAGATTTAGCTTATATCCGTTTGAAAAACCTAACCATTGGTTACACTCTTCCAAACGCTATCATGAGCAAGTTGAAACTGAGCAATGCAAGGATTTATCTATCTGGAGAAAACCTGTGGACAGCGACTAAACTAAGGTCAAAATATATTGACCCAGAACAAGCAGCTCAAGAATCAAACGGTAGAGCTTACCCTTATTCTAGAACATTTTCTTTTGGACTTGACTTTACTTTCTAAACCCATGAAAAACTCATTAATATTATATATTCTACTTGCTGTTCTAGTTACAGGATGTAGTAAGGATTATTTAGATAGACAGCCGGAGGCAAATATCTCTCCTGATGTCTCTTTCAAAAGTGTCAAAGATCTTGAATTGTTCAGCAATTCATTTTATGACGGCGCCCTTCCATCTGCTGAAGGAATCTATAACGAGGCAATTGATAATATTGTTAAAACAACCCTTCAAGATGAATTAACGGGAAAAAGAATTGTCCCTGTAAGTGGGGGTGGCTGGTCTTGGACCCAACTAAGGAATATTAATTTCTTCCTTGAAAACTGCTATAATCATCTTTCAGTTCAGGATGCTGCGCCTTATGCAGGTGTAGCCAAATTCTTCAGGGCTTATTTCTATTTTGATAAGGTTAGACGTTTCGGAGATGTGCCTTGGTACGGAAAGGTTCTTGATGTCAATGATGAAGAGGAATTATCGAAAAAACGTGATTCCAGAACGCTTATTGTTGATTCCATCATGGCAGATTTAGATTTCGCCATCAAGAATATGTCAGACGCAAAGTCCGATGAAAAAGCAACAAAATGGACCGCCTTGGCACTTAAATCAAGAGTGGCCTTGTTTGAAGGTACTTTCAGGAAATATCATACGGAATTGAACCTGCCAAATGCAAATAAATACCTTGAAATGGCTGTAGCAGCTTCTAAAGAATTAATGGATGCTGGTCAGTATAGTCTATATACAGGTGCTGGAGTTGATTCTTATGGTAAACTTTTCAGCTCTGTCAATAGCGTATCCCAAGAAGTTATTTTGGCCCGTAAGTTTTCGGATGCCCTACAGATTTGGCACAATGTAAACTATTATACCATTACAGCTTCATACGGTAAGCCAGGTCTGGAGAAAAACTTGGTCAATTCCTACTTAATGAAAGACGGAACACGCTTCACGGACAAACCTAACTATGATAAAATGACCTTCTTGGAAGAGGTAAAAGATAGGGATCCAAGGTTGCATCAAACCATAAGAACTCCTGGCTATACCAGAATAGGAGGGGCAGCACCAATAGCACCTAACTTTGGAAATTCCGTAACAGGTTATCAGTTAATCAAATTCGTAGGCGATGTGAAATATGATAACTATAATCGTTCTGAAAATGATATGCCTATTTTCCGCTATGCTGAAGTTCTGTTGAACTATGCTGAAGCTAAAGCTGAATTGGGAACTTTGACCCAAGCGGATCTTGATCAATCCATTAACCTAATCCGTGCAAGAGCAGAAATGCCAACATTGGTATTAGCAGCGGCAAACAGCAATGCAGATCCGTATCTGGCCAATGATTATCCAGCAGTTGCTGGCGCCATGAAAGGTGCCATCCTTGAGATCCGTAGAGAAAGAAGGATCGAATTGGTTATGGAGTCTTACCGTTGGGATGATATTTTGAGATGGAAAAGCGGTCAATTGATCACTCGTCAATTTAAAGGGATGTATTTCCCAAGCATTGGTAAGTTTGACCTTGATGGTGATGGTAAAGAAGATGTTTGGATTTACGAAGGAACTAAACCAACAGCTCCAGGCGTCCAATTGTTAAAATTAGGATCAGAAATCTTATTGGAAAACGGGAAAAGTGGAAACGTGATAATCAATGCCCATATCAAAAAAGTATTTGATGAGGCTAAAGATTATTTCTATCCGCTTCCGATCCAGGAATTGGAACTCAATAAGAATTTAACTCAAAATCCAGGCTGGAAATAATGTTAATAATAAATAAATGAATAAAGCCGCATCTTTTTGATGCGGCTTTTTCTTATGCAATATCTTCAGCTTTAGGGTTGTTAAGCTTGGAATGTTTATAACCATAAAAGAAATAAACCACTAATCCTATTGCTAGCCAGATCAAAAAGATCACCCAATTGCTCGTACCTAGCTCGGTCATCAAATAGAGATTGATCAGGATCCCAATCACAGGTAGCAACGAGAAATTGTATTTAAAAGCCATAATAGCAAGTACAATCCATACAGCCCAAAAGATCAAAATCAACGATTTATGCTCCAGGATATACAAGAAATCCAAGTGTTGCCATTCATGGATGGCTTCTTGGTTAAATCTCCAGATCAAAGCCCAAGCAATCACAAAACCTAATCCGATCAGGTATTTGCCGTTTATATAGGGAACTCTAAATTTAGATTGCTTTGATAAGCCTGAATAATCCATATAGAGTACACCCGCACAGACTAAAATAAAGGCAAAGAAGGTACCTACGGAGGTTAGATCCACAAAGAAATCCATCTTGAAGAACATGGAAGGTATAGCAACCACAAAGCCTGTCACGATTGTCGCAAAGGAGGGGGTCTTATATTTTGGATGGATAGTTGCAAACTTCTTCCAAAGCAGGCCATCCCGACTCATGGTCATCCAGATCCTTGGTTGAGCTAATTGATAGACCAAAAGTGCGCTGGTAATCGCAATGACTGAGGTAACTGAGATTATCCCAGCTAAATAATCGACTCCTATGTATTTAAAAACAAATGCCAAGGGATCTTTTACGTTCAGTTCCGTGTAATTCACCATCCCTGTCAATACCAAAGTTATCCCTACATAAAGAACGGTACAGATCAATAAGGTGATGATCATCGCCTTAGGAAGGTCACGTTGGGGATTCTTGCATTCTTCTGCAGTGGTCGAAATAGAGTCAAATCCAATAAATGCAAAGAATACAGCTGCCACTGAACCTAATACCCCTTGTAGACCGTTTGGAGCAAAGGGAACCCAGTTTTCAGGATTGACGAAAAAGGAACCACCAATAATGATAGCCAAGATTACACCGATCTTTACCATGACCATAATGTTACTGGCTCTTCTAGACTCTTTAATGCCTCGATATACCAACCATGTGATCAAGCTGATGATAACCCCAGAAGGCAAATCAAAAATAATAGGTACTTCACCAATCCGAGGGGCAGATTCATAGGCCTTCAGACCCAATTTATCCGCAACCGTCAAAGCTTCCGGTCCTAATTCAACTAACTTCTGATGAGCTTCCAAGGCATATTGGGGCGCCATAGAAAGCCATGCAGGGATATGTATCCCAAATCCTTCCAGCATGGTAACGAAATATTGCGACCATGATATGGAAACCACAATATTGGAAACAGCATATTCTAAAACCAATGCCCAACCAATAATCCAGGCGAATAGTTCCCCAAATGCAACATAAGCATAGGTATAGGCACTCCCCGAAATTGGAATGGTACTGGCAAATTGAGCATAGGAAAGAGCCGTAAATACGCAGGCAAAAGCAACAAACACAAAAAGTAGAGAAATGGCAGGGCCACCCTCAAAACTAGCCAATCCGATGGTGCTGAATATTCCGGCACCTACGATGGCAGCAATTCCTAAGGAAACTAAGTCTCGAACTCCAAGGACCTTGTTCATACTTTCGGACTGACCCTTTTCCTTGATGATCAGTTCTAGACTCTTCCTTTTGAAAAGCTTATTTCTCATTAGCGATTAATTATTTGGTGAAGTCAACAAAAGTAGATATAAAAATGAAACCCTAGAATGATATTTATAAGAAAATCATACTAGGGTTTCTGAAAATTTATTGAATAAAATATTTCATTTATGTTGTGGCCGAGTAATTATCTAGTATTTCCTGCGTAGGTACAAAGAAAAGTGTACCTGTTTCCGCAGTACTGAAATCCAATATCCTATCATAATTTCCTACAGGATCCCCCAAGAACATATTTTCCAACATCTTTTTCGTTGTCGAGAATTTACTGGCGTAGGAAATAAAATACGTGCCGAATTCACCTTTTGAAGGATTTGAAAACGGAAGGTTATCCCGCACAATCTTTAGGTCATTCCCATTCTCATCTGTAATACTGGTCAATGCACTATGGGCATTCTTTGGCTTGACTTCATCCGTCATCTCCACATCCGACAATTTGTACCGACCAAATACCTTCTCTTGCTCGCTTGTAGACAGTTCTTCCCATGCCTTAAGATTGTGGATGTATTTCTGTACAAACTGATAACTCCCACCTTGATATTGAGGATCTTCTTCGCCAACCAATGCAAATTGAGCTCGTTCATCCCCAATCGGATTTTCTGTTCCATCGACAAAGCCAAGGATGGAACGGCCATCCCAATACCTAAAACCATGGACCTCCACCAAATTGTCGGCAACAGGATTGATGATATCGTAGATATCCTTCGCCATCTCATAACAGATGCCAGCATTCTCAGCGCGTAGATGAAAATGTAAATCTCCCTCCGTAGATACGGCAGTGTGTTTTCCTCCAACAATCTTTTCAAAAGTCTTCAGTTCCTTGGGAAGGGGAGTAGGCATACCTAATTTATTCCAAGCATCATAACCGATCCCCATAATACAACTGGTCCTGCCATTTGGCGTACGAACCACAAATGAATGGTTCAAATTGGAAATCAGTGCACAAAGCCTTTCAAAGACAGCCTTATAATCTGTTCCATCCTTAAATTTCCAAACTGAAAAAATGGTGTTGTTATTGGGGTAATCCGTAATGTTTTGAGATATTGATGCCATAGGTGAATTTAATAATAGTGTTAACCTAATTTAAGCATTCTTAACAAGAGATAAAAGTTAGCCTGTAAATTTTATTGAAAGAAAAAAGTACTGCGTTTTAGGGCAGTACTTAATGCATTGTGATGAAAAAAGCAGAGAAATAAATCCCTGCTTTCTCAATTAGTAATTTATAACCTTATCTAATTCTTTTTCATCGATGGTAACTTCATTTAGATAACGCTCTAAGCTATCATCCAATTCTTTCATCCAAGGTGTATGGTGAGGTTCAGCGCTTGTGCCATCCATGACCGACTTGTAAACCTGATCCCTGTAGTTCAGGATATTGACCTCCTTGTCGTTTAACCAGCTTTTAAACATCTCTGCCACACGATCTAAATCGAATGCAGGATAATCCGTATAACTGATCAAATTCTTGATGTAATCTGTCTGGAAATCTACATGCTCAGGACCAGTTACGGTTTTAGCCTCGTAATCCATCCACTGTTTAATGTCGGCATCTCTTTCCTCTTTAGCTGGGAAATCAACTCGCCCCAACATATAATCCCTTGCAAACCATGCCTGAGTATCAAACATGTTGAATGTATAGTATTGGTCTTGCATACCTAAGAATATAAGTCGCTCATTTTCATTGAATACTACACCTTTATATAAATTGTCTGGATACAGACAGTTCTTCGTCTTTAAACGCAAATCATCCGGTAGGAAAGGGAACTTGTGCTGATATCCTGTACAAAGGATCACGGCGTCATAATCTTCAGTTGTTCCATCTTTGAAATAAGCAGTATTGCCATCAAAGTGAGTTACCAACGGTTTTTCCTTGATTCCTTCTGGCCATTTCGTGCCAATTGGGTTTGTCCTATAGGAAATGGTCACCGAGTCACTGCCATGTTTGAAACATTGAACCGCAATATCCTCAGCAGAATAACTACTTCCGATCAACAACAACTTTTGTCCAATAAATTGATCCGCACCACGGAAGTCATGCGCATGCATCACGGCACCTGGAAAGTTATCAATACCTTTGAAATAAGGCATATTAGGCGTTGAGAAATGACCTGTACCTACTACAAGATAATCGAAGTACTCCTCGAATGTCTCATTCTTTTGTAGGTCATCAAATACGACCCTAAATTGTTTTTTATCTTCGATATAGTCAACCCAGCGAGCTACCGTATTGAATTTAATATAATCTCTTGCGTTACTTTTCTTAATTCTGCCTTGAATGTAGTCAAAAAGCACTTCACGTGGAGGATAGGACGAAATAGGTTGCCCAAAATGCTCCGTAAAAGTATAGTCTGCAAATTCTAGACATTCTTTTGGCCCGTTGGACCATAAGTATTTATACATGCTTCCATGTAATGGTTCGCCAAATTTCCCTACACCCGTTCGCCAGGTATAGTTCCACATGCCGCCCCAATTATCTTGTTTTTCATAACATTTAATTTCTGGGATGGGATTACCTTTTTTCTGTTCTGATTCAAATGCTCTTAACATAGCTAAACCACTAGGGCCAGCTCCAATAATTCCAACTTTAAAATCTGTCATATTTTATTCTTTTTATAAATTTTTTAAATTTTTCAATGTGCCATTATCTGTAGATAGATGCAATAAGGCTGTAATGATTCCCATTAGGGGAAATAGAAGGCGTGTTGATTTCTTTGGCAGATAATTACCAAATATTCGTGACGCTAAAATTAAAGGAAGTAATAATTAGGTGATGCTGAATGATCATTATACACAAATGTGTTTTTTTCCTTCACTGTTGCAAAGGTACGAATAATATTCATTAATTAAAAATATTAACGAAATAATATTCGGATTAACCAATGGTTTTATCGGAAAACCAAAGATTAATATTTGGTTCTGTTAGGAATTGTTTGGCAAATTTGACCGTTCAGAAATTAAGTCCAATTGGCTGCGTCCCTGTTGGTTTTGGTATATGATTTGCTTTTATCGGGTAGGATTTACCAAATTAATTCTAGCCCCATTTTCAATTAAATTAAGGGATTGCGTGATTTTGAGCAAAATCTGTTTATTTTAGGAGTAAATTAAAAAAATCATATATGGCATCAGGAATATTCGCGGTTTTGGATGATATCGCCGCTCTTATGGACGACGTAGCAGTTGCAAGTAAAATCGCAACTCGGAAAACCGCAGGTATTTTAGGAGATGATTTGGCCGTGAATGCCGAAAAAGCAACCGGATTTTTAGCATCTAGAGAACTTCCTGTGCTATGGGCAATTACGAAAGGCTCCTTTGTCAATAAGCTGATTATCGTGCCTGTCGCCTTATTGCTGAATGCTTTCCTTCCCGTAGTGATAAAATATATTTTATTGATTGGTGGTGCTTATTTAGCTTATGAAGGAGCGGAAAAAGTTATACATTATCTTTTTCACCGGAAGAAAGAAGGGCAGGAGGTCATTCAGGAACAAGCTTTGGAAGGAGAAGCAGCAGAGTCTGCAAAGGTTAAATCCGCAGTCACTACCGATTTTATCTTATCCGTGGAGATCGTAATCATAGCATTAGGAACTGTACTTGAAGAAAGCCTTGCCATTCAGATCCTAACGGTTTCTGTGGTTGCTATCCTTGCTACGGTGGGTGTATATGGTATAGTCGCCCTGATCGTGAGAATGGATGATGCCGGACATAGCCTGATCAAGAAATCGAATGATAAGGGAATAGCAGCTAAATTAGGACACCTCCTGGTAAAACTTTTACCGATTGTGATCAAGGCCTTAGGAGTAATCGGAACAATAGCTCTATTATTGGTTGCAGGGGGTATTTTTGTGCATAATATCGATTATTTCCACCATTTCCTTCCACAGGTTCCTTCAATCGTGAAAGAATTTGGAATGGGTCTTGTAGTAGGTTTTATTGTACTGGGAATTGTTCTCCTGGTCAAGAAGATCTTTGGGATAGGAAAGGATAAGCATTAATTTATTTGTGGGGCGGGTTAATTTTTAGCAATTTGCGCCACAATAGGTCCTGGCCTAAACCGAATAAAATTTCTACAAGAAATAGTATAGATTATTTATGAAAAAGATATTAAACATTATTTGTTTCGTTGCTGTTTTAGGGGCATTTACTGCCTGCTCCAAAGAGGATGAAGAAGTAAAGACTCCAAAAGACACTGCAGAACTGATTGGAAAATGGGTTAAGGTTGATGGAATCCGTAATTCAGATACTATTATCACCGAAGGTCCTCATTTGGACACCTTAAAAATGCTTGAATTCACAGCGGATAATAAGTTGACGGTGAGTCGTGGACAGTTCTGCGTTTTCACGGTTGCAAAAGATAAGAGCCAATCTGGAGATTTTGAATATTATTCAGTAAACAATAGTATTTACCCTGGTCTCAATGACAGGATTAAATATAACCAAGGCTGTACGAATGGAATACCTGTATCTCTTCAAGGCAATGTTTTACGCATTGGATTTCCTACGGATGAGGCTTCTTACGAAGAATATATGAAAGTTATACCTGCAGAAACCCCAGAGGTTCCTGAAACCCCAGAGGTTCCTACAGAACCAACTCCTGTTGGATAAAAAAGACTTTTGTGGAAAGCCCAAAATTAATTTTGGGCTTTTTTTATTCTAGTTCCAATAAAATAAAAACCCCCGACCAGGTGGTCAGGGATTTTTTTATATGGCCATCCGCCATGTTATTGTTAAACATTTCTTTATGCTTAGAGATGTAGTTTCATCCCTTCGTGACTTGCTCTAAAACCCAGCTTCTCATAAAATTTCAAGGCATCTGGTCTTACTTTATCTACGGTGAGTTGAAGGACATGGGCACTTTTTTCTTTTGCTCTTCGGATCGCATATCGGATCATCTTTTCGCCATAACCTTTAGACCGCTCTGCTTTATCAATCCTAACCCCTTCGATCTGGGCCCTGATCCCTCCACGATAGGTCAGGTATTGGATAAATGTCAATTGCAAACAGCCAATAATTTTGCCATCCTCAGTTTCCATTACCAAAAGCTCTTGGTTTTTGTCCTCATTGATCTTATTGAAGGCCGTAATGTACTCCGCAGGAAGTGGATGCCGATAAGCCTCGCGCATGTTCCCTAACATATCGTCCGAAAGTAATTCTATGATTCTTTCTAAGTCCATAATATGGGCTTTTCTAAACTTCATGGTAGATTTTCCTATGTTTGCATAGTAAATGTACGAAAAATCTGGAATAAAAATAAAAGGATAAAAAGAAAGAATATTTTTTTTGACATATCTTAATAAGGATCTCGGCACGTTGCAAAACCCTTCATGAAAATGTTATGGACCGTGTTAGCGTTCAGTTCGTTAACCTTCGATTAACGATGACAGGGTCTTAGGGTGAAAAACCGGAGAGATTCTTTACTAATTGTTCAGAATTGGAAACACATGTTTCATCACAAGCAAATTGTCTGATTTTCAATTTTTAGCACTTTATTACATTAATCTTCCATCTTATTACATTTTCACCTGCTACTATTGTAATTTTTTCTAAAATTATGTAACTTGTTGATAGATAGTTTGTTGATGGATATTTATTTATCCATTACTCCCCATTTATCAACAATTTAATTAACATTTTTCGAAAAACACTTAGTATAGGAGGTATATCATGGAAAGTCTAAAATTTGAAATTGGAAAGGTTTCTCTGCATCAATTAAACAGTGTCAAGGACGCATTAAATGAAATAACAAATATCAACGATTGGCAGATTGCCCCTTATGTGGATGGATATTTGCTTTCTGTAAAGGGCATCAATATTGTAAGTTATTCCATATTAAAATCCATTACTGCACTGGGGATAAATGCAGAACAACTTTATGAAGAATAGGTTCTTCAGTACGAGCTTGAGTCAAGGGATTCCCTTGACTTTTTTCGTTTAATTGGATTGGGCTGTAGGTGTTAGATTGTTTGCTAGTGTTTCTTAGTTAAATGCTCTACCTAGTTAATAGTATACACATTTAGTTTTTTCCTTAAGATCCTTCGGATGGTATGTATCCTCGTTTTTATTGTTCCTTCTTTAATATCCATTGTCTCCGCGATTTCATAGTATTTAAATCCTTCTAGGTACATACTTATTATCTCATAATTTTCCGCTGATAAAGACTTGATTGACTTTTCGATATCGCCTAAAACAAACCTTGATTCAGCATTGTTTTTCGAACTTCGATTTTCCCCAGTATAGGTGAGTTCTTTTTCTGCGGTTCTGTATAAATTAAGGCGTCTATATTTATTCAAATAGATATTTTTCATGATCACATATAACCAAGCAACTATTTTAGGGTGATTGATAAATTTTTCAATTGATTTCAGGGAGCGGATAAAAGTTTCTTGAACCAGCTCCTCCTTTTCGTTTTGATCTGTAGTGAAGTTATTAGCCAACCGATTTAAAATTGGTGAATTCTGCACAATCACATCATTAATTAGATTTTTCATGATTGAATGTTATATGTTATGTAACATTATAACGTATTGTTTATGAGCATGTTTTGCGCTGTTGGGTACATTATGACAAAACAGGTATTAAAATTTATTTCAGGTATTAATCTCTTGCTTGATCTGAAATTTAAAAACTTGAATTTATAGGATTGTACGGTTTCGAACTGTTAATTTCCACTCAACACGAAAGTTGAAGGGATTAGGATTCTTTTGTTACACTTAAATTTGTAGCGAAATTGCGACAAATACCTGAAATCAGTTAAAAAGTACTGAATTGTCTTTAATTCAAGCATGCCCCAAGCTGATAGCGATTAATTTTAGTTAATTTTAATAGCTTAATTAAAAAGTTAACTAAGTATTGCCGATGAAATATAAAGTTGATTTAGAAAGATAGAGTTCTTAATAAATTAATGTAAATAAGTAAACTAATTAAAGTACAAAAAGAAAAGGTTAATTAGTCATGCTCACTACAAGAAAAGATTCATTTCACAATTCTGTTAACAATAAAAGATATACACTCCTCCAAGAAGATTGTAAAAGTGATTTTTTGTGCTTTGATGTCTTCTTTAAGGAAGGGCCCTTTGCAATTCTTGTTTTAGACAAGAACTTTCATGTTATACGTGTTAATGGGCGATTTGATTACATATTTGGGTTAAAAGGAAAGGAGTTAATATCTAGAGATATTTTTGAGTTTTTAAACTCAGAAGATGCATATAGATTAAAGGGGATTTTTGAAAATAGAGATGAGTCCAGAAAACCATTGTTGGTCAATCTGAGATTCAAGAAAAACAGAAGTTCCTTCCTAAAAATTGAAACCTTTATTAAAAAATATATCAATCAGTTCCAGGACCCGCATTATTGCATGCTCCTTTTTGATAAGAAATTTTATCCCCACCATCATTGGGTGGAACTGAAAAAAGAAGTGTTTCAGGCCATTGTTGATACCCAAGAACAAGAAAGATATAGGATAGGAACCCAGTTACATGATAGTGTAGCCCAAACCCTATATGCCATAAAATTAAACCTTCAGCACCTTGAAAAGGATAATGTCGGTAGTAAAAATGAAATGCAGAACATTAAACTGATGTTGAACGATGCTATTGCGCAAATACGGAATATCTCAATCGACTTGGTTCCTGCTGTCCTCCATGATTTTGGACTCAAGGCTGCAATCCAGTTTATGGTTAACCGAATTGATATGTCGGATTTCAAAATTACCACTGTCATTACCAAGAAAGTTGAGGAGGTAGAACAAGAAGTTAAGTTAGTGATCTACAGAATCGTCCAAGAACTATTGAATAATTGCCTGAAACATTCCAATGCAAATAAAGTCGCAGTAAAAGTAGGAATGAATGAAAATAAAATTCAAATAATGGTTAAGGACAATGGTGTTGGCTTTTCTGAGGAGTTAGCAAATAGCATGAAAAAAGGAATTGGATTGAGGAGTATTAAAAATAGAATTGATTTATATCAAGGTGAAATAGAAATTTTGGAATTAAAAAAAGGAACCGCAGTGGACATAACTTTAAACGTATTTTAAAAAATGGGCGAAATTAAGATACTTTTAGCTGAAGATCATTTAGTGGTTAGAAATGGTATTAAGCTGCTTTTGAATTCCCAAACAAATTTTAATGTAGTGGCCGATGTCAGTAACGGCATGGACGCCCTGCAAACATTAAGTTCAGATTTAGAGGTCGATATTGTCATAACTGACCTCGGTATGAACAATCTTGACGGTTTACAGCTTATTCAAGAAGTTTCCGCAAAACACCCCCATATAAAGGTCATAGTACTGACTATGCTGGACTGTGAACAGCATATGTTCAAGGCTTTTGAATATGGTGCAAAAGGCTATTTGGTTAAAAATGTGGGTTCGGACGAACTTATTTTTTGTATCAATCACGTGGCTCAGGGCGGGAAGTACCTATGCGAAGAGCTAGCTATTGGATTTATCAATTCAGGTATTGAAAAAAACAGGAGCAAAGACCTCGAGTTTGATCCGGTAGCACTTGATCTGACATCCAGGGAATTGGAAGTGTTGGAACTCTTAGGTGAAGGCCTCACAAACCTAGAAATCTCTAAAAAATTGTTCTTATCTAAACGTACCGTTGAAGGACATAGGCAAAACCTAATTGATAAAACAAAATCTAAGAATACACCCGCACTGATTAAATATGCCGTTCTTAACGGCTTGATTCAATAATTTCTAAACTTTATCAAGGTTCGATTTGTTCTTCCATTGAATATGTCGAACCTTGATCAATATAATAAAAAACGTGATTTCTCCCAGACAGCCGAACCCCAGGCAAAAAAGGAAAAAATCAAATCTGCAGGCCAGCATTTTGTCGTTCAGAGGCACCATGCCAGTAGGCTACATTATGACTTCAGACTAGAAATCGATGGCGCACTGAAGAGTTGGGCGGTGCCAAAAGGACCTTCCCTAAATCCTAAGGACAAACGATTGGCTGTTCAGGTCGAAGATCATCCATTAAGCTATGGCTCTTTTGAAGGCCATATTCCCAAGGGAAATTATGGCGCCGGTACAGTTAGTATCTTTGATGAAGGAACTTATGTCCCCTTGGAAGCAGCGTCGGATAAGGATTTCCTAAAGCAATGGAAAAATGGAAACATCAAGTTTACCTTGAAAGGGAAAATCCTGAAAGGTGATTTTGCTCTCGTCAGAATGAATGGAGCAGATTCCGACAATTGGCTTTTGATCAAACATAAAGATGAATTCTCTTCGGATAAACCCTTTGACGCGGAAAAGTTGGTCAGTGATTCCGTTAAGGCTGAAGGGAAAGACTTTAAGAAAAAATCGGCCAAAGCTAATTCTGGAACTGTAAAAAAAAAGTCCCAAAGCATCGAGGATAAACAGCTGAAACCCATGCTCGCAAAATTAAGCCAATCCATTCCTGATTCCCACGACTGGCTATTTGAGAAGAAATTTGACGGTTTTCGCTCGCTTTATTATGCTTTGGACAGCACAAAGAAATTAATCTCAAGAAATGGAAATCTCCTGAACAAGAAATTCCCCAGTATTCTCAACGATCTCGAAAACCTAAGCAGACCTTGCGTCCTTGATGGTGAGATCGTGATTGAAAATAAACAGGGAATATCCCAATTTCAATACCTTCAGTCTGGAGAACCTATACAAAATAACCTTCAACTCTATTATTATGTCTTTGATATCCTGTATCTGGATGATGTAGACCTGAAATCTTATGCTTTAACAGAAAGGAAAGAAATACTAAGGCTTCTGATTTCCAAATATAAATTCCAACATATTAAATTGGTTGAGGAAATAATCCCCGAACATCAAGACCTCTTAGCCTATGTTAGGGAGCAAAAATGGGAAGGGATTATTGCTAAGCTTAAGGATAGCACCTATGATATGGGCCAGAGGAGTGGGAAATGGCTTAAGATAAAAATCCGAAATACCCAGGAAGCTATTATCTGCGGATTCACTAAACCTGAAGGTTCTCGGTCTTATTTTGGTGCATTAGTTTTAGGGATCAAGTCTGGAGGTCAATTCAAATATATCGGCAATTGTGGTACTGGGTTTAATGAGGAACTGTTAAAATCGCTTTCTACTTTATTTAAGCCCTTACAGACCCAGACCAAACCCTTTTCAAAGGCTGAAAAAATAGCCAAAGAGAAAGATGTCACTTGGTTAAGGCCTCAATTGGTTTGCGATGTTTATTTTTCGGAATGGACCTTGGACGAACATCTGCGTCATCCGGTTTTCAAAGGTATCCGAGATGATAAGTCCGCCGAAGAAACTACCAAGGAAGAACCTGCAAACGAAGTGTCAAGAAAGGAAAATAAGATCATGGACAAAGAACTTAAATTTGGAAAAAAAACGGTCAAATTGACCAATCTAGATAAACTCTATTGGCCGACAGAAAAAATCAGCAAAGGAGATCTTTTAGATTATTATGAAAAGATTGGTGATTATATATTACCCTACTTGAAGGATAAACCTATTTCCATGAATAGGTTCCCTAATGGAATCGATAAAGAGAGCTTCTTCCAAAAAGATGTTGACCCTAATAAAATCCCAGCTTGGCTCAAGACGACCGAAGTGTTTTCTGAAAGTACATCTAAGACCATTGACTATCTTTTATGTAATGATCTGCCAAGCCTACTCTATATCGTGAACCTCGGATCTATCGAAATAAATCCATGGCTTTCTACCTACAAAAAGCCTGAAAAACCGCAATATGCTGTTTTGGATTTAGATCCAAATGGCGCAGATTGGGAAGATACCATCGATGTAGCCCTAAGCTGCAAGGAAATTTTGGACAGAGGAAATATTCCTGGTTTTATAAAGACCTCTGGGTCCAGTGGATTACATATCTTTATGAATGTTGCAGGTAAGTATGACTACCAAGTCGTCAGGGATTTTATCCAATTTATTGCTGAATTGGTTCATCAAATGCATCCTGAAACGACCAGCTTGGTTCGGGATCCTAAAAAAAGAAAAGGCTTAATCTATCTCGATTATCTCCAAAATAAAGAAGGCCAGACTATAGTAGCACCGTATTCAGTTCGTCCCAAGCCTAATGCTACAGTCAGTACACCCATTCTTTGGGAAGAAGTGAATTATGACCTTTCTATTCAAGACTTCCATATTTTCAATGTCTATGGTCGAGCCAGCAGCATTGAGGATCCCTGGAAAGACCTCAATAGCAGTAAAGTCGATATAAAACAGGCCCTGTCTAAATTTTAAGCCAAACTGGCCTTTAATTTTTCCAATAGGTCGGTAGCTTTGGTATTTTCCACATTGATCTTTCGGATGGTAGCGCGTTTGCCTTTGCTCTTCTGATTGATGATTTTCATTAATTCCTTGGAATATTCATTTTTGAAAGCGGAGATATCAAATTCCTTACTATTCATTTTGATGAGCTGAAGAGCCATATCCATCTCCTGTTTAGAGATTTTGCTGGAAGGTGTTTTTAACTCTTCCGTATCCCTAATTTCTTCCTCAAACCGGAGTTTGTTGAGTAAGAGAATGTTCTTGTATGGTTTAATGATCGCTAGGTTTTCTACACTTCGCATAACAAAGGTCCCTAAACCTGCCATTTTACTTTTTTCCAAGGCCTGTAATAATAATTGATAAGCTTTTTCCCCTGATTTTTGAGGCTCCAAATAGTATGGAGTGTCAAAATATATACTGTCGATTTCTTGCAGTTTGACGAAGGTTTGCAAATTGATCATTTTGTTCTTTTCGGGCATAGCTTCCTCAAAGTCGGCATCTTCCAAAACCACATATTTATCCTTCAATAAATACCCCTTTACGATATTGTCCCAACTTACTTCCTTACCCGTATCTTCATTCACCCTCTTGTATTTGATATTTGCGTGATCTTTGCGGTCTAACATATCTAAATCAAGACTGCTGCTTTGCATGGCTGAAAAAATCTTGATAGGGATATTTACTAATCCAAACCCAATGGCTCCTGTCCAAATAGCTTTCATACGATGTTTTTATTTTAATAAACAATCTTTAGGAAATATAGTTCAGTGCTTCTCACTGAACGATTTTAAGCTTCGATTGTTCTCGATGAATAAAAAGGATTATTTATTGTTTTATGATGAAGATAAATGAAGAAAAATTAAACAGGATTGGAGAATACCTCCAATCAAAAAAATTAAAACTATCCTTGGCAGAAAGTATGCCTGCTGGCTTTTTTACTAGTATATGGAGTTTGCAGACCGAAGCTGGGGAATATCTTGAGGGTTCAGTTGTCTGTTTCAGTGAAAAAGTAAAAACCCATGTTTTAAAAGTCCCTAAAAATCTTCTTGAAACTTATTCGGCAGAATCCATGGAAGTAACTGAAGCCATGCTAAAGAGCATAATGGCTACCATACCTGCCGATATACACATAGCCATTACGGGCAAAGCCTATGATGTCAAGCAGACCCAAAAAAATCAGTGTGAGACTGGTGACGTCTTTCTTTCTATTTCCAATAAGGGTAAAATAATATCTAAAAAATATCATTTTTCAGAAAGCAATGCAGCCGATGTATTTATTTGTGCATTCAATGCCTGTTTAGATTTATTGGAATTAGAGTTTGAACTAACAGCTAAATAGTAACCCTTCCACCGGTTGCTGGGATTGTAGCTCCTGAAATATAGGATGCCGCATCTGAAGCAAGGAATACATATATGGGAGCAATCTCTGCGGGTTGTCCAGGTCTGCCCATAGGCGTATTGCTTCCAAATTTTTCATGGTCGGGAATCGTACTGGGAATCAATGGTGTCCAAATAGGACCTGGAGCAACGGCATTTACCCGAATGCCTGTGTTTTCCTCAAGGAATTTCTGCGCCAAGCTAGAGGTGAAGTTTTGTATGGCGGCCTTACTGGCTGCATAAGGCAACAAGGTTGGGTTAGGATCATAAGCATTCACCGAGGTCGTATTGATAATACTTCCGCCAGCAGGGATATACTTTTTTGCATATTTTACCAAATAAAACATCGCACTTAAATTTACTTCAAATGTTTTGTTCCATTCTTCCGCAGTGATATCTTCAATATCCTTATAGGTCATCTGATAGGCCGCATTGTTTATAAGGACATCTATTTTTTTAAATTCCGTGATACATTGCTCAACGAGTTTTTTACAATTGAGTTCTTCACTTAGATCAGCCTTAAATAGAATGACCTTCGAACCAGCTTGTTTAACCCATTCGGCAGTATCATAGGCATCTTCGTTCTCTATTTCATCCTTATAGGCAATGACTATATCAGCGCCTTCTCTGGCCATGGCGATGGCGATTGCCTTGCCAATACCCGAATCACCGCCAGTAATGATCACAACTTTCCCTTCCATTAATCCATGCCCAACATAGCTGTTCTCGCCATGATCGGGTAAAGGATCCATTAATTTCGTTTCCCCAGGAGGGGATTGTGGCTGTTTCTTAAATGGAGGTGCTGGATATTTTGTCTCTGGATTATTCGTTTCTTGTCCTTTCTTCTTCATAGCTTCTTCTGATTTTTTGTTGTTATGTTCCGTGAATAGAACAATTCTACCCGATAATCGTTCTGCTAAAAAACAATTCATCATGATGCAAGAAAACAGCTTATACAAGATTTTATTTGATGGAGCAAGTTCCGAATTGTTGGTCGAGATTGTTTTGAGGACTTTGATCATGTTCCTGCTGATTTTGATTATCCTTCGTATTTCTGGAAGAAGAGGGGTGAGGCAATTGACATTATTTGAAGTGGCTATTATCTTAGGCTTAGGTTCTGCAGCCGGTGACCCTATGTTTCAGGATGACCTCCCGATATTACACGCTATCCTGGTTTTTCTAACCGTTATTTTGCTTTACAAAGGGATTACCTGGTTGACAGCAAAGTTCAGTTTTGTGAACAAAATCATGGAAGGTGATCCCTTTGTCGTGGTAAGGGATGGCGAATTTGCCGTCAATGAAGAAAATATAAGCAGCTTCTCAAAAATGGAATTCTTCGCAGAGCTGAGGAATGAATCCATCGAACATCTAGGTCAAGTCCGAACAGCAGTTTTAGAAACAGATGGCAGCATGAGTATTATCCGCTTCAGTAATGAAAATATTAAGTTTGGTCTTCCACTTTTTCCAGACGATTATATTGAGATTGAACCGCTCCAGCCCGAAGAAGGTCCATTTGCCTGTATGTACTGTGGCAAGGTGATGGCAGTAGTAGGTCAAAATTTAACTTGCCCGGTATGCCAAAAAAAACGCTGGACAAAAGCTATCAATACTTTGACCCCTTAATCAATTATCGGGAAAATAGAGTTTGACCGCTGTTCCTTGATTGATCTCACTGCTTACTTCTATTTTTCCCTGAAGCTTTTCCATCATCCGCTTTACGATGAACAAACCTATTCCGTTACCGTGGAAATTACCTGCATTCGAAGCTCTATGCATATTGGAAAATATTTCGCCCATATCAGCTGTTGGTATTCCAATCCCATTATCCCTGATATAATAATAAATCCCATTTTCATCCCTTTCGCTATCAATACTCAACATAGGTTGATCTTTTTGAGAGGAATACTTGATGGCATTATTAATAAGGTTAGAAAAAACCTGATTTAAGGAGTTTGGCTCAGCATTAATGGGATGTAATTCTCCCAAATCTATTTTCAGTTCTGTTACCTGGTGAATAAATTTGGCCTCATTGATCCAATGGTTAACCTTCTCCGAAATATGAACTACCTTTTTGCCAATTTTATATGTTCTTGCCTCGCTCAAAAGAGAGGTTTTGTCGATGATCTGTGTCAAGCTGCAAAGGGCATCTTCAATCACATATAACCAGTCCTTGAAATCATTGTTTTGATCCAAATGCTTTTTACGGATATTTTCTATAGCAATCCTTGCAATGGAAATTGGGTTTTTGGCATCATGCACTAAGGTATTGGTAATCAATTCCAATTCATTATTATAATTTAAATGCTGAACATGGGATTCAATGGTTTTGAGTGCAACATTTTTCTCTGTTACATCGATAGAAGTATGTAATATAGCATAGGTCTTATTGTTCTCATCCGTTAAGGCCTTATATTCAAAATCAAAAAAACGTTTGATTGGAATTCCGTCCTTCAGGATTTCAGCCTCTTTATCTGTTGCGGTATAACTCTTTCCGCTATGCCATACATTTTCCAATATTGCTGAAAATCCACTTTCTTTGAAGGAAGGAAAAACTTCACTGAATAGTTTACCGCTAATATCCCGCTTGGCGCACCACATTTCTAACATAGCCTCATTGACAAAAGCAATACGTAAATCAGGACTATCGTATATAGCAGTCGCTAACGGAGAATAATTAAGGATTTCGTTTAAAAATTTGTAATCTTCAGGTAGCATAGAATTATTACGAATACGATTGCAAAACAATAAATTTATTGAATTTTAGGTTACTCACAAGGCAACAAGGAAGAAGGGATTCTATCTCAAATTCCGGTTAACCGTAAAATGCTGGATAGATTTTAAACCTATTTTTAAAATATTTCCTCAAGGAAAAACCCTCAAGCGGAGAGCAGGAGGGTTTTAGGAAAATGAAGGTTTTATAAATAAACGATTACTGTAATAATATCAAATCAAACTGTAGATTATGAAATCTGTTAAAAATCAGTGTTTTATAAACGGATGAAATTTCTGAAATTAATTTTTATTTCGCCGTTTTGAACGGATGCCATATACGGCATATCCCAATACTAAAACACAGATAAGGATCAAAAAAATAGTTAGTAAACTCGAATCCATTGTTTTTTCCTTTCAATTAAAATACAACTTAAATTATTTCTGAACGTCAAAAGCCCTAAAAAACCGTATTTTACTCTGTAAAAACCGTATTTATTTTCTATTTATTCGTAGAAAATAAATACAGGCAAAAGAATTGAGGTTTCTTCTGCCTGTCAATATGGAAATGGGTGTTTGAGTACTTATTAAAAATCTCTTAACTCTTTGATGTGTTGATGAGCTTCCAATTGAGTAGCAAGTTGTTGCTGCAGAATCCCTGTCAAGTCTTGATAGTCATCTAAAGTATCGCTTAAAATTTCCTTATAGGTTTCTTTGAATTCATCCTCACCTTTCTCGCAACTCTCCAAGATAGCCTGAGATATGGAAGGTGAAATGGCAGATTTGATATCCATCCAAATCCTGAAAATTTTACCGGTAAAATTACTGTCCTCTGTCGGCTCTTGCCCAAACTGCTCTAAGCAAGGGCTTAACTCAATGATAAATTGACGTGATTGCTCAATGTATTGCTGAAACAAAACCTGTAACTCCCGTAGATTCGCATCGCTTGCAATTTCTATTGCTTTCTTGTACCCTTTAATACGGTCATTGTTTATTTCAACTGCTCGATTCACTAAGTCTATTTTCTTTTCGTTATTTTCCATGGCTATATATTTTAAATATTGAACCATTTAACGTATTTCATAGTTTTAACTTTTTCATATTCAGGTATTTGTCCCTTAATTGATGTGTAAATACTGCCTATGTTTTTGATGTAATAATTTTTAATAATCTATCTTGGATTCTTTTAGCCCTTGACCCTGTGGGCATGCTTTTATTTTTTCTTATCCAGTTACTTAAACTTCCATCTTCATACAGACAGATTATTTCTGGCAGGATGTAATGCTTTAACGCTATGCCTTTACTGTTCCCCAATTCTTTGGCTACCACTTTGACGGTTTCTTGAACCTGATTTTGTCGCTGTTTTGAGTCTTCGGAATATTCGCTGTTTAAAAATATTTCTAGGCATAGATAACAGGCATTCCAAGTCCTAAAAGTTTTGCAGGTAATGTGCTGTTGATAAACATGGTATAGATATGCATTTAAATGTCCAGAATCCAATTGCTGGATTTTACGGTTACTATCTTCAAATTGAAATAATTGCTGTCCAGGTATAGCTTTTACCTTTTTCAATAATCTGGCTAAGTTTTTTGCGGTTATTTTTTTTTCTTGAGGAACACCCTTCTTACCTATATATTTAAAAAAGATCTTATTTTTATCGATGGATAGATGTCGATTTTTCAATGTAGTCAATCCAAAGGAACCGTTCTCTTTCTCATAAAATTGATTGCCAGCTCGCATGGAGGTTAGATCCATGATCTGTAGGGCCAAAGCTGTAACTTTTTGAAGGTCAATTTCTTTGCGATTTAAATCTTTCCTGATCTGTTTTTTTAATTTTCCGAGACCTTGAGCGAAGGGTAGGAGCATGGCAAATTTATCTTCCTTTCGCAGAGCTTTCCATTTGGGATGATAGATATATTGTTTTCTGCCTTTTATATCGTAACCTGTGGCCTGTAAATGACCAGTTTTATAGGGACAGATCCAAACTTTCTTCCAATTCGGAGGTATGACCAAGGATTTGATCCTAGTAAGAGTTTTATCGTCGGAAATAGGTTTTTTATTTTGGTCAACAAAGGAAAACCCTTTACCCTTTTTAATTCTTGAAAAGCCGGTAATATTACTGTCAACATACTTAAGGCCTTTAATCTTATCGATTGAACTGTGGGTAAAGGATTTTTCCATTTTTTAATTAATGATTCCGGAGAACATTAATCATTTCTCCCTTTTTTCATTAGATTGTTTTCCAGAATTATCTGTTGTTTCTGTTTTTGAATTACCATTTGACTTAGTACTTTCTTTTGACGGATCGGCTTTAATGTTGGTACTTCTGGAATCCAATGAGTTTTTGTTATGGGGATGTTTATCTACTGCTATATTTCCTTGTTTTTTCATGTTTTCCTCCATGTTCGATGTTAATTAAATAACACCTGAAAATACAATATGTTTATGTTTTAAATACTTGTTTTCCAAGGAAAATACCTACTTAAAATGAATGTAATTTATTGTGTCTAAATAAGATAGCCAAAAAGATAGATTGCTTTCTGCTCCTTGATTTTTATTGACCCCATATTCTTCCAATCCATCGAAACATGCCATGTTTTGATAATCAAATAATGCTTCTCCAGTCATATTGATACCTAAAAACCATGAAAATGCCTGAAGGACCCTTTCTGGACAATTAATGCCTGTCTCATGATGGTTCAGTTCATCATAAAGCATGATCGTACTGGAGACTTCTATAGGCTGTTGACCATAATCGCTAAGAGAACCATCCTTTTTCAGCCAACCCGTGTTGCCGATACTTGCAAAATATCCTTTTTGAAAGACGACTTGGTCCAAGTAGCAGCTGCTGTGCAAGGCAACTTTCTCAAGCTCCTTGTTTCCGAAAAAGCGCGATGCCCTTAATAAACTCAACGGAAGAATGGCATTGTCGTAGGAAATCACTTCCTCAAACCAATTCCAATTCTCATCCTGAGCAGCATGATACTCATTCATTAAAAATTGACATGAACTTTGGAGCTGTTTTTGGATTTTCTCATCTTCAGGAAATTTTTCAAGGTAATGTATAAGACCTAAGATCTGGTATGCAATGGCCCTGACTGATTCGCAGTTTTCCATATGCGGATAGGCACGATCAAATATTTCCTTGGCAATAGCATGGAAGTTGGCTATTTCCTCTCTAGAAAGTAGATAGCCTAAGGCCCATATGGTTCTCCCAAAACTGTCCTCAGAACCTATCCGCTCCAAAAAAGCATGGTCAAAGGACATAAAGTTCCTAAAGGTACCATCGGATTTTTGGGCATAATGGATAAATGATAAATAAATACTGATATACCTATTTCTGTACTTGGGTTCTAAATGATTAAATGCTTTACAAAATAATAACAGGGCCCTGCAATTATCATCCAAACAATAGCCGTGATGATAATCTGGGATATTGAATTTTGCATGCTGAATGATTCCAGTAGGTTTTGTCAAAATTTCAATGTAGGAAAAATCCACCCTTGGTACTCTCTCGAAGAAGCCCTTCAAAGTTTTCGTCATACTTGTTCTTTCCACATGATTTTTCTCCATCATGAAGTAGCGTTATGAAGAAATTAAGTTCTTAGATTTTCCAGAATCTAGGAACTTCATTGTTTTATCTTGGTTTATTATGCTCTGAATTTTTGCTTTCGGATTAAGAATGGAAGATATTAAGCTCAAATGTAGTTTCCCCACATTTATCCAAGACATGGATTTACCAAAACTTTCAGCTCGCTTTTGATAACTTTCCATCAACGATGGCTTTTCAATCAATTCATTGATGCAATTTGCCAATCCTGAAGCATCATTGAAATCAAATAGCACCCCTCTACCTTCAGCCAAAAGATCCTTGGCATACCAATATGGCGTTGAAATTACTGCCGCTCCAGCACCAAGTGCAAAGGATAGGGTCCCACTGCTCATTTGGCTTTCATTTGGATATGGCGTTACATAGATATCACAGGCTTTAAGATATTGTTGTAATGTCTCATCATTTACAAAGTGATTCACAAAAAACACCTTGCCTGAAAGATTAAGATTGCCAGCCTGTTGCATCAAACTATTCTTATAAGTATCTCCTTCCTCTTTTAATACATTTGGGTGGGTAGCACCGAGGATGATATAAACAAAATTGTCCGAACGGATTTTTGAGGTAGCTTCTATGGCAATTTCATACCCCTTGCTTCTTCCCAGTAGTCCGAATGATAGCATGACCTTTTTATCTTCCAGACCTAAAATTGATTTTGCTTCTGCCTTGCTTAACTTAAAGTTCGGGACACCATGTGGAATCAATGTAAGTCGATTGGGGTTGACATGGTAAACTGTTTCCATCATTTCAATTCCCCGCTGTGTCATGACCGTAATCTTATCACTAAGGATGCTTAATTTTTGGATGACCCTGAACTCTTGAGGATTGGGATTTTGAAGGATAGTATGCAGATTGCTGATTATTTGAAAGTTGACCCGTAGCATGAAATCCAAAATGAATTCTCCCGCCTCACCTCCGAAAATTCCGAATTCATGCTGTATTATGCAACAATCGTAGCGTTGGTTGTTTGCCCAATCTGCTGATTCTAAATAATCTATTTTTTCATTTCTTCTAATGGTCCTTTTAACCTCAGGAGGAAATGAATGTTCAGAACCGTCGGTGATAGCGATGACATCAACTTCATTGGAATTATCCATTATGGAGTTAAATAAATCATGTGTAAAAGTTGCTATTCCACATTTCCTAGGCGGGTAAGTGCCAATAATCAAAATTTTCATAGATATCCTTTTGCAAATTGTTTATAATTAATTCTTTACTATGTGTTGAACATTCCATAACAGGAAATTGTTCAGGTCCATCCTTCAGAAAAATTAAATATGACAAAGATTAAACAAGACCAGTTTTTAATCGTTATAAATAAGTTGTTGACTTTTAATCAAAACTAAAATGGGAATAACAATAAACCGAAAGAATATACTTTTTAAACCAAAGTTGGATAGGGTATTGGCTCGCAGATTCAACCTTTCACCCGAAAGGTCAAAAAGGATTATTGAAAGGGTAATGAAATTAAGCGATGACAAGAAAAATGCATTGATCACCCAGATTTTAAGAAATTATGCACGTAGGCATCGCAGTGTTTTGAATGTATTGGAGCGAAACTATAAACTCAAGGCCCAGGAACTCAAAGACCTCCAGATTGATGCCAAGAAATTAACGGAAGTTGAGAAATTGCTGATCGGTTCGTATTTTACCATGGAATATTCTATTGAAGCTGCTGCCTACTTCAATCCGTCCATCGTGATTTCACCGGACCAATCCCAAACGCATGAAGGAGAGAAAAGGGTAATATTGAGCTTTAGGGCAGTTGGTGAAGGGCATTTATCTTCCATCGTTTTCCGTTCGGGAATCATCGACAAAAATCTGAACATCGAACTTGATGAAGTAGGTATTTTATTGGATAAACCTAAGCATGTCAAGAATTACCGATATAAGAAAGATGATTTTATAGAGAAACTGATGCAAATGCATACCGTTCAGGATGATATTAAAGTAATCATTGAAAAGAAATTGACGGAGACTTTTACCTATGATGAACTGATGCGATTTGTCAAGGAAATTGAAGAAGATAATGAGATGACCCATGATAATCAGATTCTGATGCATCAGATCATGTGGTTGGCCTCATCACATTATGAGATTTCGTATTCCTTGGATACATCGATATCTGAACGAGTGATTTTTCCGATAAGTGATACCGAAAAAAATGGGATTGAAGATGCGAGATTTGTAGCTTTCAAAAGCGAAAAAGGCAATACAACCTATTATGCGACCTATACCGCATACGATGGCCATACCATCCTCCCCAAACTGCTTTCGACCAAAGATTTTATCAACTTCAAGGTTCAACCTATCAACGGGAAAATTGCCAATAAAGGTGCTGCACTTTTTCCTCGAAAAATCAATGGGAAATATGTCATGCTCTGCCGTATAGATGGAGAAAACAGTTATGTGTCCTTCTCTGATTCCATTACCAATTGGCATGGTGAAATCCATTTGGTCGCTGAACCTGAATTTCCTTGGGAGTTTATCCAAGTCGGGAATTGTGGATCTCCTCTCGAAACGGAGAAAGGTTGGCTGGTCATTACCCATTCAGTAGGGCCCATGCGAGAATACGTCATCGGTGCCATGCTTCTCGACCTAGATGACCCTAGCAAAGTCCTGGGAAAATTGTCAGAACCGCTGTTATTTGCCAATGAAGAAGAAAGAAATGGGTATGTGCCGAATGTGCTCTATTCCTGTGGACAGATCATCCATAACAATCAATTGATTTTGCCATATGCATATTCTGACCATGAGTCTACCTATGCAACAATATGCTTAGATGAATTGCTCAGCACCTTGTTGGAGGAGGGAAATCCCTAGATTTACTTTTGTAGGATACCTTCGACCAGGGATTTCCATTGCGGATAGGAGGCACCTAACTTGGCTCCTAGGGCAACGAATAAATTCCTTAATCGGTCCAATAGCGAGTCGAGATCCAAGTTCATCATTTCATTTCGACCAAAATAGGATGCTTCCACGGTCTTTCCATCCCTTTTGACCTGAAAACTAGAAGTTGCCATGTTTTTGAAGAAATGCTTGGTTTCGTGGTCATCTTCCTGATGTGGCATAGCGCTCGGCCTTAAGGTTAGTGTAATGAGATCATGGGAGCTGTCTGATGATTCATTGATCTGTTCTATCTGTACGTAATCATACCCAGAGGCAGTCCATAATCCAGGTCCTGGGATGTCAATTTTCACAAAATCCCCTTCTTGTGGCTTTTCCTCCGAATGCTTTCCAAAGGCATCCAAATGCTCAAAGGTCGAAACTGGAACCTTCGCCACTTGATCCCAATTGTTGATCTCCAATAGCCTGTTCTTCGCTTCTAAGTAAAAATTCTTTGCCTGGATTTCATTCTCAAATTCTATGGAATCGGAGATATCCATGTCTTTGCCTTTATGCTGGGCCGGAATAAAATGTTTCATCGCATTGATCTTTCTTTATTAACAAGTTACATGAATAATAGTTGGCTCTTTAAGCTACCTTAATTTTGGGCGATCAGTGAAGAATCGGTACAGTTCACCTACAATAGGCATTGTCATGCTTTACCGAAGGTTAAGGGGTTTTGGATCAGTTCAATTAAGGTTTGTCTGGTTCCGAGATCCTTCCTGCGTCAGGATGACACCGGAAATAAAAAGAATTTTTGCGGTTAATGGCTCCGTAGGGGCATGTAATTATGTTTTTTTTGTCAACGAAACATCTCGGAAAAATGCAAGCATTCAAAATAAATTATATCAATCACTGAACCCCCATCGGGGGTGGAATCTTTGTAGATTAATGATGGCTAATAACGGCCAACATACAGCGTGGCTGAAATGTTTTTCTGAAAATCCCCGTATCAATCAAATCAAGAAAAATAGTTCCCTCATCTTACGATTTCGGGTTGACAACGATCCTAAAAAACACTAACAAATAGATTCTTCGCTTCACTCTGGATCCCTCTAATGTGCATTTTGATTCTGAACGATCAGTGAAGAATCTGTATGGTTTTCCTCTCTGCGACCCTGTCATGCTGCACCGAAGGTGCAGGAACTGTACGCCATTGTAATTAAGGTTTGTATAGTTTCGAGATCCTTCCTTTGTCAGGATGACAGGAAGGGGAAAACCGAAGGTTAAGGAACTGTGAACCAGTGCAATTAAGGTTTGTATGGTTCCAAGATCCTTCCTTTGTACCAATGACAAGTTTAATAGAAATGTGTTTTCTAGCCATTCAGGGACATATTTGTTTTCCAGAAAAATCTCTTTTTTGCGACAAACTGCCCTAGAAGGGCAGAATTATTTTAGCATGGATGGTAAACAATATAGGGTTAATGCAAAAACGATGTTCGATTAATCGAACATCGTTTTTGCGCGACTTCCAGGCTAACGTGCCATGGCAGCTAAAATAATGGAACCCCAAAAGGGGTTCTATAATTAAAAAAATAAAAGAGCTAATTGATTTTCATTGCCAACCTGCTGTCATAACCTTCCGATAAATTTTGCGTAAATTTTTATTTCTCAGTTGGACACCGAAAAAAAAGGAATTTTTGCGATTAACGGCCCTTCTCATCAACTTCTTTTAAATTTTGTGAAAACTGAAAATTCTCGAAATCGAGAACGAGCTTCGGGTATACTTTTGCTCTTGTTCGAGGCATATTCGGAAAATTCGAAATATGTCTCGAATGAAACCAAAGTGAGGTCCAATTCCAACTGCTATGGAGCAGATTGCTTATTTTAAAATTTTAATAAAGATTTTGCCCTATTTAATCAGGCAGTTAATTAGGTTATAAAATAAAGAAAAAGGTTTTGAAAATTACTTCCAAAACCCTTTTCTTTATTGGGGTAATATGAGAGTGCCTTAATGGCTATGCCCAACTGTACCTACCATTTTGGCATTGATAAAGAAAGCATTCTTTATTACGATCCTGCTGTTAGCTGGTATTTCAATAATTGGGGTAATAGCGGTATAGCCCATACTGGAAACGCCTCTAACAACTTCTATTTTTTCAAAATTAAAAGGTTTGGAGGTTTCAGTATGATTATGTTCTTCACCTTCCTTATGAACATGTGGCTCTTCGGGGTGTTCATGTTCGCCTGCGTGGTCATGTTCCTCGCCAGCAGCATGTTCATGGTCTTCATGTTCTGCTTCCGGTTTTTTATCGGTTTCGATAAAAATGAAGGTTTTTCCCTCTGATTCTACTATAGCCTCGTCAGGCACTGCCGCTGTTGTGACATCTTCCACACTTATGGAACCCGAGGTATTCATGCCGTCAATCAGACCAGATTTGTCTCCAATGACCATACTATGGATGGCGATGGTCTTGCTTTCATTTTCAAATGAAGCCCCAATTTGCGATATCCTTGCGGTATAGTTTTTACTCGGATTGTTGGTCGTGGTAAAACTGATTTCCTGGCCTACCTTTAGCTTAGGCAAATCCCTTTCAAAGACCTGCAGGTCTAGGTGGATCATGCTATTGTCAACTACTTCTACTATAGGAGAGGAGACATCTACATAGCTGCCCAGTTTAGCAAAAATATTGGATACCACTCCATTGATTGGGCTTGTGATAGTTAATGCGGACCTCAGATTAGAAGTTGAGATGGCATTGGGGTTTATCCCCAAGAGTTGGAGTTGTTTGGCGGAAGAGGCTTTTTTAGTCCTTAATATATTCAGGTTGCTCACTGCATTTTGAAGGTTTCTTTTTACCCCTGCATTGCCGGCATTTAGTTCTTGCTGACGTTGAAGCTCCTGTTCAGCAGCTTGGATTTCATTGTTGGCATTGAGATAGTCTTCTTGAAGTTGGATGAACTGCGGATTGATAATGGTCGCTATCGTTTGTCCCTTCCTGACATGATCTCCTAATTGAACATTCAGGGATTGAATTACGCCTCCGTATAAAGGGGTGACGTTGGAACGGTTGTTATTGGGTACATTTAATACCCCGTTGGCAGTGATCCTGGCCGTCAGATTTTTCTGTTCGATCTGTCCAAATTGAATGCCCACCTCCTTAATCTGTTCCTCTGTTAGGGAAGTGATGGTTGTTTTTTCCGTAGCGCCATGTTCATGTTCATGGCCTTCTTCAGTCTCCGCAGCTTTTTCTGATTTAGTAGAACTGCTATTACAGGAAGCCAAAAGGCATGCAAAGCCTAAGCAGAGTAATAGTTGTTTTGTTTTATTGATGGATTGCATAAGCCTATTGATTGATAATTGAATAAATTGAAATGACAGATTCATTGACACTTTGAATGCTTTTTAAATAATTCAAATAGATATCTGTCGTGGTCTGAAGGGCAAAAAGATATTCTACATAGGAAATATCTCCTGCTGAATAACCTAGTTTTGCGGCATTGATGATCTCTCTTGCATTTGGCAAGGCATTGTCCTTGAAATAATTGAACTGAGCTAGGTTCTGTTCATATTGATTCATCAGGTTGCTGTATTCGTTCTGGAGTTTTTGCTTTTCCCATTCTGCGGCCATCTCTGCGGCCTGTTTTTCAAAGTCTAGGGACCTGATCTTGGCCTTTGTGGTTCCGTAGGTTAAAGGGATGGCAATGCCTACATCAAAAGAATTGAACCTTTGGCCACGGCCATAATACTTTTCAATCCCATTCCTTTCATGCATGCCCATTAAAGAGGCATTGGTATATCCAATATTAAAATCGGGCAATCCTGAGGACTTCTCCACCTGTTTACTTGATTCCGCTATCCGTGCCTGTTGGTAAAGTGCCTGGATTTGTGGATGATCGGCTATTTTTGACGTATCGGTTATCTCTGAAAGTCGGATAGGTTCAAATATTTCATCCGTTTCAACTTCGAAATCCTCTGAAACCTGCATCAGATTCTTTAGACTATTATAGGCGTTTTTCATCAAGGTTTCATTTTGCTTATATAACAAGTTGATTTCCCCTTGTTTAGCCTGTGCAGTATTGATATCCACCTTTTTGGTGTCACCAGCATTATATCGCACTTCTGCAATCCGAATAAAATCCCTATAGATACTATCCAATGATTTAAGTTCCCTTTCATTGTTCTCTAGGTAAGCTATCTGCAAAAAGTAGGTACGGACCTGTTGTTTTAATTGGTTTATTCCTACAGATTTTTCTACCTGTTTGGCCTTCACCTGCTCGGTTATCAAAGCTTTCCTAGATTTAAAAAGTGTAGGGAAGGGGATGGTCTGGGAGATGGAAATGGCATCGTTCTGTTCAAAGCCATCGTTTTGGCCATATTGAAAATTCAGGTCTGTTTTAGGGAGTTCTCCACTTGTTCTGAGGAGGCTCTCTGCAGCTCGGATTTCAAGGTCGTTAGCCTTTAATCCTTTATTGTTGTCCACAGCAATTTGAATAGCCTGATCCATATTGACCTTTTGCTGGGCATTTGTAGTCGATAGACCTAAAAAGCCAAGGATAAATATGCTAATCGTCGTTTTCATATCCGTAGGTTTTACCTTGATTTTAGAATTGAAAATAATATATAACAAAGGAAGGACAAAGAGTGTCAGGATCGTTGCAGTGACTAATCCACCGATAACCACCGTGGCTAGGGGTTTCTGAACTTCTGCACCGGCACTAGTACTTATGGCCATTGGCAAAAATCCCAAAGAGGCCACAGTAGCCGTCATCAATACAGGTCGTAACCTGATTTCAGTCCCTACCTTTACACGCTGTACGATGTCGGTCATTCCTTCTTTTTCAAGCTGATTAAACTTTCCTATCAATACAATGCCATTCAGTACGGCGACACCGAAAAGGGCGATAAAACCAACTCCAGCACTGATACTAAATGGCATATCCCGGATCAGCAGGGCAAACACCCCACCGATGGCACTCATAGGAATGGCTGTAAATATCAATGTTGCCTGCTTGAAGGAATGGAATGTGAAGTATAGCAACAGGAAGATCAAGAAAAGGGAAATAGGTACCGCAATCATCAGTCTGGAACTGGCCTGTTGAAGGTTTTCAAATTGGCCTCCATACGTAAAATAATAACCCGATGGCAGCTTGACCTGGGTACCTAACTTATCTTGTATTTCTTCGACGACAGATTGAACATCTCTTCCAGCAACGTTGAAACCTATAACAATCCTTCTTTTACCTTCTTCACGACTGATCTGAGCGGGTCCGACGGTAAAATCAATCTTAGCGACTTGGGAAAGTGGGATCTGTTGATGGTTTTGTGTTGGGATCAAGAGTTGGCTCACATCTTCTATATTGTTCCTATGTTCGTCATGCAGACGGACCACCAAGTCAAATCTCCGTTCATTTTCATATACCATTCCACTGCTTTTTCCTGCGAATGCGGTACTGACCACATCATTGACATCTTCAACGGTCAAACCATAATTGGCCATTCTCACCCGGTCGTATTGAATATTGATTTGAGGAAGTCCGGTCACTTGTTCCACCTGTGGTGCTGTTGTTCCGGGAACGGTTTGGATTATTGCATTTACCGTGTTAGCATAGTTAAGCAAGGTATCTAGGTTCTCACCAAAGATTTTCACGGCTACATCCTGACGGATACCCGTCATCAATTCATTGAAGCGCATTTGGATAGGTTGGTTCTTTTCAAAGAAAACCCCTGGAATGACCTGTAGCTTTTCCATAATGGCATTGCCGAGTTCTTCGTAGGTCCTTCCTGATTTCCATTCATTTTGTGGATTTAATATCACCATGATATCGGTGGCCTCTGGAGGCATAGGGTCAGTGGGCACTTCGGCAGCACCGGTCTTTCCCACCACCATTTTTACCTCTTCAAACTCCTTGATAATCCTAGATGCTTGCATGGAGGTTTCTATACTTTGACTCAATGAGGTGCCGGGTGGGAGGATACAGTGAAAGGCATAATCTCCTTCCTGGAGCTGTGGAATAAATTCTCCACCCATTCTGTTGAAAACAAAGATGGTAAACAGGAATATGGCGACCGCAATGGATACAATGATATATTTTACGCGTATCGCTTTATCCAATAAAGGCGCATATAGCTGATGTAATTTTTCAATGAATTTATCGCTGAAAGTCTTTTTGTCATGACCTTTCCTTGGAAGGAAAAGGGCACACATCATTGGGATATAGGTTAGGGAGAGGATTAAAGCACCGAATATGGCAAAACCAACCGTTTTCGCCATCGGTGAAAACATTTTCCCTTCTACGCCCACTAATGTT
Source organism: Sphingobacterium sp. NPDC055346 (assembly GCF_053645235.1). Taxonomy (NCBI): domain Bacteria; kingdom Pseudomonadati; phylum Bacteroidota; class Sphingobacteriia; order Sphingobacteriales; family Sphingobacteriaceae; genus Sphingobacterium; species Sphingobacterium sp. NPDC055346. The sequence continues at coordinate 61,338 of NZ_JBSHMI010000002.1, forward strand.
AAGATTGGAATATATACAATAAGGATAATGATTTCCCCAAAAGCGGCTTGGGTCCTGATCTTGGAGGCTGAATCGAAAACCTCCTGGTCCATTTCCTTTTGACTAAGTCTGTGGGTTGATTTCCTTAAGCCTAAATGGTGCAAAGTTGCCTCCACCACAATGACTGCCCCGTCTACGATAAGACCGAAGTCAATCGCCCCTAAACTCATTAAGTTTGCACTGACCCCAAACACGTTCATCATCCCCAAGGCGAATAACAAGGAGAGAGGAATGGCCGAGGCGACTATCAATCCCGCCCGGAGATTACCTAAAAAGAGGACCAAGACAAAAATAACAATTAAGGCACCTTCGATCAGATTTTGCTCTACGGTTCCAATGGCTCTGCCAATAAGGTCGGTTCGATCTAAATATGGTTCTATTACTATATCCTCAGGTAATGAATTCTGGATGGTAGGTAACTTTTCCTTGATACGGTTGACGACGTCATTACTGTTCTCGCCTTTCAGCATCATCACCACACCGCCCACTGCATCAACCTCTCCATTGTAAGTCAATGCTCCGTAACGAACCGCTGATCCTAGTCTTACATCTGCTACATCCTTGATGAAGATAGGTACAATACCATCTGTTTTTACAGCGATGTTACCGACATCTTCCAAAGAACTTACTAATCCAATTCCTCTGATAAAATAAGCGTTGGGTTTTTTGTCTATATATGCGCCACCCGTATTTTGGTTGTTTTTTTCAAGAGCATCGAAAATATCAGGGATGCTGACACCCATGGCGCGCAATTGATCGGGGTGAACGGCTACTTCATACTGTTTCAGTTGACCGCCAAAGCTGTTTACTTCGGCCACTCCAGGAGTACCATAAAGTTGACGGGCTACTATCCAATCCTGCATCTCCCGCAAATCCATGGAGCTGTATTTGCTTTCACTTCCTTTTTTCGGGTGAATAATGTACTGGTAGACTTCACCTAGTCCGGTGGAGACTGGGGCCATTTCCGGATTACCTATGTTTTTGGGTATGTCTTCGGTGGCTTCGATGAGCCTTTGATTAATCAGTTGCCGCGCGAAATAGATGTCTACATCCTCTTTAAAGACTACAGTAATGACAGAAAGGCCAAACCGAGAAATAGATCGGATTTCCTCAATATCTGGAATATTGGCAATGCTCTGCTCGATTGGGAAAGTAACAAGTCGTTCAACTTCCTGACCTGCAAGTGTTGGCGTACTGGTGAATATCTGAACCTGATTGTTAGTGATGTCAGGAACGGCATCAATGGGTAATTTGGTAGCTGACCATACTCCCCAAACTATCAAGACCAAGGTCATTATACCAATAATGATCTTATTCTTGATACTAAATTTTATGATTTGATCTAGCACATGAATGGCTTTAAATTCAACATTTTACGTTTTTAGATATAGGCATAACTTGCTCTATCCAATAGGTTTTCTTCCAGAATCAATAATTCTGAAATAACATAAAGATTGAATATTAAACCTGAGGGGGTTGCCAAATGTTTTCCTGGTCATTGCTGACTAGAGGGTATTCTTTTTCTGTTAAATCTATGTTGGAATAGGATTCAATTGGTTTTTCCAGCTTTAACATATGAAAACTCGCAACCGTTAAGGAAATTCCGCAGCATGAACAGGTACAGAAAGGTGTACAGCTGTCTTTGGAGCAGTCATGTTGTTCCTGATGGGTTGATTTTTCAGTTGAGCTATGGAGATGGGCATGAGATTCCGTCATGCGATCACTGCATGGTATCAAGGTAAGGACCATGACATAAACCATTAATATGATAGAAGCGAATCTCATTACTGCAAATATATAGAATCTAATGATTGGGAAATTAGTGATAATCAATAAATAAGGCTTAATGTAACAAGAAAGTTGCGATTAATGAGTATCGAATCCCGAGCAATCTCGTTTTTTAATTAATCTACCGCCTTTTTTGGCTATCTATTAATAAATACATCACTATGGGAAATATTCCCCAAAAAATCTTAATTGGAACACATCATTTGGATCATATTGGGGGATCCGAAGCGTATACTTACGATTTGATCAAGGCCCTAAAAAATATGGAAGGTATAGAAGTGGAGTATTTCACTTTCGATAAAGGAGCGGTCTCTCAAAAAATTGAAGAGGAACTTCAGGTTTCCTTTATGTCCAAGAAAAAGTATGATTTGGTCATTGCTAACCATAATACCACCGTGAAAGAGCTTTATGGTCAAGCGCCCATTCTTCAAGTCTGCCATGGCATCATTCCTGATCTGGAACAGCCATCGCCATTGGCAGATTATCATGTAGGGATATCTGAGGAAGTTTCAGATCATTTAGTAGAATTAGGATATCCTAATTCCATCATTCTTAATGGCATCGATGTCAACAAGAAAAAGTCCATAGTGGCTCCCAATGATGAATTGGAAAGTGTTCTCTCTTTATGTCAAAGTGAGAAAGCTAATAAACTATTGCAAAAGGTTTGTGAGGATAAAGGTTTGGAATTCAAGTCTTTTAATAAACATGTTAACCCAACTCTCAATATAGAGAAACAGATCAATAAGGCGGACTTGGTTGTGGGGGTGGGAAGATCCATCTATGACGCCATGGCTTGTGGAAGGCCCTGTTTAATCTATGACAATCGGGGATATAATGGAAATAAGGCCGATGGATACCTTAGACCTAGAAATTTCTGGAAATATGTGAAGAATAATTGCTCCGGTCGCTATTTAAATAGAAAATATACAGAGAAGGACCTGATCCGGGAACTGGAGAAATATAATCCGCAGCATGGTCAAGAATTGCGAAACATTGCTGTTGAGAACCTTAATTCACAGAACATGGCTGTGGAGTTACTCAATATGCAGCAGAATTTTACTTGGAAAAATAAGTTCAAGAAATGGAAAAGGTTTTCAGACCATGCGAAATTAGTGAAGCATGCCCTGCTTTACAAGAGATTGTATAATGCAACAGGTATAGAGTATTTTAACAAGTCCTTGATGTAGCCTGTGAATTTTCAACCTTTATTTTTTCAATAAAATTATCCCATAATAATCTGGATAATTCATAATTTACAGAGCCTAAATTAAATGAAATTATGCAGAAATTCGTCGATCGTTCAGAGCAAGCAGCAGATAAGATTTTTGATAGCCGGACCGTACAAAAAGATTACCACAGCATTGTAGGAATAATAAAGCCCGGAATGTCGGTTTTGGATGTAGGCTGCGGTACAGGAGCGATTAGTAAGGGCATCGCAGAACTGGTAGGACCCACAGGAAAAGTGATCGGTATAGACAATACCCGTGATTTTATTGATTCTGGGAAGCGGAATTATGCAGAGCTGGACAACCTTGAATTAGTACATGCCGATATTTTTGATTATTCAAATACAGAAAAATTTGATTTGGTAGTTTCTGCCAGGACATTACAATGGTTATCCAAACCAAATGAAGCCATTAGAAAAATGATAACATTCCTGAAACCTAATGGGATACTTTCTGTTTTGGACTATATCCATGAAGACATTGAGTGGAACCCTAAAATCCCGGAAAGCATGGCCAACTATTACAGTTCATGGTTGAAGTGGAGATCAGATAATGGAATGAATAACCGCATGGCGGAATGCTTGCCCATAATTTTCAATGAGAATGGATTAAGGAACATTGAGGTCCGGGAGTCCAATGAGACCTATATGAAAGATCAGAATGATTTTGAAGATAAATTGGGCATCTGGATCAAAGTAGCCAGTTCAAAGCAGCTTGTTGAAGAACAGTATGTTACGGAAGAATTAAGACAGAAAGCAATTTTGGACTATCAAAATTGGATCAGCAGGGATGCCCAAGCGATGCAAATGATGCTGAAAGAGGTGCGAGGGCAAAAGATAGAGTAAGTCTATACATATATTTCAAGTCTAAAGATTCCTTTAGACTTTTTAGTCTCAAAATTTATACAATTCCAGTAACATTTTTTTTAGTAGATTTATTAGATAAATAACTTATTCAACGTGTATTATTTATAAACCTAACCATACATAGGTATTTGTATTTTTTTATAAAATATAAATACCGAGTTAAAAAAAGCTTAGTATCCATCAATCTTGAGTAAGATTGTGTATACATTCTATGCTAATTTTACGTATGGATACATAATCCTGCTTTAGGGCTATGTACGAACGCAATAAACCTATAACTAAGCGTAATATAAACCTGCAATGAGAAGAAAGATATTGGTTTTTTCTGCTTTGGCTGTTCTGGTGCTGACCGTCGGTTTTTTTACTGTACATAACAGTGAAGAAGTGGATTTCAGCAAAGATGTTAAGCCCATCCTGAACAAGCATTGTATTTCATGCCATGGTGGGGTGAAAAAAAATGGCGACCTGAGTTTTCTTTTCGAAGAGGAAGCCTTTGCCAATGCGAAGTCAGGTGAGCCCGCAATCATCCGCGGTGATGCCGAGCACAGTAACATGATCAAACGCCTGACCGAAGAGGATCCTGAATTGCGCATGCCCTACAATGCCGCAAAATTGGATGACAGTGAAATCGATATCCTGCGTAAATGGATAGACCAAGGGGCTAAATGGGGCAAGCATTGGGCATATGAGCTGCCTGAAGAAGTGGAGGTTCCTAAATCCTTTTCATTCGCCTCCCTTTTTGGTTTCAAGCCAAAAGGGATTAACAATAACATAGACTATTTCATTAAAGATAAATTGGATGATCAGGGACTTTCTTCTTCGGAAGAAGCTACCCGAGAAACTCTTTTGAGAAGGGTTTATCTGGACCTGGTCGGTGTTCCGCCAAGCCTTGAGGAGGTAGAAGCCTTTAAAAATGACAATCGCGACGACGCCTACGAAATAAGGGTGGATAGCTTGCTCAATTCGCAGCAGTATGGTGAGAAATGGGCTTCCTGGTGGCTCGATATGGCCAGATATGCTGATACCAAAGGCTATGAAAAGGATATGTCCAGGCAGATCTGGGAGTATAGGGACTGGGTGATCCGAGCCTTCAACAAGGACATGCCCTATGATCAGTTCAGTATAGAACAGCTTGCCGGAGACCTGTTGCCTGAACCTAGCAAGGACCAACTGATTGCTACGGCATTCCACAGGAATACCATGAATAATGATGAGGGTGGTACAGACAGTGAGGAGTTTAGGGTTGCTGCGGTCCTGGACCGTGTAAATACAACCTATCAGGTTTGGTTGAGTACGACCTTTGAATGCGTGCAATGCCATAGCCATACCTATGATCCCTTCAAATTTGAGGAATATTATAAATCCGTCGCCTTTTTTAACAATACACGAGATGAAGATACCGAAGGGGATCATCCGAGACTGCGTTTTTATGGCGAACAGGAGCAACATAAAATAGATAGCATCAAGACTTGGTTGACTCAATATGGCAATGAGAAGCTGCTGCATTCGACAGATCTTTTCTTAAAAAGCCTGGAACCTAAGATACATGCTCATTATACAGATCAACTGAACAATGCCGCTCTATACGATACTAAATGGTTAGGGGTGCGTAGTGGTGGAAATGCCAGAATGAGGAACATCCAACTGGATGGAAAGAAGTTGATCTACCTGAACTATTGGACTGGAAATACTGGTGGAAAGCTGGAAATCCGTAAGGACAGTTTAGCTGGGGAATCCATCGCCAGTATTGAGCTTCTAAGTACACAGGGAAGACAGGTGATACAGGCTCCGATAGCTGCTACCCAAGGCCGACATGATCTTTACCTGGTATTTACCAATCCCAAATTGGGGAAGGATGAACCGGTGTGCATGGTGGAATGGTTGGCATTTCGGGAGCCATTTCCTGACATGAAGGCGCCTGGTGCGGAGCATATCCAAAAAAGTATATTGCAATTGGTCAATACTAATCCTTCCAGTGTTCCGATCATGATCGAGAACCCTGAGGACATGAAAAGGACCACCAAGATATTTGAACGTGGAAACCGTTTGGCGCCGGGGGATGTGGTGGAGCCCAAAGTACCGGAAGCATTGAACCCATTTCCGAAAGGAGCTCCCAACAACCGATTGGGCTTTGCACAGTGGTTGGTTGCCAAAGATAATCCGCTGACGGCAAGAACGCTGGTAAACCGGGTATGGGCGCAGCTATTCGGTAGAGGGTTGGTAGAACCATTGGGGGATATGGGAACCCAGAGCAATCCACCGATCCATAGGGAATTGCTGGATTACCTTGCTTTGGATCTGATGCATGAAAAGGAATGGAGCATGAAGTCCTTGGTCAAGGATATCGTTCTTTCCTCAACCTATAGACAGTCATCCAGCCTGGATAGCAAGGATGCCAAAAAGGATCCGGAGAACTATTACTTGGCAAGAGGTCCACGTTTTAGACTTTCTGCAGAACAGATCCGCGACCAAGCGCTGACGGTAAGTGGGTTGCTGAGTGGCAAGATGTTTGGACCAAGCGTGATGCCGCATCAACCAGATGGAGTTTGGATGTCGGTGTACAGTGGCGAAGCCTGGAAGAAAAGTGAGGGTGAAGACCAATTCAGAAGAGGAATCTATACCTTCCTGAAACGGACCAGTCCTTATCCTTCCTTTATTTCCTTTGATGCATCGAGTAGGGAAGTCTGTCTCGTGGACAGAATCAGGACGAATACTCCGCTCCAAGCATTGACGACATTGAACGACCCTGTTTATATAGAGGCAGCGAAGAACCTCGCCGCAATTATGAAAAAAGAATCTAATGGTGACCTGAAATCAGGGATAGCGGCTGGATACCGGCATACGATGTTCAGGGATCTCTCCGCCGATAAATTGGCGGCACTAGAGAAACTCTATGCGCAAGCCTATGATAATTTTGAAAAGCGACCAGCTGAGGCGGAAAAGTTCATGGGCAAGGACCATGTTTCGCCTAACAGTAAAGAGCTGATCAGTGATGCTGCATATACCTTGGTAGCGAACGCTCTGTTGAACCTAGATGAATTTTTGACTAAATCTTAAGGATATGAAAGACTTTAATAAGCTAATGAAAGAGGCCTACCATAGGCAGTTGCAGGCAGAGACTAGACGACATTTCCTTAAGAAATGTGTTGCTGGGATTGGAAGCATCGCCCTTGGGGGAATGATGGCAAGTTGTATGCGTTCTGGAAATTCTGCAAATGCTGAAGGCATTGACCTCAATTCCTTGAATCCTTTGCTGCCCAGGGCTCCTCACTTTGCCGGAAAGGCTAAGAATGTAATCTATCTTCATATGGCCGGAGCGCCGTCCCAATTGGAACTTTTTGACTATAAACCTGCTTTGCAGAAACTTCATAACCAACCTTGCCCAGAATCTTTGTTAGCGGGCAAGACCTTCGCTTTTATCCGTGGTGTTCCCAAAATGTTGGGGCCGCAGGCAACTTTTAAGCAATATGGACAGAGCGGAGCTTGGGTTTCGGATCATCTCCCACACTTTAGCAAGGTGGTCGATGAGGTGAGTTTCCTGAAGGCTGTACATACCGACCAGTTTAATCACGGTCCGGCACAATTGTTCATGCATACCGGAAGTGCCCGATTAGGACGTCCTAGCATCGGCTCTTGGGTAACCTATGGCCTGGGTTCGGAGAACAGCAATTTGCCGGGATTTGTAGTGCTGACTTCTGGGGGTAAGACTCCAGATGCGGGGAAAAGTGTTTGGGGCAGTGGCTTCCTGCCTTCAGTGTACCAAGGGGTGCAGTGTAGGTCTAAAGGTGACCCGGTGCTCTATATTGCCGATCCGGAAGGGATGGACCGCGACCTCAAGCGGAACGCCATAGATGCCATCAATCAGGTGAACAAGGAGGAGTTCGAAACGTTCAAAGATCCTGAGACCCTGTCCAGGATAGCACAATATGAGATGGCCTATAAAATGCAGGTAGCAGTACCTGAGGTGATGGACATCAACAATGAACCGGAATATATACAGGAACTCTATGGCACTAAACCAGGGCAGGAGTCTTTTGCGAATAACTGTCTGCTGGCACGTAAGCTCGTGGAGAAGGGGGTTAGGTTCGTTCAGCTCTTCGATTGGGGCTGGGATAGCCATGGTACCAATCCTTCTGATTCCATTGACCTCGGCTTTCGCAACAAATGCCGCGAGATTGACCGCCCGATGACTGCACTCATCATGGACCTCAAGCAACGTGGTTTGCTGGAAGAGACCTTGGTAGTTTGGGGTGGTGAGTTCGGAAGGACCCCGATGCAGGAAAACCGTGACAACAACGATATGCCTTTCCTTGGACGTGACCACCATACCGATGCTTATACCATCTGGATGGCCGGTGGTGGTATCCGAAATGGGGTCAGCTATGGTGAAACGGATGAAATTGGGTTTACGGGAATTAGTGGAAGATCTTCAGTACATGATGTACATGCGACCATGCTGCATTTGCTAGGGTTTGACCATGAAAAGTTTACCTATGAATTCCAAGGACGGCCGTTTAGGCTGACCGATGTGGAAGGGACCGTAATCAAAGATATTATCTAAACAATATATGAAGAACCTTTTTAGGCTATTGATCATTTTGGTCTGTCAAATGAATTTTCTGTTTGCACAGACGGAAAAGGGACTGACCATCAAATATTATTGTACAAACTGGGGCATGACTGATAGCTGGGCCGACTTCTGTAAGAAAGTGAAGGCGGCTGGATATGATGGCGTGGAGACTTGGTTGCCAAGTGGGCAGGCTGAAAGGACTGCTATGCTAAAAGCGCTGAAGGAAAATGGACTTTCCTTGGGGCTGCTCGCTGGTGGAGGTGGAAGTGATTTTACAGCCTATATGGGCAGTTTTGAGAATAACCTCAAGGAAGCCATTAAACTAAAGCCGGATTATATCAATTGCCATACAGGAAAGGAGTATTACAGTTTTGAGGAAAACAAGAGGTTGATCTTGCTTGCCTATGGGATGAGCAAGCAATCAGGAATACCGATTTACCATGAGACGCATCGTGGACGGTTCAGTTTTGCAGCTAATATTACCAAAGAATATCTTGAAAAGATACCTGAATTGACCCTAGCCTTGGATATCTCCCATTGGTGTGTCGTCCATGAATCCTTGCTTTCGGACCAAAAAGAGGCAGTGGATCTTGCCCTTTCGAGAACCGGACATATCCATACGCGCGTTGGGCATCAGCAGGGCGCTCAGGTGAACGATCCGGCAGCCCCTGAATGGAAAGCTGCCCTGGACCAACACTTGGCATGGTGGGATGCCATCGTTGATCGGCATAAAAAGCAAGGTAAGTCTACGCTGACCATGTGCATGGAATATGGTCCATCGGGTTATATGCCCACCTTGCCTTATACTCAGCAGCCTGTTGCCGATCAATGGTCTGTAAATAAATTTATGTTGGATCTCCTGAAGAAAAGATATAGCTCCTTATGAAGTTTCTAGAAGAATTGGCCTCCTTTTTCGGTCGTTTCCACCCAATCCTAGTCCATCTGCCAATCGGAATGCTTGTGTTAGCCTTTGCTATGGCGGCTTTCGAAAAGATCAAGAAAACTCTTGAATATGGTTCAGCGATTAGGTTTTCGCTATTGTTGGGGGCTTTTGCTGCTGTATTGGCTGCGGTAACGGGGTTCTTGCTGTCCAAGGATGGAGGCTATGAGGATGATGTCCTAGATTTCCACCAATGGCTGGGAATCTTAGTTGCCCTATTGTCTTTGCTGAGCTATTGGCTCTACCGTGACGGAAATACAACGCAGGGGATTCTGGGAAAGTTGAAGGCTCAACGTTTTGTGATCCTGTTGTTGATGGTCGTTCTATTGGGATTTACAGGTCATTTTGGTGGGACATTAACCCATGGTAAAGGTTATATCAAGGATGCAATTCCTTCGGATATAAAAGCCGCATTGGGCATCGAGGACAAGGAGGAAGAGATTATGGTACTGGAGAACGTTCAGGAAGCTGAAGTCTATGGACAGGTCATCCAACCTATACTAAAGGCTAGGTGTCAGAGTTGCCATGGTGAAAAGAAACAGGAAGGTGAATTCTCCTTACATAACAAGGAAAGCCTATTGAAAGGCGGTGAATCAGGATCATTGTTGGAAGCAGGGAACAAGGATAAAAGTGAACTCTATAGGCGACTTATCTTACCAGAAGGCCATGAGGATAGGATGCCACCAAAAGGTAGGAAACCTATTACAAACGATCAGATCAAGCTAATTGCTTGGTGGATTGATAGCGGACTGGCTTTTGATAAAAAGGTTAAGCAAGTGGATCAAGGGCAGGAAATAGCAGCGATCCTTAAAAAGCTGGAAAGTCCGGCTGAACCCACTGAATCACCAATGTTGTATGCCAACCTTCCAGAAGCTCCAGACCTTCCAGAAGAACGTTTGGAGGCTTGGCAGGCTAAAGGGATAAAGGTCCTTCCGGTAGCTACGGAAAACAACTATGTGACAATCAATGCCATTAATTATCCAGAGCTCAACGATAAGGATATTGAAGATCTGATGCATATCAAAGAAAATATTGTACAGTTGAAACTTGGGCATACCAAAGTAACGGATCAAGGCATGAAACTTTTGACTTCATTGCCAAACCTGGTCCGTCTGCATTTGGAACATACCGGAGTTACCGACAAAGGAATGGAAATCTTGAAGTCTGCTCCACAGTTGGCCTATCTCAATATCGTAGGAACAAAGGTTACCGAAAAGGGAGTGCAACAACTCAGCTCGATCAAGTCACTGAAGGACATCTATGCCTTCCAAAGTGGAGTTAAATTAAATGCAGATAACTTAAAGGGGAATGGGAATTCCAAGTTAGACACCGGTAACTATGAATTACCGTTTCTTGAGTCTGATACCATACAATATTAAACCCAAAAGAACGATAGGACATACCTGTTTTGGGTTTAATGGAAATTAATGACTAAGATTTACTAGGAAAGAAATAGGTGATCAAGATAATGCATTTCTCGTTATTTTCATTTTTTGTGGAACGAATCATATTTCCATCAAGAAATATGGAATCACCAGTTTCTAGTTCTATTACCTGATTTCTTAAATGTATCGCTGCTTTCCCATTGATAATGTGCTTAAAAATGTAAGCATCCTGTTGCACTATGGATTCTTCTTTATAAGGATCTAATTCTAACAATACAACACTCATATTGCTTTCTCCTAGATCTTGATCGGTAATTCTTTTGTACAGAGAACCTGATCCTTTCTCCAATATTAACGAAGAATAGTTTTCTTTTTTGAGTACAATGACTGGACCTGGTTCCTTGGGACCTGAGAAATCCTCAAAAAACTGATTCATGTCAATTTCAAGAGAGCTGATGATATTGATTAATACCGGAAGTGAAGGTATAGTCCTATTGTTTTCAATCTGGGAAATTAGCCCTTTGCTCACTCCAGCCTTGTTCGCAAGCTCTTGGATCGTAATACCCTTGTTTTTTCTGATTTCCTTGATCTTACTACTTATTTTGAAAATAGTATTGCCTTGCATTGTTTGTTTTAATTAAAATGATTCAAGTAAAGTTAAACTTATTAAGTAAAATTGTTATTTTTTTATTTTATTTTCTTTGTTCGAAACAAAATAGTAGTAGAAAATTAACACTTTCCTTAAAAGTACTTTCGTCCAAATACTGATTTTTCAGCACTTTAAAAATTGTCGGGTTATTTAGGATTGTAAGCTATCCAAAACTTGAAAAAGAGTTTGATGGGAAATGGGCTTGGTCAGGTACTCAATGTATTGATTACCGTTATTGCTTTTATATCGGTCTGATTTACAGATAGAAGAGCTAATAATAAAGATGCTTACCTCTTGATCTTCGAATAGGTTTTCTTCTTGTATGCTCGACATCAATTCCCAGCCATTCATTAAGGGCATATTGATGTCTATAAACAAGACATGGGGATAACTTTCTTTGTTGGATTTGTTCTTTCTAAAAAACTCAGCTGCCGTATATCCATCAGGGAAGATGCTCAATTCAATCTGTTTTTTGTCGTACTTTTCAAGGAATTTCTTGAATAGAAAACAGAAAATAGAATCATCATCCACAAGAGTTATCCTCAATGTTTCCTTCATGGTAAAACGTTAATTTGCTAAGGGTAAGTTTATGGTTACCTGATTTCCGAAGTCAACATTCCTAGAGATATTGATATTTCCGCCGAAATTTAAGATCTGTTGTTTAGCTAAATGCAGATCCAATAATGAGTTTTCATCAATATCTTCATCTGTTGATTCCAGATCTTTTTCAATACCAAAACAACGTTGTGATTCACAGTCGTTTTCAATTTTTATCACAATAAAATCGTCCTTTCTTTCTGTCCAAATTTTTATCGTAACTTTCTTTCCGGACGAATTCAGTTTCAGGCTTTCATTAATCAGATAATGCATGATATTGTAGATATAGATAGCAGGGAAGGCAATTTCTATTATTTCAAAATGGCAATCCAACTGAAGTTCTTTACTGTCGATTTTGGACTGAAACTGATTGGTCAAATTTTGATATATTTCGTCCATATTCGAGGTCTTGAAAAGAGAGTCGTTAGAATTTTGTATTTCCACTGTTTCAATCAGTTTATCGAACAGTTTTAGGAATTTGAAATTGCTCTTTTTCAATAATTTGGTCAGGACTTGCTTCTCATGTTCATCAGTTTCAAGACTCAATTGCTCGATGATCATGTTGATATTACTGATCGGGGTCCTGAGGTTGTGCGTTAGGATCTGATTGTAAGCTTCTAATTGATTTACTCGAACTTTCAGTTCATAGTTCCTTTTTTCCAAGAGTTCGTTCTGTTGGTTAAGCTTTTTCTCATTGTTCTTGAAAAGCGATAGATCTTGGATCTGACAAAGGAAATAGACTAATTTTCCAGTCATATCGCGAACAGATGAAATATTGATCAGGCAATAAAAAGATTTATCTTCTTTGGCAATACAACGGGCTTCTATAATGGCTTTTTCCTTTTCACCAGACTTCACCTGTTTTGTGGCTGTTGTCACCAAATCGAGTGATTCTTCATGGATGAACTCTGATATGGGTTTTTCCAACATTTCCTCAGCAATGGTATAGCCCAATATGCTTTGCAGTTCTTGGTTGTATTCCATGACCTTCAGCGAACGGTTCAACAGCAGCATACCGATAGAAGAATTCTTGAAAGCACGATTGAATTTCTCCTCCTTGATCTGCATCTCGGCTTCCAGCCTTTGTTCTCTGGTGATATTGGTCACCACCACTGTCAACCGATCAGTTTTATTGTTGATGATCTTGGTCTTCAACTTAAACCATTGGTCTGGATTCGAATCATAGGGCGATTTGTATTTCAACACGTAGCCAGTCCTTCTCTTGAAGGATTTGTTCAGGATATATGTGAGGGTTTCGGAAAATTCTTGTGGGAAAAGATCAGCAATGGATTTATTGACAATAAATTCCTTTTCATAGAAGAGCTGTTCCGGGGTAGATGTCCAACAGTTCAATATGACACCATCATCCCTGATTTCAAATATAATATCATCTATAGAGGATACTAAGGAGTCAAAATCTTCCAGTTTTTGTTTCAATTGCTTTAATTCATCAGACACTAAGGGAAGTTCCATATTGAAAATAATGGTCAGCTTGAAGGGCTGAAAATGATAAATAGATAGTGCTTTCTGTTAATACTTTACGGCCTGCAAGAATATTCATTCTTGAAATGATGTAAAGATAAAGAAATTTCTGTTCCTATTTTAATGAAAATTTCTTAAAATCGATACAGGATGGTTAAAAATTTATTAAATAAAATTAAAAAAAGTGCTAACTTGCTCCTGTTAACCTAAGTGCATATTTGTACTGTAACACTTACTATTAATAAATTCAATTAATAAATCTGAATAATGGTAATTCGTTCTTAATTAGAGGTTTTGTAAATATTTTTATTTAAAAATCTGTAATCGAAAGACCAGGAAGAGATTGAAATTAGTGCATGGCAAAATGGATTATTGTGCAGAAAGTAGGATGCTAAAATATTTCTTGGATATAAGATATTAAAATAGGTTTAATATAATTAACTAATCAATTTAAAATATGTCTTTTTTCAATCCAATATCATGCTACCTTTGCGACGCAAAAATTCATTAATTCAGTTTGTTCAAGCATGGAAAAACCAAACCAAGTTTATCAGTGGGCAATCTTTTGTTCAATTGATATCTATAGAATTAAGGTAATTTTTCAATTAACAAAATTGGTTTTAATAAAGCCAATATTGTCCAGAAATTAACTATTATGCAGATTGGCATTTAGTCAACATTAGGTAATATTAGCTTTAAAATAAATTTTATTTTATTTATTAAATATAGCCGACAGAAAAGTGACATTAATTTTAAAAAATGGTAGACCTGTTGTCAGATTAAGGGCGTTTAGAGCGATAGATGACCCTGAAACATGTTTACGATTTATCAAAGGGCATGAACACGTGCTAACCTCTATAGGTGTTAAAAAAGTAACCTCATCCAAGGACGAATGGATGTTCAATCCCGCATCTTTTGTTTTAATTGTAGAATCTCTAGATGGTGCAAACGTTTATGGTGGGGCGCGTATACATGTTGCTGGTGGTACTCAACCTCTACCTATCGAAGAAGCCACTGGAATGATGGATCCCAAAATATTTGACCTTGTCTGGTCATACGCTCAAGAGGGAACAGGGGAAGGCTGTGGACTATGGAACTCCCGTGAAATTGCTGGCTATGGAATCGGAAGTATTTTCCTTACCCGTGCGGCAATTGCAATCGCACCTCGGATCGGACTGAAAACCTTATTTGCACTTTGTGCACCCTATACCATCAATCTTACAAAAGCAGTAGGTTATCGACAAGAATTTGGAGTAGGAAATAACGGTACATTTTATTACCCGAAATTAGATCTCTTGGCCACAACGATGGTTTTGGATGATGTACTGAATGTTCCTACAGCCTCCGAAGAAGATCGAAATGCCATTCTTGCCCTGCGGGATATGGCTGTAGGTCCTCGGATAGAGGTCCTCCGATCCAAGGAGATTGAAATCCATTACGATCTAAGCCTTAATAACCTGCAAGGTTGGGACCTTCAAAAAATTATCAATATGGCAAATGGACCAAGGTCTATTGATGATGGTAAGAGTCCCGACGATATTGTAATTCTATAAAAACTATGCAAGACAATCACGCTACCAAAAACAACTATTTATACAAACCTATATTTTTTGACAAATCCAAACCTGCGGATGCAGTGGACATCCAAGAATTGCTGGATAAACAGGAAATCGTATTTGTACATGATCAATTCGAACGGCAGTTAAGGGATCTTTTTATTTGCCGAAATCCTACTTTTTCGACAAACGAAGAACAATTTCTGCAATTTGTTGGTTTAATCAGTAATCAACGACCTATGGAAGAGTTGGGTGCCTGGGTTTATTATCCGTGGAGAAAAACCTTAGTGCACGTTTTGGAACGTGAAGAATTTATCGAAGTAAGAACAAACCGCAATCAACTTAAAATATCAAAAGCAGAGCAGGAGCTTCTGTCGAATAAGACAATTGGTATTATCGGACTTTCAGTTGGTCAATCTGTGGCTATTACCATTGCTATGGAAAGAGGTTGTGGCAAGTTAAAGCTTGCCGATTTTGACGATCTGGATCTTAGCAATTTGAATAGGTTGAGAGCACCAGTGTTCAGCTTGGGGATTCCCAAGGTTGTCCTGGCAGCAAGGGAAATTGCAGAAATCGATCCCTATCTGGAAGTGGAGATATATCCCGAAGGGATCCATGAGGAGAATTATCAAGAATTTCTTCTGGGGAGTCAAAAACTGGACTTGCTGATCGAGGTCTGTGATAATTTTGAGGTGAAGGTCGAAAGCAGGATCCGCGCTAAAGAGCTAGGAATTCCGGTAATTATGGAAACCAATGACCGAGCAATGCTGGACATAGAAAGATTTGATGTATTTCCTGAACTGAATATATTCCATGGACTTGTTGGTGATATAACGGTTGATGAAATCCAAGCTTTGGACAAGAATGAGCGGATGGGGCTGTTGATGAAGATTGTCAATGCCAAAGAGCTATCTGAAAGGATGAAACAATCGCTTCCTGAACTGGGTAAATCCCTGAAATCTTGGCCACAATTGGCTTCCGAAGTCGTGTTGGGCGGTGGTATTTCTGCTTGGGCTTCGCGAAAACTTCTGCTCGGTCAAGATCTGAAATCTGGAAGGTATTACGTGGATTTGGAGAAAATATTAAGTGCAAACCCTGTTAATTAACACATCAGCGATGTTAAGGTATTTGTTATTTCTAACTATGATTTTATGCTGTCTTTTTAGCCCTAAAGCTAAGGCATCGACAGATAGTGTCATTTACTTTAATGGGAAGGATGTCAAAAATATTGGAAAGTATTTATCTCTCTATGAAGAAAATGGGGAGTCAGTTTCTTTTAATGATGTCTTAGCACATCCAAACCTTTTTTCTAAATGTGAAACTGAGGTCCCTAACCTCGGGATCGTCAAGAAACCCCATTGGATCAAGTTTGAAATCGTCAATAATTCTGATGAGGATCGCTTGATCGTAGACCTATCCCAACCTAATATTGCGGAAGTGAAATTTTACAGCATTATCAATTCCCAAATAGACAGTGTTGGATATAACTTAAAACAAGGTTATAGCGATCGAAAATATTCCCATCAATTCTATCTGTTTGATCTCCATCTCAAAAAAGGAGAGAAAGCAGTCTGCTATATGAAGTTGCAGAGCGAAACCCAAGTCATTGTTCCGCTGTCCATCCATACGCCAACAGGACTTTTTAATTTCCTGCAGAAAGAAGATATCCTTTCAGCCATCTACATAGGACTGATGTTGTCCTTAGTGCTCTATAATGCGTTTCTATATGTTGCAACTGGGGAAAAGCATTATTTAAGCTATGTGAACTATATTTTTTGGGTCTTTGTGGCCCAAATGGCGGTATTGGGGCTATTTGAAAGAGTTTTCCCCATTCGCAGTGAATGGCTGTCATCAAGATTGTTAACGTTTTCAGGCGCCATGTCAGGTATCGGTGCCATTCTTTTTGTTAAGTCTTTCCTGCACACTTCCGTAGAAGCAAGGGGCTTCAATAAATTACTGAACGTTTTTTTATTTGGTTATTTCTTTGCCATCCTTTTGCTGTTGATAGGCTATATTATTCCTGCATATAGAATCGTAAACCTGGTTGCAGGTGGTGGAGCTGCCATCGTCCTCATATTTGCCTTTGAGTTATCGCGAAGAAAATATAGCCAGACCAAGTTTTTCCTCTTTGCATGGTGTATCTTCCTGATCAGTGTATTGGTCTTTGTTCTTAAGGATTATGGCGTGCTGCCAACCAACGTATTTACGGCTCGGTCCGTACAGATAGGTTCTGTTATCGAAGCGCTCTTGCTATCTTTTGCATTGGCCGATAAGATCAATACTTACCGCAAGGAGATGTTGGAATTACAGGTCCGTGAATTGGCTATTTCCCAAGAAAATGAAAAGCTGATCCGTGAACAAAATGTGATTTTGGAACAGAAGGTCCGTGAAAGAACGGAAGAACTCCAAGAGTCCAATAAATCGCTGAGCTTAACCTTGTCAAACCTGAAAGATGCCCAAGCCCAGCTGGTGGAATCTGAGAAAATGGCCTCTCTGGGTCAGTTAACGGCCGGTGTAGCCCATGAGATCAATAATCCGATCAATTTTGTGACCTCCAATGTATCTCCACTTCGCCGCGATGTAGGAATCCTCTGGGATATTATCGATCAAATTGAAATGATAGCATTGGATAACGACCTGCAACTGGAAGAGAAACAGGAGAAAATCCAAAATATCAAGAATATCAACGATGTTGACTATCTGAAATCGGAAATCAATTTCTTGTTGAAGGGTATCCAAGAAGGAGCAGAACGGACAGCTGAAATAGTCCGGAGCTTACGGATTTTTTCCAGGATTGATGAAGATACGCTGAAGCGTGCCGATCTGAATGAATGCCTGGATTCCACTTTGGTCATCTTGAATCCAATGACCAAAGAACGGATTAGGGTCATCAAAAATTACCATAGCATTCCCATGGTGGAATGTTATGCGGGTAAACTGAACCAGGTTTTCATGAATATACTTTCCAATGCCATCTACGCCGTTGAAAAGAAATACAATGGAAATGCGGGTGGAGAAATCAAGATCGAAACAAAACTTGACGAGGATTTGTCAAAAGTAATAATCAGTATTATGGACAACGGTACGGGGATCCCTCCAGAGGTCATCGGACGTATCTTTGAACCATTTTTTACAACAAAAGATGTTGGTGAAGGCACAGGTCTAGGGATGTCAATTGCTTATAAAACAATTGAAAGACATAATGGAAGAATTGGTTTGCAATCCACGGTCGGAGAGGGAACCACTTTTGATATCCATTTGCCAATCAAACAATAAGGTAAAGATTAAAATAAAGGTTTTTTAGGTCACACTAAAAGGTAATAGTATGGATAAGAATTTTGAGGTGTTGTACATTGATGATGAGTACAATAATTTGGTAGGATTTAAAGCGGCATTGAGGTTTCACTACGATATTCATATTGCGAGCAATACTACGGATGCAGAAAATATTTTAATGACCAATCCCAATATCAGGGTAATCTTTTGTGACCAAAAGATGCCCGGAGAGAATGGAATTGATTTCTTCAGCAGGATCAAAAAGGAATTTCCGAAGCCTATGCGGGTCTTGATCACCGCTTTTGCAGACATGGATACGGTAATTGACTCCATTAACCGCGGTCATATCTTCAGGTTTATCAAAAAACCTTGGGAAGAAGCTGAGATTATTTCCTGTATCGAAGAGGCCAATAAGTTTTATGTAACAAATTCTTTGTTGGATTTGCGCAATATGGAGCTTCAGAAAGCTTATGAGGAGCTTGATAAATTTGCCTATAGCGTTAGCCATGATTTACGCGATCCACTTGCCGGGGTGCTTGGTGCTATCCGGATTGCTTTGGATTTCAAGAGTGTCGAGCAGGTTCATGAAATCCTGAACCTCATGAAAACTTCCATTGTTAAACTAGAGGACTATATCAACAGCCTTCGAGATTATTATCTGTTGAGAAGGGGAGAGCTCAACCTTTCCAAAATTGATTTCAATTCCATCTTCGAAGATATTCTTGATTTCTATAAAATGTACAGCCAAAACTCGGGCGTAGAGATCAGCTTTGAAGTCGACCAAGAAAACACGTTCATCAATGATAAATCCATCTTGGAATTGATCATACACAATTTGGTTTCCAATGCGATAAAGTACCAAAAATTAGACTCTCTGGATAAATGGGTGAAATTGAAGGCAGAAACTGAAAATGGTCATGCAAAAATAACCGTAACGGATAATGGAATTGGAATCTCAGAATCTTCGATCAACGATATCTTTAGGTTGTTTTTCCGCGCTAGCGATCAGGCTGAAGGGATGGGCTTTGGATTATATAATGTGAAGACTGCTGTGCAGAAACTTAAAGGCGGGATTTCAGTAGATTCAGAACCAGAGAACGGATCTAAATTTGTAGTGACTATTCCTTCTAAGGAATAGTCATTGGAATTTTAGGACAATAGTTTTTGACGAAGTAAAAACTCCAATTGTTCGTTTGAGATCTCCAGTTTAGACTTTTGATCGATGATATTTTTCTTGTTCTGATAGATTTCAAAAGCTCTTGAGATGGTTTCGGTCAATTCCTCTTCGCGCCAAGGCTTGTTCAGGTAGTGGAAGATTTTGCCTTTGTTAATGGCATCGACCACTGCACCCATATCCGTATAACCGGTCAACAGGATTCGCATAGGGTCAGGTTTGATTTCAATAACCTTTTCCAAGAATTCCACCCCGGTCATTTCAGGCATTCGCTGGTCAGTAATTATGATCTGGATATCATTTTTACGAATAATATCCAATGCTTCAGCTCCCGTTAAGGCAGTAAATACATTGTATTTAAACCTGAACGTGGCTTTAAAAGAAAATAAATTGTTCTCTTCATCATCCAAATACAGCACATTAATCTTATTTTCTATGTTCATTACTTTCTTACTTGAAAAACTGTTTCAAAATTAGTAATTATTTGTGGTCCATAATAATTGATTTGAATATAATGAGAAAATTGCATTTATTTTCAGATTTAAATTAATATTTTACTTGATAGTCTTTAGGGAACTTTTTTCCGGAAAAAGCTCGCTGTGAGGTCAACTCTTCACTTTTAGAAGTCCAGAATTCATCATCTGCAGGTAAGCCCAATGGTAAGAAGGAAAGGGATGCTTCATATAATGATCCGGCATTGGTATAGGTGTCAGCCATATTCCCCTGATCTGTGGAAGTAAATCCCAAAATCAACCAACCATATTGATCATAAAGATCATGCTTGTAAATGTTTTTCAGGATGGCTGTCAATCCATTTCGGATTTGGCCATATGATAGATGTTCTGGAAGTTTCTTGTCCAATGCTACTTGTGCCAAAGGTTGGAAAGCTCCATTCCTATAGGTTGAACTCCGTCCGATAATTGGAAAATAACCTTCCGGAGAAATCATTCTTTCCAAGTGCTGGGCATATCGTTGCATTCTCTTATATGCACGGTCATACTTCTCTTGGTAGATCCCAGCCTTCAGGTTATGTTTTAAGGTTTCAACCAGCATGCAATGGATGATATAGCCATTGTAATGGTCAAATGCAAAGTGGTTACCATCTGAGTACCAACCATCGCCAACATACCAATCCTGGTCAAATTTATTGATGGCTAAATCTATGCTTTCCCGATTGGGTTCCACACCAATGCTGTACAGAAAGGTTTCCGTAATCGATGAAAACAACAGCCAATTGTTTTGCCCCGGCTTTATCCAGCGAATGTATTTCAGCTCCTCAATGACCTGTTGTTTGGTCTTGTCAGGAAGAGGTTCCCATAAGGCTTGTGGAGCCCTTAAAAAGCCTAATGCTAAATGGGCAGCATCTACCAAGGTCTGACCTTCTTTTCCACGCCAAGAAAAATAATCGGGCGAACTGGGATCAAACCCATGTTGTATACCGAGTAGGGCTTGTTCCCTATATTTTTTTCGAAGTTTACCTTCTTCAGAAGCATCGTCTTTCAATCCCAACCAAGGAGCCATGCCGGCCATCAATCGGCCAAAGGCCTCCAAATACCCAACCTTTGGATTTCGCCCATCAAAAGATTCGGATACGACCATGGGCATGTTTTTCTGGAAAGTGCCTTTACTGA
The DNA here is from genome assembly GCF_053645235.1 of Sphingobacterium sp. NPDC055346. Lineage (NCBI taxonomy): Bacteria > Pseudomonadati > Bacteroidota > Sphingobacteriia > Sphingobacteriales > Sphingobacteriaceae > Sphingobacterium > Sphingobacterium sp. NPDC055346. The sequence goes on from NZ_JBSHMI010000002.1 coordinate 82,517, forward strand.
TGTTCTCCAAAATAGGACTTGCCATTTTGCTCAAAATGGAAACCCAATAGGCTCGGTCATCTGTAGCTAGATATTTTGATGCTAATCCATCTGTGTTGGTCTCATTTAGGCCGGCATATGCCCTGTTTTCCTGCATGGTTAAACCAGCAATCATTAATCCTGCAGACTGTATCCAGGTTCTTCTTTTCATAGGGTAGGTATTTATGGGTTTAGGTCAGTTATTTGCCTTTTCTCTAATTTAACATATTCTGGCCAAAAAGTAGCAGATATTGAAAATCGGCATCCTCAATCAATTTTATTAAGTTTGTAATATCGAGATGCAATAAGGTATGGAAAAGAATAAAATCAGCGCTGATGAGTTCGTCGAGAAGTTTATGGGAGGGAGCCTTAAACACCTGACCTATATACATACGCCTATCAAGATCTTTCCATTACGTGATATAGCACCTTATCTGAAAACCCCGATTCCACCTATTTTCTTCGGCTATAATCTCCTTATTTATATTAATCAAGGTTATTTCAAACATCAGATTGAATCTACTTCATTTATGGTACAGGCACCTTCTGTGCTAATTTCCAACTATGGTAATATTTCTGCTATTGATTCGGTGGATAAATCCGCACAGGGATATTGTGTATTGATCAAGGAGCAGGCTATGACATCCTTGTTCAGGGAACAAGAAATCCTCAATATTTTCACCATCTCACCTTTATTGAATCTCAGTAAGATAGATAATGAAGAATTGAATGGACTTCTGGATTTGCTATATGAGGAAATCTATACGGAAAAACCCTATAAGGAATACTATGAAAGTATTTTTAAGACCGTGATGTTAAAAATTATCAAGATTTCTGCCTCCAATAAATCCTTGGGAAGGCGACAGGAAATTGCTATATCATTTAAACAACTGGTTCATTTACATTATAATAAGGAAAAGTCCGTTAATTTTTATGCAGATAAGTTAGCTGTCTCCGTAAACTATTTGAATAGATGTGTTTCTTCGGTGTTCAAGAAATCCTCAAAACAGCTCATTCTTGAAGTTGCCATAATCCATAGCCAGTTAATGCTGTTGGAAACCAATAAAAGTGTGGCCAGTATCGCCTATGAATTGGAGTTTGAAGATCCATCTTATTTTACCCGTCTGTTTAAAAAGATCGTAGGAATTTCTCCAACTGAATATCGCAAAACGATAAATTAGCGCAGAATGGTTTTTATGCACGATTTGTCCTAAATATAAACGAATTCCTCATAGATATTTTCTTGATTTCCCTCTAATTTTACAATTGAGTTTTATAATAGCCAATTTGTTCAACTCAAAAAGGCGGACCTATGAATTGCTCACTATACATTGTAAATAAAAAAATAGCATGAACGGAGTTATAGAAAATATAGATTTTGAAAACTATATTTCATCATTCAGAAAACACTTATACCACCTATTCAGAGAAGAATTTGATTATTCATCCATTAGTTTGAAACGTGATTTTCCTGCAGAGTTTCTAGCAGAGATCATGAAGAAAAAACCTCTGGCGGTGGCTATTCCTAAATTGCACGGAGGAAGAGGCGTATCGGTAAAAGAATGTTTAGGAGTTCTGTCTGCCGCTTCGTATGAATCTCTGGCACTTTCCTTAATGTTCGGTATCAATATCGCTTTGTTCTTGGAGCCTGTTGCCAAGTACGGAAATTATGCTGTGCAAGAACGCGTATTTAAGGAATTCATAGAGAACAATGCCATGGGAGGTTTAATGATAACCGAGAAAGCCTACGGTAGCGATGCATTAAATATGAAAACGGCTTACGATCAAATCGGAAACTCCTATAAGATCAAAGGTGAAAAACATTGGCAAGGACTTAGCGGTGCTGCTGATTTCTGGTTAGTTACTGCCCGCAAACTCACCCCAACCGGTGAGTTGACCCGCGACATTGATTTTTTCGTGACGGATAACAGCAATCCTGAACAACATATCCCTATGCTGGAGCGCTATAACAACCTTGGTTTGTATGCTATTCCTTATGGCGTCAATCAAATTGATGTAGTTGTACCGGAAGATCAAAAATTAACACCAGAAAGTACAGGAATTAAATTGATGCTGGACATGCTTCACAGAAGTAGATTGCAATTCCCAGGTATGGGCTTAGGTTTTATCAAGCGTCTACTTGATGAATCTCTGCAACATTGCCAAAACAGGATTGTCAGTGGAAGCCCATTGATCAACATTGATTCTGTAAAATATCAAATTTCAAGAATCCAGGCAGCCTTTGCCATCTGCTCAGGTATGTGTGCTTATTCAGTAGCAACCAGTGGTATTGAAAATGACCTTTCAGGATTAAGTATTGAAGCCAATACCTTGAAAGCCTTGATTACCGACTTGATGCAAGAGTCTGCACAGATCAGCCTTCAATTAGCAGGTGCAAATGGATATAGATTGGATCATATCGCTGGACGATCAGTGGTGGATAGCCGCCCATTCCAGATATTCGAAGGATCCAATGAAATGCTATATGGACAGATTGCTGAAGGTATCAGCAAGATGATGCGTAGAGCAAAAGAATCAAATCTATATGAATTCTTAAAAAACTATCCTAATGCTAATCTGAGTGCTCCATATTTCAAGGAACAATTGAACTTCAGCCTAGAAGCCGGTATCAACCAACGCGACATGGTTACCATTGGTCGAATGATCGCTAGGGTAATCAGTTTCCAATTTGTTCTTCAAATGGAGGGCTTCAACGCTGAATTAGTAGAAATCACCCGTCAGCATATCTTGATGGATCTGACGATGTTCCATGGCCAGTACATTAGCAAAAACAGCGCTAATCCTTTGGTTGAATATGGTATGGATTCCGATTGGATGAACTTTGTCTCTTAATAACAATTTCAAATACAACAAGGAGAGCTGGGTTTTATAACCCAGCTTTTTTTATGGCCAAAATTTTTAATCTCAAAGTATTCTTGATTTTCCTATTGGTCTTATTCGAGACATATTCCGAATTTTGGCAATATGAATAAGGTAGAGTTAATATTCTATCCGAAGCATTCTCGAATATGCCTCGAATGAGTCTCGACCATGGTCTATTTTATTAGCCATAATTATGTCAGGAAAAACCTTGAAAAATACCATTCTCCTGAATCTTTGATAATTTTATTTCATCATATAAAAAAACTAGCTATAGGTTAAACAATCTATTGTCTTTTACTATTGTAAATACTGTATGGAGAAACAGAATAAGGCTGATAATGCTGTGGCGCCAATTCCGGATGGAAGGAAACTAGATGTTTTCTATAAAGTGGACATTGTAGTCATCGGTGCGGGGCAGGCAGGTCTGTCGGCGGCCTATCATCTCAAAAGGGAAGGGTTAGAGCCAGGAAAAGGATTTGTGGTATTGGATGATGAATTTGGTTCCGGTGGAGCATGGCAACATCGCTGGGATTCCTTGACCTTGAGCAATGTGAATGGAATCAATGACCTGCCGGGGATGACCTTTTCGGAAGCGGTCAATCGCGATGATAAACAATTGCGGGCCAATGTTGCATTGCCCCAATATTATGAGAAGTACGAAAAGGCCTTTGATCTCCCTGTAATCAGACCAGTAAATGTATTGAAGGTAACGGAGCGAAATGGAAGGTTTCTGATCCATACCAATGGACTGCAGTTTTCAGCAAAAGGCATTATCAATGCGACCGGTACCTGGAAGACTCCACATTGCCCGAAGTATCCCGGTTGGGATAAGTTTAAAGGAAGGCAATTACATACCGGTGAATATAAAAATGCTGCTGAATTTATAGGGAAGCACGTCATAGTCGTTGGTGGTGGGATTTCTGCTGTACAATTATTGGGTGAGCTCTCCAAAGTGACTAAGACTACATGGGTAACACGGAGGCCTCCTGATTTTCGGCCTTATGAATTTAACCCAGAATTAGGTCGAGAGGCGGTGGCCATGGTCGATGAACGGGTACGGAAAGGATTGCCTCCAAAATCGGTTGTTTCTGTCACGGGCTTACCGATCACTCCGGCTATTGCGGATATGTTGAAGTCTGGTGTATTGGATAGGAAGCCCATGTTTCAAGAGATAACAGAAAATGGCGTGAAGTGGGAAGATGGTAGCGAAAAGGATGCTGATGTTATCTTTTGGAATACCGGTTTTAGGCATTCCTTGGACCATTTGGATCCTCTGGGGTTAAAAAATGAGCAAGGTGGAATTGAAATGGGCGGTCAATTAGCTACCCAAGTGGTAAAAGACCCTAGGATTCATCTGACTGGTTATGGGCCTTCCTCTTCAACCATTGGAGCAAATAGGGCGGGGCGTGCGGCTGCAAAGGAATTAATTGCCTATTTAAAATTGAAATAAGTGCCGAGCAGATATATTTTGAGAACTTAACTTACAATATGACTTTTTCCCGATACGAATCATTATTGGTTGCGATGTTGACCATTGTCCAGTTTACGGTAGTTTTAGATTTTGCAGTTATGGCACCTTTAGGTGCAGAGTTGATCGACTCCTTGGATATTTCCACCAAGCAATTTGGTATCTTAGTGTCTGCCTATGCATTGAGTGCAGGTGCTTCGGGCTTCCTTTTAGCCGGTTTTATCGATCGTTTTGACCGTAAAAATATCCTCTTGATCATGTACGTAGGTTTTATTATCGGAACAGTCTGTTGCGCAATAGCACCTTCGTACTATTTTTTGTTGGTATCTAGGATTGTCGCCGGTGTTTTTGGTGGAGTAATGTCGGGAATTACCTTTGCGACCGTTACCGATTTTTTCAGGTATGAGATCCGAGGTCGGGTGATGGGTTTTATACAGATGGCATTTTCTGCAAGTCAGATTTTGGGGATTCCATTAGGGCTCTATTTAGCGCATATTTGGTCCTGGCATGTTCCATTTTATTTTATCATTGGTATTGGCCTTATCAATATCGCCATGTTGGTGAAATTTATGAAGCCTATTCCTTCCAAAACCGTTCCTGGAGAGAAAAGCAGTTATTTCCAAGTGATAAAAAGGGTTTTTACCAATAAAAAATATTTGGTTGCCTTTTCGACAACCTTTTTCCTGGCAACAGGAGGGTTTATCCTACAGCCCTATGTTACCCCGCATTTGGTATTCGATCTTTATTATGCAGAAGACCAGTTGCCCTATGTTTTTTTCTCGGCGGGGATAGCCACATTGATTGGTTCACCAATTTTTGGAAAATTAAGTGATTCTTGGGGAAAGTATAAGTTGTTTGTTACGGGTAGTTTATTGGCCGGAATCTGTATCATTTGGTTTGTTAATGTTCCAGCGGGCAATTTATTTATGGTTGCCGTGGCATTCAGCTGTATGATGCTGTTTGTATCTTCTAGGATTATCAGTGCAACCGCCATGATTACAGCCATTCCAGATGCTAGTGAACGTGGAGCCTTTATGAATATCAATTCAGCCATACAACAGTCCAGTGGGGGAATTGCCTCCATCTTAGGTGGAATTGTTTTGATTGAAAAGGAAGGTAATCAGGGCTTTGAGAATTTTCAGTTATTGGGACTGATTACGTTTGTGAGTATTTTGATCTGTATCTTGTTGATGTATAGGGTGAATAAAATCGTGGAAGGGAAATATTTGAAGTAAATGTAATGATTGTGGTAGGGGAAATGCTAAGCCGGTTGGTATTTGAACCAGGATGCCAGGGATAAGAGGATGGACCAAGATTGGGGGCTTATTTTAGCATATAACTAGTGCTAAAAGGCCTGTTTTTTTTGCGGGGTCATCCTGACGCAGGAAGGATCTCGGAATTTTACAGACATAATCAAATTACGGATGGCATTGGCGTACAGTTCCTTAACCTTCGGTTAAGGATGACAATCGGTTTGTGTGGAGAACCGTACAGATTCCTCACTGATCGTTCAGAATCAAAATGCGCCTAGGAGGAATTCAGAGTGAAACGAAGAATCTATTTATTACTTTTTTTAAGGATCGTTGTCATCCCGAAATCGTAAGATGAGGGAACTATTTTTTTTCTTTTTAGACGCTTAAAAGGGAGATATAAAAAATATTTCACCCACGCTGTGGGTTTTCTACATTCCAATTCAACTTTCTACAAATATTTCACTCCTGTTGTCGATTCCCAAAACTTGATCTTTTACTAACCTTTCAGTTGTAATTTTTTCAATGCAGTTCTTTAGACTGAAATAATTAATTGCATATTTGTTTTTTGACTGACATTTGCTAATTTGGTAAAACGGATTAGCGAAACCTAAACACAAAAAATATTAATAAACTCAAATATGATTAAACATTGTTTATCCAAGATTTCTCTCCTGCTAATATTAGTGGCGGTACTGAGTTCTTGTCAACAAAAGCGATCTGGAAAGCCTAGGGTATTGGTTTTCAGTAAAACTGCAGGTTTTCATCACAATTCAATTGAAAAGGGCAATGCAGCCATTCAAAAATTAGGTCTAGAGAACGATTTTGTTGTGGATACCACTTCGAATGCGGATCGATTTGTTGAAGATTCTTTGAAGAATTACTCAGCAGTTGTATTTTTAAATACATCTGGGGATGTCTTAAACAATTATCAAGAAGCTGATTTCGAGCGTTACATTCAAGCTGGTGGTGGTTTTGTTGGAATCCATTCAGCGGCTGACTCGGAGACGGATTGGGGTTGGTACGGACGTTTACTTGGTGGATATTTTGGTTCAGAGCCTGAATTGAAACAAGGTAAATTAACCATTGTAGACAAAAATCATCCTTCTACAAAAGGTCTTCCTGATCCTTGGGAGATTACCGATGAATGGTACACTTTCAAGAAACAACCTGAAAACTTAAAAATCCTGATGACGGTTGATAAATCTGTTTTCCCGAATAAGGATGAGGTTGAGCAGGCTCCTGTTGCTTGGTTCCATGAATATGATGGCGGAAGGTCTTTCTACACCGGTTTGGGACATGAGGATGCAGAATATGCAGACGCGAATTTCTTGAAACATATCTTAGGGGGTATTCAATATGCAATCGGTAAAAACCTTGAATTAGACTATAAAAAAGCTAAGACTGTTCAGGTTCCAGCTGCAGACCAGTTCAAGAAGGTAACTATGGCCGAAGGAGAGTTCTTTGAACCGACCGAAATGGCTATCCTTCCAAACCTTGATATCTTGATTGCACAACGTCGCGGCGAATTGTTGCTTTATAGCAAAGAAACCAATAAAGTAAGCCAAGTTGGACTTTTGGATGTCTATCATAAAACAGAAGTTCCAAACGTGAATGCGGAAGAAGGATTTATGGGTCTAACAGCCGATCCAGACTTTGCAAAGAACAATTTTATCTATGCTTATTACAGTCCTAAAGATACTTCGGTAAATAGACTTTCGAGATTTGTCTTCAAGGACAATAAATTGGATATGGCTTCTGAAAAAGTGATTTTAGAGCTTTATTCTCAACGTGATATCTGTTGTCATACAGGTGGTTCATTGGCATTTGGTAAGGATAGAAACCTGTTCATTTCTACAGGTGACAACTCTACACCATTTGATGAGCCAAACCAAAAATATGTGAGCAATGGATTTTCTCCTAAGGATGCTCGGGAAGGGCATGAGCAATATGACGCTCAACGTTCTTCTGGAAATACCAATGATCTGCGCGGTAAGGTATTACGTATCACCGTTAAAGAAGATGGTACCTATGCTATTCCTGAAGGCAACCTATTTGCGAAAGGAACAGAGAAAACAAGACCTGAGATCTACGTAATGGGTAACAGAAACCCTTATAGAATCTCCATTGATAAGAAAAATGGATTCTTGTATTGGGGTGAAGTTGGACCGGATGCGAATAAGGATTCGTTGAACAGAGGTCCGCGCGGTTACGATGAAGTTAACCAGGCTCGTAAAGCAGGTTTCTTTGGTTGGCCATATTTCGTAGGAAACAACTATGCTTACCATGCTTATAATTATGAAACTGGTGAAATGGGTCCTGCGTATGATGCGAAAAAACCAATCAATGATTCAAGGAATAACACAGGTTTAAGAGAGTTGCCAGAGGCAATGCCTGCCTTTATTTGGTATCCATATGCGGAATCACCGGATTTCCCTCAAGTAGGTTCTGGTGGACGTAATGCGATGGCCGGTCCAATCTATTATACTGATATGTTCCCTCAGGAAACCCGTTATCCAGACTATTACAATGGTAAATTGTTTGTCTATGACTGGATCCGCGGTTGGTTTAAAGCTGTAACGATGTTGCCGAACGGTGATTTCGATAAGATGGAACCATTCATGGGCGGTGTTAAATTCAACAGTCCAATCGATATGGAAGTAGGTCCTGATGGTAAGTTCTATGTATTGGAGTATGGCAGTGGATGGTTTAGCAAGAACCCGGACGCTGGGATTTCAAGAATTGATTTCGTGCCGGCTTCGGCAGATCAGGCTGCTCACAAAGGAACTGAAGGGGATGCAAGTGTTGCTGGACCAATGGGCCACCAGCAAGGCAGCAAGCCTAAAGGTGAGGCCTTGATCGAGGCATCAGACTGTAAGGCTTGTCACGCTATCGATAAGAAGTCTGTAGGACCTTCATATGTAGAGATTGCAAAACACTATAAAGACAATAAAGATGCACACAGTATCCTAGTGAAGAAAATCAAGAATGGCGGAAGTGGCGTCTGGGGAGAAGTAGCGATGGCTGCACACCCGAATATGAAAGATGCCGACCTAGATGAGATTGTAACTTGGATCTTGTCGCACAAATAAGAAATCCTTTAGATAACCTGATTTTTTCAGGGATAAAAGAATTGGAGTGGCTGAAAAGCCGCTCCTTTTTTGTATTGGAAGGATGAATGTTTGCTTAGGTAGGCAACCCCTAGCGGGCAATGTCATTAAGTTAAGGAAAATAACCACAGATTCTTTGTTACTTTTGAAGCCCAAAAGTAACCAAAAGGCTTCGGCCCATTTAAGGTGGCTTTTCGCACAGTCATCCGCACATGGACAAGAATGCCTTGTTGTCGGGAATACCTTTCTCAAGATCATCCCTTTTGATGGGATGATCTTGAGAAAGCATTCCAAGGCCAATCCCATCGCACAGGTCATCGGCATTCTTTCCATTTTTCCGCCACTAGAAATGAGCCGGGGGCTAAAGGACTTCCTTCGGAAGGTGAAATGTTTGTAGAAAACCCCCAGCGGGGATGGAATATTTGTAGAAAATAGATCTGTGTAATGTCCAACCCCTAGCGGGGGTGGAATATTTTTCTATATATTCCTTTTATGGGTCAAAAAAGAAAAAAATAGTTTGCTCATCTTGCGATTTTGCAATGACAACGATCCTTAAAAAAAGAAAATAAATAGATTCTTCGTTTCACTCTGAATCCCTTCTTAGCGCATTTTGATTCTGAACGATCAATGAGGATTCTGTACAGTTCTCCACTCTACGACCCTGTCATCCTGGACCGAAGGTCCGGGAAAGTAAGCCATTGCAATTATGGAAACGCATTGTTCCGAGATCCTTCCTGCATACCAATGAAGTTTGATAGATCTATGTTTCTGGCTTTCTAGACCCATTTTTATTATCCTGAATTTTTCCTTTTTATGACATACTGCCCTGGAAGGGCAGAATTATTTTAGAAATAGTATTGAACAATATAGAAGTAGCGAAAAACTGATGTTCGATTAATCGAACATCATTTTTTCGCTACTTCCAGGCTAACGTACCATGCTAGCTAAAATAATGGAACCCCGATCTTGGCCCATCCTCTTATCCTTTGAATCCTGGTTCAACCCCGATCTTGGTCCATCCTCTTATCCCTTGAATCCTGGTTCAAAATCCCCCTCCCAGCAATCTCTTTTTTTATTTTTTGATATGGATATCGGTTTGTGGGAATGGGATATCGATTCCTGCCTTATCCAGGTCTTCTTTACATTGTATGATCAATTGTTCCTGCATGGCCCAGAAATTTTCGTTGGAGGTCGTGGCACGGATTGAGAGGTTGATGGCACTATCACCTAATTCAGTGACAACCACATCTGGTGCTGGATCCTTAAAGGCAAATTCATTTCTCGAAATCGTATCCAACAACAATTGTTTTGCTGCCTTTAAATCGGTGTCATACCCTACACCTATGTTGAACCATGTTCTTCGGGTTCCTAGTTCAGAATAATTGGTGATGTTACTATTGGAAAGTTCACCATTGGGAATGATTACCAATTGATTCTGCGGAGTAACCAATCTGGTATTGAAAATATCGATTACCTTGACCGTACCATCCACACCTGATGAAGAGGAGATATAATCACCGACCCTAAAAGGTTTGAACAGCAAGATCAATACACCTCCAGCGAAGTTAGAAAGTGATCCTTGTAATGACATACCGATTGCTAAACCGGCAGCACCAATTACTGCAATAAAGGTGGAAGTCTGTACGCCTAATTGGCTGACTACCACGATGAAAAGCATGATCTTTAAGACCCAATTCAATAGGTTCCCCAAAAATGTCCTGATGCTGGGATCTACATCGCGCTTTTCGAAAATCTTTCCTAAAAGTTTTCCAAAAAGCTTGATCAACCATAGTCCCAAGAAGAGAACAAGTGCGGCAGAAATCAAAGAGCTCAATAATACTGGAGCATATGCGATTGCACTGTCAATAAATTTTTCAAGTTTGTTTTCTATACCGTTCAAATTTGCGTCTTGCATTTTTTCTGTTTTTGTGGTGCGTATTAATAGTAAATATTCAGTATGATAAATTCGATAAACCCTTCGCAGGGAACAAAATGAGATCCCACGGCTAATCACCTAGAAGCGTTAAAGATAGTATGGGATTTGCAGCGAATTGCGAATGCTAATTTGCTGTTGATTTTAATAAATAAGACACAAAGGTACTAAAAAATAAACTAATAGGCAATTTTAGCGCAGGATTGATGAATTATTGCATATTTTTTGAAATTATCCTTACTTTGCCAGCACTCTGAAATATGAAAAACGTTAAAGCATTCTATAACCCTGCGCAACTCTTTACGTTCAGTTTTATTATGATCATTTTGACTGGATGTTTATTGTTGATGGCGCCGTTTTCTACCCAGGTTCCGATTAATTTTATCGATGCACTCTTTACGGCAACCAGTGCGGTCTGTGTCACGGGATTGACTACTTTGGATACCGGAACTGCATTTACTCCCATAGGTCATTTTATCATTATTTTACTGATTCAGATCGGCGGATTGGGCATCTTGACCTTTACCAACTATTTCGCTTATTTTTTCAAAGGAGCAAGCACTTACGAAAACCAAATCGCGACCAGTAATTTTTCCAATAATGAAAAGCTGGGGGAAGTATTTTTGATGTTGAAGCGAATCATCATCATTACGTTTTCCATAGAATTGGTTGGAGCGATCTTCATTTTCCTTTTTTCGGCAAAGTTGATGGACCAGTCCTTTTTGGAACATCTGTTTTTTTCAGTCTTTCATTCGATTTCATCCTTTTGTAATGCAGGATTTTCTGTAGTGCCAGATGGTCTGACCAATCCACTCGTTATCCATAACTATGCATTTCAGATGGTCTTGATCATCTTGATCATTTTTGGAGGTCTTGGCTTTCCAATAGTAATCAATATATTGAAATACCTGAAGCACGTATTCAATCGCATATTTAAGAAGATTGCCTATCGGGAATTTGATTATAAGCCTTGGGTGATCAATATAAACAGTAAGATCAATTTGATTACTACGCTGAGCATTACAGTTTTTGCGACTATATTGATCTTTATATTGGAATATGATAATATCTTGGTGACGCATGAGGGGATAGGCAAATTCGTAACAGCACTTTTTACCGTTGTTTCCCCACGTACGGCAGGTTATAACAGCATTGACTATGGCGCTCTACATATTTACAGTATCCTGTTCATTATCCTGTTGATGTGGATCGGTGCCTCACCAAACTCTACTGGGGGAGGTATTAAGACGAGTACTTTTGCCGTAGCGGTTTTGAACATCCTGAGTTTGGTTAAGGGAAAAGAAAGGGTAGAGGTATTTCAACGTGAAATCGCAGGCATTACCATTAAGCGGGCATTTGCCATCATGACCTTATCGCTTTTTGTGATCGGCTGCTGTATCATTTCGATTTCTGTTTTTGATCCAGAATGTACTTTGGTAGAAATCGCATTTGAATGTTTTTCTGCCTATAGTACTGTCGGATTGACCTTAGGCATTACGGCAAAGCTATCGGCAGGGAGTAAGATCACATTGATTATTCTGATGTTTATAGGCAGGGTGACCATGCTGACAATTATGATTGCCATGTTCAAGAAGGTGAAATTCACGAATTATAGATACGCAAAAGAAGAACTTACAATAAATTAAGCAATGAAATTTATCATCATAGGATTAGGGAATTTTGGGGCCTCTTTGGCCATGAAACTAACAGCCCAAGGAAACGAGGTGATTGGGGTTGATTTGAGGCTGGAGCGCATTACCGCTTTGAAAGAGAAAATCACACATACCATTGCGCTTGATGCGGCCGAGCCCAGTGCTTTTCATTCTTTGCCTTTAAAAAACACCGATGTAGTCATTGTAGCCATAGGCGAGGATGAAGGGGCCAATATTATGGTGACTGCCTTATGTAAAGAAGCACAAGTGAAACGTTTGGTGAGCCGTGCGGTCAATGCATTACATGAAAAGGTCTTGAATGCCATCGGCGTTACTGAGATTGTCCATCCGGAGGAGGAAACTGCAGAGCGCTGGTCGAAGAAGCTGTGTTTGTCTGGTTTGGTTGATTCATTTGAATTAAATGCCAACTACAGCATTGTGGAAGCCATAATTCCAAAGCAATATGTAGGCAAAACAATTCAGGAAATCGGTTTTAGGGAAAAATATGAAATATTAGTCCTGACCATTCTGAAGAGTGCAGAAAGAGATACTTTATTTGGCAAAAGCAGGATCGTCACCACGATTTTGCATGGAATCCCTAAACCTGATACGGTATTGCAAGAAGGAGAAATCATCGTCATTTACGGTAGCAACAATAACATTAAAGAGTTCTTGAAATAGGATTGCTTTTAATGAAATCGCAAGAATTATAAGGGATGTTTGGCATCCCTTTTTTTGTATAAAAAGCCTTACCTAAACAAGAACTTCGGATTATCGGCAAAGAATATATCTGCATTTCCATATACTATTATTAGCGCTAATATATTGCTATATGAAAGTTATTTATTCAGTATGATTTTAGTTTCGTTAATTTTTTTTAAAATGATAAAATAATTTTAGAACTATATCGCAATTTTATGGTTTAAATTAATAAAAAAGAAGTTATAACATAAGTAATAACTATCTTGCATTACTTATTAATCTACCAATATTGTATGAGCATGCCTATTGTCCCGGAAAATGAATCGGAGCGTTTAAATATCCTATATTCTTTTGGACTGATTGCTGTTGGAAAATTGCCGGAACTGGATGTTTTTGCAGAACTGGCATGTCGTATTACGAACTGTCCCTCCTCCATCATTGCTGTTATGGAAAAGGATCAGCAGCGAATCCAAAGCTGCATTGGTCTGGACTTAGAAACGGTAGATCGTAAGAATACGGTCTGCCAATATACGATATTGAGTTCGGAGCCATTGATGATTGAGGATACCTTCTTGGATACCAGGACGGCGCATAATCCGCTCATCATTGCTGGGCAGATCCGGTTTTACGCTGGGGTACCATTATTGGACGAACGTGGACATGCTTTAGGTACACTATGTGTAATCGATTATCATCCCAAAACATTAAGCCAGCAACAGTTAAAAGAACTGGAAGACTTAGCAAAAGCCGTTTTGGCCGTACTATTGGCCAAGCGGAAATTAAATCAAGCGGGTTATTTCAAGGATATCCTTTCCGTGACACAGAACATGATCTGTGTTTTGAATGAGGATTTTACCGTAAAGGAAGTAAATCCAGCCTTTGCAGAACTGATGCAAATACCTATCCGTGAATTCGACGGTCTTAATTTTTTAGAGGTACTGAAAGTTAAGGATAGGAAGGTGGTCTCGAAAATCAAGTCTGTATCCAGTTCAGATCTGGAGGTTATGGTGCAAACGCAAACACAGCTTAGGGAAGACGAGTCGGTAACGATTGATTGGCACCTGAGGCATGGTCAAGAGAATAAGGAGATTTTTGCATTTGGCAGGAACATGACCAGAGAGAATTCAGAACGTGCAAAATTGGAAGTTTCCGAAAGGAGATTTAGGAATTTCTTTGAAAATGGAATCGGGCTGACGAGCATGCACGATATCCATGGGAATATATTGGAGGTCAATGAAAAGGGCAGACAGGTTCTTGGATATTCCTTGGAAGAAATCCCAGGTTTGAACTTAAGGGATTTAGTACCGAATGAAAATAAATCGCTTGTTCAACCTTATTTGGATAGGATCCTGAAAAATGGAGAGGATTCTGGCATGATGGTCCTGAAAAAAAGGAATGGAGAATGGATCTATTGGTTGTACAACAATATGGTCGAAAAAGACCAGAACGGCAAGCAATATGTCGTGAGCTCCGCCTTGAATTTAACCGATCGGATCAAGTTAGAGAAGGACTTAGAACATACCAAACAGATGCTTGAGCAAACCAATATTGTTGCCCAAGTAGGTGGTTGGGAAGTTGATGTTAAAAAGAATGAAATCTATTGGTCTGATTCAACACGATTGATCCATGGTGTTTCTGAGGATTTTCAGCCCAATATGGAGAATGTGTTTTCATTTTTCGATCCGGAAGAAAGAACGATCATTGAGCATAGATTTAACAGGGCCATCGAAACTGGGCAGCCCTATGATTTTGAAATACAATTAAGAAAGCCGAATTCAGAACAGATCTGGGTCCGTATTAAAGGCAACCCTGAATATATCGAAGGGCGATGTGAAAGGGTTTTTGGGATTATTCAAGATATTGACCAGAGCAAGAGGCTGTATTTAGACATTGAGTTAAAAGAAGCCATGCTTCAAACCTTTGTCAAGCACGTTCCAGCTGCAGTAGCCATGTTTGATACTGATCTCAATTATTTGGCGCTCAGTCAACAATGGATTGAAGAATTCCATCAAGGGAAGAATTCAGACGGCAAAAGGAATCTTTTTGAACTTTTTCCAAATGTTCCCGAAAGTCGCAAGCAGATCTATCAACGAGCCTTAGAAGGAATACCCTATAAAAATGTAGATGAGGTTGTTCAAGTTGAAGGCGCTGCAGAAAATCAACATTATAATTGGGAAGTGAGGCCTTGGCGTATTTCGGACAATAATATTGGTGGGATAATCATATTCTCCCAAAATATAACGGAACAAGTCGAGAAAAATGAGGAACTAAGGAAAGCGAAACAGCTTGCGGACCTAGCCAGTAAAGCTAAATCCGAATTCTTGGCGAATATGAGCCATGAGATCAGGACACCATTAAATGGTGTAATAGGCTTTTCCGATCTATTGCTGAAAACACCGCTAAACGATCTACAGAAGCAATATTTAAAATATGTAAATGAATCTGGGACAAACCTCCTAGCGATCATTAATGATATCTTGGATTTTTCAAAAATAGAATCAGGAAAGCTTGAATTCTACATTGATCAATACAACCTATATGAATTAGTAAACCAGGTCATCCACGTGATTCTCTATCAAGCCCAAAACAAGAATATTGAGCTATTATTGAATATTGAGCAGGGTTTGCCGACCATGATTCATGTAGATGAATCCAGGATTAAACAGGTTCTGATCAATCTTTTGGGGAATGCGGTAAAATTTACGGAACAAGGAGAGATTGAATTGCGGGTGGAGGAAACCTTCAGGAATGAGGAGAAGGTCGGATTGCGATTTACGGTTCGAGACACCGGAATAGGGATTCCTGATGAAAAGCAGCAGCGCATATTTGATGCTTTTATCCAGGAAGACAGTTCTGTGAGCAAACGTTTTGGAGGAACGGGCTTAGGTCTGACCATTTCCAACAATATCCTAAATTATATGGGCAGCAATCTATCCTTAAGGAGTGCAGTAGGGGTAGGTTCGGAATTCTTTTTTGAAATAGAAGTTCCTTATGAGAACCCTATTGAGGCTGAACATAATTTGGCAGTCGATTCTGCCCTGATTGTGGATGATAATGGCAGCAATAGAATGATTTTGGAGCACATGTTGGCCTATAAAGGAGTGGAAACCGAAACTGCTGAAAATGGCTTTGAGGCCCTACAGCTTTTGTCCATTGGGAAGCGATTTGATGTAATTTTGATGGATTATAGGATGCCAATCCTAAATGGTTTAGAAACTCTTTCAAAAATCAAGGAATTATATCGTCAGAACGAGGAGGAGTTACCGATCATGATCTTGCATACCTCTTCAGATGATGAAGAGCATATTGGACACTTCCGTCAAGAATCCAACTCACATATATTAACCAAGCCTATTATTTCAGAAGACTTGTATAGGATCTTGAGGAAAGATACTGAGGCTAATAAATCACTTCCAGTGGAGCAGGAAATGGAGTTCGCTGCAGAAGAAAAGATATCCACAAAGTCATATCAGGTTCTTCTTGCAGATGATAATCCGGTGAACATGGCCTTGAATAATCGACTTATAGAAAATTTACTTCCTAATTGTAGTACGGTCTGTGTTGAGAATGGCCAATTGGCAGTAGACTCCTGTGAAAACCAGGATTTCGATCTGATCTTAATGGATATTCAGATGCCGGTGATGGATGGGCTTGAAGCGACAAAAAGGATCCGAGAGATTGAAAGTTATAAGCATGTGCCCATCATTGGAATTACTGCCGGTAATGTTGTTGGGGAAAGAGAAAGGTGCTTACAGGTAGGTGTGAATGATTTTTTGACCAAGCCCATTAAAGTTGAGACTTTTAAAGAAGTGCTGTACAATTGCCTACTAAAGGCTTCAGATAAAAGTTTATCCAACATCAATGAGGTCAAGCATATAGATTTTGATGTTATTGAAGAAGCGACCGATTCTGATCCGGTATTTAAACAACAGTTTTATGGATTGATCCTTCAAGAACTGCAGATGCAGGAATTGGATATCAAGCAATTGATCCAGGATCGAGATGAAAATCTATTAGGACGAGTCTTACATAAATTGAAAGGTACATCAGGAAGTGCAGGCTTGACGGAATTGAATCTTATGTTGATTGAATTGGACAGTCAATTTTCGAAGGGGATTGAAGTGTGGGAACATTTGCCTAAGGTATTACATGAAATTGAAATATTACAGAAATTATTAATTGATATAAAGGAGTAAAGAAATGGTTGTGTTATTAGCTGAAGACGATGAATTAATCCTCAAAACTATCGAACATAAACTAAAAAAAGAGGGTTACCAGGTGATCTTAACGAGGAATGGAATGGAGGCCATCGATTTGTTGAATAAAGAAGAAATCGATCTTATCATCAGCGATATCATGATGCCTTTTGCATCGGGTATCGAAATCCTTTCGGAGTTAAAGAGTCTAGAAAAGAGGATACCAATTATCATGTTATCCAGTATGGGGCAAGAAGATACCGTGCTTGAAGCATTTGACTTGGGAGCTTCTGATTTTATGGTTAAACCATTCAGTCCCAATGAACTGATTATTAGAGTAAATAGACTGCTGCGATAGCCTATGGAGAAAATGTTTACCCTTCATGAGTTGACATTAGGAATATTGACCATTCTGATATTGGTTTTCCTTTTTACGCTTGGATTGTTGATCTACAGTTTCCGAGCCTATAAATTGGAAATCAATAGGAAGTATTGGAAGAATATGTTGAACGAATACTTGATGCAAGTCCTCGTAGAAGGGAACCAAACCGATCTGTATATCGACCCTAATCTGTCGGAATTACTGAAGCATGAGAATTTCAGGAGGTTTTTCTTGGGGCAACTCATTGAAGCTGACCGTAAGTTTTCAGGAGTGGCTGCTACGGTCCTACAGCGGGTCTTTAATTCCTATCAATTAGATAAAGAGTCCTATAGTTTACTTAGAAGCTATAAGGGGCATTTAATTGCTCGAGGCATACAGGCCTTGACTATCATGGATGTGCATTTGGCCTTACCTGAAATTGAATCCAAACTGAATCATCGGAAAAAGAATGTGGTCAATGAGGTACAATATGCCATGGTACATTTCAATGGTTTTGAGGGCTTATCCTTTTTAGACACGCTAGAAGGAATTCTGTCGGATTGGCAACAGCTGCGGATTTTGAACAATATTAAATCTTTACCCAAAAATGCCACTGAAAAGATCAGTAAATGGCTGGAGTCCAATAATCCATCGGTTTTGCATTTTGCATTAAAGTTGGTGCGGAAATTTCAAATTTTTGAGTTGCATGATCAGGTAGTGGCGCTTTTGGCGGATGACCAGGATGTGATTTTGAAGGATGCCATCAAAACACTTTTTAGTTTGGATGCTCAGGATACATCCAGTCTATTGGCCATTTATTATCCTAAAATGAAGGAAGACCTTCAACTTGAGATCCTAAAGGGATTTGGGCAGACTAGGGCTTTTGATCAATTAGAATTTTTAAGATCGCACTTAATAGACAATCCTTCCAATAGGATTAAGGTTTCGGCTGCCGAAGCTTTAGCGAATCTTGGGGAATTTAAATATTTAATAGACTTAAGTAATAAGTTGGCTCCTGAGGATCCAACTTTAATGGTTTTGAATCACGCTCTGCAGAAAAAATCCTAATTATGGCTGAGATTATTTATGTAATCATAGTTTGGTTATTTTTACTTTATTCCATTGGAATTTTTAGTGTTTATACCTGGATTGCTCTATTTTCCTATGGTGCTGTCCTGCGTTATAAGCATGGTAATATCTTTACGGATTATTCCATTATAGCCTCCAATCCGAATGCGCCAAGTTTCAGTTTGATTGCACCCGCCTATAACGAAGGAATGACGGTGGTGGAGAATGTCCGCTCACTGCTTTCCATATATTACCATAAATTGGAGATTATCATCGTCAATGATGGTTCTAAGGATGATTCAATGGAAAGATTGATCGAGGCCTATCAATTAGAAAAAGTTTCTTATATCATTCCTGGGAATATAGCAACCAAAGAAGTAAAGCAGGTTTACAAAAGTAAGAACCCTGCTTTTAAGAAATTGATTGTAGTGGATAAGGTGAATGGGGGGAAGGCCGATGCATTGAATGTTGGGATCAATATTTCTAAGGCTGACTATATTGTCTGCATCGATGTGGACTGTATCATAGAGCAAGATGCCATTTTGAGATTGGCGAAGCCTTTTATGGAGCAGACAGACAAGCGCTTGATTGCATGTGGTGGGACCATCCGTTTAGCAAGTAACTGTAAGATAGAGAAGGGTAAGGTTGTTGAAGTTAATTTACCAAAAAGCTGGTTAGGCCGGAGTCAGGCATTGGAATATATCCGGGCGTTTGTATTGGGACGTATGGCCTGGTCAAGAGCCAGTGGGTTAATCTTGATTTCAGGTGCATTTGGTGCTTTTGACAAGGAGATTGTGCTGGCCTGTGGTGGATATGATCCAAAGACGGTGGGTGAGGATATGGAGTTGGTGGTGAGAATGCGTAGGTATATGAAAGAGCATAAATTGCCTCATCAGGTTATTACCATTCCAGACCCTTTATGTTGGACCGAAGTTCCCGAGGATAAGTCTGTGTTAAAGAAACAAAGGAATCGTTGGATGCGTGGAACGATGGAGACCCTGTGGAAACATAGGAAAATGATGTTCAATCCGAAGTACGGCAAGATGGGAATGCTCAGTTTGCCATATTGGTTTTTCTTTGAGTTTCTTGGACCCTTGGTTGAGTTTTCGGGGTATGTTATTTTCTGGATATTCTTATTTATGGGCGTCTTGAACTGGACTTTCTTCTTTGTCCTATTTGCCTTAGTCTTATTTTCTAGTATACTCTATTCCGTATATGCGATTTCGGTTGACTTAGTGAGTTACCAAGTTTATACCAAGCGGAAGGATTTGACCAAGTTGATCCTGACGGCCATAATAGAACCTTTTTATTTTCATCCCATAGTCACGATGGCAGGTATCAGGGGGATGATTGATTATTTCAAGAAAGGGCATACTTGGGGTGAAATGACAAGACAAGGCTTCTCGGATCAAGTTCATGAAACTTTCAAGGAAAAGGTTGTCCGTATTATTAAGTCCTTGTTCCGGGAGTTTAGCTCGGTCGCAAGTTTATTTATGATCCTAATTTCGATTTTTAGCATATTGGAATACTTTATCTATAGTCATAATATCCAGCAATTCAATGGCATGAGTTCGTTTTTTGTCTTGTTGCTGAATAACGTATTGATAGGGTTTGTGATTCTGGTGCTCTTTTTCGTGATCTACGCAGTCTTGGCAATCTTTAATCGTCAGTTTTCCAGAGTTGCCCTTCATGTTTTGGCGAGTTTAATATTGATCTCTCAACTGGTATTGGCCTTTTATTTTGCAGAATCGAGAAATTTATTGGGGACCGACCTGTTTTTTTATTCTGCGGATGAGCTGAAGAATATACTGCTTGCCAGTGGGGTATTGAATTGGGTTAATATTTTGATTTTAATAGTCGGTTTAGTTGGATTATATTTTGTGTTCCATAAAACGAGTAACCGATTTAAAGGCTCAGGGAAATTGTCGGCAGTTTTTCTTGGCTTGGCGATTTTAGCTTTTGGATATCTTTCCATGGGTGGAGATGTGAAAAGCGCCACAAAAAATGAGTTTTTGGAAACTGCAGAGAAAAGCAAGCTTGGGTTTTTCATGGAGAGCAATGCCAAGATGCTCATGGAAGATATTGAAGAAGGATTAGGCTTGAATACATCATCTGCTAGTTATGCTCAAGTTTCTGGGGACTTTCCATTTATGCGAGAAGATCAAACCCTAGACCTGCTCGGACCATTTTTCGACAAGAGTGATTCTGTTCCTAATCTTGTGTTAATTATCGTAGAGGGATTGGGCAATGCTTATAGTAATCCTACTGGATATATCGGTGATTTTACGCCATTCTTGAACTCCTTAAAGGATAGCTCTTTGGTATGGGAAAATAATCTAAGCACATCGGGAAGAACTTTCTCTGTGCTTCCGACGATTTTAGGTTCCCTGCCATTTGGAAATTCGGGCTTCCTAGAATTAAAGGATTATCCGGAACATTTTAACCTGATCAATATCTTGAAGAAAAATGGCTTCTCCACAGCATTTTTCTACGGTGGAGATGCTGAGTTTGACTATATGAGCAAATACCTGAAGGCAAACGCTATTGATGAGTTAGTCGATGTCAGCTCCTTTCCGGAGGGGTATAAAAAACTGCCGAGCAGCAATGGGGAAAGTTGGGGTTATGAAGATCAGGCGGTATTAGAACAATTAAGATTGGCAAATCAGGAGAATAATGCTCCGCATTTCCATATTGCCCTGACTTTATCGACCCATAACCCATTCCTGATCAATAATGAGGCAAAGTTTGCTTCCATGTTTGATCAAAGGCTGAAGACGATTAAGGTGAACAGTATACAAAAGAATTTTGCTTTGGAAAATAGGAAGCAATTGATTTCGGTGCTGAATGCGGACGAGGCTTTAAGGGATTTCTTCCGTTCCTACCAGCAGCGAAGTGATTACAAGAATACGATCTTTATTATCACCGGAGACCATAGTATGCCAGAGATACCTCTGCAAAGTAAGATAGATCGCTATCATGTTCCTTTGATTGTGTACTCTCCTTTATTGAAAACTAAACGTAAATTTCAGAATGTGGTCAGTCATTTTGACCTTGCTCCAAGCATTTTGGCATTTTACAAAAATAATTATCAGTTGGAGGTTCCAGGTCAGGTTGCTTGGGTAGGACAGGGATTGGATATCGGAGCTAACAAGAAAGGGCTCGGGATTCCAATGATGCAAAGTAAATCGCAATTGATTGATTTTGTTTCTGCGGACCTGCATTTGAACTCAGGGACTTTATACAAATTAAATAAAGACCTCAGTGAAGATGGGATAGATAATAAATCGGGTGCCGAGGAGCTGAACCAAAGATTTGATACCTTCAAAAAAATGAACAGGCAATTTACTTCAAAAATGAAGCTATTGCCTGACAGTGCTTTTAGATCTTATTTTAAGAATTAAATTTTAGAACCTTCTTCTATAGCCAACCGTGAAATCAAGTTGATTATCCCTGGTTTTTGGTTTATACTCCACATTATAATAAGTGCCGGAGATATTGAAAATATTTTTGGATTTTACACTGAAGTTGTAGTCTAAACCTGTTTTAAAGGTTTTCAATTTGTACAGATTGTCAAATAGCAAATTTTCTCTGTTTTGGTCAGGACTGATACCTGTTCCAACGATAAAGCCTAGAAAATCATCAGAACCCTTGGTATAATATCTAACTGTTCCGGCATAGGATTGGGAGATATTGTTTTCACTTGGGGTAAGGTAAGTTCTGGCATTGAACCAAAAGTTTTTATAGTATTTACCAATAGATGCGGTATACATCCAAACATTATCGGTGAATTTCAATTGTCTGAAACCGATCTCAGCTTCAAAACTAGCTGGTAAGTTGGCGTATAGAGAGGCTGCGGTCCTGAATTTTGGGAATAAGCCTGTACTATTAGAGAATCCCGTACCAAGGTACATATAGAACATTTTGGAAAGTCGCGGGTAGGCTTCCAGCTCAAATTGAGTTCCATTGCTTCCGAATTTGTTTGCTAGATTCGCCCTGAAAATAAATGATCCGATTGCTGTGCCTCTTTTATAGCTTAAACCTACGATATGCCAGTTGTCTTCAAATTGCTTGTCAAAATACATCCAATTGTAGGTGACACCAACCTCATTGATTCCTACCTGTTCTTTGATGGCAATTTCCAAGGTTCTGGCATCAGCATTTTTTGGGTCAATTTCTAAGATTTCATCTAAAGTTGCTTTTGCCGTTTTAAAATCTTTAGTGCCATTTGCGATTTTGGATTTTAACAAAAGAAGATCCATGGATTTAGGGTCATGGGTCAATCCCTTGTCTACAATTCGGAGAGCTTCTGGATAATTATCTTCCCAGTATTCAAGTGAACCATAAGCGAAATAGAAATCTGGATCCTTCGCTTCTTTAATTTCAAGTTCCTTGAATACGATTCGAGCGGAGTCGATTTTATCCATCCAAGTATATAACCTGCCCAGGAACACGGAGATGTCTGTATAATCTGGACTTTTAGCTAAGGCTGTTTTTGCTAGATTTACTGCAGCGGGATAGTTTTTGTTGTCAAATGCTTCCTTTCGAGCCGCTTGGAACAATTCATCCGAATTCAAATTGCTTTCTTGAGCACATAGCTCTTGTGTTCCAAAACTCAAAACAAAGACTAGAATAGTTAATAGTTGCGTTTTTAAATTCATAAGTAGATTGACTCGATAGAGAACAAAGGTAACCTCTTTAAGTGGATTTATGTCTAAACAAATAGATTTTTGGATAAAAAAATTATCTCAAATTGTGAACATAACAATAAGTTTTGGGGTTTGGTTTGTTTTATTTTTCTTTAGGGTATAAATTAACCATCAAATTAATGATTAAAGGATGAACCTAGAATTGATCATAAAAGGAGCTCTTGTGGGCGGAATGTTTCTGTTAGCCTTTCTGAATTTTAGTAATGCCATCCGGGTAAATCGAAAAGCTAACCTATGGTTTGGCTTTTTTGTGTTACTATGGTCTACATTCTGGTTGGATGAATTGATCTTTCCGGATAATCAATTCACTAATTATTCTGCCTATATTCTGTTTCGTACTGTTCAGTTTTTTGTTCCCTTGAGCTTCCTGATAAGTGTATATTATTATACAAACCCTCAGTATAATTGGAAAGCGAAAGATAGTTTTTTATTTCTATTACCAATAGCTTTTCTGTCCGTCCTTATCCTTGGAAAGGGAAATCCCCAAGGATTTTACAAACCGATATTGATGCTGTTGTTTTTTATTCAAGCCTTGTTGTGTACAGTCTTGGCCTACCTCAAAGTGCGAAAACACCAGAAAGTTATACAGTCGTTTTCTTCGAATACCATGAATATTGATCTGAGATGGATAAAGTATATTATTTATTGCTGCATCATTTCTTCGGTCCTGATTTTAATCTATAACCTATTATTCCCTGAAACTAACCTAAATATCATCATCAATTTATTTTTCATGGGCGTGCTCTATTTAGTTGCATTTTATTCCATGCGTCAGGGTGAAATTTACCCTAAAGGAATAGATGTTGACAAAACATTGGATATTGCTGATGAGGTAGATGGGGACCAATCTGAGCATAAAATTAAATTATTGTCGGATGAAGATTTGATCCATTACAAAGAGGAGTTAAGTCAATTGATGATACAAGAGGAATTGTTTTTAGATAGTGAACTCAATTTATTGAAATTGGCAAATCGCTTAGGGATTACTGTACATCAATTGTCATACATTATTAATTCTGGATTTGGAATGAATTTCTTTCAATATATCAATCGGTTTCGGGTAGATAAAGCGAAAGAACTATTGGTTGATGAGACCATGATACCCTATAACATGATTTCAATTGGCTATGCTTCAGGCTTTAATTCCAAGACAGCCTTTAATACCGTTTTCAAAAATATAACCGGACTGACTCCAACTGAGTTCAGAAACTCTCGAAAATAAGGATATGCCCCAGTTATGTGGTGCCAATTTATAAACTTGAACACGTAAGTGTTAGAATACTAAGGATTTAAGTAGTTAAGCTGATTTGTTGTTCTGATCTATAAGTCAAGACATTTTCAGCTTATTGATCGACTAATTTAGGCCTTGAACATTTTCATTTTAAGGATAAAGAATTAGTTTATGAAGTATTATCAAGAAATCGCTATCTATGCAGATCTAGAATTAATTCAAGAATTGTTGATCCGTTATGATCATATAGAGGTTTGGGAAAGGGGATTTGAGATATTTAAGGAATTGATAGTGGACGATAAGGAAAGCTGTATAATTCATTGGGATATCGAAAAAAACATAGATTATACCTATCGGCTGAAAGAAAATATTTTAGGAACGAAACTGTGCCTAGAAGCGAATGGCTTGGTGGAAGATTTGGATGGATTGGAAATTCAGTTTTATATGCAAAGAGCATTAAAGGGGATAAAAGAAAGAGCAGAGGAAAATTACTTCTTCTGCTCTAATGTTTAGTTCAATTAAATAGAATCTTTATTACGGTTGATAAACCTGGAGGCTAATAAATGATTTCTCGGTATTAGACCTGTAAATTCTTTGAGTATTTTTCTGGTAATCAGATTCTTTGGAATCATTGTATAGATCCATAAACTTACCAGGGTTGATATCAAGCATGGGGAACCATGATCCTTGAACCTGTACCATGATACGATGACCCTTTTTGAAGGTGTGAAAGGCATCCGTCAGATCAAAGTTCAGTTTGGTTGGTTGGTTAGGAACCATAGGTTCAGGGTTCTCTAAACTATTCCTAAACTTAGCACGAATTGGATCACCACGCAATAACATTTGGTATCCACCCATCTTGATTTTTTGAGGATTGTCAGCAGGGTCAGTTGCATCGTTTGGATAAACGTCGATGACCTTGACAATAAAATCTGCATCTGTTCCCGAGGTAGAAGCAACTAAATGTACGCCTATACTTCCAGCAATGGTCAAGTCTTCTTTAAGGGGTTCCGAAACGTAAACCAGTACATCCGGTCTTCTGCTAGCAAACCTCTGGTCCTCAACCATCCAATCATTGCCGAATCTAGTCGTAATTTCTTGGGTAAAAGGCACTGGCTTTTTCGGGTCGTGGGTAAATTCATCAAAGTTATCCCTATCGGTTTTAGCATGTTCAGCTAGCTCGCCGTTAGGATTAAAATACAGGTTTTTTGTCTGTAAATCCTTTGGCGGCCATTGATCGAAATTATGCCATTTGTTGGCACCGGTATTGAAAGCCATTACCTGAGGAAGGTCCATTGATCCCTTTCCTTTCAGGTGATAATTATAGAATTTCAATTCCAGTTCCTGACGGTAATACTCACCGGTATTGCTGTCCCAATAGATGTTGGCAGAGCGGTCTCCTTTTTGCGATGACCAGCTGCCGTGGTACCAAGGGCCTAAAATCAGGCGGTTTGAAGTGTTTTGGCTATGACTCTTGATACCTTGGTACACATAAAATGGTCCACGGATATCCTGCGCATCAAACCATCCGCCCACTGTCATAACTGCCGGTGTGATATTCTTTAAGTGCGGGCGTACGTTTCTGGATTTCCAAAACTCATCGTAAGTTGGGTGGTTTCGGTATTCCTCCCAATGGATGTTTTCCCCTTTGAAAAAGTTTTTGTTCAGATTTGAAAGCGGACCCTGGCGTAGCCAGAAGTCATATCCATCGGGTGTATCATACTGCATGTTTCCAGCAGGGTATTTTTTCAGAGGTACTGGTCTCTTAACACCAAAGTTGTTGATGAAATTGATGTTGTGCGGCATTAGAAAAGCTCCATTATGCACCATGTCGTCACCTTGCCATAGGTCTGCCATTGGTGCTGATGGCATAGCCGCCTTTAATGCAGGGTGGGCATCGATCATACCGGCTACAACATAAAACCCAGGGTAGGAGCCACCGTAAGTACCCACTTTTCCATTATTGTTCTTGATGTTTTTGACAAGCCAATCGATGCTATCGTAAGTATCCATGCTTTCATCCCATTTTTTAGGATCTGATTGATTGGGAGCCATCCAAGTAAATGTTCCTTCAGACATAAATCTTCCACGGACATCTTGACGAACGAAGATATAACCTTCACGAACCAATTCCATGGAAGGTCCAAAGCGACTGCCAGGGTAATTATCTTCACCATAAGGTGCGCAGCTATATGGCGTACGCATCATCAAGAAAGGGTATTTTTCTTTTTTGTCCTTTGGACTGTATACAACAGTAAATAACTTGACGCCGTCGCGCATACTGACCATATACTCCTTCTTGTCATAGTGTTCGCGGAAGTATATGGAATCTTGGTTGATTGCTTGCGCAATAGATTGCGAGCAAAAGATAGCGAGCATGAGAAATAGACTTACTGTCCATTTCGTTAATATTGATCTAGCCATTATTTTAGGTATTTGTCAAACCAAGCTAATAACTCCTTATTGTTGTGAAGCCTATTTTTTGGCTGTGCCATTCCATGGCCTTCATTCGGATAACGAACGAAACGAGTAGGGATACCCACTTTTTTCAGTCCGATGAAGAATTCTTCAGCTTGGGTAATAGGAACATCCATATCGTTTTCTCCATGGACAATTAGGGTAGGGGTTTTCACTTTATTGATATGAGCCATTGGGGAGAAGTGCCATAAAAGGCTGTAATTGTCCCAAGGCATGCCATTAAATTCAGTTTCTATCAGATCCGGATAGATCGATGTTCCGTAGAAAGAAATGAGGTTGCTGACAGAAGCACTGGTTACTGCAGCCTTGAATCGATCTGTTTGAGTAACGACCCAATTGGTCATAAATCCACCGTAAGAACCACCTGTAACTCCCATTCTGTTCTTATCCAAGAAAGGGTATTTTTCAAGGGCATAATCTAATCCTTTCATCAGGTCTAAATAATCTCCACCACCCCAGGCTTGGTAAGTACCATCGGAAAATTTCTGTCCATAGCCCGTGGAACCTCTTGGATTGATAAAGACTACAGCATATCCTTTTCCAGTCAACACTTCCACGATATCGGTATAGCTATAACCGAATGCGCCATGTGGACCACCATGAATACGTTGGATAACTGGGATCTTTGTACCTGCAGGAATGTTAGCTGGATAGGCAATAAATCCTTGGACATTGACGCCATCATGGGATTTGAACCAGAAGCTTTCTTTTTTGGAAAGGTCCTTGTCTTTTAACCAATTGCTAGATTCGTTAGTCAATTGTGTAATAGTTTTACCTTCATTATCAGATATATATACTTCATTTGCTGAATTGAAATCTGACATGGTAAAGGAGATTCTCTTGTTGGAAACATTGACAGCTCCAACACTAGCTTCTTTATCGATTATCGGTGTGAATGTTTTACCGTCTATGTTTCCTTTGTACAAGACACGTTTTCCATGTCTTGGGAATCCAAAGTAAAAGTTCTTGCTATCATCCATCCATTCACCTCCACTCAGTCGTTCATCCAAATCAGTGGATAGGCAAGTAACCTCCCCATTTGCGACCTGATATAGGTAAAGCTTAAGGTCTTCTGGGGAACTGTCTTTGGTGTTTAAGGGGCGGATCGTAGCTGGATAGAGGATGTATTTTCCATCTGGGCTCCAATTTGGGTTATGTTCAGTACCAATGGTATTGGTAATCTGTTTCACATTGGAATTGGAAATGTCGACTATGAACAGGTCGTTGTTGTAATTATTATCTGGATCATCGGTATGGTTTGAGACGTAGGCAATTCTTTTAGAATCTGGTGCCCAAGTTAAAGAATGGCTATCAAACTTATCATCCGTCAATACCTTTACGGTTCCTGTTGCTACATCCACCAAGTGGATTTTTGTTAGTACATTATCGGAGAAAGAAGTCCTGGATTTATAAAGGATCCTTTCGATTACTTTAGGAGATGCAGGGTCGATTTTGACTTGAGCCTTTTCAGCGTCTGCCCCCACGTATGCGATGTACTTTCCATCAGGGCTCCATGCGTAATTCTTCTTTGCAGAGTGGCCCAGGAAATGGTTGCTGGAATACACGGGGGCAACAAATTTTGGACTGTTGTCACTGTTGGTAATATAGAATATTCCGGATTGTCCATTGATATTACCTCGGAAGGCCAGTTTACTGCCATCAGGAGACCATTGTGGGTCGCTGACCTGAGTCGCTACAGTTTCTTTTTTTCCTGATTTTATGTCGAGGATAATTAATTCCGATTGTACTTTATTGGCTTCCAAATTGGTTTTCGCTTGTACGTAAGCTAATTTTTCACCATTTGGAGATAATGCTTGCCCAGCAATGGAAGGCATAGAGAAACTAGTCTCTTCCGTTATTTTTTGTTGGGCTTGAAGGGAGCTGCCCATGTATACAGCTCCCATCAATAATAGATATTTTAACTTCATATAATTTATCTTTTTTGATGTTATTTATTTTTATAAAGGTCCCAGTTCACTTCTGCTTGTGGTAGTGGGAATTGGGTAAATACCTTTCCTTTATCATAAGTCGCATCAATTGCTTCACTCATATTGGCATATAATAGACCTGGTCCAGTATAGCGTCTTACGTCTACCCAGCGGTGGCCAGCAGGTTCAGCCCAAAGGGAATACCTACGTTGGTATAGGATTTCCTTAAGCAGGCTGTTTTTGTCGGTAGGGCCGGTGTATTTGCCAATGTTAGCTGCCTCGCGGATAATATCGATACTGGCAATGGCATTGGTAGTTTGTCCTAATTGGGCTTGAGCTTCAGCTTTGATCAAGATCAATTCTTCGTTTTTGATAAAAGTTACCGGCAAAGTATTGGTTGGATAGCGGTTGTCTTGGTATTCACCTGTCAATGCCACGGTGGAAGTCGTAACTACGAAAGGAGTAGTTAGTTTAAAGAACTTCTTGGCAACACGGCTGTCTCCGGGAGTAGCATCGGCGATCAGTCCAGGATTTACAACTCTAAGGTTTCCTGGGTTAGGGATATTTAAGGCCATGAACAAAGGATTGTTCAGGTCAGCACCGCTACTGAAAGTATGCTTAGGCCCTTCTTCTAGATTTCCGTTTTCAGCGATGAAAGAACCTGATAGTGCATCCAATGCACCCTGCCAATCTTTGCGATAGATTGCTAGTCGTGCAGAAATGGCGCGGTTGACCTTGGCTAAGCCCGCAGGGTTGTTGTAGCCCGAAAATCCAGTGCTTAATTTAAAAGGAAGAGTAGTGCCTGCCTTCTTTAGATCTTCGAAACCTGCATCCAGTTGTCCTTTAACGTAGGTTAAGGCTTCATCATAGGAAACAAAAGGGCCAGGGTTCAATTCATCTTTAACATCCACGCGGATACCATTTTGGTAAAGCCAGTTGGCAGGGATCATGTATTGGTAGCCCATAATGGTTTTTGCAAAACCTGAAACAGCAGCTTTTTCTGTTTCATTCATTTTGTCGGTATTGGCCAAGGCATCCAAAATCAGGTTTGCCTGATTGATGGCTCCGTAAGGAGAGGCATAAGAACCACCACCGGTTGTTCCATAGCCGAAGACATTGGAGTTTAGGGTGTAGTCGTTAAGGCCTAACCATTCGGTCATGTTGCGGGTATCCGATGAGTTCAATAACCAGATTTCACGACCTAAGCTGGCCCAGCCATTCGTTACGTTGGAAACATAATCGCGGTGTCTGGATTCTAAGCCCGTTACCAAATATTGGATCTGTTGTGGAGTTGCATTGTTGTTGACCGAAGCAACCGATGGGTTGTTTGGATCTATCATGGACTCAATGTCAAATGGGTTGCAAGAAGCAAGCAGACAAACTGACGAGAGCATGAATATCGTATTTTTTAAAGTTGTCGTTTTCATGATAATAAGGTTAAAAATCTAGGCTAAGGTTTAAGAAAAATCTGCGTGCACTTGGGTATGGACCAACATCGATATTGTTGGCAAGGCCATTTCCAAATGTTGAAGTTTCAGGATCATAACCCGAATATTTGCTTATCATTACTAGGTTGTTGCCCGAGATACCTGCTCTAAAGCGTTGTACTTTGTTTTTGAACAATCTTTGGGTAACCTCAGTTGGCATGCTATAGTATAAACCAACCTCTCTTAATTTGATGTAAGAAGCATCTTCTACGAATCGACCGGCATTGTTGAATGGTTCTGGTTCTCTTTGTTTACCATTTGGGATACCATCACCGTTTCTATCACCGAACCAATCTTTTGAGTTACCGCCTTCATCCAAGTTTAGGTTAGTTAAGTTGACATTGTAGCCACCTTTTTTCCAATCAAACAAGAAAGAGAAGTCAAAGTTTTTGTAGATGGTCAAGTTGTTGCTGAAACTCATGTTGAATTTCGGTTGGGAGTTGCCCCAAACCGTGTATTCACCTGGGTTGATCTGTGGAGTTCCTACGATAGTTCCTAGCTTTTCGCCTTCTTTCATCAGGAATGTTCCGTAACTAACGCCGAATCCACCAGTGGTATAGGTAGGGATTCCCAGTTTACTAATGGTAATATCGTTTTTCCAGAACATCAATCTACTGTTCCATTTAAAGTTTTCCCTTTCGAATGGAGTACCGGACAGGCTTAACTCGATACCTTTGTTGCTCAGTTCAGCAAGGTTGCTGGAAGTTGAAGTAAATCCCGATGAAGGTGAAAGGTTCAATGGCTGGATGTTGTTTGCGGTATTTTTGATATAATAGGTCGCTTCCAAGGAAAGTCTATTTTTCAAAATTCCGACATCCACACCGAATTCCAATTCTTTAGCGGTTTCAGGAAGGATGTTCACATTTCCTACAATGGTAGAAAGGGATGAACCCAATAAACCGCCAATGTTCACACCAACCAAAGAGGAATAGGTTGCCCCAAAAGCTACTGGACCAGCAGTCTCACCGTAGGCAATCCTTGGTTTCAATTGAGAAATGAAGTGGTCTCTTAGGAAGTCGAAACTTGTTAAGTTCATCGCTAAGGATGCCTTAGGGAATGCAAATA
The DNA here is from genome assembly GCF_053645235.1 of Sphingobacterium sp. NPDC055346. Classification (NCBI taxonomy): domain Bacteria; kingdom Pseudomonadati; phylum Bacteroidota; class Sphingobacteriia; order Sphingobacteriales; family Sphingobacteriaceae; genus Sphingobacterium; species Sphingobacterium sp. NPDC055346. The sequence continues at coordinate 114,053 of NZ_JBSHMI010000002.1, forward strand.
ATTTATTTGGATTGCCATTTAAAGAGGACTTATCAAAACGGACACCAAGGGTACCTATGATCTTATCTTCAAAGTTTGCTTCCTGTTGTAAGAAGATACCAGCTTCCTGAGTTCTCATAAAGAACTGGTTGAAGATAGTCTGAACAGCAGCTTGTTTAACATTTTTCTGAAGCGGCGCCAAACCTTGACCTCTTACAAATAGCAAGTCATCTTTGAAATCCAATCTCACCATACCTACCTGGGAGTTCATGTTCACACGTTTCAGGTTGAAGTTGTAAACCAAGGCAGCCTGTAAGTTTGTATTGAAACTCTCTTGCTTGCCGTTCATGATATCACCAGGATTGGCAATACTACGTTGGTATTGTAAATCTTCTGGCAGGTGGATGTTTGTTGTATTCTGTAAATAGTCTAGACCACCATTCAACACGAATTTCATATAACTGCTTTCCCCTTTGAATAGATCTATGCCTAAGTTGAAAGAACTGATTGACCTGTTTACCAAAGAGTTGTTGGTTGATTTATCCGTTAGGGCAATAGGGTTTTCAGTAAAGTATGGGTTGTCAGGGTAAGTACCATCAGGACGTTGTCTCAGGTCGTAGTAATTTGGCGTTGCAGCGATGGCATAGCCAATACTTGCTCCGGTCCTGTTTTGGTTTCCTGTAAATCCGCGATCGGTATTGGAGCGGATATAGCTAGAATTTACAGACAATTGGATGGCATTTGTGATCTTTTGGTCGATGTTTGCACGCACGGTATACCTTTGGAATCCTGTGTTTTTAATCAATCCGTTTTCATCATTGATACCACCGGCAACAAAGAATTTAGTTTTTTCTGTACCGCCGGAAACATTTAAACGCGTGTTGCTTGAAAAGCGCTGATGATCATAGAAGTAATCTTCATAGTTCACAAAGCTATTGTTTGCTTTAGCTTCACGGAATCTTTCCAGTTCAAGGTTTCTACGGTTTGTTTGGCTTTGGGTGGTACCACCATAGAAATAATTGATTTTTTCTTCGGACCAATCATCATAGCCCAGAAGCTTAAGAGGAGTTGTTAGACCAAAGTCCTCCGAGATCGATACTTTCGTACGGCCTTCTTTACCTTTTTTGGTGGTAATAATTATTACCCCAGCATTGGCTCGGGTTCCGTAAATCGCAGCGGCAGAAGGACCTTTAAGGATTTCGATATTTTCGATTTCATCAGGGTTAATGTCGGCAAGGCGGTTTGAACCATCATCTTGCGTTGAGTTTCCTGCGCCATTTACAGTTGCTCTACCGGTTGATTGGGTAGAGTTGTTCACATAGACCCCATCTAAGATGATCAAAGGTTGAGAGGCACCAACAAGGCTTGAAAGCCCTCTTAACTGTATGGACATACCACCACCTGGAGCTCCAGAGTTAGAACGGATGTTTGCACCCGTTACTTTACCGTACAGAGCTGCATCGGTCGTTTGAGGTTTAGTCACACCAGTCAGTTCAGCGGCATTCACCGAACTAACAGCATTTGCTAAGTTTTTTCTTTTGATAGAGGAAGCCAAACCGGTAACAACGACCTCATTCAAGGTATTGTTCATGTTTTCCTGCATCTTGATGACAAGGTTGTTGCTTGCAGCGGAGACCTGGACTTCTTGATCTTCAAATCCTACCATTGTAAAGAGGATGGTAGCGGGAAGTTTTGGGGCATTGATGGAGAAATTTCCATTGTTGTCAGAGACACCACCAATTCGGGTGTCTTTAATCCTTACACTGACATTCGAGAGTGCTGAACCTGAAAGTTCATCAACCACCTTTCCTGAGATGGTTGTCTGGGCATAAGTCAATTGAACAAGACTAAGCCAAAAGAAAAGCACATAGAGCAGCTTATGTTTCTTCATAAGATTGATTAATTAGGGTTAGTTTTTAGGTTAAAAAAGTAATAATTACTAGAAAATTTTCTAGAAAAAGGCTACGGCTAAATTCGGTTTGTTAAGGTCTCAGGCGGTAAAACTAATTTAATTGGAACAGCTTTACAATTTAGAATTATTGTTGTCACTACTTTGTTACCAATGCCTGAATTGTTATCAATGTTTTTACAGAAAACGAAATTAATTGGCAAATAATTAAAGATTCAACAATTTTATTTAAAAGTCCATAAAGAATGTAGACTTTGTAAAATATGACAATCCTTGTTCCAAAGTGAATAAATTGGTCTGATCGTCTGATTTTCCTTGTTGAAATTTGATGATAAAATCATCAAATCTTTCTTAGTTCAAAAATAAATTTTTAGGCAAACACTTTTTTATAATTTCGCTATTGATAATTGGTAGTTAATTTTCTGCATAAGAGCTTGTTAGGTATTTTTGTGCTATCTATGAAATAAACAATAAATGGTAAAGAATCTGAACAGGATCAATAAGTATTAGGATAAGATTACAGAAAAGGGTCTGAGGATTCCTAATCACCTTATTTTGAACAGATTTAAATTATTGAACCCAACAATTATTAAAAACAATGTTTCTTAAATTTGATTTAATGAAAAAGCAGTTCGCCATATTGTTTCTATTTCTATACGTTTTTTCGACAACGGAATTAAGTCAATTGTTGAAATTACCTATTCTAATAGAGCATTATTTTGAACATAAAGAAAAAAGCTATGATCTCAGCTTTTCTGATTTCTTAGTATTGCATTACAACGAAGACCATTTCAAAGGTCACGCTCATGACGAAGATTATGATCAGGATAAAAGGCTTCCTTTTATGCTTCATAGTTCAACCTTAAGTTTTGTATTTATTTCACCAACAAGTATAAATCTTGAAGTAATAGACAAGGCTTATATCGAGAAGGAAAAGACCTTTCCTTTTGAAAATGAATTTTTAATAAATCACATTTACCTCTCGTCCATTTGGCAGCCGCCAAAGGCTTGTTAATCTTTCCGCCTAATATCGGTTTGTAATCACATTCTTGGGTAACCATGTCCAGTTCTTTAAGGAATTGGGGGTTTCAAGGGGGTTACAGACTAGGCTTGAGTTTCATTTTTTTAAAGATTAACAGAATCCAGATTATGCTTACAAGAATTATTGAGTATTCCGTAAGGAATAAGCTCATTATCGCACTCTTGGTATTGGGGCTTATCGCTGTGGGGTCATATCAGCTTACTAGGCTGCCCATTGACGCAGTTCCAGACATTACCAATAATCAAGTGCAGGTTATTACAGTGGCCCCATCATATGGCGCAACTGATATTGAACGTTTGATTACCTTTCCAATTGAACAGGCCAACAATAATATTTCCGGCAGAAAGGAAATACGGAGTTTTTCGAGGTTTGGCCTTTCCTTAGTGACCATCGTTTTTGAAGATCATGTTGATATCTATTGGGCCCGGCAGCAAGTTGCTGAGCGTCTCCAAAAAGTGCAGCAGGAGATTCCTGCGGAAATAGGAATACCTGAGCTAGGTCCAATATCGACGGGTCTTGGCGAAATATATCAGTATGTAATCCGGGCCAAGACAGGCTATGAACGGAAGTTCAATGTGACAGAATTGAGAACTATCCAGGATTGGGTGGTTAGGCGACAGCTTTTAGGAGTACAAGGCGTTGCAGAGGTAAGCAGCTTTGGCGGCAAATTGAAGCAATATGAAATTGCCGTAAATCCAGATAAATTGAATGCCTATGGAATCACCATTCATGATGTTTTCCAAGCCTTGAATGATAACAACCAGAATACAGGTGGTTCCTATATTGAGAAAGGTCCGACGGTTTTATATATCCGTAGTGAAGGCCTTGTTAATTCCATTATGGATATTGAAAATATAGCCATCAACAAGGAGTCTGAAGTTCCATTATTTATCAGAGATGTAGCGGAGGTAAAGATTGGTTATGCCACACGTTATGGTGCCATGACTTATAATGATGAAGGCGAGGTGGCAGGCGCTGTGGTGATGATGCTAAAAGGAGCCAATAGCAGCCAAGTCATAAAGGAGGTAAAAAAGAAGGTTGCTGAAATCCAAAAAACACTACCTGAGGGCGTGCTGTTGGAACCTTTCTTGGACCGGACAAAGATGGTCAACAATGCGATAAACACCGTTGAAACCAACCTTTTGGAAGGTTCCTTGATTGTCGTTTTTGTGTTGGTGCTATTTTTAGGAAATATAAGAGCAGGCTTTTTAGTTGCTTCCGTCATTCCTCTTGCCATGCTGTTTGCCATCTGTATGATGAACCTGTTCTCGGTCAGTGGCAACTTGATGAGTTTAGGGGCCTTAGATTTTGGGCTCATCATTGATGGTGCGGTTATCATTGTTGAAGCGGTCATGCATCAACTGAGCAAGAATGCGAAATTCCAAGAATTGACCAATATACCGAACAAAAAGATGGATTCTATTGTGGTGGATTCAGCGGGTAAAATGATGAATTCTGCGGTATTCGGTCAGGTCATTATCTTGATTGTTTATCTTCCGATATTGACCTTAGAAGGCATAGAAGGGAAAATGTTTAAACCAATGGCAGAGACGGTTGCTTTTGCGTTATTGGGGGCATTTCTTCTCTCCTTAACTTATATCCCTATGATGAGTTCGGTTTTGTTAAAGAAAAGACAGCTAAAACCTTCCTTTTCGGACCGAATGATGAAAAAGATGGAAGCTCTATATCAAAGAATCCTATTTAAAGTATTGAGGTTGCCCAAACTTATCTTTTCCATTGTTCTAATCCTATTTGCAATATCGATATGGATTTTAAGTCGGATGGGAGGAGAATTTATTCCTTCTCTGGAAGAAGGAGATTTTGCTGTTGACACCAGGATATTGCCCGGAAGTAATCTGAATACCACCATTGAAAGCGTCACAAAGGCAGCGAAAGTCTTAAAAACCAACTTTCCGGAAGTAGAAAAAGTTGTTACAAAAATAGGTAGTGGGGAAGTTCCAACCGATCCGATGCCGATGGAAGCCTCCGATATGATGGTTATCTTAAAAGACAAAAAGGAATGGACATCAGCCAGGACCTTTCCAGAAATGGCAGACAAGATGGCAAAGGCATTGGAGGATGTGCCGGGCATAACCGTTGGTTTCCAATATCCGGTTCAGATGCGCTTCAATGAGCTGATGACGGGTGCTAGACAGGATGTAGTGCTCAAGATATTTGGCGATGACCTCGATTCCTTAATGGAAAGTGCCAAGAAGATCGGAAAGATTATCAATGAAGTTGAAGGAACTCAGAATTTATATATAGAGCCTATATCGGGATTATCCCAAGTGCTGGTAAAGTTTAACAGACCTGTCATAGCACAATATCATCTTTCCATTGCTGAAATCAACAAGGTCATCAATGCTGCCTTTGCAGGGCAGCAATCAGGTCAGTTTTTCGAAGGGGAGAAGAGGTTCGACATCGTAGTGAGATTGAACCAGGATCTACGACAAAACCTTCGACAGGTTCAGGATCTCCTTATACCCACGAAAGAAGGAGTGCAGATTCCTTTGTCCAAATTAGCAACAGTGGACATCGTCCAAGGACCCAATCAAATTCAGCGAGAGAATGCGCAAAGAAGGATTGTAGTGGGTTTTAATATTAAGGATCGGGATGTTCAGAGTATTGTTGAGGAACTTCAAGGTAAAGTGGAACAACAGATTAAGCTTCCAGCTGGTTATTCCATTTCCTATGGTGGTTCTTTCGAGAATTTGAATAATGCAAAAGGTAGATTGATGATTGCTGTTCCAATAGCCTTAGCGTTGATTTTTATCCTGTTGTTTTTGGCTTTTAAGTCAATCAAAGAAAGCCTTCTGATCTATACGGCGATACCCTTGTCTATTATTGGAGGGGTGTTTCTTTTGGCATTCCGGGGGATGCCGTTCAGTATCAGTGCTGGGGTAGGGTTTATCGCTTTGTTTGGTGTGGCTGTTTTGAATGGAATTGTGTTGATCTCGGAGTTCAATAGGTTGAAGAAAAAAGGGATAAGGAATATTGTCAGGATTGTTATTGATGCTGGCGAAAGCCGTTTGCGCCCCGTCTTGATGACTGCTAGTGTCGCTTCATTGGGATTTATCCCAATGGCAATCAGTTCAGGGGCTGGTGCAGAAGTTCAAAGACCCTTGGCAACCGTGGTCATTGGAGGCTTGATGGTTGCAACTTTGCTGACACTGTTTGTTCTTCCATTGCTTTATGTCACCATTGAAAATGGATTTAAAATAAAGATTAAAAAGCCTGAAACATTAGTTATCATTTTCTTGTTCATGAGTTCCTTTTTAGGTAATCAGCTTAATGCACAGACTCCTATTTCACTAGAGGATGCCATGCAATTGGCCATAAAGGAAAATCGCAATATTAAACTAGAGAAACTAAAATCTGACTATGCGAAAAGTTTGATAAAGACAGCTAGCTCCGATATTCCTCAGTTTGGGATCAATTCTGAATACGGCCAGGTCAATAGTGCCAATACGGATATCCGATTGAATGCCTCACAAAGCATTGCCTTCCCAACGGTTTACAGCAAACAAAAAGGCTTATTTACTGAGGAATGGAAGAAAAGCGAATTGCATATTGATATGAAAGAATATGAGTTGAAGAAAGCCATTTCCTTGACTTACTATGAGATGTTGTTCTGGAAGGACAAGACAAAGCTTTTAGAAAGTTATCATCAGCTGTATTCTAAGATGGCGGAGAAAGCAACCTTGCGTAAGAAGGCTGGAGAAAGCAATATATTGGAACTGAGTACAGTGGAGAACCAAAGGTCATCGATTGGTGTTCAGGTCATGCAAATACAACAGGAACTTGAAATGTTGCATAAGCGTTTTAATTGGCTTCTCAATTCCAATTCAGCATTCACGGTGATAGATGAAGCTCATGCAAAACTTGCTTTTCAAGAGGGTCAAGACAACCCTCAAATAAGTCTATTGGAACAAGAAGTTGTCATTTCTGCTAAACAGGTTGAATTGGAGAAATCTAGGCTATTGCCAGAGTTGACACTAGGGTATAGTTTGAATAGTTTCAAAGGGATTGGTCCAAACGATATCTATTACAATGCCGTTCCAAGGTTTCATACTGTACAGTTCGGGATAGGCTTGCCCATTTTCTCCTCAGGACAAAGGGCCAAAGTGAAAGCATCAAGGATATCAGAAAACATAGCAGAGAGCAATCTTCAAAACTTCAGATACAGCATGGAAGTTCAAAGGGAGCAGCTACATATTGCTTATCAAAATTCCTTAAAGATTGTCAATCAGTTTGAATCAAGTGATTTAAGGCATGCCCAAATAATTTTGGAATCTGCCCAAAGTCAATTTAATAATGGAGAGATCAATTACTTGGAATACGTGATGCTTTTAAATCAAACCGTACTGGTAAACAATAATTACCTAGATGCTTTGTGGAAGCTCAATGAAGCTGTCATTCAATACAAATTTCTTCTTCTAAATCAATGATCATGAAAATTATAAAATCAATTTATTTATATATATCCTTAATCCTGATGAGCATCATGTTTGCATGTTCAACGAAGGTAAGCGAACTGCAAAGTGTGGCAAACAAAGTAGAAGAGGACCTAGTCATTTTAACGGACGCACAACTAAAAAATGCAGACATCGAAGAAATGGAAATCTCCGATCAGCAGATTTCAGTGATGTTAAAAATGAATGGCAAGATTGATGTGCCTCCACAAAACTTAATATCCATCAGCGCACCTTTAGGAGGATATTTAAAGCAAACAGATTTAGTGACGGGAAAGAAGGTGGCCAAAGGGCAGGTTCTTGCCATATTGGAAAATCCACAGTTTATTCAGTTGCAACAAGATTATTTGACTGCAAAATCGAAGTATAACTTTGCCAATCTCGATTATATCCGTCAGCGAGACTTGAACCAAGCCCAAGCTAGTAGCGACAAGGTTATGCAAGCTGCAAAATCTGAAATGGAAAACCAACAGGTTCTTATGAACACAATTGCACAGCAATTGAGGATGGTCCATATAGATCCTAATCAAATAAGCTCAACTAATATTGTCAATCATGTTGCTGTGTATAGTCCGATTAATGGATATGTCAGTAGAGTCAATGTAAATATCGGGAAGTATTTAAGTCCCACCGACGTCCTTTTCCAATTGATCAACCCCAGCAATATTCATCTCAGCATTAAAGTTCTGGAGAAAGACTTGGAAAAATTAAAGGTTGGACAGGAGTTAGAAGCCTATTCAAACCTAGATCCTCAGACTAGATACCCGGCAAAGATCCAATTGCTGGGGGCCATAATTGACGAAAATGGATTGGCAGATGTTCAATGTCAGTTTACCCAAAAGAACCTCAATTTAGTTCCGGGTACTTACATGAATATAGAAATTGCATCACAGACTGCTTTTTCAAAAGCATTGCCCGAGGAAAGCATCGTAGATTACAAGGGACAGAATTTTGTGTTTGTTCATGAAGGCAAGAATACCTACCGTATGGTAGCAGTTTCTTTAGGCGAGTCAGATAAGGGATTTGTACAGGTGTTAAATGCACAGGATTTTTCGCAGAAGAAGGTTGTCAGCAAGAATGCCTATACGCTTTTGATGAAATTAAAGAATACCGAAGAAAAATAGTGAAGAACAGGATTTAAAAAATGAGCTGTCCATCTCGACAGCTCATTTTTTTAAGACTGATTAATTTTCTTGGTAACCACCATAATATTTAACTGGGCTCCATGCGGGAATCACTTCCAGTTTTTCTTTGCTGAATGCTTTGAACTGATCATCTGCAAATACTATTTTCCCATCTACGATGGTTAAGTTAGATTTTAGTTTTTTGATATCATCTTCAGGAATGGTAAAATAATCCTGATCCAAAATGATCAAATCCGCATAATAACCTGGTTTTAGCAAGCCTTTTTCATTGCTTTGTTTGATAAGGTCGTAGCCTCCTTTTGTCATAAGTTCAAGAGCCAGTGTGCGGTCCAATCGATTTTCCTTTTGTAGGATTTCGGTATTTCCAACCGTCTTTCCAGAGACCAACCAATGGATTGCCAACCAAGGGTTGAAAGATGAGACCCGGGTGGCATCGGTGCCTAATCCGACAGGGATTCCCATTTCTAGGATTTTATGGATGGGTGGCGCTTGATTCGCAGCCTTCTTGCCATACCTTCTGATAAAATTCTCACCTTGGAAAGACATCCTATTTTGAATGGCAATCCCTCCGTTTAATGCTTTGATCCTTTTTAGGTTTGCATCACTTACCGTTTCCGCATGGTCAAAAAACCAAACAAGGTCTCCCAATGGAATTTCCTCATTAACGGCTTCGATTACATCCAACATCCTTCCAATGGTTTCATCATAAGTAGCATGCAATCTGAATGGCCATTTATTGTTCACCAACAATCGGATTACGGGCAGCAATTGAGTTTCCATGGATTCTGGTAATTCCGGTCTCGGGAAAAGGAAGTTCTCAAAATCTCCGGCATCAGAGACGATATTCTCGCCTGCACCAGCTACATAATAATCTTTGGGTACCGCTGTTGCTTTTGGATGTATGCCCACATCAACCATGCCTACCCATTTGGTATAGTCATTCAGCTCTTCACCCTTTTTCTGGGCGAAAAGGTAATGTGGAAGTCGAATGCTGATCTTTCCTTCTTCATTCAATTTATCGGTTATGCTATAATCATCCGGATAGTTTTGGAAACCACCACCAGCATCCATAACAGAGGTGATGCCTAGGCGATTCAATTCTGTCATGTAAAGTAAGGTTGAATTTATCTTTTCTGCGTCACTCAGCTCGGGCAGTTTGGAAAGGGTGGAGTACAAGATAAAAGCATTGGGTTCTGCAAATAACATCCCAGTTGGATTTCCGTTTTTATCTTTCTCTATTAATCCTCCAGGAGGATTTTCACTCTCCGAGTTCAGTTTCAGGGCGGCAACCCCCGCTTTGTTTAAATACACTTTTCCGTAAAGATAAAGGACGAAAGTCGGTACATCGCCGGTAGCTTCATTGATTTCCTCAAGTGTAGGGAAGCGTTCTTCCTTAAACTGATTCGGAGACCAGCCACCAACAACTCGCACCCATTGGCCTTTTGGAGTCCGTTCGGCTTGTTCTTTTAACATCTGAAGTGCTCTTTCCAGACTGCTCACTCCATCCCAGCGCAATTCGCTGTTGTAGAATCTGCCAGCTCGGATCACATGGGAATGGGAGTCAAAAAGACCAGGAATTACTGTTTTCCCTTTGGCATCTATTGTTTTGCTGGATTTTCCTCTCAACTTATTGATTTCAGCATTGCTGCCTAAGGCTAGGATTTTATTGCCTTTGATGGCGATAGCTTCAGCAGTGGGATCAGCATTGTCCATGCTATGGACTTTCGCGTTATGGATAATAATATCTGCCTTCTCTTGTGCCGATAATTGCGAACTGCAAAAAACACAGAGTATAGTAAGGTAGGCAAGTGTGATGTAGTGATTGAATTTTCTCATGATAGATATGTTTAAGGAACTAACTGCTTGCAATTTTGGCTTTTGAAAAAAACAGGCTGTAATAGAGCAGGACCAATGTTGCCGGAATCAACAGGACGACTAAGCCATATTTTGCAGAAAGCAGGGCTCCAGAGATACAGCCAATCAAGAACCCGACAATTAATATGAGCATCCTCCAGAAACTTTTTCTGGCATCAACATCTTTTTCCTTGCCCATAAAAGCATGACAAAAATCCAATGTTGCCTTAGTCACATTTCCAGTCATCACCGTCGTTGGTCCAAAAGTAGATTTACCATAGAGTTTATTGATGGCATTTTTAATACCTAGAGCAAACACTACAACCAGCACTATTCCGAAATTCACTAACGATTCAATGGGATAATCTTTACCGATGAAATGCGCGAGCAGTCCCGAGATAGCTAATATGGTACCCATTACTAAATAAAGAGTACGTTCATTATTGATTTTGCTGTTAAGGTATCCCGTAAAATAAACAGCAACAATAAATACAGGAAAGGTCAGTAATATCCTGTAATCAGAAAGTTGCGGATTGTGGATCAACTTATTGGCAAAGACGACAAAGTTTCCCGTCACATGGGCAGAAAAAACTTCATTTCCAGAAGTAAATGTTGCGGTATCGGCATAGCCGGCAACAAATACCAAAAGAAAATTAGCGATGATTTTTGAAATGTTGTTTTCCATGTTTTTTAATGTAGAAAGTTGTTTATGATCCAGTAGTCCACTGATTTGGTTCCTGCTCCAAATAGTACCAGCAACAATAGAGAAAGACTGTACATAAAGGGCACATCTCTTTCTACCACACTATCTTTCCTGTGGATGACAAAGTATCCGATAGCCGTGATCATTAATGCTGGCAGCATAACTAAGCGGGTACCAAGCCCTATGACTCCTAATAATGGAAGATATAGGGTGGCGAATACTGAAATTAAATTATTCAGTTTTTGAGGCAAACCCAAAGGATTTGGGGTGTCGTGATGGCTGTCCGTTTTCTTTAGACCATGCACTCGCATCAGTTCGATCATCAATAACACCCTGAATCCAAGGAATACCCAATTGTTAAATTCTGATCCTAAATCAGAGTATAATAGTTTGGTTATTAGCTCTTGCATGGATATTTATTAAAATGAAAAACAAGAACAGCCTAATGTACCCCAGAAGGACGTGTAATTATTTACTGGGACATTGCTCATCCTAGCTACATTATGGTTATGACCATGAACATTGCATGAGCCGATACATGCGTGGATGTACTGTGCTTGCGCTTGGGCCATAGCCTTTGCTTTCGCCGATTTGACATCGCTGCTATTCTTATTGTAACTAGAAAGTTCTAGATTGTTAGATCCAGGGAAATAGCCATTGTAGTTTTTGGTCGGAGACCAATCCGGTAAAATTGGAAGGGCAGGAGGCGCTTCGTTTCGGAAATCACCTTTAGCATAGACGATCTTACCCCCAACAACGGTCAGGTCAGCTTCGATATCTTTGATTTCCTCTTCTTGAACATTGAAATAATCACGGTCCAAAACAACCAAGTCTCCTAATTGACCTACTTTGATCTCGCCCTTTTTGCCTTGTTCGTTTGAGAACCAAGAGCCACCTTTGGTATATAGTTCAAGAGCGGTTTGACGGTCTAAAATGGTTTGATCGGAATAGATTTTCTGTCCACCTACTGTTTTTCCGGCAGCTAACCAGTATAGGCCAACCCATGGGTTATAACTTGCAACACGAGTGGCATCAGTACCTCCGGCTACAGGAATACCCATCTCCAACATCTTTTTTACTGGTGGGGTATGTTCAGCAGCATCTTTGCCATATCGTTCGGTAAAATATTCACCTTGGTAGGCCATTCTATGCTGAATTGCAATACCACCGCCCAATGCTTTGACACGTTCAATGTTTTGTTCGGTAATGGTCTCAGCATGGTCAAAAATCCAATGCAATCCATCAAAAGGAACTTCCTTGTTTACTTTTTCAAAGACATTTAAGAATCTATTGATACTCTCGTTATAGGTCGCATGTAACCTGAATGGCCATCTGTTGGTAACCAAAAGCTTCACCACTTTTTCCAGCTCTTCTTCCATGGTTTCTGGAAGGTCAGGCCTTGGTTGCAAAAAGTCTTCGAAGTCAGCAGCAGAATAAACCAACATTTCGCCGGCACCATTATGCCTATATTTATCATCCCCTTGGAAAAGCTTTACACTGTCTATCCAGCCTTGAAAATCTTGATATTCCTCTTTAGGTTTCTGTGTAAATAGGTTGTATGCTATCCTTACGGTCAGTTCATCTTCATCCCTTAAGGTTTCGATGACTTTATAATCATCCGGATAATTTTGTGAACCACCGCCAGCATCGATTACACTGGTAATCCCAAAGCGATTCAACTCACGCATAAAATGTCTTGTGGAATTCAAGGACTCCTCAAAACCTAATTTTGGACCTTTGCCCAATGTCGCGTACAAGATGGTCGCATTTGGAGTCGCTAGGATCAAACCTGTTGGATTGCCATTGGCATCCTTTTGGATTTCTCCTCCCGGAGGGTTAGGCGTGTTTTTATCATAACCGACAGCACGAAGGGCAGCGGCATTCAAAAATGCTCGGTCATATAAATGAAGGATAAAAACAGGGGTATCAGGAGCGATGGCATTGATCTCCTCCAAAGTAGGCATCCTTTTCTCTGCAAACTGCTGTTCTGTCCAACCGCCTACAACTCTGACCCATTGCGGACTCGGTGTGATATCCACCTGTTCCTTAAGCATTCTCAAGGCATCAGCCAAAGAAGGTACTCCATCCCAACGCAGCTCAAGATTGTAGTTCAGACCACCGCGGATTAAGTGGGTATGTGAATCGTTGATGCCCGGGATAACCGTTCTTTGCTGCAGGTCCACAAGTTTGGTCTTGTTGTCCGAAAACTCCATCACTTCCTTGTCGGTACCAACCGCAATAAATTTATCATCTTTTATAGCCACTGCATTGGCTATCTGGTTTTCTTTGTCTAAAGTATTAATCTTTCCGTTATATAATATTATGTCTGCTTTCATGATTATTTATTTTTAAAAATTATACTTCTAAAATGAATATTGAATTCCCAATGCAGCTGAGAACAGGTCTACAGCATCCGATTCCTGTAAGAATTGATCGGTTTTGAAATAGGCAAAGTCACCCATGAGAACAAGTTTTTCTTTGAGGTGATACTGAGGGCTGACTTGAAACTGGCTACCAATGTTTCTTGATTCCTGATTTAGGCTTTTTATCAAGGGATTTCCGCCTACATCATATACGGCATCTTCACTCGAGTTCCTCCAGAAATAGATGTATTCTAAGGAAACTGTAAGGTCCTTGATAGGATTGATTTTGCTGTATAGATGGATGTTGGTTAAGTTTTTAGGACCGATGATCGGACTTAATCCAAAATAGGCTCCTTTTGGATAGATAGGATCGAAGGTATTCAGCGTTTGATCTGTTGAATCCTTGTCTCCGCTGATGTATTGCGCTTTTAAGCCTAAAATTGGTTTCCAATCTAATTCCGCAAACTTATACGTGATATGAGCTGAGGCCGTAGAGGAGTTGATCTGTTCCCCTGTATTAGCCTTTCCCCATTGAAGGAGTGCTTCTAGATCATAAGTGAAGTTTGAGGTGCCTTCCCAAATTCGAAGCCCTAAAGAGTGCTTCTTGGTTTCATAACTATGTAGGTTGATAACTTCCTTTTTTCTATGGGTACCTAAATAGTAAAGGTCAAAATTCTGGATCACAGGAACATGATGCTTAACAGCATATATTCCCCATAGCACATTGTTCTGATTTAAGAATCTATCATTAAAGAAACCGGTCTTGGCTTGAACGTATGTGGAAAGAAAAGCATCAATCGACAGGTCATTTTGTTCATATTTAACCTTGATGGCATCAAATGACTGCCTGTTGTTAGGTCCTTCCCGAACAGAAATAATCCTTTGTGAACCATATTGAAGTTCCTGTCTTCCTATCGTCGCTGAAATCTTATTCGAGTTATTGATATTATGGGAATATTTATAATACGCTTGATGTAGATCCAAAACATTTTCATCGACGGGGGACACCGGTTTAGGTATTCCATTTGCCAATCCACTTTGGAACTCAACCTTGAATTGATGGGATGCACCTACATTTAAGGATGCATTCCATAAAAATCGAGTCAATAAGTAATCGGAATCATTTCCCTTTTTCCAATTTTGATTGTTGAAATGAAAATATTGCACGCGGATATCTCCTCCCTGTTTGAAATTGGTTTTGTTTGATCGTTCTATGGAATCTTGCTGTTGGGAAAAACCAAAAACTGGAATTAATGATATGATTGAAATAAAAATATATCTGCTAATAGTCATTCGCCAGTTTTTGGTTTTGTTCATCTTCTACCTTAAAATAATAGGGTTAGAGGATTAATTGTTTTTATTAAGCATGTGTTTCGCATAGTGCACACCTAAACCGTATGATCCTGCTCTTTGCTTGATTAAGTTGTTTACAGGTTCGTAAGTTTCTTGACGTGCCCAATCTCTCTGTAGTTCCAATACATATTGAACAGCAGTGATCGGAATTACACCAGCTTGTTGCATGCGGATTAAGGACATGTTATGGGCCTCAGGTGTAATGTCACCACAGGCATCAGTAACAACATATACTTCAAAACCTTCTTCAATTGCCGAAAGTGCTGGCATCGCAATACACACACTGGTCCACAGACCAGCCAATACCAATCTTTTCTTTCCTGTGGCTACGATGGCGTCATGGGCATTTTGGTCTTCCCAAGTGTTCATTGTGGTACGGTCGATACAAGGATGGGTTGCTTGCGGATATACATCTTCGATCTCAGGGAAAACTGGTCCCGAGAATGTTTCTTCGGCTACTGTAGTTACGATGGTAGGGACATTGAAGATTTTAGATCCTCCGGCTAGCAAGGCTACATGGGCGCGCAACTGCATCATGGGGATGGATGAGGTTGCAAAAGCCATTTGTCCTTCATGGTCGATCAACACTAAAGCATGGTTGTCTGGTGTCAGAAGTGATTTTGCTGGGGTTGGATTTTTGGATGTCATGGTCTTTGTGATTAAATAGTGAAAAAAAATATTTAGTTAATTAGTTTCGCGGGTATTAAAATAATGTTTAAAACCTAAAACATATTTCAAAGTTATTTCCTGAATGATAACTATCCATTGATTTATGTTAATAAATTTAAAAAGAACAATTAAATGTTTAACCATCTAATTTCCAGTTTGTTTTCACAATTAATGTTAAATTATTAACAGCAGAGTAGGGATGTGTTCTTTGCTTTAGGCAAGGTTTTAAAAGAAAATTCTAACAGAAATCTTAAAAAGATGAAAAAAATTTAAAGTTATTAACCAAAAATTATGCGTGTTGGATAAAATATTATCAAAAATAAAGCGGGTGAACTTAGGGTTTGAATTTCATGGTCGATCCAAAACAGCAATTTTTGCCTTCTTTCCAGCTAAATTCCATAATTTGCTTCTTGTTATTGCAGCTGTTTTTTTGCCGGATGTAAAATGAATTCTAATTCCATGTATAAAATTGAAACGCTTACCCAATCCGATCGAGGACATACCCTTCACCATAATTCCGTTTTCAACTTCAATAATGAATGGATCGTTTTCGACGCAAGGAACGACGATACTAAAATTGGAGAATGTACCGAAATTGGAATGGTCAATGTTAACTCCAAGGAAGAAAGAATCATATACCAGACCAAGAACCCAAGCCAATATGGTCCAGGAGTAGGAGCAGCATCTTTTCACCCGCATGAGAACTGTGTGATCTTTATCCATGGCTTACCTGATGCCAATGCTGAAAAACCTTACGCAATGACCCGCCGTTTTGGAATGATGGTCGAACTTGGTCATGAGATCAATGCATATCCAGCAGACTCAAGGGATATCCAAAAGCCGTTTTCAAAAGGAAGCTTAAGGGGTGGAACGCATTCGCATTGCTGGAGTCCCAACGGTGACATGGTTAGTTTCACCTATAATGACGAGTTTATTGAACCTGATTTAAGGACCGTTGGAGTAATGTTTCAAAAGAGTCCTGTAGAAAAAGTTGAACCTATTCCTGGAAATATACAAGGAACCTATTTTTCCAGCCTTTTAGCTCAGGTGGTACCAAAGGCCATCTCAGGCTCGGATCAAATCGTAAAAGCATTTGATGAATGTTGGTTAAATGATAATGTCTTGGCTTTTCAAGGTAATACGTTAAATAAGGAAGGTAAGCAGATAACCGACATCTATACCGTTGAAATTAATAGGGATTTATTGCTCAAGGATTCTGTTAATGATGAAAACATTTTGGATTATCCAAGAGTACCTCAGGATATAGAAGCTGTTAGGATCACGAGATCGGAGAAAGGCTTGTCAAATTTAAGGCATTGGCTAAGAGCAAGTCCAGATGGAAGAGCCATTTATGCATTGGCCAAAGATAATCAGGATAAAAACCAAATCATACTATGTGAAATTCCTTCTGGGAAAATGATCTATCTTAGCGATTTTGATTTTTCAGTTGCATCAGCTATCAATCTTGATCCAAAAGGAGAGCAGATTACTTTTATTGCCAAAAATAATGTTTACCTCTTCCATTTGAAACAGTCCAAATTGGTTAAACTCACCGATTTCAATGAAGAGGATCTCCCTGTTCAAGGAATCCCTAACTTCTCTAGGAATGGTCGCATCATCGCATTTAATCAATTTGTGAAGAACAACGGGAAACTGAATCAACAGATTAAATTGATTTACCTAAAATAGAGCGTACGTTTAAACATGAATATCCGTCAATAACCAAAGGTTTTTGTAATTTAGGATGTTCATCACCCTAAGGAATAAAATACATGGTCGATCAAGGCAATAAAGACGAAAGAGAATTGCTTTTGCAATTGCAAGCTGGAAATCGTACTGCTTTTGAAAAACTATACCATAGGTACGCTGAAAAACTTACGATAAAACTCCTGCAACTCGTGAAATCGGAAGATCTTGCCCAAGATCTATTACAGGATATCTTTCTTAAAATTTGGCAGATCAGAACAGAATTAAAGGAAGAAAAATCTTTTGGAGCCTTGCTCTATACCATGGCGACCAATCAATCGCGAAACGCATTTAGGAGTTCAATTCGAGAACAGAATCGTATTTCTCAACTAAATACCGGAGAATTCTACTCGCACGTGGAGGAGAACTTACAGTTTGAAGAAACGAATAAACTATTTGAAGAAGCGCTATCTGCTTTGACACCTAGACAAAGAGAAGTATATGTACTCCATAAACTGGAAGGTAAAAGCTATAAAGAAATTAGTGAACAACTTCAGATCAGCCATTCCGCCATCAATCAACATTTGCAGATCGCTAATAAGCAGATCCGATTATTTCTGCAAAGTAGGCTTCCTCAGCTACTTTTGTTCTTGGTTCCCTTTGTCTCAAGCAATTATTTTCGCTAAAAGCCTAAAATTATATATCTGATAATCAGGTTGATATAAATTATTTCAGTTTTTTTATAAAACTAACCTGTTACTTTTTTGGTATTCGGTGTATTCTAAGTATAGTCCACTAACTATTAATAAAGCCAATTTTAAAATCCGATATGGAAAAGAATGAACAATATCGCGTTTTGTTCCATAAGTATATTAACGATACTTTGGATAAGGATGAACTAGACCTGTTGACTTCCATGATTGACTCAGAAGAATATGAAGAGGAAATGGATGCTTGTTTTCGGGATTATTTCCAGTTTTCCGACAATAATAAGGATCAGGAAAACCTGAAGATCAAATCTGTTCCAATTGTAGAAGAAACCTGGAGGCAATTGAACCTAAAAATCAATGAAGAACATCGTGTCATAGAATTTCCTAAGCACCGAATTTCACCAGTTTTGAAATATGCCGCTGCCGTACTATTACTGATGAGCATTTCAACGGTTTGGTACTATATATACAATAAAGCTAAAGTAACATCGCAGGAACAGGTTGCCTCAGCAGATATCCTCCCAGGAACCAATCGCGCTACTTTAACCCTTTCCAATGGAAATGCCATTGCATTAAGTGAGGGGCAGGATGGGCTTGTAGTCGGAGCAGATCAAATGACCTATGCAGATGGGACAACCATTATGAAAACTCCGGAAGTGCAGTTGGCAACCATTAGCACCCCGCGGTCAGGTCAATATCAAGTGACCTTGCCGGATGGCTCTAAAGCTTGGTTAAATGCGGCTTCATCCATTAATTACCCTACTCAATTTATTGGAGAAAACAGACAGGTAAAAATTACGGGTGAAGTATATTTTGAAATTACGAAAAACCCAAAGAAACCATTTATCGTTCAATCTAATAATCAATTCGTAAAAGTTTTGGGAACCTCATTTAATATTAATGCTTATGGTGATAAAGGGCAGGTGATTACTACTTTGGTTGAAGGTAGTGTGCAGGTGAGCTCGGATCAGAACAATGCGGTTGTTAAGATTAAACCAGGTCAACAAGCTATTCTTTCAAGTAATGGAGAATTGCAAACCAGAGTAGTTGATACAGATGAGTATGCTTCCTGGAAGGATGGTCTCTACATGATCAATAACCTAAGTCTGGAAGATTTTGGAAAGAAAATCGAACGATGGTATGATGTTGAAGTAGATATGGGACCTTTTAAAGAACAAAAACTCTCGGCTACCATCAGAAGGGACGTGAAGTTAAATGAAGTTTTAGAAGCAATAGAATTAAATACCAAGATTAAATTTAAAGTAAAAGACAGGAAAGTAACTGCATATAAATAGGGGTCGATCTATTGTTTGCCTTTACAAAAAGCTGCCGAGGTGCTGAAGACACCTCAGGCAGTAATGCCTGAAAAAATAAAAGTATAGCTAACTATTTTTTAAACAGACAGTACAAACTTAATAATTAGACTGGATTTTACAATTTAAGTCCGTCTTGGTTTATGGAATGTATTGTTCATTATGATGTACCGATGAGCAATAAAAAACATGTTTTTTTATTAAAAATGAAACTGACCATTTTTCTATTTTTATTTTCCATGCTAGGGGTCATGGCAAAATCTAATGCACAGAAAGTCAATTTGGACCTCAAAAATGCCACCTTCAAGAAAGCATTTTTAGAACTTACCAAACAGACTGGCTATATCTTTGTGTTTGAGGATGGCGTAATAAATCCGGATTGGAAAATTAACCTAAAAGTTTCGAACAAGGATTTTTCGGAGGTAATGCCTGAGTTAATTGAGAATAAGCCTCTGCAATTTAAGAGAAGTGGGAAATCCATTTCAATTTCATTAAAGCCAGTAAGCCAAGTCAATCCTTCAAGAGCTCCACAGGTCATTGAAAGCCAAGAGCAAGGGACCATTACTGGTCAGGTTTTAAATGAAAAAGGAGAAAAGCTGATCGGGGCAACCATCATTAATCTTCGTACACAGAAAAACTATTCTACGGATGCGCAGGGTAGTTTTACCATCGATGATGCGCAAGCGACAGATATTTTGGAAATATCGTATTTGGGATATGAAAAAAGGCAGCTTCAATTGGATGGGAAATCATTCTATTCTGTGCAATTGACCCCCAAACCTGAAAGCATCGGTGAGGTGACGGTTGTCAATACTGGTTTTCAAACTATTTCTAAAGAAAGGTCCACAGGCTCATATGGTACGGTATCCAAGGCTCAATTGGAGAAACCTTCTACCAATATTTCGCAACGGTTGATCGGGACAGTACCTGGAATGCAAGCTAGGTCTGTAGATGATAAAGGAAATCCTAAACTCGAGATCCGTGGCCAATCCAGCTTGATGGCCAATGCAACCCCATTGGTTGTTGTGGATGGTTTTCCTATCCAAGGTGATTTCTCCTCCATCAATCCCAATGATGTTGAATCCGTTACTGTTTTGAAGGATGCCGCAGCAGGCTCAGTTTGGGGAGCTCGTTCTGCAAATGGGGTTATTGTTGTCACGACTAAAAGTGCCAATAAAAACGCTCCATTAAAGGTGGAATTAAATGTATTCACTAAAATCTCACCCAAACTGGATTTAAGCTATGTTCGTCCACTGGCTTCCTCTTCTGAAACGGTAGATTATGAAATGAAAGCCTATGAAAATTGGCGTGCCCTACCTGATCCATTTTCTTTTTATGATGTAGGCTATGATTGGGGAACAGCATCCATATTGATGAATGAAGCTAATTATGGGTTTATAACAACGGCTGAGCGTGATGCACAATTGGCTCAATTGAAAACTTTGGACAATAAGAAGCAGATCGCGGATCATTTGCTTGACAATCCAGCGGCTACCCAATACAATTTCTCCATTTCCGGTGGCTCTGAAAGGATGACCAATTATCTGTCCCTGATGCATGAAAGTAACCAGTCAAACTTTAAAGAAACCAATGGTAAAAAATATTTGATCAACTTTAGGAATATTACCAGCATTACAAAATGGTGGGATTTAACCTTGGGAGCGAATTATCTGTACAATAAAGATCATAACAGTGGAGTTACCTTGGAAGATCTGAATAGCTGGTCACCTTATGATATGTTGATCAATCCTGATGGCTCCTATACAAATGTCAATAAATATTATGCACCTATTCTAGATCGAGAAGTTCCTACTGCTTCATTTCCTTATGCTGACTGGACCTATAACCCGATATTAGAAATTGCAAACAGAAACCTCAGTATAGAAAATACACAGGCTAGATTTCAAGGGGCCATGAATTTTAAATTGTTAAAAGGCTTATCGGCAGAATTAAGAGGTCAATATGAATATGGAACAGCCAATACCCGAAATCTGTTCAATGAAAACAGTTTTGAAGTCAGAAAGTCTGTAAACGAATCGACGACTTGGGATCCATCCGTTGAACCCAACCTCTTTATAATGAACCTTCCAAAAGGTGGCATTTTAAAGCAAAAACGAGTACGTACAGATTTATACAATGTAAGAGGGCAATTAAGGTATAACCGCGATTTTGGTCCCGATCATGAGCTTGATGCCTTAGCGGGTATGGAATTCCAAAGCTTAACAGCGGAGTCTGTTGAAAATCCACCTGCCTATGGGTATAATGAAGAAACTATGTCTGTAGGGACTTTTCCTAATGGCCCAGGGGGACCATCTAATCCTATCCTAGATTATTTGGGACAGGAAATTACGTTTCCATACCTTAATGTTTTTGGATACACGACACAGCGCCTATTCTCTGCTTACGGGAATGCTGCATACACTTATAAACAGAAATATATCCTTTCCGGAAGTTACCGTTTTGATGCATCCAATTTAATTACTGATGATCCTAAATATCGTTATGCCCCATTCTTTTCCGTTGGGGGAATGTGGCATCTCTATAAAGAAGGGTTCATGGAAAATGTGGATTGGATAGACCGGTTAACAACCCGATTGACCTATGGAAAGTTAGGAAATTATGATCCATCTACCACATTCAGGCCCTTGATTACACCAAGCCAGTCTCCCGATCTATATATCAATGCACTGATTGCTGGATTTGCAAGTTACGGTAATCCAACCCTTAGATGGGAGCAGACCAGTAATTGGGATTTCGGAATAGACTTTTCATTTTTTGAACACAAACTATTTGGTAAGGTAGACCTCTATAAAAAATCTGGTAAAGACCTTTTGGCCGAATTGTCCATTCCTTCTATCCATGGTACGTTTATCCAGAAACTGAACAATGCGGCAATGGTCAATAAAGGTATTGAAATAGATCTTGGTACTTCGCAGAATTTTGGCGACCAAGTACAGTGGACTGGAAACGTAAATTTCGCTTATAATAAAAATGAGATCACGGATTTATTTGTTGTGAATTACAATGCATTCCAAATGCCTTTGGGCGGTTCTGCTGCTTATGTAAAAGGCTATGATGCCAATACGGCATGGCGATGGCAATATTCTGGTATCGTCGATAATCAACCGACCCGAATTGGCCCTGATGGTGAACCTTTCCCATTATCTTCTTTTCCTGAAGGCAATCCATTAACCTATTTGAGGAATATGGGTACCATGGTAGCACCTTATACTCTCGGTTTTATGAACTCCTTCAAGTATAAGAACTTTGATTTCTCCTTTATTTTCACAGGTAAATTTGGTCATGTTTTTCAAACACTTGGATTCAATTATCCGCCAAACTGGGTTTCTAGAGTGCTTCCGAATTCAAAATTATCGGAAGTGAATACTGCTGATCCAAGCAAGATGGTCCCTCTGCCATTGAATAAAGATGATTCTGAATATTATATCTGGAGTTATGTGACCAGCTCAATGGACTATCTGATCCAATCAGCATCGCATGTTCGACTTCAAGAAATCTATTTAGGGTATCATTTTCCAGAAACCTTGACCAAAAGAATTGGAATCAACAATGTACTGTTGTATGCACAGGGGAACAATCTATTCAGCATCTATTCCAACAAGGCTGGAGAGGACCCAGAATTCCCAATGGGCGGAATGCGTTTGATGCCTAGCTATACCTTCGGGTTGAAGTTTGACTTTTAAAACTTAGAAAATGAAAAAAAGAATATTTGCGTTATCGATCATATCTTCCTTGTTATTGGCTTCATGTAGTAAAATCGATGATTTCTTGAATGAACCTCCAAGCAAAACCTCGGAATTGGAAATCAAGACCTTTGATCAGTTGAACCAGTTGTTAAATAACTATAGCGAGGTATTTGCCCAAGATTTAAACATGACTGCGGTCTTTAGTTCTGATGATTATTTTCTAAGTACGGGCATTTATGATGCCGATCCTTCGGTTGTATCCATCACAGCAGTTAAATACGGTCTTTGGGATAGCAACTTTTTGCCAACAAATACTGGTGATGATTTCTGGACTGCCGAGTATAAAAAGATTTTTTATGCTAATACTGTTTTGACCTATCTTGACCAAGTTTCGGGTGGAACTGCTGAATAGAAAAACAACATGAAAGCTGAAGCTCACTTTATTAGGGCTTATAGCTTATGGCAATTGGCAAATACCTATTGTTTACCTTATACCGAGGCCAATGCAAATGAGCTCGGATTGCCCATAAAATTGACCATCAGTTTTGAGGAAAATAGCGAACGTCAATCTTTGGCAAATACCTATGCGCAGATTGAAAGTGATCTTGCTGAGGCCTTAAAGATCAATACGCCATTGGTCCAAAGTGGGAGAGCAGTACATTGGCGAGCCAATAAGACTGCAGTAAATGCATTTGCAGCAAGGTATTGGTTGAACAGGAATGATTATGCCAAATCTCTACAATATGCTAATGATGCTCTATCGGGTTATAGTATCCTTGTCGATTATAATTCCCAAATGCGTTTTGGAATTCCTAAAACTGTAACACTGGATGCAGGTACAGCAAATCAGAAATCTTTTACGATTCAATATCCCTATACCCATAATAATCAAGTAGAATATACCGATATGATCGGATGGAAGGAGTTCCTATATTTTAGGATGCTTTCCAATCCCAGTTATTGGTATGTACCTAGTCCCGAATTATTGGCTTTATATGACCAAAAAAATGATCTACGCTATAAATACAATATCGTTAAAGGTTACTCTTATGATAGAGGGATGTTAAAGCCATCCTATGATTATCCTGGCTATGTTTTCTTCTATAAAGATCGAATCCCATCAGGTCCAACGGTGGCAGAGATGCTCTTAACAAAATCGGAAGCCCAAGCCCATTTAGGAAATACAGCTGCTGCAATGGAAACGTTAAATACTTTACGTTCTAAAAGAATGCTTGCGGGACCTTGGGTCAATTTAACAGCTTCAAATAAGGAAGATGCAATTAAAAAGGTTTCTGATGAAAGAAGACGTGAAATGCCTTTTTCCCAAAGATGGATTGATGTCCGTCGATATAATCATAATGAGATTTCCTCAGATGATATCATTATGAAAAAATCCTTCTATCCGTATAATAACTCAGTTGTCAATAATGATCAGCCTAAACAGGATTATACGTTACCCAAGGACTCAAGACGTTGGGCAGCTCCAATTCCGGTTTCGGATATAGAAGCTAGTAATGGAAAAATTGAACAGAATAAATACTAGAAATCGGATTTATTATGAAAATCAAACTTATTCAAAGCACTTGCCTACTTATTATTTTCATGGCATGTTTGGTAAAGCTAAATGCCCAGACAAGAGAAGAGTATTTATATTCTGCCAAGGAAATGGCTGACCTTCGGGCTGCGGTACTTGCTCATCCAGATAGTATGGAGCTGCATGAAGAGTATCTTGCGGGATTTGCTAAGCCTGAACAGGCAGAAATTGAGTACATCAAATTAATACCTAAATTCCCAAATTCTGCAACCTTTCCAATTGCAATTGCCAAAAAATTAGGTGATTTCAATCCCAAAAGAATGCAATACTTATTAAAAGCGGCAGAAATCGACCCAAAAAATGTAGAGAACTGGGAAAATCTGGCAAGTGATGCAGCGTTCAAAGGAAACAAAGATGATGAAATCAGGTATATACAAGAAGCTATTCAAGCTAATCCCGCAAGCCTTGATCTAAAAGCCAGATATGTGTTTCTGTTTTCTGATGATGCAGATGAGTTTAAGGTAAAAGCCAATGAATTTATCGATAAATACCCTAATTCTGAACAAGCCATTACCATATTTAATATTGCCGGAATAGTTTTAAAAGATGATGCTGATAAAATCCAGTCCGGTGAACGTATGTTAAAACTGTTTCCAGACAATGAAAGTCTGGTTTTTTTGGTAGCAGTGGTGCGACTGGTTGATTCTTATATAAAGACCGAACAGTACGATAAGGCCATTGAACTAGCAACAAAATTTAAGGATAAGGGAGAAGCTGATTTAGGATTAGGTGAAAAACTCTCATTAGCGCAAAGCCTCAAAGACTCTGATGCTAGAATGAAAGCTGGTCAATTTGCAGAAGCAAAAGAACAGATCATCAATATTCAATATAGAACATTGAATGGTAATGACTTAGGGAGCTTACTGATGCTGAAGAAGGCTTTGGCGTTAGACGCGAACAAAGAGACCCAAGCAGCATATGATAGTTTAATTATTCTTCAGGCGCATAAACCTTCATTAGCCAATCAGGAAGCCATTTATAGATATGGCGCAAAATTGAATAAGAGCAATCAGGTAGTGGATACTGATGTTTATCAACATGTCATGAAGCAGGCAGAGAATGCCAAGCCTTTTTCTCTTGATTCATTCGATTCCGAAAAGAAAGTTACCTTGGAAGATCTAAAGGGGTAAGTAACTTTACTGACTTTTTGGTATCCTGCTTGTGGGCCTTGCAGAGGAGAGATGCCGCACTTTGAAAATGCAATTAAGGGCTTCGATCGCGATAAGTTCCAATACTTAGGAATCAATATCTATAGGGAACAAGATAAGCTCATCAAATCCTTTTTAGACAATACAGGCTTTAGTTTTACCCCTTTGGGAGCAAGTAAAGAAATTAAAAGAGATTATCAAATAGTCGCTGCACCTACTAACTTTATCATTGATCAGCAGGGGAGGATCGTCTATTCAGATTTTACAGTTGATGCTGAAAATGAACAGATGTTGACCTTGATGATAGAATCCATGATGAAATAGATTGAGAATAAGAAAGGCTTTTCCATGACAGAAAAGCCTTTCTTAATTTATCATACCCGATTGATCAACGGATCTGTTATGCTCTCTTTGCCGGTTTCCACTCTTCCAGCAAATCTTTGATAAAAATCTTTATTTCCTTGTGTAGTTAAAATGAAATCATACCAACCTGAACTTCCAGTCAAATCGATGCTCAAATTCTCCTCTGCGTTCGCTGGAATACTCTTTTCAAATAGGACGCCTTTTTTATAGCTCATATCTTTCACACTGATCTGTAAAGTTGAAGAACCCTTGTTTTTTATCCTTAGGCTAATATTTTCAGTAGCTGCTTTCGTCATTCGTTTCAATTCTCCTGAAACTTGGACCTGAATTTTCGGATCTTGTGCCGTACCGGCGAATTCCCTAAAAAATCCATTTGGACCGTGTAGATGTAAGCGGTATTTTCCTGAATCAAAAGATGAGATAGGCCACTCGTATTGGATTTCATCGCCAGCTTTAACAGCAAAAAACCAGTTTCTACATCTTTCTTGCTTTCCTTTTTCCGTAAAATTATCCGGAGCATAAACAGTAAATGCTGAACCGGCAGCATGATCGGCAAATATTTTGTTGTCAGCCTTCATGCTAATGCGGATTCGCTGTTTATCCAGTAATTCCAGGTCAGCGTTTAACTGGTAGGGAAGGGCTGTTGATATTCTCTTTCCAGGTTCTTGCTGGGACATCAATTTGGAATAATTTCCCGTTTTAAGAGCTTCTTGGATATCTTGATCGCTGATCTCATGGAAGTTCCCTGGATCTTCTTTGAATTTCGCGCTGTATATGCTTTCAATAAATGGATTCCGATTTAAGAAACTGATACTTTTCTCTTTTGGATTGAAAGGGGAGAAAGCTGAGGTCAAATTTCCACAAATCGTTCTCCTCCAGTTCCCTATATTATCAAAATGAATATTTTTAATGAATTTTTTATTAACAAAATGCTCCAGAAATTGTAGGGTCGAGGTGTGATCAAACACCTGCGAACATACCTTTCCACCACGGCTCCAAGGTGATGCAATGATCATGGGAACACGAAACCCTAGGCCTACCGCTCCCTCTCTTGCTTGTTTCTCTGGAATCCCTTGTTTTAATTCATTGCTCAACCTAACAAATTCCTCTTCAGTTTCAATCCCTTGGGAAACTTTACCCGTTTCGGGTTTGTTATTGTCAGGAATGCTAAAAGGAGGGATGTGATCATAATATCCATCATTTTCATCGTAAGTGACAATAAAAATGGTTTTCTTCCATACTTCAGGGTTCTTGGTCAGGATATCCAAGATTTCAGAAACATACCAAGCTCCATACCAAGGAGCACTAGGATGATCCGAAAAATTCTGTGGTCCGGCCAGCCAAGAAACTGTAGGTAACTTTCCAGCTTGGACATCCTCTTGGAACTGATAAAGTAAATTCCCTTTTGGCACCGCTAGTTCTCTTTGGGTATTCTTGTCCTGATAGGTCAATGTATCAAGGTTCCTATAATCAGGATCTCCTTCATTGGTAATAAATGCACGTTTATATAGACTTTTCTGTTTTGGAGTCAGTTTTTCAAAATTAGTTTTGCTCCATTTTTCCAATTCTGCAATGGCATCATCCAATGCTTTTTGCTTATCTCGGATGCTGGCTTGGACTTTCTTTGCCCGTTCTTGCGAAGATGGACTTTCTTCTTGAAGTTTATTGATTTCACCTGGTAGGGTTTCTATCCTGTTTTTTAGGCCTGCTACATAGCGATCATTGAATTTTACCTGATAAGCTTCAAAAAATTCAAGCAGGTTACATCCGAAATTACTAAGCCAAGAACGCTCTTCTCCTTTAAACCCACCCACACTGCTCAATTCATTTTGATAAAATCCCCAAGAAATGCCATTGTCCTCAAGTAATTCAGGGAATGTTTTCCAGGTCTCCTGTCCATAGGAATAGTCCTCATTCCGGATGTTTGCTTTTGGCAATCCGTCTTGGGTACTCATGATTTTTCCAGTCCAGAAAAAAGAACGGTTAGGGGTTGTACTGGTCATGGCCGAACAGAAGTTTTGGTCACAAATGGTGAAGGCATCTGCCATGGCATAATTGAAGGAGAGGTCCTCACGATTGTAATGGCCTAAAGTCAAAGGCATATCTGCATATCTCTTGTTGCTGGAGCGTTTTGAGAGCAACCACTTGTCATATTTCCCAAGATTATAGGCATCGACCTGACTTGCTCTAGAATGTGGTAGATCACCAATCCATGTACTTTTACTTTCTTTGATATTCAAGCGAAAAGGAGCATAGGTTTTACCTGCGAGATCTGTTTGGAACCAAACAGGATTTTTGTTTGGAAGTAGCACTGCTCTCGGATCATTGAAACCTCTGACCCCAGAAAGAGAGCCGAAGGCATGGTCGAAAGAGCGGTTTTCCTGCATTAATATCACAATGTGCTCAGCATCTAGAAAGGTACTCCCAGGATCGGGATCGATGGCCATTGCTTTTTGAATAGCGGAAGGAATTACATTCACCATTCCTGTCGCCCCTGAAAGCATAATTACTTTCCTTAAAAATTCTCTGCGGTTATCCATGAGATGTTGGGTTTGTTTAGGTTTACCTAATTTACCCCATTGGGAGAGAAAATTTCGAGAGAATTGATTATGAAATTGTTAAGTAAATAGAATTGTTACGAATGAAGATTACAAGCCTCCGGCATTCTTTCCACTTTTCCGCCAAGGAAATGAGCCGGTTGCTAAAGGACTTCCTGCGGAAAGATGATTGTTTGTATAAATTGGGAACCCCTAGCGGGGATGGAATATTTGTAGAAATTGGATGTGTGCAGTGGCCAACCCACAGCGTGGGTGAAATATTTTTCAATAAATCTTTTTGAAGACAGAAAACAGTTCTTTCGCTTTGCTCAAGATGACAAAAATTCTAAAAAACAAGAAATAGATTCTTCGTTTCACTCTGAATCCCTCTTTAGCGGATTTTGATTCTGTACAATCAATGAAGAATCTTTACGGTTCTCCCCATAATGGCTTTGACTACTTCAATCTTCGATTGAAGGACTGTTCGCCAATTCCATAAGGGCTGTTGTAGAATGAAGATCTGCATCGTTCCGAGATGCTTCGTTCCTCAGCATGACACAAAAAAAACGTTAACTTATTAATTTTGACCTACGACCCTGTCGTCCTGCACTTCAGGTGCAGGAACCGTTCGCCAATGCTTTTTTTCCTGATTAGGTAATAAGTAGGTATAGCCCTGAGATGTTTCGTTCCTCAACATAACAAATAGGCGAGGTAGAATCTTTAAAATAGCTCGCCAATTCTCATAATGTTGTTTTTGATGTTGAAGCTGTGCATTTATACTTAGATCCATCCTTCATACCATTGACAACTTTGTTAGAGCTGTGTTTCTAACCATGCAAACCTATTTTTATTTATCAGAAGATTATCCTTTTTTGACAACAATCTGCCCTAGAAGGGCAGAATTATTTTAGAAATGGTTTTGAACAGAACAGGAGTAGCGAAAAACTGATGTTCGATTAATCGAACATCAGTTTTTCACTACTTCCAGGCTAACTTGCCATGTTTGCTAAAATAATGGAACCCCGATGGAGGTTCAATATCTAAAAAATTAAAGAGCTACTTTATTTTCATTGCCAACATGTTGTAATCACCTTCCGATAAAATTAGTCCAATTTTTTTATTCTCAACATGACAAAAAGGCGAGGTAGAATCTTTAAAATAGCTCGCCAATTCTCATAATATTGTTTTTGATATTGAAGGCGTGCATTTATCCCTAGAACCTTCCTTCGTCAAGACAAGAAAATGGAGTTAATCTTCGATTGAAAAATTATAAATCTTCACTCCCTTATTTCCAGGAATATCCAATTCCAGCTCCGATCCAGAAAGGCATATTTCCATCAATGGTATTGAATAAAGGCGTATAGGTCGCCTGAAAGCTCAATCCATTATCCTTGGGAGAATATCTGTAACCTACATCAGCCGAAAAAATAACAGATTTGAAGTCACTGGGTTTCTTTTCACCTTCTCCATTAAATGCAAAAACAGAATTTGCACCAATCAGTAGACCATTATTGCCCTCTCCATAGATATAGTTAATGCCTATAGGTGCCGTGTAGATTCTGTCGGTGTCAAATGCGCCAAAAGTTCCCCCAAAACCAAGCCTAGCTCCCCATCCATCATTGACATTCCTTGAAAATCTCATGTCGTAGTTAGCCGATCCAAATATGCTGGAACCTCCCAGCTCAAAGAAGGCTAATTTTCGGTGCTGCGCAGAAGCATTCATTGTGCACAAGGTAACCAATGATATAAAAAGTATTTTTTTATTCATGTAGAGATAATTTTTCGCAATATTAGTTAATTTACTACAGTTAAAGGAATAATTAGCGAAGTGTTTATTGATTTATTTGAGTATCTTTTTTTGTTCCTATTAATAATATTGTTCCGTTAAATGGGACGTTTAAGGTAATAGTGATTTTTAGGGTTGTCATAAAAGCAAAACTCAGACAAAAAAGAACTAACAAAATGAGGGGCAATATTGGGGCGAATGGCAAAATGCCGGAAATTTATGGAATGAACTATCTAATATTTGGACAAAATTTTATCAATTCTTTCGGACCTTCTTTTGGTCTTATTCGAGACATATTTTGAAATTTCCGAATATGGGTCGAACAAGGGTAAAAGGAAGGTCGGAGGGAAAGGTCAAATTCGAACAAAAAAATGGTCAGAATTTTTCCGACCATCATGATATTTTTTTTAACCGTTAATTACTAATTAGGCTTTATAGAAGTTTTAAAGGAGCCTTCCGTCAGTTTAAGTGTAGCTAAGGTCACTAAGCCTTCGGTACGCACTAAAACGCCAGAAAAAGTACCTTCAACCTCATTGTTGTTGATCTTGTCAATTTTTAGGTCAAATGAATCTTCGGGAGCCACGGTATCATCAGTTGCGGTTGAATTCACTTGCCCAGATTCATTTGTGGTATTATGAGCTATCAACAATTTAAACCCTGATCCGCCATCTAAATGATATTCGCCTGCAGGTACACGAGTGGCCTCAGACATCACATTGATCATTAAAGACTCTTTACCTTGGTCCATCGCAGTTATCATCAGATAATTTCCGCCTTCAACCCAATTCGCACTCACATTCGCGAAGATTTTTTCAACGCCATCAACCTTGACTTTTAGATAATTGTTTCCTAATTCTCCAGAAACGCCTTCATCTTTGCTGCAACCAAAATTTAATAGTGTAAAAACAGCTACTACAGCTCCAAATAATATTTTCCTTTTCATAATAATATAGTGTGACATTGCAGAGAGAAGCGAAAATCGTACCAGTAAAGAGGGAAAATGGAATGAAAGATTACGTTCTTACGGAATTCCGTAAGGAGCGTTCATATTCCTTTTATATTTTTCAGTCGTGTTGAAAATATTCGGATCTGGTTTAAGCAATTTTGAACCGCCAACTTTTGGCGGTTTTGTGTTTTATGTTTGGACCATTATCAAATCAATTTAAAAATGGAACAGACAAATTTAGAAAAAAATGAAACTGAGATTGCTGATGTAGAAGTAGGTGCAGCTGCAAAAGAAAAAGAAACCATTGCTACGTATGCTGCTTTACTGCTCTGCTTGATACCTGGTTATTGGATTGTCCTTTATTGGTATGCTTTATACCAGCAATATTCGATAGAATATTCAGCTATTGTTGTGGGACTGGTCATAATAATAATCGCCTATTTGGCTTTTATTTTTACTCAGGCCATGGTCAAACATATTATTTTATTCATTATAAAATAAGGTCATGGGTAAAATATTGACGGTAATAATCTTCATTTTAATGATCAGTGGTTCTATTGGGCCAGCGATTTATTTATTATTAATCATATATGGGTCTTTGGGACCTGAAGATATATTCTTATATACCGACTGGGCATGGGCATTTAATATCGTTTTATTGATTGTAGGAATTTTGGCAGTGAAGCTGATGTTTAACACCAGTAAGGATATCAGTGGATTTATCATCGGATTATTTAAATAGAATAACGTGAATCATAAAAATAAATTTTGTCTTTGGTTGTTGGATACCTTGCAGAGAAAGCCATTGAATCTACAGGAAATACAGGCAAAATGGTTGTATGCTAGTTGTAATCCTGATCAGGATGAGTTATCCGAAAGAACTTTCAATAGGTATAGGAGAATGGCTGAATCACAATATCAGGTCCAAATAAAATGTAATAGGAGTTTAGGCAATCGGTATGAGATAGAAAATAAAGAAGAAATCTTAAATAATCGGTTTCTAAGTTGGGAACTGACAAGTTTCCGGTTAGGGAATCTATCTAAGGAAATTAGGGATAAATCCTTTGTGGTCATGGATCCCGCACCTCCAGCAGCCGATCTTCTTGAACCTATACTGGAATGTATTGAAGGTAAAAAAATCATGAGAATGATTTATAAGTCCCATTATAAGGATGCAAAAGAGGTGTCATTTTATCCGGTTTTTGTGCGATTGTGCGGTCAGAGATGGTATGTTGTAGGTGTGAACTGTGCAGATTACAAAGAAAGGGTATATGCCTTTGAAAGAATTCAAGAATTAAAAATAGAATCTGAAAAAGATCCAAAAATTGTAAAGAAAAATATTAATATAAATCCCAAAGATTATTTTGCGCATAGTTATGGCGTAATTAATGAAGGTGAACCAGAACTCATAAAAATTAGGGCATTTTGGCCTCAGAACGCCTATCTAAAGGATGTTCCATTACACCATTCCCAAGAAATAGTTGAAGAATGTGATGGCTATACGGATTTTGAAGTATTTATTCGACCTACCTATGATTTTATACAGGCACTTTTGTCAAATAGAGAACAATTGGTCGTTATGGAACCTCAATCTTTAAGGTTGGAAATGCTAAATATTTTGAAAAATATGATTGGAAGGTATGGGGCATGAAGATGACAAGGTTTTCTATAAAATTCAAAAGGATAACAATATCCTGACAGAAGAATTGTTCAAGGAGAACTAAGGAAAATTCCTTTACGAGCTTAGCTCATATTTTTGTTTTTATATAGTATTTGAAATAAAATTTGATAATTATAATTAATTAAATTTATTTTTGATTCTGACTATTTAAAGAAATAAGATCCAAAAATCATGAAAAGAATTTTAATAGCATTGTTGGTTTCCTTGTGCGTGATAAGCTGTTCTGAAGAGCCTGAATTGCACCTGGAAAATATTGTTGGCCGATGGGTCATTGATAATGATAAACCAGCGGTATTTATTAACCTGAAAAGTGACCAATCCTTTGAAATGGGCGTGGATGTCCCTAAACCATTAAGTCTAAAGGGCAATTATAGCTATGGGGACTATCTATTGACCTTGCGATCTACAGGGCTTGAAGCTATTTATGGTGTGACCTTCGTTTCAGATGATGAGATTATTTTAGATGAAGTTTCAAAAACAAACCTTCCAGATAAACTGAATCTGGTTAGGGAATAATTTGCTCATAAAGATTGTATTGGAAATCCTTGATCGTCCAATACAATCTTTCCGCTGATAAATGGAGAACAATTTACTGTGTTAATCTCCTCAGTTCGGGCATGGTGATCACCTCTTTGGAATATAGTGCAGGGACAAGATAGATCTTGTATTTTTTCTTCGACTTAAGCATTTTTGTGATGGCAAAATAACCGTGATCAATAGCACTTATCGGGTATTTATGGAGTTCTGTAATGATAAGTTTTTTGCCAATGATACTCTTTGATTTCTTTGACACATTTAAATCATCAATGGCATCTGATGCCATTCCTGCTGAAGTTATGATACTGGAAGCACCTACTATTTTAATGCCCGATTGGAGTGAAGATAGATCTGTGCCCATCATGGCTACACCGTAACCAAGCGCTCCTCCAATATCCCCAATTTGCTTGAGCCTACCCAAACCAAGATTCTTTTTCTGTTCTTCAATCGTTGTAAATTCATAGGATGCAGGAATATTAACGATTAGGGTGTCCTGAATTTTTAATGTCGTAGAATCGTTGATAATGGCGATTTCAACTTTTTCAGAGTCTTCTTGTGCTGAGGCAAAAGAAGAAAGTAGCAGTAAAAGGCTGCAGCATAGTAAAGTTTTCATAATCAATTAGTTTTTGTTTATATGAATTTAGAGAGGCAGATTAAGGAAAATGACAATTACAGGTTAAGGGATTATGAAATAATTGTAATGTTGGGTTTGCAGTAGTCAATGCGTGTT
This sequence comes from Sphingobacterium sp. NPDC055346, assembly GCF_053645235.1. Classification (NCBI taxonomy): domain Bacteria; kingdom Pseudomonadati; phylum Bacteroidota; class Sphingobacteriia; order Sphingobacteriales; family Sphingobacteriaceae; genus Sphingobacterium; species Sphingobacterium sp. NPDC055346. The sequence goes on from NZ_JBSHMI010000002.1 coordinate 148,280, forward strand.
TTTTAGCACTTTTTCTATTTTCGTTCTAACCTTTGGTTAAATGTTTGTAAAAAGATGGTTTCCTAATTATTTAAGGACTTAACCAGGGTTTTTTGGATAGCACAAATCCTAATTAAAAAGAAAAGGCTCACCAAATTTTATGGAGAGCCAAAAACTTTTCTCATCAATGAATTGATTATAGTTTATTCCTATTGCGAGAATAAGGCAATTCTTTACCTATGCAATCCTATTTTAGTCAGCCAAATCTCAACATCTTTATCAACCTGTTCTGCTTTGGATCCTTCCATGACGAAGAAAATCCCATCGCGTTCTTTACCACCTTGAGTGGAATATCCATCAACGATTCTGCTGTTTGTAGCTAATTGTTTGATAGTAGCCAGGCTGGTGCCAATTCCATATCCGGCATTCGTGTTGAAGGGAATAATAGTTTTGCCTTTTAAATCGTATTTCGAAAGAAAGCTTTTTATTGGAGGGGGAAGCTGCATACCCCATGTTGGAAAACCTACAAAAATGATGTCGTAAGATTCCAGATTTTGGATGTTTGTTTTAAGCGGGGGTAAATAGCCTGTTCTGTTTTCTTCAGCTACCTGATCGACCATGGTTTGATAATGCTCTGGGTAAGGTGTTTCAATTTCAATTTCTACTATTCTACCGGCAGTTTTTTGTTGGATAATTTCTGCCAAGACCTTTGTGTTTTTTGTTCTTGATAAATAGACGATCAATATATTTTTATTTCCTAAGGAGTCCTGGTTTCCTGATAAAGTTTGCTCTTTGGAGGTAACAGACTCTCCAGCTCTTGTGCAGGAGATTGAGGATAGGAAAATGCTTAGTATAAAACAGTATAGCATGTTTGTTTTCATCTGTATTCCTTTGATATATGCAAACAAAGTTCTTAATAGTAGCTTACTAATTAGTTATACAGATTACGGAGATTGCTACCAATATTACCTATCAAGTACCCATATTGCATTTCAGATGTTCATGTTCGCGAAATTGTGCTGTCAAATGGCAATTGAGCATAGAGGTGGAGGTGAATTTATTCATCAGCATTTATCCTGCTAATGGAAAGGCGGTCCCACTCAGTTTTTTAGGTAAGAGATATTGCTTGTCCCGTTGAGAGATGGAGAATATATAGCTTTCATAAGTAAAAGCTTGTCAATCTATTTGGTAAAGGGAAAATAAATTTCAATTGGAATAAATTGTTGTTTTAAATCTATACTGTTATCGAAACAAAATAAATATACTCATGAGTTTTCCATGTTTTTTAAGGTGGTGGTTAAATTCTAGCGAAATTGATTATATTAGGTTTGCAATATCCTAATTGTATATCACTATGGAAAACGATCAAATTAAGCAACCGTATTTTAAGATTGATGGTCAAGAATATACTATTCAAGCAAAGAAAACGAAATGGGTAATTGGAAAGTTAAGTAAAACCTTATATACAGAGATCAGCATCCTGAGTCAGGATGTGGAGTCTGATAAGAAGAAGGGTTTGCTGAATGATTTTTCCGATGATGGGATTATATCAATTGATTTTGAGGCTTCAAAAATTTTTAAGGATGGCGTTCCAACTGGAATATGTTCTTATGAAGAGGATAAAAATCCTGAGGATTATACCTATTTCCGTAAGAATGGATTGGAATATTTGCTGTTTTTTTATGGTACCATTGAATATAAGAAGGGTTGGGTTTTAATTAAGGGGGATTTAAAAAACCGATACGGTGATCCTTCTCCTAGTTTTCCTTTGGAAGCGGCATTGGAGTTTGACCCAGCAAGTTTAGATTGGAATGACTATAAATTTAAGAGCTTGGAGGAAACCGAAGGTGCAGATCCTCAAACCATTCGGCTACTGGAAATTACCAATCCAACTTTCAGCACCTTGCCTGAAAGTATTTATTCGTTTGAAAATTTGGAGTACCTAATCATTCAAAGAATTGGGAATTATTGGGATAAGGATAAATTGCCGTTTGCTGATTTTGGAGAAAGAATCGCTGAATTAAAAAACTTAAAACAGATAACCGTAAATCAAGCTGTGATTAGCAGACTCCCAGAATCCTTTGCCAAACTAATGCAGTTGGATCGACTGAGTATTATTGACTGTGAGCTAAACACCCTACCTGATGGATTTTGGAAAATGCCTAGACTGGAATATGTCCTGTTAGGGAAGAATAAGATCGAAAGTATTCCTGCAGACATTCAAATGCCTTGGTTAGAATATTTGGACATCGAAAATAACCTTCTCAAAACTCTTCCCGAATCGCTACTTCAACAGCCTAATCTGAGAACCATTAAGGCAAGTTTTAATCCCTTGGAAAATCTTCCTTTTGCCTATAATTCCTTTAAAGGCTTAGGTCTGACCATGGAGGAAATAAAACGACTCCTGGATACGACATATCCAGGTGCCGATGGAGGAGGAACGGTCAAATGGGATGAATCGATGTATAAAGCTGAACATAATGAACTATTGATTTCACCTGTAGAGAAAATTATTGACACGAATGATTTATCTGAATATAAGGAGGCATTAGTTTCCTTGGTAAAGCGAAGTGTAGGATTTAAATTGACCAGCGAAGAAGATTATGTTGAAGTCGGAAATCATCGGTTTGGTGGACAACCTGACTTGCCTGAAAATATTCCATATCCAACTTTCTATTCTGATTATAGAGAGCAAGAATTAAACTATGAATTCATAGCGCAAATCAATTGTGAAAAGATTGCGGCTCTACAGGATTATTTACCGCGAACAGGGACTTTGTTTTTCTTTTTTAAGAGTTTTCAGTTCTTTGGTTCTGAGGATCAAGATATCGGAAAGGTCATCTATGTAGAAAACAATAAAGATCTGGCTTCTGGAAATAGATTTGATTTTGTGGAGGAAGATTTCTTTGAACTGATGGATGGGGAATACCAAGCCAATAAGGCGGATTCATTCCTGACGGTTTCGGCGCCATCTTTTTATGCCAGTTATGTCAATACCTATTTGTTTGAAGGGAAAGCGGAATATTTAAAAGATCAACATGATTTTACATATGACCTGTATGAACCCTTTGAAAAACCAGTGCTAGACCTGCATGGGTTTGACCATGCCATGAATGCCTATGCATTTACCCAACATGAATCTCCCGAATTGCAAGCAGCATTGACCAGAAAAGGAGATCCCCAAGATTGGGTTATCTTGCTTTTAGTAGGTTCCAAGGGGAATTTTCAATGGGGCGATGCCGGTGACCTGTTTTTTGTGATCCATAAAAGTGATTTGGCTAAAAGGGATTTTAGTAAGGTATTCGTGACCATGGAAAGTAGTTAGGGAATGAGGGGTGGAATAGTGAAATTACCATGCATAGCCTAATCCTACACCTCCAACCAATGATAGCCCAGAATCCTGTACATAACAAGGATTAATTGTTGCCTGAAAAGCGAATCCTTTTTTCAATGGCCTGAATCTATAGCCAATATCCAAGGAAGGGACTAAAATAACGCCCGATTTTTCGTATGCATTTTCATCCACTAGGGTCGTTGTAAGGTTGGCACCGAATAAAAAGGCTGATTTGTTCTTGCCTTTGACATAGTTTATTCCTAATGGAATATTGAATTTAGAGTCCCAAAATCCTATTAATGAACCGGTTCCTATTCCAGCTTTGAATCCCATTCCTTCTCTGGAATCTTTCTGGAACCGCCTGTCAAAATTTATACTTGCCAGTAAACCAGAACCTACTGCTTCTGCGTAAATGAATTTCTGTCCCTGTGAATAGGATGGTTTTGCTGAACAGGTAATCATGATCGAAATGATTAGGAGTATTAAGCTGTTATGATTTTTCATGGTTCTGATTGGTTATTTAGGTATTGTGGGCTTATGATTTTTTAATTCATAAGTTGTAGCTTATATATCGGTAAATGTTTAAAGGGTAGCCTATGTTTTGGCTATTATAATTGATTATAATTTAGTGTGTAATATGTTTTAAAGATAATTAATAGTTTTGATGTGAGTGAAAGATTTTGAGGTGGAAATCAGTCTACCCGCTAATATATTTACCATAAGGTATCTTCCTGAGAACAAAGGTTATGATAATTGAAGCTATTATGGTACAAATGGTTGCTAATGGAATCAGCCAGACTGTTCCCACCTGTTTTGCGATAATGGGATGGAAGTAATTCAGCGGTATGATATGGGCAAGATAAATTCCAAAGCTATACTTGTCGGTGATTGATACCCATTTTGGGACCTTTAAATCTTGCGTGCTTTCCTTTACCCACAGGAATAAGCCGGCTGCTGCCAAAGCTGTTGAAATGAAAAGGTAGTTATAGAAAAAGGTATTCAGTTTGCTTGCGTTTAGATTGAGCAGATTGGTTCCAAAGCCTGCAATAGCGATCATCGAAAGATAGGTTAAGGCCCAAACTATCTGTCTGTTGCTGAATTTGAAAGTTTTGATGCTGAAGTAATACCCTAATACCAAATAGCCAATATAACCAGAAAAGAAGGTGAGGTCGAATTTCGGCATGTAGGAGTATAGGGGTTTGCTCATGAAGCAAGAGGATAGGAGCCAGAGCACAAGGAACCATTCTATTTCCCGAGTCGTGGAATGGATCAGGAACTTTCTCAAAAATGGAATGGCCAAATAGGCGCCGATGATCATGTATAGATACCATAGATGTGCATTGGCTCCGTGCAAAAGCTTATCTACGATGATGGACCATATCTTTTCATTGGATAATTGGTCAAATTTCGTGTATCGGTAGAAATAATAGATTAGATAAATAATCGTCCAGAATAGAAAGGGATAGATGATTTTAGGAAGACGTTTTTTGTAAAAAGTCCATGTGTCCTCATCTTTTGGAATTAATAAGGTTCCAGAAATAATAACGAAGATAGGCACTGAACATCGTGTAGCCGCATTGATCCAATTGGCATAATTCCAATCAAAGGCATTGGTGTCTATACGATTGAGGAAACCAGTTGAAGCATGAATAAGTACCACAAATATCGTCGCGATAACGCGCAGATAGATGAGATAGGGGTTTTTCTCGGCCATAGGGTAAAAGTATGGATATTTGGAGAAAAATTAAGTAGGTGATTCTAATTTAAGAATTACCCTTCTTTAAAAGGGTAAGTGGTCATCAGTTTAATAGGTTATCTTGTAGATCAATGTTAATTTATTGAAATCAGGGAATATGCTGGAAAGGCCTATGATATTCTGATTGATAGAAACTAGGGTTGGGCGGGAAAGGTTATCGTAAGCTAGCTCATAAGAACTTGCTTTTTCCCAGTCTGGTTGGACTGCTACGTTTTTCTCATTAAAAACGTACGTGATGCTTTGAATAGGTTGTTTGGCCGTAATAATGTCTGATAGCTCGATAGGGTTGAATCCCAGTTGATTATATAATTTATTTAAGAAATGGGCTTTATCTCCAGGTTTAAAGAAGATATGGGCTTCAATATCTTCAAAATTATTTAAGCCTCCGGTGCTCGGAAAAAAGTCATTGCTGCCGGAATATATTGCATTTTGAAGGTTGTCCGACTCATAGTAATATTTCATGGTTTTTTCAGCGGATAAAGTTGTAGTAATTCTCCCCGCAGCGTATCCAGTCACGATGGTTTTCCAGGTCAATTCACTTGGATTACGTTGATTTTCCAGGTATTCGAATTTGGCAATAATAGGTTTGTCTTTGGCGATATCTGTCGCTGCCGGTTGATTGTCCTGATAATAATAGTTTAAACGAACTTCTGCCAATCTTCCATCTGTATCCCAAATGTATCCGTACTCACGGATTAATTTATTGTTTTCATCGGTTAATGATCTTTTTTCAACCTTTCCTTGAGCGTTATAGGAAAACTTCTCTAAGCCATATCCAATTAACCTGTTTTGGTCATCATACTTTAAATCTACGGTATTACCAAATCCAGTGGATGCTTGGAGTTTGATGATTTCCAGCTTCCTGATCAGGTCGGATGGAGTTTCTTGAACGTTTTGATCTTTCTTGCAGGAAATTAGGGTTAAAAGAAATGCTGCAAAACCTATAATAGTGGATGTGATTTTTAGTGTTTTCATAATTATAGTGTGAAAGGTCTACCGACGAACTAATTTATTAATAAATAAGGATAAATTTGGGTAAATATTTTATGACCTATAACAATTTCTCTGAATCAATTTATTGCCCAACATTTCGTGATTTCTGTTATCAAAAATCCTTTTAATTATGATGTGGAAAAATCGTATTTTAATATTGTCTTTAATTAGATTTTATAATAATGAATAGCATGCTTTTAATAATTTTGATCGTCTTAACCATTATCTTCTTAATTATCTCCCTGTTTCATTTGTATTGGGCTTTTGGAGGTACCGTAGGTAAAACCGAAAGTGTGCCGGTAACTGAAAAAGGAACTCTATTGTTTGAGCCTGGGTTCATGCCTTGCCTTGTTGTTGGACTTGGTTTCTTGTTTTTGATTTTTCTCCTGTACCTACCAAGTCTGGATTTAGTTTCTGACACAATTTCGAGTGGTATACTTTGGTTAGTAATGGCCGTGTTTTTATTGCGTGTAATAGGTGATTTTAATTATGTCGGCCTTTTTAAGAAAGTGAAAAACACGACATTCTCAAGAAATGATAATAGATATTTTGTGCCATTGTGCTTCTTGATCGCTTTATTGATATTGGTGAAGAATCTTGCTGATTAATGAATTGAGCTAAATTCAAGTTATAAATTTGTTTAATATTTTTTACTATACATTTTAGGATATAGAATACTAATGGATGCCAGAATAAAAATCCGAAGTAGTATAGTTAGTAGTGTATTTATTATTTCATAAATGGTAGGGTATTGATGCTAAAGATCCTAGTAAGCTAATTAGAGCAGCAATAAGGAATTATTTTAGGTTAATAAATGAAACATAATATCTAGTTTACTTTTGTTGATTCCCAATAATTATTTATTAATGGTTCTTGTTAATAAATCTTTGTTGTTCAGAGGCAACAAGCTTGGGAGCTATATATAATCTATAACCAAATAATTAGATTGAGGTTTTCCGTAAAAATGTAAAAATGATTTAAATATCTTTGCGGCCAAACCAAATCGATTATTTATGAAATCAATTTCTTATTTAATGGCAATATTGCCTTTTCTTTTTATTTCATGCAGTAAAAATATTGATAAAAATGAAATAGTATCCAACGAAAAGTTAATCCAAGTTAAAGTTCAGGCATCAGTATTTAAACAATCTGTTGATCCATTGAGTTTAATGGCAGCTTCAAATAGCCAAGGCTTTTCAACCAGCGGGAATGCTGAAATTACAGATTTAGAGTTAATGGTATTTGATGAGTATGGTAGGTTCGTGACTTCAAAGAGAAATATCACTGCTGATTCTTTTTATAAACCTATATATGGATCGGACTCTTTTAATTTAGCATTACCGAAAGGTAATTATAAAATTGGTTTGATTGGCCATAATAGGCAATATGGAGGATTAAATTTCTATATTGATCAAAAAGATATAACTGCCCATAATTTGACTGTAGATCGATCGGAGCATTTTTCGGCAAATGTGATGCGAGTATTTGTAAGAGATTCTTATATTCACCAATTTCAAGATTTCTCCCTAAAATCAGATACAAGTTTATCACCTTTCAAACTAACACGCTTAACCTCAAAGCTCGAGATTAATATTGAAGATAAGATTGTACCTGATGCTGCTCATATATTAATTGGCAATATGATAAATGCTACTATTTATCCGTTTTCGACCACAAAAAGTAGCATTAAAAGGGAGGGATATTTTACATTTGATGTAAGTAAGAATGCGGGAGCAATAAATACTGTTTTGAGTACCCCAATTTACTCTAATATTAATAATCCAAATTCTAAAGAAACTATCACTGTTAAAATCTATAATAAAGATTATGTATTATTAACTTATTTAACAATTCCAAATGTGACGTTAAAACCTAACCATGTAACTAAACTTAGTGGGAAGTTTTTCTCAAATTATAAAACAGATGGTGATTTGAACCTGAAAACAGAAATCTTAAAAGATTATTCAAGTACCATCATTGAACAAAAGTTTTAAAACTATTTCTTCTAAATTATTTGGGATTTATTTTTAGGATTTCAGGGAGGCCTTGGCAAATTCAAGGTATTCATCGATGCACCGGCAGATGTTGTGCTTTTCCTGATAGGAGCTGTCCGAATACCTGAACTGCTCATAGGGACTGAATCCCAGCTCAAGAAGTTCCCTGATGGATTCCTTGACCAGGTTCAGCTGTTGCAGCCTTTCCTTCTTGCTGTGGATGGAGTTGATGGTATTGAAGACCTTGAACCTTTCATAGGTCTTACCACCGGGTTTCCGAAGTTCTTCGGGGATAAGGTAATGGTAATGAACGAACCATTCCTTGGTGATGTCGCCGCCGGCAACATAACCTTTTATCAGCTTGTAAGTAGGCATATGTGCTCGTGATTTATTAGAAAGCTCTAAAGCAAATGGATTAGCAGAGTTAAATAACTGAAAGCGGAGGGATTGTTTCAGCCCCTTTACCCCGCACTCCTCCCTGAAACCCCTACGGGTCGAACCCGCCCCTCACAATTTCTCATCCCTGCGGCCCACAAAAAAAGCCCATCTTTCGATGAGCTTTTTTCTGTGGAGCCGGAGGCTCTTTTGATATAGTACTTTTAAGGTTGTTTAAGATTGATGTTTAAGCTTAAAAGCTTCATATTTAGCTGTATAAGGTGTTTTAGTTTTTTTAAGTGTTTTAGGATAAGTCAAAAAAGTGGTGTAAATTGTGGTGTAAATTTGAATTACACCACGTATGATTATTAAAAGAAATATCAGCTTTAAACCTGAAAAAAGAAGGAGCAAAGGCATTGAAATTACTAAAAATGTTCCGATTAAAATTCGTTTAAGTTTTTTAGGTAATAAAATGGATCTTTATTCAGGTTTTAGAGTTGATATTGAAAAATGGGACGATACTAAGCAAAGGGTTAAAAATGGCACCACAAATGCTCTGAAGCAATCTGCAAGTGATATTAATAATGCTTTGTCTATGCAAGAAATATTCATAAATGACATCTTTAAAAACTATGAACTTAATAGTGCAACTCCCTTACCGGCAAAACTTCGTTTAGAGATAAATGAAAAAATAAAACCAAAGGAAGTTGAAGACGATCCTAAGCGGAGAAACGATTTTTTTCAGAAGTATGATTTGTTTTTAACCGAAGGGATAAAACTTAAGAATTGGACTGAAGGAACTATCAAAAAATTGAGAACTGTAAAAGCACATTTGCATGAATTCGATGAAGACATAAGTTTAAATGACTTCACACATGATAAAATACAGGATTATCTTGATTTTCTATTGAGGGTCAGAAGTTTTAAAAATACTACTCTCCAAAAGCATTTTAAATATCTCAAGTGGTTTTTGAAATGGGGTGTGTCTAAGAAGTTTATATCAAATAATGATTATATTTCTTTTACACCCAAAATCAAAAATGTAACCAAAAAAGTAATTTTCCTTACTAAAGATGAAATAGAACTTATTAAGTATTTTCCTCTTCCAAAAGAAAAGGAGTATTTAAATAGAGTTCGAGATGTCCTTTTATTTAGCTGTTTCAGTTCATTGAGGTATTCTGATATTTATAACTTAAGAAAGGAAGACCTGGGTGAGAATTCCCTTGAATTTATCACGCAAAAGACTGATGATAGCATTATTGTTGAGTTTAATAAATACACTAAGGAAATATTAAGGAAATACGAGAAAGTTAATCTTCCCTTCAATAAAGCATTACCTGTAATCAGTAACCAAAAATACAATGATTATTTAAAGGAATTAGGGGAGATAGTTGGACTAAATCAACCTATTAAGACTTCATATTACAAAGGGAATAAGAGATTTGATGAGATAGTGCCAAAATATCAAAAACTAACATCCCACATTGGGCGGAGAAGCTTTATTTGTAATGGGTTGTATTTAGGTATACCTGTCCATATAATTATGAAGTGGACAGGCCATAATGATTACGATTCTATGAAACCATACATAGATTTAGTTGACACTATGCGTTCAGAAGCAATGAAAAAATTTAATAGATTTTAATTATGGAGTTTTAAGGTTTTGAACGAAAATTTGGGAATGCCCTTCTACCTGATTTAATTTATCGCTATGGCTCAATTAAAGAGTTTGTCAATTTAACAAAGTCCAAGGCAATTGAGTTATCATATGATCTTTTTTTACAGTATGCTGAAAACTTGAAAGCGGTCAAATTCAATAATTATCCCAAACAGTTTTGGATTTCGTATTCAAAAAAAGATTTTAGTTCCAGGCAATCAGAACAAATTTGTTTATTGGCTGATTTATTGGATGGAATTAAGGATCTGGATCTTGGTAAATCTCACTTCTCTATTTATGAATTAGATAATGAGAAAAATAAAAAGTACATCAATTCCATGAAAGTTTTATGTGATAATAGCTATGCTTTTTTATCTTCTTTAAAGGATGTATTAAATGATGATTTGAGAAATTGGAAAGAGATAGGATGGAAAGTGAGGTTGGAGAATTCAGTTTTTGATTTAAAATCAATCCAAGAAATCCATAGCTGTTTAAATAATACAGTTATTGAAAATATAGACCTTTTGACGTTTAATGAGGTTTTCAATACCATAGATCCTGATAATAAGAAAATCAAATACCTCGATGGGAAGAAAGTCCTTTTATGTATTTTATTAAATAAGATTAGTTTATCTATCGTTGATGAAAAAAAACGGAAAAGATGGATAGAGTATATTTTAAATCAATTCGATATTCAGCAAAGTTTGTTTAATAAGAAAAATTCTGAGAAGCAAAACACCGATAAGGATATGAATAATCTCATTAGTCTATTTTATAAAATAGACTTAAAAGAACTCTAAAATATCTATTTGTCACATTAAATCACTTCTTTCATACTTAAAAGAACCTTTATTGTGCTTTTAAGTATGATTTTTTTGTGCACTACCACCTTGATGCACTTATTCCAAGATGCAATTTTGAAATGTTCGAACAAAGAATAATAGCTGCTGTACACAGCTAAGGTTTAACATTTTTAAATTTTTATCATGAGTATAAATATTCAATCTCTACTTTCTAAACCTATCTACGCAATGACTGGTGAAGAGTTTTTAACACTTCAGAAACAATCAATTGATCAAGCAATGAAAATTGAGCGACAGGAAGCTCTAGGATCGCATGAATTTGTAAAAGGCATATCAGGTATCATGGAGGTGTTTTCAGTCAGCAGAAGCAAGGCAATTGAGCTTAAAAAAGGAATTATTAAAGATGCTGTACAACAGGATAAAAGGACAATAATTGTAGATGTCCAATTGGCAATGAAATTATTCAAAGAATCTAGTGATAAAAATGGTCGCAGGTTTTTAAAAAAATAAAGCAGATTCCTGATCGAATCTGCTTTATTCTATACTTTTTTAATTTGTACCTAAAGGTACTCAAATTGTTGTGTAATGGAGAAGAATCTTTTTATAATAATTAAAAACACCTTTATTGAAGCTAGTAACAACCATGAGTTTGGTTCATATCATATTAGTCTATTTTTATATTTAGTTGAATTATCAAATAAGCTTCACTGGAGAGCAAGATTTAGCGTTCCTACAGATAAGACAATGGATGTCCTTTCTATTGGAAGTTATAAAACTTACAAGAAGTATTTGTTGGATTTGGAAAAATTTGGAGCCATAAAAATTATTGAATTTTCTAAAAATCAATATACTTCTTTGGTAATAGAGCTTAATACCTGCTTTGGATCTGCTTTGGTAAAAAATACCAAAGCAGATCCAAAGCAGGTTCAGTATAATAATACAATAAAGACAATAAAGACTAATAAAAACTATATATACTTAAATCCATATTTTTTAATTTTTCAAAACTTCTATTCTGAAGAATTCAACACACTTTATTTAGATAGCGATTATGAAAGAAAAAGATTAGAATCGCTCACTGAGAAATTGGAACAATTTAGGGAAAGTACAAACGATGGGAGAGAACCCATTTGCTTTTTTGAAGATTTTTTGAAAAACATTTTGACATTAAGTGATTCGTATTATCATAAAAACTTTTCTTTGACCATGCTGGACAGTAAGTTCAATGATATTATAACTCATTTAAAAAATAATAAGAATAGGTCTAGCAAGGAGGCCGTGTATTTTACACCCAAATATTGGCAACCTAGAATTTCTAATTAATATTTTACCCCTTGAAAGTTAGTGTGACCTTTGGGTCACACAATTGGTTGTTTAGGGAATATTATTTGAAATTTTATGAAAAAGTTTTTAATTCAATTTCCTTATGACTTAAACTAAAATTTATTAGGATCCATTGGTTGTTCATGAAATAAAGATTGTTCGATTTGGTCAATCGTTTGGTGTTATACTATTATTCTGGAATACTATTATAATGATATAATGATATAATGATATAATGTTATAACGATATACTGTTATACTGTTATAACGATATACTGTTATAATGTTATAGGGTTATAAATTCCTTAAAGCTACTTGATAAATATTAAAAATACTTTTTGTTAAATGCGTTTTTCCTAAAGATTAAACCACAACAATCGCTCAAAAAAGAGCGTTGATTTTTTTGTTTTTTTAATATTTAAGAATAGGGGTTTTTTGAAAACGTTCTAACATTTTTTGCTCTCCTATCAATGTTTTTTTTGTCTTATGCAAGTAGTACTTTTGTGTACACAAAAAGTTTACTTGCCAACATTGGATGGAACTAATAATTCGGAACTCATTATTATATTTAAGTGATTTATTAACAGAAGAAAACAGTAGTGATTTTCCCAGGAAAATCATTCATTTTTTTTACTCATCCTAGCTATTATTTCCTTTAATCTTGCGCTGATTACTTCTATCGGGAGAACTTCCTCAACTTTGTTAAATAAAAAAACCAATTCGTTTTCTTTACATCGTGCGGGATCATGCCTTATGAAAACGGATCCATCTTTTTTTGCTTGCTCGTGCATTTCTCTAGTAAGTGCCCTCATTCCTTCTAATTTCTCGAATTGCTTTTTAAGTTGTTCGTTTTGTTGGTTCTCCATTGTCATTTATTTTTATCCTTGGTTAATTCAATAAAATTCTTCTTAAATCCATTTCATCTCTTATGTCACTTATTTTTACGCCATTGATGGCGGTAATTTCATAATCAGGAAGAATTATATTCTTTTTGTTAGTTTTTTCTTTTGCCATTTTAGGTTCTAAATTTAGTTATCAAATTTATTCATTTTGAGAATGAAGTTCACTTAGATTTTATGAATTCTTTAGAATTATCCTACGATAATGAAGTTGTATTATAATAATAGCAAATAATAAAACTTAAAATGATTATTTTTTTGAAAAATTAATTTATCACATTCTATGGAGTATGATAAAGTTTACCTGATTTTCAATGTCCAAAAATGGAAAACACAATTAATTGTGGAAAGAAAAGTGGTTTTTAGGTTGAATGGACAGGTAGGTTTTATTATATTTTTAAACTTAATATTTATACCCTTTAAGGTATAAATAATTAGTAAAATAAAAATTTATACCCGAAGTAGTATAGTTTATACTATTTTAATTATATTTATATCAGAAAAGGTATAATCATGGAATCTTTAAGGCTATTTGTTAAACAAAAACGTAAGGAATTAAAGCTTACCCAAGAAGATTTGGCATTAAATGCAGGTGTAGGTTTGCGATTTGTTCGAGATCTAGAGCAGGGTAAGAAAACCCTTCGATTGGACAAAGTTAATGATGTTCTAGCGCTATTTGGGAAAGAAGTTGGTGTAATAGATAAATCCAGGGTATAATGGCACGTAAGGCAAAAATCTTCTATCAAAATCAATTGGCAGGATACCTTGAAGAAGGAGATGCTGGCTATACTTTTTGGTATGATCAGCAGTATTTAAATTCTTCTTATCCTATAGCTGTTAGTTTGACCCTTCCATTGACTGAAGTAATTTATCATAGCAATGTGCTATTTCCTTTTTTTGATGGCCTCATACCTGAAGGATGGTTACTAGAAATCGGAGAAAGGCATTGGAAATTGAATCCCAGAGATCGATTTGAATTATTAATAAACCTATGTAGAGATACTATTGGAGCTGTCTCTGTATATCCGATGGAGGCGGAAGGGAATGGCTAATTGTTTATTCTGCTATAAACCCGTTGAAAATGGAGATTACCATCCCAGTTGCTCTAAAAAATTCTTTGGTACATCAGAAATGCCTTACTTAGATCTGGATCGAGAGAAATTGAATAGCTTGGCCCAAATTACTGTTAATGAACGTTTAGCCCTAACAGGAGTGCAACCTAAAATTTCCTTAACTCTTGAAGGACAAAGAGGAGAAAAGCGTTTGACCTTGGTTGGTCTCTGGGGAGAATATATTTTGAAGCCACAATCTGATAACTTCCCATTTATGCCTGAAGTGGAAGATTTAAAGATGCACCTGGCTGAATTATTTAAGATTGAAACAGCCGACCATACCTTAATCCGTACTTCGACTGGAGAATTAGCATACCTTACAAAAAGATTTGATAGGAAGTCAGGAGAGAAAATCCATGTGGAGGATTTATGTCAGCTCTCAGAATTATTGACTGAGCAGAAATATAAAAGTTCTTACGAAAGAGCTGGAAAGATAATAAAGCAATTTGCGACCAACTCTGGTTTAGATATAATCAAATATTTTAGACTAGTATTGTTTAGTTTTCTGACGGGGAATAATGATATGCACCTAAAAAATTTCTCATTGATTCACTCAGAAGGAGATATTTTACTCTCACCAGCCTATGATTTGTTGAATGTAAACCTGATTTATCCGAAAGATGATGAAGATTTAGCTTTGACCCTTACCGGGCGCAAAAGAAAAATTAAGAAAGTTGATTTCGATCAATTCGCAAAAAGCTTGGGTATTTCTGAATTAGTTCGAGATAATGTCTATAAAGATTTTTCAAAGCAAAAAGGTAAAGTGGAAGATTGGATTAGTCGAAGTTTTTTAAATCCTGAATTTAAGGAAAGATATCAACAGATATTTGAAGTTAAATTAAATAAATTAAACTTTAGTTAAAGCTTGCCATCAATATGGTTTCCCGTATTTTTTTTTAGTTTTCATAAGTATATTTAACCCTATTATGTACGGTTTATAGTGCGCAATATTAATATTACCAATATATGTCAACAGAACAACAAGTGCAAAAGCTGTGGGAAATAAGAAGTATCCTTAAGAGGAAGAAAAAGTATTTACGAAAAACTTAACTATATTTTAGGTTTTGTTTTCTTCAAAATCCTTTCCGGGAAAAAGCATTTATTCGCTAATTACCTATTGCATGACGAATTCAAAAAAAAATGTGCGTTCGCCACTGATGAGGAGAGGATAGTTTCTATCAAAGAAGAACCATTAGGAATGTTGGGCTATTTTTAGAACCAAAATAGCTGTTTGCTACTTTAGCCTAAATAAGGAAAATATCTTGGAAACTGGAGGCCATCCTTAATTTATTCAATCAGTCGACGGTTGACGCCGATTCAGGAGAGGACTTCAACGATTTATTTCAAGTTGATATGCTTAAGATTAATGATTAAACAACTTGGAAAGCTAGCACCAAAAACCAAAATTGATTTTCTTTCCTTACAACATGTTTGTTTTTAGCCAACTAACAAAGTGCGGTAGTTAAAATATTTCCATAATGTAAGGATAAATAAAGTTGACGAACAATTAATGCAAATGCAAGCATTTAAGTAGGCAATGTTGCAGAAACCATTTGGGTAGCATTTATTATAATAACAATAATAAACTAATTTTAATGAGAGATATTTTTTTAAACAATGAATTATGGGGTTTGACAATGCTTGGTGCATTTCAAAGAGCATATTGTTATAAACCTACAACTAAAACTCTTGAGAAACGTAAATCAGAGTTTAAAAGTGCTTTGAGATTACATATCGACACAAAGATTTTACCAGAATATAAAAGTGAGGTTTTAGAATCTAAACACATTGAGAATATTGTTGAAGTATTAGAATTTTCAAAAAAATATGCTGATATTTTTTCAAGAGGGTCATTAAACTTTGGAATTAGCCAAAAGCTTCTCAATTTATATTTAAAATATCAATGGGTAGTTGGTAATATTGAACGTCCGCCACATTTTCCGGTGGATAGGATTATTCAAGAGAGATTAAATATCAAAGATATTCAACCATGGACTCAATTCGATCTTACCGATGGGAAATATTATTATGTAATTGCCTATGCTAAACAAGTATTAAAAGATAAAAAAATCCCAAAGATAGAATTACCTGAGGCAGCGTTTGAATCATTAGCGGATTTAGAATTACATCTTTTTAATAGAAGGTGATGAATGTTCAACTTGACAATCATTTGAGAATAACTTTATGGACCATACGAGAGATTAGCCTTTGAACGTACTTCGTTTCTAGGAGAAAATATCATTCGAGCTAATAAAAAAATAGCAAGAGAAACACAATTAAAATCTTCCTTTAACCACTAGTCTAGATAGTTTAGTGGATGATTTTGATAATTTTATTCTTGTCTAACTTCAATCAGCTAAGTCAGAGAAAAGTTTAGAAGGACAGTTGGGCTCGTGTAAGCTAGAACTTTTTATTGGAATTTTTTTTTCTAACATAAAAACGCTTTGAAATGATGTCTTCGTTACAATGCTGGTGAAACCTAAACTATCCGATCGTTCTTCCAAAATTGAAGGTGTGACTCATAAAACCAATTGATTTTGAACAGGTTTTTGACAATGGTTTAGGAGCTAGGGGATAGGGGATAAAACTCAATTTTTATACACCTATATTTTTATTATTTTTTTAACATAACCATCAAAACATATGAATAAAGTTTCAATTACTAAAGAAGAACTCTTGTTTACTTATAGAAAGGTGAAAAGAGAGTTGTTCTATGAAAAAGATTATATTAAACTGGATAAGATTCTTTTATTTGAAGAGAATATTGAAAGCAATATCAATAATCTTCTTTCTGTATTAAATGGTAATAAAAATGAAATCCAACGATTCTTTAATAATCACGAAAATATTGGTTTTTCAGAGTTTATCTTAAAGGATATTGATTTTTCTAAAAAAGCATCTGTTGATGTAAAAAAATCAATTAAAAATCTTGATCGTAATTTATTTGAGATTAAAAATATTGGGTTTAGGTTCATTGGAGATTTATCAATTTATTTTCAAATAATTGGAGGTCTCTGGTTAAATCGGATTGGATATAAATTAGATCTCGATTTTCCTGATAATGTTTACGGCTGCAGGCTTAAGAAATACGATGATAGTATTAATATTCCTTATTATAAACAAAACCATACTCTTTATAAGCCATATTTTAATGATTATAAAAAATGGCAAAATGATCTTTTTAATATAATTAAGGAAGATAAAAATGTATTGGTTATTACATCTGATTTAAAAAAATATTATCATTCAATTGAGATAAGTGAGCTAAGGTTTAAGGTAGATAAATTAATTAAAAAGCATAGTTTTAACAAAACAGATCTTTTTATTAATGAACTTTTATTTCAAATGATTGAACATTTTAATGATCTTAATAACAAAAATTATCAAGATTTTTTTGATAGCAATATTAATAATTTAGATAATAAAAACTTTGGACTTCCTTTAACTCTTAATGCATCAAGAGTTTTAGCTAATATTTATTTATTAGATTTTGATCAAGACATTATTGATAACTTGAAGCCATTATATTATGGAAGATATGTAGATGATCTAATTATTGCTGTAGAGTATTCTGGATATACGAATGACCAATTGTGTTTAAAAGATATATTAAAACCCTTAAAAAGCTTTGTAATATATGACAATAATTCAATATTTCATGAAGGATTTGATACATATTTAAAGTTTAATCCAGAAAAAGAGAATATTTTTGTTTTTAATGGAATTGAAGATAAAATAGAAGTTAACCAATTAAAAAAAGCTATAAATAAAAATTCTAGTGAATGGAAGTTACTTCCTGACAATTCAGATTATGAAGAGATTGAAAACCTAGATTTATTTCACGATTTAAATAAGTCTTGCGAAGAAGTAAATGGTCTCAGAAAATCAACCGGGCTAATATTAAAAAGGAATAAATTTATAAAGGAGATAGTTAGTTTTGAAACTTTTATTTGTTCTTACAATAGTCAAGTTTGGAGGAAGCGATTATTTAATTTTTTGAATATTATTGAAAGCTATATTTTCGATTTTAAAAATTTTGTGGACTTAAATAAATACTTGCCTAGGTTGTTTGGTATACTAATCCATTCAAATAATGAGGATTTAATAAAAAAGTACTTTGAAACCTTAGAAAGTGTTATGGGCTATATAAAGGTGTCAAAAAATATCAATTCAACGTATTTTGAAAAATCAAAGGTCTTTTTGTATCATAAAATTGCAGAAAATATATTAACAAATAGTTCATTGCATAAAATTCAAAGTAACTATGCCCAGAATTGGGTTTCAAAAGTATTAAAAGGAAATTCTTCAAAAGAAGATATGCTGAAAAATGTGATTCGATTATTTAACACGGACTTACATAAGATTGCATATAAAGATTCCTTTTATAAATTTCCTGAATTTGTTAAATACTTGAATAATAATATTAATTTATCTACTGTTTCGGATAATTTAGCCAATACTTTCTTTAATAAAAGTATAATTGAATTTATCAAGATAAATGTTAAAACAAACTATCAAGAGAATTCGAGTGGAATTACAGATTCAACGGGGTTCTACTTTTTTACTAGACGTCCTTCGTTGCTTGAATTGACAGTTACTTTTAAAAACAAAATTTTAGATAAGGATGGTTTTAAAGATCTAGCAGAAAAGTATTATCATAAATACAGTTTATCTGAAGAGAAAGAATATGATGATGTGAAAAACTTTAGCTTTGTTGATTTTTCAGATACTAAAAATAAAGCGAAAACTAGAGTTTGTAATACACACTTTTTTACAGATGATATTTCCTTTGATGCAAAAGTTAGAATATTGAATGATGAGCCAGATGTAACTAGGTTTGATAGATTGATTAAGATTGTAAATGATGTAATAAAAGAGAGCAAATCAATAGATTATTTAGTGTTTCATGAACTTTCTTTACCTAGGAATATGTATGTTCATATCGCTAAGAAACTAAGCTTTGTTGGCGTTAATTTAATTGCTGGATTAGAATATAAAATTTCTGGTTTAACGGTAGATAATCAATTGGTTTATATACTGAATTCTGATGATAATAGAAGTGGGTCGATTGCATTATACCAATCTAAGTTATTTGGAGCTATTCATGAAAGTAAAGAAATTTATAATAAAAACGGACTTAGTATTGTCCCAAAATTTGAAAAAAAGTTAGTTGTTAAGCATAATGGTTTTATTTTCAGTGGATTAATATGCAACGATTTGTTAGATATTAATAATCGTTCTGTTTTGAGAGGAAATATTGATTTATTGTTTGTTGTTGCTTGGAATCCTGATTTGGAAACTTATCAACACTTAATTAATTCCGCATGTCTTGATCTTCATTGTTTTGTTTCTATTTGCAATAATAAGCAATATGGTGACACAAGAATTAGAGCTCCATATAAAGATTCTTGGAGAAGAGATCTTCAAAAAATACATGGAGGAACTTTAGATTCGTTCATTATTTCTGAGATTAACTTTAAAGAGTTGAGAGATTATCAAACGAATCAAATATCACCAGATAGGCCTTTTAAGCCATTTCCAACTGGTTTTCAAGTTTCCAATGAGAGAAAACTCAAGTAATTAATCATAATGTAATAAGAAACCTATTTTGCTTTTAAATGAGATCTAAACATGGAAAAGTTTAACAAGCAAAATGAAAAAACTTTTCAGAAAATTACTTATGTAGAAACATGAATAATTATTAGCCGTAAAAATTCAGTATAGGGGTAAATAGGAGCCTGGATCTAATTTACGGCTTTTTTATTCGTTTTAAAGAGGTTATCGGTGGGGTAAAGATCATTCAATGATTTATTTATTCATCAAGGTTACAAACTAAAAATAACGCACCACTATTTTAGTGGTGCGTTTTGTGGTGTTAAAAACATAACTGATTGACAATCAGCTATTCCTGTGGAGATGATGAGGATAAAAGTGAAATTATTAATTCAATATTGTTTTTTCTGGAAGGGTTCAATATTTAGTTAGGTTGGGGAATTTTATAATACATGAATAAATAATAAAGGTGGGGAATAAATAATCTGCTTAATGAAATATTATTTTTATGATGAAATATTATTTTCCAAGTGACGGTAAAGAAATTAAGATATTAGAATTTCTCGAAAGTAAATGATAAATTATCATTTTGAAGGAAGTTGGTATGTATGAAATTCTTTTTATGTAGAGTTTTTTCTTCTGTACCAAAGAAAACTGTTTTGATAAAAATTGCCACCATTTCTTTAGAATGGTGGCATTAAATTCTAACTGTTTTTTTATTTGCTTATTAATACTACAAAAATATTAATAATTTGTTTAGAAATTGTTTTATCCATTGTGCATGGGAGCCATTTGATATTTTGGAAATTCTTCTAAATAAGAACATATTTGAATCCCTAGTCTATTTAAGAAGTCACAACTTAAATTTGACCAGGGATTCGATAGCTAGTGATAGTTAAATAATATTTTAATATTAAATTTTAATTCAAGCTAGTAATCTAAATTATATATAAAGAATTGAAAATACAAATTAGAAAACGAATCATTAAAAATGAGTTCTTTTAATTCGAACTAAATCACACAAGCATTTTCTTACTTTTAGGTTAGATAAATTCGATTGTGTATCGTTATCCAGCTAGTAATCCTTTTTGAATATACCTAAGGGTAGGTATATTCTTTGTTAGATAGTTCATTTAATTTTGGCCCAATTTACGTACCTCAATAAATATTGAATATCAATTGTTAGTGGAGATAATATAAAAATAATCAATGAAATACTTTGATAGAATTGGATCAAAATTTAACTATTACCTATGCAAATTGAAAGAATATTTTTGGTCCGCAGGCTTTGAAGTGGATAGAGAAAATAGGACAGTAAGATTATTTTTCTATGCATTTATCATCTTAACATTATTTTCTATGGTCATTATGGTAATACTATTAATTTGGCAATAAAGTTTATAGCCCTCATACTTCTTAAATATTTTTATAGTAGTATTGTTCATTTATAAGGCTGATTTTAGAGTTAAAAGATCAGAATTAAAAATATAAGTAATAATTCTGAAAGTCTTTTTATAAAAAAATCGCTTTAAATGAATTTTAATCAAATAATTGATTTAAAATGTGAATTTTATTATATTATTCCTGACAGCAGGATTCCTGCGTAAGCCATCTAAAACTTAACTATATGAAAGCAATTATTATAACTTTATTCCTGATAATTAATATCTATCCAGCATTTTCACAACATGCAAATGTATTATTTGAAAATGTTAATTTATACGATTATGAGAAGGGCGCTTTATCAGGACCTTTTAACGTTTTAATTGAAGGAAATACCATAAAAAAAATTAGTCGTAGCAAGATTCCTGAAAATGGTAATAATTCTTTAATTATCCAAGGAAAGGGGAAAACATTAATTCCAGGGCTCATTGATGTTCATGTTCATTTAGTTTTTGGATCTTTAACCATGGGAGAAATGATGACAAATGACCTTTCTGAAGAGTTTGTTATTGAAAAAATTGGCTCTTCTTCGGAAAAAATGCTAATGAGAGGTTTTACAAGTGTCCGTGACGCTGGAGGGCCAATATTTCCTCTTAAGTTAGCAATAGACAATGGAAAATTGATAGGACCTAGGATATGGCCCTCCGGGGCAACAATAAGCCAAACCTCTGGACACGGAGACTTCCGTTCGGCGTCTGAACCTTCTAGACGTTTTACCGGGGTGGTTTCTCGGGCTGAAAGATTTGGAGCTACTTTTATTGCTGACGGTCGTGATGAAATACTTACAGCTGTAAGAGAGAATTTGAGATTTGGTGCAAGCCAGATAAAGCTAATGGCAGGTGGCGGCACTTCCTCGGCATATGACCCTATTGATGTAACTCAATACACCTTTGATGAAATGAAAGCGGCTGTAGAAGCTGCTGAAGATTGGGGAACTTATGTGACGGTTCATGCGTATACCCCGAAGGCTGTACAGCGAGCAATTAATGCGGGTGTGAAATGCGTTGAACATGGGCAAATGTTAGATGAAGAAACACTTAAAATTCTTGCCGATAAAAAAATTTGGTTAAGCCTTCAAAATTTGGTGGGTGATACCGATGACATGAGTGAGGAAAGAAAAGCCAAAAGGAAACCTGTGTTGGAGGGACAGGCCAAAGTTTGGCCCATGGCAAAGAAATTAGGTGTAAAATTGGCATGGGGAACTGATTTCTTGTTTGAACCGGAATTAAACGCTCAACAAAATCATTATATTTTAAAATTGCAGCAATGGTTTGAAAATTCAGAAATAATAAAAATGATCACAAAAGATAATGCCGAGTTATTGCAAATGTCTGGTTTGAGAAGTCCTTATTTAGGTAAATTAGGTGTAGTTGAGGAAAATGCTTTGGCAGATTTAATATTGGTTGACGGAGATCCTTTCAAGGACTTGTCGCTGCTGACTCAACCAAAAATGAAGTTTATTGTTATCATGAAGGATGGGAAAATATTCAAAGACTTAAGTCATAGATAAAAATGATTATTCATTAATTTAGGAACAATTAAATAATCATTTTTAAATTTAATTATTTGCTTTGGATTCGGTGACATAAAGGAAAACCCAAATGATTCAGTTATTTAATTATGGAATTAATGATCTCAAAATAATGAATAGATAAGTATATATTAAACAGCAAAAAATCCCTCGTATTAGACGAGGGATATGTGTTAACCCTAAACTACTAATTAATAAAGTAATTTTACAAATCAATATTTTGGATAGCTAAAAATAAGCAGAAAATCAATTCAATCCAAAGGATTTTTATCTTTCCTAAAAATTATCAATATATTTCTCTATAAAGTTTCTTTTAGAGATGTCAAATTTAATTCATAATAATATATGTGTGTAATTTAATTTTTAAATTACATTTACTTTTTAATATTAACCGGTCTCCGATTTAAAAAAAAGATTTAAAAATACTTTATTAATGTAGAAAAAATGGTCATTATCTTTTTCTCCTAAAATAATAGGTTGGATTCATATCATAGGTTTTTTTTATATAGTGAGCAAACTTAAAATAGCTTGAAAAACCTGCCAATTTTGCCAATGAGGTCAGATTTAATTTTGAATTTGGTTCAAATTCACCAATCATATTCTCAATAAAACTAAGTCTAAGGTCGTTTATGTAATTTGGGAAGCTTTTGTTTAAATTTTTATTGATAACATAAGAGATATATTTTCTATTAAAACCTAAGGCTTTTGCTAAATGTGCTAATTTAATATCTCTTTGTATAAATCCATTCGTTTGTTCCCAATCCTTTAGTAATTCTAAAATTCTATTCTCAATATCAGGGCTTAAATAATCATTTTGTTTATTTTGAAGGTCCAAATTATTTTCCATGTATATTATTTTTAAGGTCAAATATAAAGGTTAACAAAATATATTAAAACAATTGATTCAACATCAGTCCCTTTATTAAATATATATTGAGGTTAATGAACTTAATTATCAAATACAAAAAGATATAATTATTGGCAATTGATATAGACAATATTAAAAAATAATAATGAAACTACTAAATGCACTTTTTACTCTAAATGTTTGTTATACCTTAAAAGAAGATGAATTGAAATAATAGTATGATGTATTTTATAGTATTTTAAATATGATTTATTTTACCATATTATCCATTTTTACAATAAAAGGGTAACGAACGACGAATATGATTATGCAAATAAAATTTTAATGAGCTATGTTTTTTTGAAATTTACACCAATTTATACCATTAAAACTTGACCAACTTAGTTGAAAATTCCATGTAAAATAAGGTAAATTCATTATCATGACTATTTTATTGAGTAATATCTTTTATATTTATTAATGCATTTACATCAAACTTCGGATTGTTTTCTAAATGAAATGTTTGATTATAATCGTCATTGTAATCATGAATTGATTAAATTATTCTTGCTTTATCAAGATCAGGTTTCAGAACAATCAATAAAACTTTTAAGTCACATATTGAATGCACATCGAATCTGGAATAACAGAATAATGCAAAATAATGAACATTGGGAAATCTGGCAAATACACTCTGTACCTATGATGGGTGATTTAGATGAATCTAATCATTCGATATCAAAAGATATGCTGCTAAAGGATAATTCTTTAAAGATGATTGATTTCCAAATGAAGGACAATAATGATTATAGTTGCATGATTAAGGATATCATGTTTCACATTATTAACCATTCAAACTACCACAGGGCTCAAATTGCTACTGAACTTCGTAAACAGGAAATTGAACCAATACAGACCGATTATATAAAATATAAATTGTTGATTTGAAATTTCTTTTAATTGATTGATGGCAGTGTTCTTAATATTTAAAAATCTGGAAATAATTTATTAAACTCAGCATTGGATCTTCTTTTATGAAAATGAATTTGAATCGAAAGGTATGTAAATTATCATGAATAGTTTTTCTAAAATCGATTTTACATTGTTAATCATTTTCGTTCCTACTAATACTTAATTCGGATTATGAGGATTGTTTCATTCAATGAGCTGATACATAAAAAAAACCTGACAGATCGAGGAATTGTCAGGCTAAGGTGTAATATTTAGAGTATGTCGTTCTAAAGGAGCCTAAATATAATAAATATAAAAGACCAATGAAATTAAATTATAAAAAATAACCCAATGGACTACTCCATTGGGTCCTACCAAATGTAAATTATGCAACTAGCTATTTATACAAATATAAATAAAATTACAGAGGTATTGTTAACATTTCCATTATTGAGAACAGAGGTTGTGAACAAAAAAGTATAGTTATAATTTGTGAAATAATGATTAATATTTCATTGGATCTTTTGTCCTAACTTCTCTTTAATATATGTATCGTAAGAATTCAATATATTTAAAACTTTATAAATTAGAAAAGAATGAGTTTTTGAAAAGTCATTTTTATTAAAAAATTGGTAAGACTTAATGTGTTTAATGATGGAAAAATCAGAGTTATCGGCAGAAAAGGAAAAGATTTTCGAAATTATTTTGATTGATGATGATAGTATATTTTGCTTCCTTGTTTCAAAAATGATTCAATCATTTACCAACATGAAGATTGACCTGAAAATTTTTTCAGATGGAATTATTGCTCTTAACCATCTAAATGCGCTCCATATCAAGGGAGTCGCGTTTCCAAATGTTTTATTAGTGGATATTAATATGCCACTAATGAATGGCTGGCAGTTTTTGGAAGAGCTTGAAAGCATGAAAATCTTTGCTGGAATCGATGTACCAAGGGTCCTTATCGTAAGTTCTTCTGTAAGCCAGGAAGACCTAGCTCGTGCAAATAAAATTCCTTACATAGAGAGGTACTTGACAAAACCCTTTACCGCAGAGCAACTTTTTCAAGCATTAAATGTGTCCAATTGAATGGCACAGAATAATTAAAAGTTTATAAGATTTGGTTTAAATAGTGGTTAAGATAAGAGATTCTCAACACACTTCTCTTTTGGTTTCTATAATTAATTAATTCATTTTAAAATAATGTTTGTGATTTGTTGTAATTAATCATATGATCATTTTGACTTTTCTTCAATTAGCCACTTTGTTAATTCTCTGTATAAAATTGAGATACCATCGGAACCCTGAGGTACTGCTGAATGAATTGATTATTAGATTTGATATTGAATACAATCTGAAATTTTAATCTCGTTCTGGTTAATATTCCTTAAAAGAAATACTTTCTGGAGGGATTTTGAACTAAAACTTTAACCCTTATTTATTTCTATGGAAAGGACCAAACGTTCGTTAGAATAGCCCGAATTTGGCATTAAATCTGAAAATTTATATATTTTTGCTTTTCCGTGGAAATTCCAAAAATTATGAAAGATGAAAATTATAGTCTAGAAAATTATAAATTAAGGGAGAGGATCCTTGAGCTAGAATCAATTATTTCCTGCTTTGATGATATAGTTTTTGTGGTCTCTAGTGACGGTACAATTTTGGATTCTTGGACTCTTCAACCACAGGAACTTTTTTTGACCGTGATAGAATTTTGAACATTCCGATTGAAGACCTTTTTCCGGAAGAATTTGCCTCAACTTTGGTGGATATACTTGAAAAGACCATCAGGACGAAGAAGAGTCACCAAATAATTTATCAATCGCCTGTAGAGGCTTTTAAGGGAAGTTGGTTCAGATTGAAGACTAGATTTATGGAGAACTTTCCTGGAAAAGTGATGGTTGTTATTTCTAATATTACCAAAGAGATCGAACTTCAATACGAGGTTGAAATGGAAGAAGAGAAGTTCAATCAAGCTTTTATGCATTCTTCCATTGGAATGCTCTTGTTGGACGGAAGAATGAGAATTGTCGAACAGAACCGAGCTCTTTTGGAAATGTTAGGGATGGAGGATGAAAAGACTTTCCGGCACAAGGGATTTTCTGATTACATCCATCAAGACCATATTAAGGAATTAATGGTCGCAGTTACGGATTTAAGATTGGGAATTGTTCATAAAGCTGTTGTTGAAACTAGGGTTTGTACTAAAAATGGAAAATACTTATGGTGCTTAATTTCTTTTTCTTCTGTAAAAGATCAAGACGGACAGGTAACTTATTTTATTTGTCAAATCCAGGATCTTTCTGATTTCAAGGAAATTGAGAAGAAATTAAAATTCCAGAATTCGGCCCTTGAAAAAATAAATTTTGAATTGGAAATAAAGATTAAACAGCTTGAAACGATAAACCAAGTGCTTGCACATGATTTAAGGTCGCCTCTTGCAAATATTGAAATGATTACCGAACAATTAAAAACTGGCACTAAGTCTAGGCAGGATCGGAAGTACCTAGACATGATTTTATTGAGTGGTAACAAATTCAAAAATCATTTAGGTAGGATGATTGATTTTTTGGAAAGTTTGGATTCCTTGGATCATAAGTTTAAATGGAATGAAGTTAATTCTATTTTTAAGGACTCTGTAAATGAATTGGAAAAGCAAATAAAATGTAGTGGTTTCAATATTATTAAACAATCTCAACGCACAATGTTTTTTTTCCCAATGAAATATTTGAAAACTCTTTTTAAATATGTCATTTTGTGCAGCATAAAGGAAACGGGTAGTGAGAATAGGGCATCGCTATTGTTTAACGAATCTGAAAAAACACTGAAACTCCATATCAAATCCAATAACCAATCTGAAATGGATCCATATAATTATAATGTTGCGGCAGAAAAATTAAAAGAAGTAATGACCGTGGATTTTTTCATAGCTAAGCACCAAGTATTATCCGTAGGTGGGTCAATTAAATTTTTACAACCCGATTCACAGAACTATATTCTAGTCATCAAAATGCCTGATAATTACGTGGCTTAATGTTTAAAGAAGAGTTTGTTGGCTTACTATTTTGATGGATATTTTCCATAAAATAACTCTAAAAATATGAGGGTGTTACATTTTTACCAAGGGTAATTTTCAATTTTTTTGTATATCAAAGTATAAAGATACCATTTGAATTTTCTTACTAGCGAGCTAAGGTGTGTGTTGGTTAAATTTCACCATTGCCCCATATTTTTTGCTTTTTTTGCAAAAATATTGATAATCAGTTCGCAATTATTTATTTTGCAAAGAAATCACCATTAATAAAACTAGTAATTAGTTATGAAAAATTACAATAAGGGTCAAAATCTTTCTAAGGTTTACTCCCCTCCAAACCAAGATTATTTGGATATTTTACAGATTCAAGCATTGAAAATAGGGGAGTTAGCAGGATCCTTAGAAGGGGAAAAATTAATAATTGAAGGTTTAGGAAAGTGGCCAGAATTAATTAGATTTGAAGTTCATAGGTTTCAAGAGTCCATGCAGCGAAATGGAGAGAGTATTCCACTTCTGTGAAATAACTTATGTTTTATGAATTATAGTGAATATTTAACATAGTTTAAAAAAGAATATTTATCTTCGGATTTTTAAAACGTAGGTATTACATTTATTGGAATGAAAAGATTTTTATATAGGAATTGTAAAGCAACTCTTTTGTTCATAGGAACTTTTCTCATCGTATTCGGTCTTCTCATGCATTTTATTAAATAATCTGCTGACGGAATTTAAAACGATTATGGCTCCATTCATATTTTTGAACAAGATATTTTCGTAATAATAGTGGTATGGGTCATTATTCGACTCGTTATCAAATATAAACTTCAAACTTTCAAAGAATATATATTCTAAAATATATAGTGATTTTTTGAAGATCCTAAGTAGACCATCTCAATTATAAAAATTTATCTAATTACTTAGCTAATAGTTCCCAATGAAGGTGCTTCACTTCCATTAGCAAAAATATTGTCACGTGTTTATTCCATATGAAAATAACTATTGGCCCCTGAAGGTTGGTAAAAAACTAGATTTAATTACATGATTGATGTGGAGCTAAGATGGAAAAAATTCAAGAAAATAATGATCATGGATGGTAATAATAGTAATAGGAACTTTCAGTGTTTATATTGGGTATTTTTGTAATGTTTTGATTAATTCTTGATATTTCAGGTGAATCTAAAAAGGCTAACTTCTTTTGTTTTTCAATTGAAATAATTGGTTATTAATGCACATATATTTTAAGGTTAAAGAAAAACAACAATAAAGGTCCAATAACTGGATTGATATTGGACCTAAACTGAAATAATCAGAAAGCTTTGAAGATTTAAATATAGAAAAAATACAACATAATATCTTTAGTAAAAAGTCCTATCTATTTTAATTATATTCCCGTTAGTTGATAAGATTAAACAAAAACTGGACAACTTAAGTAGGTAATATATGCAAAACTTAAAATAATCTTTGATTTCAATCCTCTACTTTCATCTTGTCAAAGTTTCAGATTATTGATAAACTGAATGGAATTTGCCGCATAGTTCTTCATTTAAACCTAATGTGTATTGTTTTAATAAAATTATGCCATAAGGCTTTAGGATTAATTAGTCTTATATCTATTCATCTATTCTAACTCCCAAAATTCTATAGTTTTAACGGATTACGGCTCTCGTTAGATTTTAATAAATCGTAAAAAATATTTGAATTTTGCTGAAATAATACTTTATATTTGCAACTGTTTATAATTGGTCTAAATAAAAACAATTGTTTCATTTATTAGGTAATTTGAATGTAAAATAAGAATGATACAATTCCTATTTAAACAAAAGAGCGCCATACGTAAGACGGTAATCTTCGTATGACGCCTTCTTAAACCAGCGGTAACTAGTTTAAGAATCCATACTCATTCGTATGGGACCTTCAACATGCAATTATGGAAGGACATGCAATATAGGAAAATTCAAACAAATCTATAGCTGTTTGATAATTTGTCGTATGCTGTCCTTTCATATTCTTCAGATCGATTATTGATAATCTCAATGAAGAATAGAGAACAGATAATTAACAATTAAACGTAAAAGAATGCCAAAGCATTTTTTTTAAAAATTACAGAACGACAAATTCTTATAAAACATGAAAACCATAAAATTATTAATTATTTTTTTTGCCATTTTCGGATTTAAAATGGTTAGTGCCCACTCCCTGTGGATTGAAACAACACCTTTTGGCGAGAAGAATAAAACCCAAAATGTTAGAGTTTATTTCGGTGAATTCATTCATAATTTTATTGACCCAATCGAGAATTGGCATTCAGATGTTCACGAATTTAAATTATATCTAATTTCACCAAGCCAGCAAACAACAGCAATCCAAGCAACTGAACATCCAGATTATTTTAGCGCAACTATTTCTCCAACGGAAGAAGCTGTTTATATCCTTGAGGTTGGACATCCAGCAAAAGAAGTCTTTGGAACATCAGCTTCTGAATCTACTGTAAATTTAATAATTCAAGAAAGGAGAAAGTCAGCAACTCTTACCGAGCTATCGTCGACTTTAGATATTGAACCAAAGTATCACTATGTAAAGGATGTTTTCCAAGACATTAAACCCAAAGATGGACCATTTTTAGAGGCTAAAGTAGATGTGGTATTTCCGAGTGGATGGATTAAAAAGTTCAAAGAAAATGGCAAAGGAAAGATCTGCTTTAAATCTCTAAAAGCCGGAAAGTACGAGGTTGCCGAAACGGAGAATACAAAGAAAAACATGTGTAGCAAATCCATCGATAAGCATTGGAGCACAAACACTTCATTAATTCTTGTTAACTAACACAAACAGCACGAATCTCTAAAAACTTAACAAATGAATTTATTTGGTTTAACGTCGCTGTTAATCACTGATATTAATCTTAATATACAAGTGCTTAATCGATTTCGCAGAGAGCTTATCTTACTCTTATTTTTGCTCTTAAGCAATATGGTCCACTCACAGAGTAACTTCAGCCTAACCGGGACCGTTAGGGATAATCATAATCGAACCATTGAAGGTGTTACTATTCGATTAGCGGGGCATACGGTCCTAACCGATAGTTACGGCAATTTTAAAATTGAAAAAATCAAAAATAGCTCTTTTGAGATTATAGCTAAGGCGATTGGGTATGATATCTTTAAGAGGAAGATTGAGATTAAAGAGGGAAATAATCATCTTGATATTTTACTTTTTGAAAAAACCCAAAAAATTGAAGAAGTACCAGTGACTGGTTTAACCAAGCCTCAGATTACCAATCGCATGGCCTTTAACGTGACATCCATTGATGCTAAAAAGTATTATAACAGTACAATAAATATTTCTGATGCTTTAGATCAAGTGCCTGGTGTACGTGTCCGAGAACAAGGAGGACTAGGGTCAAATCTGAATTTAGCAATAAATGGATTTTCAGGAAATCATATTCGCTTCTTTATTGATGGCGTGCCAATGGATAACATGGGATCCACCTTTCAAATGAACACCATTCCAATCAATTTAGCGGAGAATATTGAAGTCTTTAAAGGTGTAGTTCCAATTTGGTTAGGATCAGATGCACTTGGAGGTGCTATAAACATAGTAACTAATAAATCTAACAGGAATTATATTGATGCTTCTTATTCATATGGATCATTCAATACCCATAGGACTACAATCAATACAGCAGTAACGAATAAGAGTGGGTTAACCTTTGAATTAAATGCCTTTCAGAATTATTCTGACAACAATTACAAAGTATTCATTGAAAAGCATAATAACAGGAGAGACAACTACGCAAATGATACTGAGGTAGAGCGATTTCATGATCAATTTCATAACGAATCTATCATTGCAAATTTTGGTTTGGTTAACAAATCATTTGCAGATCGGTTGGTATTTGGGATTACCCTTGGTCATAACTATAAAGATATACAAACTGGCGCCAGGATGGAGTCGGTATTTGGAGCCTGGCATCGAAAAGGAAATATTGTAATGCCGAGTTTGAGATATAGCAAGAATAACCTTATCAAGGGATTAGATGTTATGTTGAATGCGAATATAAACCTGGGAACGGAACAAACTATAGACACAGTTGCAAAGCGATTTGATTGGTTTGGGGACACATATGCAGACCTTCCATCCACATCAGGAGAGCGTTCAAGGACACTGTATAAATACAAGAATAGGGATGGTATTATCACGGCAAACGCAAATTATAATTTAGGTGATAAGCATGTTTTTACGATCAATAATGTATTCAACACATTCAATAGAAGTGGTTCCGATGAATTAAATCCTCAAAACAATGAATATGAATATGCCAAGCTATCACAAAAGAATGTATTAGGTTTTGGCTATCAAATAAATAAAGAGGGACGTTGGAGTGCCAATATTTTTGGAAAATTTTTATCTCAAAATAATAAGAATGGTAATTCAAGTTCTGTCAATTCAAGTCGGTTCGGTTACGGAACTGCGTTATCCTATTTCTTAGATACCAACTTACAATTGAAGGCAAGTTATGAGTTGACCAACAGAATGGCGACGCCATATGAATTGTTTGGGGACGTGGAAAACCAAGACGCGAATACAAATCTAAAACCTGAGAGCAGCAATAATATCAACTTTGGTATTATGTATCAATTTGATATAGATAGGGACGATCATTTTGGGATCACTGCCGGGGTGTTATATAGAAATTCCAAGAATTTTATTTACCAGAGATTAAATCAGAATCAGAGTAAGTACATGGCTGATAACCGTGAAGGAGTACGAACATTAGGTGCAGATTTTGAGTTGCAATATTTCCATAAAAAATGGTTGTCAGCATCTACAAGCTGGACCTATCAATATTTGCAGAATATGCAGAAATATGAGAATGGGTATACTGAGGTGAGCCCAGTTTATAAAGATCAAATGCCTAATATACCTTACTTATTTGGGAACCTAGATCTAAACGTTCATTTGCCAGTTTTTTCTGGTTCTGGAGATATGCTTAAAACCGGATACAACCTACAATATATTCATGATTTTTATCTGTATTGGCCTAGTCGAGGAGAGACCAAAAATACGATTCCTCAACAGTTGAGTCATGATTTTAATATTGTTTACAGCTTTAAAAAAGGCCGATATAATATAGGGCTTGAAGCAAGAAATATTACGAACGAGCGATTATATGACAATTTTAGTATGCAAAAACCAGGACGAGCATTCTATCTGAATCTACGATACTTTATCAATAAAAAATAACAATCTAATTAAAAAATAATTCCACATGAAAATTAAAAATTTATTATTCACGGCCTTTACACTAAGTACCATTGTTGCTTGTACAAAGGATAAAACAGAACCTGCGGCGAAGGGTAATTTTATTGTTGCTGTGACACCTGTTGCAGAAACTGGTGTTGCAGATTATCTACTTACAACAAGTAGTTTAGATACCGGCAAGGTATCCACTGCAGGCAGAGGAGTTGAGCAAGACGGAACCTATAGATACTATGTTACGCATAACAACAAGTTTTTTAGTATGCTTTATGGACAAGGGAATCCTGGAGCTGTTACGGTTTACAATATCCTGGATGGTAATCTGACCAAGCTAGCAAACTCGGTCACGGAAACAGTACAAGCATTTGCTCCAGTAAATGATGATATCTTGATGATGAAGATTTCAAGAAGTATTACTAATCCAGTAACGAACTGGTATCAGTTTAATACAAACACGCTCAACATTTCCAGCCAAGGGAATATCAATACAGCGGAGTTAAATAACAATGGTGAACTTGCTTTCTTCAGTTGGATTAAGCAAGTAGGTTCAAAGGTCTACGCTCCTTATTTTTCTGTAAAGGGATGTTGTTCAGCGACCTTTGGAACTGATTATCCTAATCAGGCTTGGGTAGCAGTTTATTCCTATCCAAGCATGAAGCTTGAGAAGATTATTAAAGATGATAGAACAAGCTTTATTGGAAGGTATTTTACGGATGGTTTGGAACTTGTAGAAAATGGAGATATATATGCGTTCTCTGCATCTGTAGCAACATCTATGGGAACAAATGCTACTATGAACAGTACAAAACCTTCGGCAGTAACGAGAATTAATTCAGGAAGTACAGAATTTGACAAATCATTTTATATCAATTTCGAAGAGCTATCCGGCGGATTAAATATTACTAACTGGTTATATGTTGGGAATAACAAGTTCATTACTTTTTCAAATACTAAAGAAGCTAAAGGTGCATACAATATAGGAAATATTATTGGTGTTCTTGATGTATCTGCAAAAACTTGGAAAGCAGTTACCGGATTACCAAAGACTACAGATGTTAAGGGAATTACAGATAATAATTATTCAGATAGAGCTGGCCGATTTGGCTATGTCGGTGTGAACTTAACTTCTGGAATAGGTTATGTATATAAAGTGGATGTAAATTCAGCAACAGCAACACAAGGTCTAAAAATTGAAGGTGGTACATTAACCGCAATAGAACATTTAAATTAAGCTAATTATCAACCATTTATTGCCTATCTGTAAGGACTAAAATTTATAGATGGGCAATATTATTCTCTATCAATTATGTATAGCATTATTTTAGGAATGATCTTAGTTGCCGCTTTTATTTGGTTTAATACGAGTAAAAAGGTAAAGTTTCCTAGGCGTACAGCATGGCTCGAAAAAATAGTATCCAATAGGAGGAGAGCTCAAATTATATGCACAATACTAACGATTTTTAGTCTACTATTCATTGTTTGTCTACAAGGTATTGGGGCGGGTATTTTTGCCTGGATAATTTATTGTATGGGACTACTCAGTTTAGTAGTCTTGCTTTTTCCTTATCAATACATTAAGTATAAACATGTGCTTTTTCTAATTATTTTTTGCCTTATTCTTGAACTAACCTTTACCTATATATCATCACAATAAAGCCATGCCAGCAAATAAAAAATATTTAAGTAGTCCGTTCCAACGGTTTCTAAAAATTTCCGCCGGATTTATTGGTGGATACTTAGTGATGATTAGCTTTCATTTGTTTTTGACTTATCTCTTTGAGAAGAAGAATGTCATTGTTACAGCAGGCATTACAGGTTACATATTGTGGGCCACGTTACTTTTAATTGCTTTTTTAGCTAAAAATGGTTGGAAAATATGGTTTCTATATCTTCTGCTAGCAACACTATTTTATCTTCCATTTTTAATCAAGTAAATCTCAAAATGAAAATTAGAAACTATAATATCTATTTTAATACACACACCATTTCAGGAATAATCATCTGTGCTCTCTTGTATGTTATTTTTTTTGCAGGTTCATTTTCATTTTTCAAAAAGGAAATTTCAGCCTGGCAAAACAATATCAGTCTTTATAATCAAAAAGTTGAAGCTCAGCAATACAGTGGTTTTTTAGATTCTGTTTCCAATGGTTACAATTTACAAGGTAGAGATATTATCTTTTATCTTCAAAAAAATGGGGCAAAGGGATATGTTAATTTTAGTGCATCTAAGGATACAATTATTAATAAGGAAAACTTAGCTGCACAAGCGAAGAAACCGGAAGGAGCTAGTAAAGGCAAAGGAAGGCGCGGCCGTGGGGGAGATGATGATAGTAAGTATTTAAATCATGATTTTATACATAATAAAACCGGTGACTATTCGGCAAACTATGATATGGGCGAATTCCTGTATCGCCTACATTTTTTGGCTCAATTAAATGAGGTCCCTATTCGAGTGGGAATAGCTCCTTTTGGATATTTAATCGCTGGAATTACATCTTTCCTATTTCTATTTGCTCTAATCACTGGATTATTGCTCCATTGGGATAAAGTTGTCTCAAATTTTTTTGTTTTCCGTCCGTTTAATAAATGGAAAACAGTTTGGACAGATATGCATACAGCTTTGGGCGTGATTGGATTTCCTTATCAATTCATGTTTGCGGTTACTGGGGTGGTTTTGATCATAAATACAGTATTAATTACCCCTTTTGCCAACGTTTTATATGAAGAGAAAACCGATAAATTGTATGAGGATTTAGAAACCATCCATACTTATCCATTAGAATACAGCTATAAAAAATTGGAAAAAGAGTTTAGGCTGTCGGATTATTTGGAAAAAGCCAAGAAAAAATGGCCCCTGAGTGAATATAAACGTATAAGCATCAAGAATTTTGGAGATGAAAATATGTACCTAGTAATTGAGGTTGAACCGCATTATAACCGGAGTTTTGCTGGCTCAGGCATTCTGGCTATTCAGGTTCTCAATAATAAGGTTTTGGAAGAAAAATCTCCATATACAGATGTTAACTACATCAATCGAGTCCGTAGTTTGATTTATCGTTTACATTTTGGGGATTTTGGAGGATATCCTGTAAAAGCTGTCTATTTTATATTGGGTGTCTTGGGGTGCTTAGTGATAGTATCCGGGATATTGATATGGTTAGTAGCCCGGGATAAAAATAATGTGATCCCAAGGAAGAGAAAATTTAATTTTTGGGCCGCTAATGTATTTTTGTCCATTTGTTTGAGTATGCTGCCTGTCACGGCTTTTACTTTTATTGCCATAAAAATAGCCTCTCCTGTTACACAGGAATTTATATATGCATTTTATTTTCGATCGTGGCTAATAATTTCTCTATACTATATCATTCGCAGGAATTTGAACCGGACGAATAGAGAAACCTTGTTTCTAGGGGCTGTCGCAGCCATACTAGTACCCATTGTTAATGGAATAAAAACCGGATGTTGGTTTTGGGATAATTTCATAAGTGGAAAGATGGATTTGTTCATTGTAGATTTTCTATGGTTATTGTTGGGAATAGTAAGTTTATCTGTATTCATGTATTTACTGTCCTCGAAAAGGGTTGGAGATGTTTCGCATCCAGTTCAATACAATTTAAGTCGGAAGGCAAAATAAGGCAAAAAAACTATTTTTACCTTACAGATTATTAGCTAATAACTTGCGCTCGAAATTCCATTCTCCTACAATTAAAACAGCTAAAAAAGTTAATTGAGAATCCAAAATTTAATATATGCTTATTGCCAGCTTTTGCTAGAATTCTGTTATGATATTTTTTTAGGGATTTTAATGAAACTACTAAAAAAGATAATAGAATATTATCCTTACCAATTTTCGGGTTAAATTTGGATTTGAGGAATTTGACTATTTCTAGGAATAAAAAAGCAGTAAAATTGTTTTTAAACAACCTATGGCAGCCCCAGCTCTATGATCTAGCCGGGGAAATTGATTGGGCTAATATGTGATTTTGTACTGCTTATTTAAAATTAATTTAATAGATATAACAATCTGAAATCCAAATAGGTTTTAGAAAATTCGAGTTTTTATCTCTTGATGATAAAGTGTAGCTTACGTGATTTTTTTAAAGTGATTTAATTGAAAAATAATAATATTGATAATCAACAATCTAGGTTACATGTTTAAACATCAGTACATTAAGTAATTGTTAACGAAGTAAAAATCGATAATTATTTTATAAAATTGCATCAAAATATACTGAGATGTTTGTAAATGGTTCAAAGAAACAAAAAATAGATTTCCTTAATGATTTTTACAAAACAAGATACGAGGAAAGAAATTTTAAATTTAGACCGGTAGAAATTAACTCAAATGTTAACTCTATTCTTCTTGAGGAAATGATTCATGATATTTCTCGGTATACAGAATTTAGAGCGATGAAATTTTATGATAAAGAAGGAGTCTATTTTGTGATCTGTAAATTATAAGGTCCATAAATGGGATAGGATATTTCTTTTACATATTTTTCCAAGAGTAAATGGTGAGAAGGATTTCCACATATTTCTTTTTTGATTTTATATGAGTGAGATTGTTGGCGACTGTAATAAATCATCACGTTTTAATCTAGAGAAATTCTCAATATATCGCAAATAATTTGAAGAATTCGATTCCTTTACTCCCGAAGGAAAAGAGGTATTAACCTTAACGTCTCATGATATTTCTAAAATTGAGCAATCAGATGAATTTTTATTGATTTATTTGGTTTTTATAGTTTTTCCATTTTTTTTTATAAACCTTAAACTTGTATAAAAAGATAATTTAAATCAACTGAATCCCCAAATTGAAGTGTATTTTAAGAAACAGTACAGAAATAGACATAACAAGGCTTGAACAATTTTAAGAATTGATCAGATCGATTAGGAATCATACTTTTTTTGTCAAAATTAATAAATTGAGTGTACATATAGGTTTTCACCAATTTCAATTTAAGTTTTAAACTATATGAGGATTTAAGAGGAATATGTGTATAATTGGGTTAATTAAATCAAACCGAAAAATCATTTAAAAATCAGGTAATCATCTTGCATCTCATAAGCTTTTGGGATATTTTTTGGATTTTTCCTGCGATAGGAGCTACCAAGCATTAACTAGCGGTCAATATAAACATTCTTAAAGAAATACTTAAATATGGTATCAATGGTAATAGTTCCTGTTTAAAAAATCTTTTTGAATGTACAAGGATCATTTAATCTGTTCAAGGGAAATTTACCTATGAAATTTTTGGCATGTGAAATAAGTTCAAATCCAATCTTTTCCATTACTCCATTAATATTAAAAAGTATTTTTATTTTCAAATTTCAATATGATAATCTGGGGTTTTTGCCACTATCTAGATGCAAAAAATATACTTTCAAAATGTCCTATTGTAGGTGAAGGGTTGTTAAGTTTCTAACTATTGAAAATGTTTCTAGTTAAATCTTATCAATTGATGGGGGATTAAATGAAAAAGATGTAGATAAATTACAAAAACCCAATAGAAATATATCTATTGGGTTAATAAAAACAATTCTGGTACTTATGAGACTATGGAATAATCTTATATGGAAGTAAGATAAGGCAAATAAATGAAATAAGAAAAGTACTATGATCATATTAAGATGAGTCCTAGCTTAATCATAAAATTAAGCCTACTAATTCCATTATGAAATAATATACGCTTTAAATTATTGGACAGTATCATGAGGCTACTTGGTGAAAACGATTGTGTTCATAAAGAGCAGAGGGTAAGGTGATTAAGAGCTCGACATTTGAGAGGTATCAACATAAAATAAAAAACCCAGTGGTTTTCCCTCTCCACTGGGAATTCAAACCGAATATCGGCATATTATCTGCCTTATCTTTTTCAAAGATAAAAAACCTTGGGGAAATGGCAAGGAGACATATAACAAATTTCAACCCAATGGATCACCCTGTTCCATTGGGCATGACTTACAATAAACTACAAATATGAATGTCATTTAAAGGTATCAGAAAAAAAATGATGGAAGGTTTTCAATGAATTAAGATAATCAGATCTATTGTAAGTTAGCATAACATTATGCTTGCATTTTAAGAATCATATATTATCAAAGAAAATATGAGATATAAATTATTATTCAAATAAAGAAACCAACAGCAGGGGACGCTATTGGTTTCCCAACAATTATAATATAATTAACGTTATTAAATATAGGAAATAAATAACAAAACCCAATGGAGTTCCTATCCATTGGGTCGAAACAGAGCTTAATCAGATAAACGATTAAGTCATTAAAGTTAATAAAAATATACAAAGAAGCCCAACACCTGGACCATTGTTGGGCTGAAGAAACCTTGAAACACACCATTTGGGATGGAGTTTCAAAGAGTTACTAAATTATGTTTATAGTGAATTCAAACTTTATTAATTTAAGAAAGATAAGAGAATACTCTATACAAGCCTAAATAGTATTTTAACCGTGTAGTCCAATGGCTACTATTTCCTTAATATTGTTAATAATTCATTGAAAAACGGGAAATACTAAATCTATTTATTTAGGGTAACGAAGTTTATAATTGGAATTCGGGAATTCCTGAACAAAAAATTGTTGATACAAGTATTTTCAATACTTGTGTAAGGTGTAATTTGATAGGGTAAGTACTCTAAAATCGGATAAAATTTTGTCCAGGGAGATTTATTTGAAGCTTAGGAAAGTGCCATGATTACTCCATTTCCTGCTTGTTTTTTGACTCTATCCTCTAGCGATCTTTTATTTACCCTGGTGGTGGAATTTGCCCACGGTCTAATTATTAAAAAAATTAAGTGGTCAATTAATAATAATCGTCTTAATTCCTAACTTCGACCAATATCAAAATCAGACTTGTTTCATACCTTTTTTTATCATTGAAGGGATAATCGTTTATCAAGTTAATAAGATTGCTCATTTTACCCTCTTTCTTCCTTGGCAATATTCTCTGTTAACAAATGATAATATGAATAATGTTATTCATATTATCAAAGCTTAAGAAGGGATTGAACTGCAGGTTTTTTCTTTTGGCACATAGATTGCAAAAGTATTTACAATACAACCTTTAAAAACTTTTTTTGACTGGAATTTGTACGTGCAGTTTAATTTTAGTGTTGAATAATCAAAACCATCCCTGTCAAGGGATGTTTTGCATCAGGTTTAAATAATCTTTTTTATCATGAACAAAAATTTTATTAAAAATGAGGTGTTGATTCATACAGACACCCTATTACAATATGCGAACAAATTTACCAAAGATCAAGAAGAAGCTGAAGATCTACTCCAGGAAACCTTGATTAAAGTTTTGAAATACCAGGATAGCTTTGAAAAGAATACTAACCTGTTAGGGTGGGTTTATACTATTATGAAGAACATTTTTATTAATGGGTGTCGAAAAAAGGTTTTAGAAAAAAATTACTTGTCAAAAGTTCAATCTATTGGAGAAACATTAAAGCAACAAAGCAATAACAAATGCTTAGATAATTTTATGAGAGAAGATTTGAATTTGGTTTTAAGATCGATTCCAGAAAAACACTACATACCATTTATGATGTTTTTTGAAGGGTATAAATACTATGAAATCGCCGACCACCTAGGATTGCCGGAAGGAACTATAAAGACTCGAATACACACTGCACGGAAACTTTTGAAGCAGAGGTTAAAAAGTTACAGGCAAACTTAATATCACTTAGTCAAGACGGAAAATAGGTCGCTGCAGGTATGTCTCTATAATTTTTGATAATTTGGTTTAACTAAATTAATAGTTTCTCATTGGATTGAAATTTAATATTTCTGCCATATCGCATAAATCAGACAAAACCTTACGATTATATATTTATCTTAATTTATGGGACTAGGAATAAAAAAAACTAACACCATGTGCAAGTTCTATAAAAAATGCCACCTATTTTTGGGGTTTTAGGTGGCATTGGAGTCAAATACATCATTATTTCTAAAGAAAACAGCATTTTTAATGAAATGGTTTTGGATTTTCTTTAAAAGAACTCTGGTAGTGTAATTAGCTATATCTAAACATAACCATAGTTTATACTTCTATAGTCAAATAGCCAAGCCTAAACATATAAATTTCTGATTTCATTTAATATGATTTCAATTTAGGTCGGATTCTTTAAATCTCAGCAAATGTTTGACGTTATTTAATTGCTCAAGTCATAGTTGATTTCCAAAACTAATAACCATTATCAATTTGGGTTTATTGATTATTTAATTTTTTGAGCCATACGTCCAGGTTCATTCTTTTAAAATATCTTAATATTGTCCTACTTAAAAAATGCTTATAATAAATCTAAATAAAATTCTAATTCCATGATAATATCCTGGTGCAATTTTTAATGTTGGATAAATTTTAAACCCCATAATCAATTAAAAATCTTAACTGCATTCTATTTTTCAACTTAGAAATCTATTCAAACTATTGGTAAGGTTATCATGTCTTGGTGATATGTTATACGGAGGATTGACTGGACTTTTATATTAAAGATCAATTTTGGTTAAATTTTTGTTAGCAATTAAGTTTAGCCTGTTTATGAGTAAAAAGAACCTATGTTTTCTGGTAAATGGAAAAGACCTGATTGAAATGGAGGACAGTAATCTAGCTACTTTCCTTACATATGATATTCTTGAGGTTTCAAAAATTTTGGAAACTGCTCCGTCCCAATATGTGCTCGACTCTAGGATCTTTTGTCCACCCATTCTTGAAAGGGAAAGTATCTGTCCTATTTCCGAGTATTTCTTTTTTGATATTGCATTATTCCAAGACAGTCATATAGAAGCGATTTTTAAAGGCAGGGAAAGTGATGTCCATTATTTCCGAATATCCAAAAAGGAGTTCCAACACTTAAGGGCTATGAATGATATGATCAAAACCTATCAGCGAAGTGATGAGGAATCCAGGTATTTGATTATATCTAACCTATTAAAAAACAACGTTCTTCATTTGAAGCATACATTTGAAAAGCAAAAAAGTTGGAGGATGGACGATACTGAAGTCAATATGGTCTCAGTGACGTACGTAAATATTGCCGATAAATTTAAAAAACTCGTTTCTCTCCACTCAACAAGGCATAAAGGAATTCATTTCTATGCAGAGTCTCTTAACATTACCGTAAGGACATTGTCATCCGTTACGAAAAAAGTCCTTAATTGTACTCCTAAAGAAATAATAGATGGATTTATCATGGATCTAGGAAAAAAAATGCTCGAAGATCCATTATTATCTATTAAGGAAATTTCGCAGAAATTGGGTTTCATCTCACCCAACGGATTCTGCATGTACTTTAAAAAAATATATGGAAATCCACCTTCTACATATAGAAAATGGATGCTAGGAGACGAGCCCCATTTATAAAATCTAGCCTGATAGATTTATTTTACGATATCATAATTTTTATGTGAAATATGTTTATTGTTTTTCTAAATACTTATTTTAATTGGCTTTAACATCCCGTTCTGGCCAAAATTTTGTATGAAAAATGCCACCTAACTTTTCATCTTCTATTAATAGGTGAAATAATTTAGGTCTAATTGTCGACAATTCTCAAATGAAATTGCAATGTTATCTTGAAATCAATTAGGTATTTAGAGAAGTAAAGTATTTTCTAGTTAAGGTAATTAAGGGGCTTATATGATTTGATAGAGGTTAAAAGTTTATATTGCGGATCTTACAAAAAATCTCAAATTGAATTCCCGAGCTCATGAAAAGACTCTTAGGGCGTACAGATTTCGGAAAATCAATTAACTATTCTGGAAAATTGAATATAAATACATTGATAAGCAATTTAATTTTGTTTACTTGAAAAGTAATTTTTGACGCAGATTTTGATTTAAGCAATTTGTTATTATCAATAGTTATTAGGTAATGGTTAATTTGCGATTTAACTAATTTACGCGATTGATGGTTTAGAAAAGTAAAATTGATAAATACTTCAAAAACTATAATTAATTATTAGGTGCATATATGATAACAAATAATCGCCATGCGTCATTTTATTTTTTATTATTCATACGGATATGAACAAGAAAATATTTATCTGTGAGGACAATATTCATGTCCTTAATGCTATTATGGATGTTCTTTCGGTGACAGGAGCTGAGTTAATCGCTGAATTGGATAGTACAAGGGCATTGGAGAGAATGCTTACTATCCGTCCTGATGTTCTAATTTGTGACATTGAGATGCCAATTGTCTCGGGTTCTGAATTAATAAGATTAATCCGGAAATCTGAAATTTTAAACAATGTATTTGTTCTCGGTATTTCGGCATCGCACAATGGAAAAGAAGCATCCATGTTAGCGGGAGCCAATGCATTTATTGAAAAACCCTTTGATATCTGCGATTTTATGGCTGCTTTGCCTTTTTAACCACAGAGGTTTAATTTTTGTTGATTATTATTTGTAAATATTTTTTTGTCGCGTTCAAATAGCGGTTTTATCAATATTAATTTACAAATAAGGCTTGGAGGAACTTCCTTAGGAATTGTTTTCCTTAGTTTTAGAAGATATGCTTTCTAATGATTTTTTAAGATATATATCCATTAACATAACTAAGCAATATATTGAATTTTGAGTATTCGAACTTGTTCAAATGGCTGGGAGTGCCCTGCGTGATCATTCTTCCCAATGTACCTGAATTCACCATCATTGACGCCAATGAGGCGTACCTCGACTTGGTCGATCTTAATAGTGAGCATGTGATTTCAAAAGGTTTTTTTTCTGTATTCCCTATTTCAGAATTTATTGACGAATTGGAATGGGAAACACTTTTTGATGAAGTCCTCAAGG
This sequence comes from Sphingobacterium sp. NPDC055346, assembly GCF_053645235.1. Taxonomy (NCBI): domain Bacteria; kingdom Pseudomonadati; phylum Bacteroidota; class Sphingobacteriia; order Sphingobacteriales; family Sphingobacteriaceae; genus Sphingobacterium; species Sphingobacterium sp. NPDC055346. Next base: position 191,941 of record NZ_JBSHMI010000002.1, read on the forward strand.
AGAAACGGTTTGTTTCCAGGGGAATTAAGACCTGGTTAGATCCCCATGAAAAGAAGACATCAATTGAAAATGTGAAATACTTCGAAATAACCCATTTCCCTGTTTTTGATCAGGATGGAGAAGTATTGGTTATTGTTCGTTCATTAATTGATGTAACTGACTATGTTATAGACAGGAGACTCCTGAGCGAGGCGCAGTTTGACGTAAGGTTTGGAAATTGGTGGATCAATATCGAGAAACGAACAATCAAATGGTCGGTTGGTATGAATGAGCTGTTTGAGACAGGAAAAGAGTTTATGCCAAATTTTGAAAACGTGAAACAATTTTATCTCCATGCTGACGATGAAGTTTTATTCATGGCACAGCTCTTTGAAGCAATTAGAAACAAGAGGATACTTAAGACTTTTGTTTCCGTAAGGACCCGGAGTGGAAAATTGAGGCGGCTTAAGGTGGTGGGAAAACCAGATCATTTGGGTGACGCGTGCATCGGTATCCATGGTACTGCAATAGATGTTACCAAGCAGCATGAGGACCAAAATATACTAAAGGAAATGTACTTTCTCCATAACCATGAACTTAGGGCTCCCCTTGCCCGCATCATCGGCCTGGCTGAACACCTCAGGAGAGAAGGTAGCCATGATCAGCGATCCGAATTTTTACTTGATGCTTTATTAGATTCAGCAAATGAACTGGATAGGATAATACGTCAGATAGTTGATCGAGAAGAGCAAAAAGGAGAGAAAGATGTTTAGGATCATTTTGGTTGATGACGACAAAATCTCATCCTTTCTCTTGGAAAAGATGTTGGAATACCTAAAGATGGGAAATGTTTTCGAAAAATTTCTCAATGGGTCAGAGTTCCTAAACTGGTTAGACCTTCAACAAGACCATGACCATAGCTACCTTGTTTTCTTGGACATCATGATGCCGATCATGGATGGATGGGAAGTGATGGAAGGGCTTAAAAGGCATAGATTATGCAAAAGGGTTTCTGTAATTATGGTCAGTTCGTCCCTAAGTCCATCGGATAGGAAAATGGCCATGGAAAATGGAATGGTCCTGGAGTATTTAACAAAACCTGTAAGGCTCAATGAATTGGAAAGATTGAGAACCTTTCTGGGTTAGGAATAGTAAATGTTGTTGATAAAATAAGTCATATGGGGGCAAATTATTTTTAATTTCAAATGGAGGTTTTATGGGGGATTTTGCCTTATTTTTGATTTCCATGAATCTTTAAGAGTCCAGTGTCGTTTGAGAAATAACATAATATTTATTGAGGGGCCTTCGGTTGACTACCTAGCTGATAGTTGATTGATATTTTACGCATTCTTATAGTTTTGTTGAAATGCTAAAAATCATCACTCCATTTTTCTGGTACTATGTAGTAACTTTAAAGTGCTTGATCTTACTCTATCTAAATTTTATAAATTACCAGAAACCATTGAAATGGGAAAAGGTCAAACTGACTTTTTTTTAAAGCGGTTCATATTTAACCTAACCCTAGAATAAGAATATTGAACGCTTATTGAAATAAAAGATAAGTCAAATTTTTATTTAGAGTTTCAATTTGGGCTACAGTTTGTTAAATCATAAATATTTATTAAAATGAAATATAGACTAATAACTTTTAATAAACGCTGATGCATGGAATTAGTAGAAATCAAAATTATTATCGATCACAGATAGCGGGAAATTAACGCTAAAAAATCATCCCCATTCTTTCGTTATATATAGTAACGTCCAATCTTCTGTAATGAAAACCAACCATTAATCAAAGCGAAATGAATGATTATATGGGTTCTTGGGATCCAATTTGAACAATTCATTAAGTTTTCTTATTCCAATCCTATAATTTTCAATAATATTGATTTAATATTATTTAATTTGCAGCAAGAAATTAATGAAAAACATATGACCTTAGATGAAAGATTGAAAATTTTTAACGAATATTTTCATTATAAAGAACGTCCTGAACTATACGAGTTTGAAATCTCACCGGAGAAAATTGCTTATAGAAATGAAGCTTTGCGAAGTGGGGATAGAAATTTGTATTTAAAATATCTAACAGAAAAATATGCTGATAAATTAGAGAAAGAAATGGAGAGGTATGATCTTGCAGCACAAAACCTTGTCAAAGTTGATAGGGATTCAGCAAATGAATTATTTAATAGTTTTCAGGTCAACATGCTCAAATCTGACATCAGTTTTCTGGACAATGATGCAATTTATACGATGTATAAGGTTAGTCCAGAAAGTATAGAATTATTATTGGAAGGTTATCGAGAGGATCTTATTGATGTTTTCGTTCCAATTAATGAGGTTTTCCAAAATGGAAGAAAAGAAATTTATCTGGACAAAACCGGAATTTACGCCAATTGATAAGTTGCTGTTTGATTTCTAGTAACAGGGAGCTTTTGCATTAGGAGAATGTTTTAATTCCTAATCCCCTTGCCTTTTTTGAAGACACTTAACATTTTATTCTATCCTTGGAAACATAATTAGTACCTCCCAGGCTCTTTAATTGAGTCTGGGTTTTTTGAATTAGGGTCGCTATCCAATAGATCCGGAATTGTTCAACCTCCGACATTTTCCGCATTTTCTAGGCGCTCCATAGTTTTACCAAGGAGGTTGCTGCTGATGAATATAACGATGAAAATTTTCAACCGTCTAATCATGGATTATTATTTTGATTGAACTGTACCAATTCTGTAAAAACAGGCACCTCTCAACTTGCAACACAAACAAAATTCTCATTTAGCTTGTTATTTATCTGATGAGGAACAAAAAAAAAGTGCAAATTTGGAAAATCAGCATCGTTATTCTATCGACTCTGGTTTTATTGTTGTTGGTCGGATCATATTTTGTTTCTCATAAGTTAAAACCTTTGCTAGGTAAAAGGTTGGAGGATACTATCGCCGAATATTCGAAAGGTCTTTACAGCATAAAATATAGCGATCTGGATCTAAACATTGCTGGTGGTAATTTGTCTTTGAAGGATGTAAGGCTTGTCCACGACAGTATTATTTACAAGAATCTGGACATCTCCAAGAAAGCTCCAAACACCAGATTTCAAGGAAGAACAAATAGTTTGAGAGTAAGCGGCTTGAATCTTTGGGATATTTTTGTAAAGAAGAGAATCCAAATAAGTTCTATTGAGCTGGATTCATTAAAGTGTAAAGCTATTTTAAGGAGTCGTTCGTACAACATGGATAAATCAGAGAAAAATCTTTATGATAGGATAAAAAATCGTTTTAAGTCCATTGCTCTAGATGAATTCCGGGTGAATTCCATTGATTTGGAGTTTGTGAATCTAAATAATGAAAAGAGCAATTCAATTACTGTCAATGGGGCAAATCTGACTGTGACGAAATTTTTGCTTGATGAACAATCTCTCAAAGACAGCATGCGTATTTTATATGCAAAGGACATTGCAATTCATATTCCAGAATTCACTACCGATTTGAAGAGAGCTCCCTATAAATTTAGAATAGAAGATTTCAGGTTTAGTTCTCAGGACGGAATGATGAATATTGGTAATTTAGCGCTTCAGCCTACTTTAAATTTGGAGAATTTTGCCAAGCAGGATAAACTCAATAAGCCAAGGATCGATATGAAAATCGATTCTATCCATATTTCTGGTGTAAATAGCCAAAAGCTTTTGTTGGGAAAGATTTTTGAGGCTGACAGTATGCATGTTAAAGGGGGCCTATTTGAACTAGCAAAAGATAAACGATACCAAAAGGAAAATGTCTCTAAAATTGGTCAATCTCCTGCTCAGCAATTACTTGAGGTCGGTGTTCCCATTTCCATTAAGGGTGTCAAGGTTAGCCACATTGATCTGAGTTATGCGCAAATTAGTGACAAATATTTCAGAGAGGGGAAAATTGATTTCAAGAATATCAGCGGGACATTTCAGAATGTTAGTAATGTAGGATCTGTCCTACGTAAAAATAGAAATATGAATGCCGATTTGCAAGGAAGTGTTTATGGTCAAGGTCAGCTGAAAGTCCAATTTTCCTTTGACATGCTAAGCGATATCGGTAATTATTCTTATGCAGGCAAATTATCTGCCATGAAGGTTTCAGGGTATAACAGAATCTTAGAACCACTTCTCAACATTCGTTTGACGGAAGGCAATTTAAAAGCAATTACCTTTGACATGGAAGGAAATGACACCAAGAATTGGGGGGAATTCAATTTTGAATATGACCATCTGAAAGTTGAATTACTTAAGGATCCAGGTAAGGGTAGAGGTAAAAAAGGGATCTTATCATTTATTGCCAATAAATTCTTTATCAACGACAGTAACCCTGATGCAAATGGTAAACTCCATGTAGCTCAGGTGGATTATGATCGAAATCCAAATCATCCCTTTTTCAAGGTGGTTTGGAAAAGCCTATTGCAAGGGATAATTGAATGTACTGGGACAGATTCCAAATACTTTCCTGGTATTTAATATAAGTAACATATCTAAAAAAGAAGCCCCCTTGTATGGTCTTAATTCAAGCTCATTTCTTAAAATTGGTCAAATGGAGGAATTGAACCAACTACTTTTTTAGGATTTCAGCATTTAGCTTACTTATGACCCTCGTGCGAATCACAAAGGATTTTCATTAACAGTCTTCAGAAAATCTTTAGATAATAAATATTAACAACGTTGTGTTTACACGAATCTTACCGTTATTTGAATTAGAAAGTTTTTCCGCTAGAATTAAACATATATTTTGAAAACCATGAAAACCTATTTTGTCTTCATTATATCAACTTTATCGATACTACCTTCCATCTTCGCTCAAGAAATTAAATGGAATGGACCTTCCGTTGATTTCTCACATGGTAAATTAGTAGTAGATTCTAGCCGGAGATTTTTGGCCTTTGAAGATGGGGACCATTTTCCCTATTTTGGTGATACTGCATGGGAATTATTTCATCGACTTGATAAGAAAAGTACGGAAACGTATTTAGAAAATCGGCGACAGAAAGGATTTACGGTAATTCAAGCGGTAATTCTTGCGGAATTAGATGGATTGGTTGTTCCAAATAGTGAGGGGAATGTACCTCTTTTAGGAAGAGATCCTAGTCACCCCAACGAGAATTATTTTAAACATATTGATTGGGTTGTGGAACGTGCATGTGAAAAGGGGCTTTTTATTGGTCTGCTACCAACTTGGGGTGATAAGGTTGATAAAAAATGGGGGATAGGTCCAGAAATATTCACTGAAAAAAATGCCTTTGAATATGGGGAATTTTTGGGCCAGAGATACAAAAGTCACCCTAACATTATATGGATAATGGGAGGTGATAGGTCTGGAGGCGGGAAAAACTTTGATATTTGGTGCTCCATGGCGGAAGGTATTAAATCGATGGATAACGAACATTTAATGACCTATCACCCAATAGGTGAACGAAGTTCTGCTGAATGGTTTCATAATGAGGATTGGTTGGATTTTAATATGGTTCAGACTGGCCATGCCAAACGCACATCAGAAATTTATAGGCGTATCTTAGTGCCTGATTATCATCGCGTACCTGTAAAACCTATCATGGATGCAGAACCTCGGTATGAAAATCATCCTGTTAACTGGAACCCTAATGAATTAGGTTGGTTCGATGATGTGGATGTGAGGCAGTCGCTATACTGGTCAATATTTTCTGGTGGGTTTGGTTATACATACGGATGCCATTCGATCTGGCAAATGCGTGATGAGTCCAATGAACCCGTTGGTTTTGCAAGAAGTTTTTGGACTGACGATTTAGATCTAGAAGGGGCTTGGGATATCATCCATGCACGTAATCTCCTAGGTTCGAGAAAAGCTAACCAAATGAAACCGTTTCCAGAATTGATTCTGAATACTGATGGAGCAGATACTGATTGGACAGTTGCTTCAACGGGAAATGATTTCGCTATGGTTTATCTACCCAATGGTACGGATGTGATCTTGAATTTACCCGTACTTGATCGAATTGAGATTGAGACTGTCTGGTATAACCCACGCAATGGTAATTGGCTGACTAAAAAGAAGTTGAAAGGAAATGACATTGCCAAATTCTCTGCTCCTTCAAGAGGACGTGGAAATGATTGGATTCTGGTGCTCGACTTTTAACCTATAGATCGGCTTATAGTAGATTTAATCTTTAGGTCGTTCCAGAGGTTTATTTCTTAGAGGAAATAGGGATTATTAAGTATTTTGATAATCTTATATAATATCAGTCATTGATAAGCAGTTATTTTCACTTTAGTCTAACATTGGATACGTGTTGAACAATTTATTATGTTTTGCAAGCAGAAATATACCCAAACGAATTTCTTATTCAGGAGGTTATAGCAAATTGATAATTAACACATCCTATTAATTAGGGTAATTTGCGAAACTAATGTAAAATTTATCCAATAATCTATTGACATTTGATTTCTTAACCTCAAAAAAACCTGATAGGAAATATCCCATCAGGTTTCTTGATTTTCCTTTAAATGGTTGTATAGAGGATTTATCATAATTTACTAAAAAACGTTGAAAATTGCAATTAAAGATTTGATTTAGATAAAAATTATATCTTCATTGTCGCGAATTAAAATTATCATTTTAGTCAATTAAAAGGAGCGTCAATAGGTTGTGGTCTTAGTGGTTTTTAAAGATAGAATCTCAAATCATCAATTATAATATGAATGTTGGCGTCCTTCGGCCAAGCAGCCCAAGCAAAATTCTTTTTTCAGCCAAGTTCAGTATGGGGCAATTTAAGTTAGCCTTGGAGTAGAGCATTTTTGAGGAGTCCATAGCTAGGTGTGCTCGGCATGTACTATCGCATGATTCTACCTAACTAAGAATATATGTGTTTTTTCTTTGTGAATAAGCTGGACATTTGTGAAAGTGTAATGCAGGGAGAAAGATGAATTTTATTAATTTTCTTTATTAAAGGCCAATAAACACATATAGTTTGGAACTAGAAATCAAGAATTTTTTCATGACCATTTGAATATGGATAAAGTTAGGGGAGAAGAAAGCCTACATGACCTAAGTGCAATAAAAAGCTCAGCAATAAAATCACTGAGCCACCTGAGATTAAAAACCTATGAGAGGTTTGCATATTGCAAAGGTTAAGTTAAGGATAATAATTAAAAAAACCAATAACGAAAAAGTTATTGGGTAGCCTTATTTGATCAAATGTAAAAAATTGAACTTGTCAAATATAACAAAATTACCCAATGAACGTCCCTTTCCATTGGGTAAGATTGATAATAAAATGTATTTATGATTATACAATAAAGCTAGGAGAAATAATTTGAATAAAAAGCCCAAAAGCAAAAGCAGTTGGGCACAAACCGATCTATTGTAGAATTAATACTTAAAGATAACAAATAAAAATAAAATTCAATAGCGGGAAATGCTATTGGGTAAAAATCTAATTTTACTATCTGTGATATTATGAGATAATCTGTAACCTGTTTTTTTTCTTGAAAAAAATCTTGGTGAAACAAAAAACCAGCGGTGATCCCTCCACTGTGAAGATTGGGTGCTGACTTTTATGAGTTACTTAAAATTACTAATTAACTTATAAATAAAACAATGCCCAATAGCGGGGGACGCCATTGGGCACAAACCAATTATTGTAGAATTAAGGAGCTTAAAGGTACCAATTATATATATCCCATGCAATAACGTTTGTTCTAGTCAGGATTGTAAATAAACCGATATGTAATATAATAATTAGGCTTGATAAAGAGATTTTAATAATTCGGCTTTGCAGAAGTTGAATATTACGTAAGAATGGTCCGTATAGGTAATTATTCAGCTGGTTGAAATATAATAATAGACTAAAAGAAAGTAAATACCGATTGTCCAATCTGGAAAATAAAAAAGACAGTCTGTTTAAATCTAATTAACCTTTATCTAAATTAAAATGTGATGAATGGCATATAGAAATGTGAATTAATATTTGGACGAATACTTTGTTGTCATTATCGAATAGTATATAGAATACGAATTTTTCTCTTTCATTCCTTCTTGAAATTTTCGACGGAAATATTAAGAACAAAATGATAGAAGAGATTTGGAGTAAATAGAATTAAAAATAAAAAGTTACCGGAAATAATCATCCAATGAAAAAAACAACCGTATCCACGGCATTGAGCTTTTAGAATATAGTAGAGGGGTCTGTTGTAAGATTAAAAATAAAAGGATCCCTGATCAGATGTACACATAAAAATCCCAATGGATTCATCCAATTCATTGGGAATGATTATCAACAAGCTATTTTTTGGAAGACAATTTAAGAGAAGCAAAAACAATAGAGATCAAAGAGTCCAATAATATATATTGTACATTGTGGAGGCTTCTGGACAAAACCTTAATAGAGATCAAATTAGGCAATGAAACTAAAAAAGCCCATTGAAATTTTCCCAATGGGCCAAACTAAAAAACATACTACATTTTATGATACATTAAAAGTGCATAAATTATGGAATAAATTTAAAACCAGAACATTCCGGCGGAAGATCTGGACCTAATTTATTTTAATATTCGCTTTTTAAAGCATTTTTATAAATGTATCAAATAATATGGGAAATAAATCACGGTAATGTGAATGTTGCAAATAGAAAAATCTCAACAATTGAGGTCCATTGGGTGAATTATTCAGAAATTGACCTTGAAAAGAAAAAATAATAGAGATCCATGAAATTTTAGGAAAGGAATTTCGAAGGTAAAATTGAAATAAACTGATAGAATCCAAACGGAGCAGTTATTTATGGACGCTTTGGAAAGAACCGAAACTAACAGACGGTATACACACCTTCTATGCAATGTGACGAGGTTAATTTCTAAATTTTTATCAATTTTTACCAAGTTCTGTCCATTTGTCGACAGGTTTTATAAATTACAAGAAAATTGGTCACAAATTATGAGGATTAACATAGGATTTGATTTTAATGTCCATTGGGAAATTCCTTGAATGTCATTTTTTGGCTTTTAGTCGTTATGATTATTGTTAAATCCAATATTTCTTTTCTCACGTATTTCATCTTCGAGTGAAAATTTTTCTTTAAAATTTAGGGGATACTTATTATGGATTTAATCTTACAATTAAGCAAATATTAAGCGCGTAATTATCGTTTTTATTATTTAAAATTGAATTAAATTTCATCCAAATGTTTGTCAATGGAACAAAAAAAGATAAAATAGAATTCCTTACAGAATTCTACGAGAAGAGATATGCAGAAAGAAATTTCAGGTTCAGGTCAAATGAAATAAATAGCATTTTGGATCCTAATGTTCTTGAAAATATGATCATTGAAATTTCACGGCATACAGAATTCCGAGCAATGAAATTTCGTGATAAGGAAGGCGTTTATTTTGTTATCTGTAAATTATAAAGTTAGCAAATGTGGGAAAATCCTTCCTGAACAATTTTTCCAAATTACTGAATGAATTAGAATGACGTTTGTTTCCATATCCATTTAAACTTAATAAATTGTGGTAAAGTGGAGTCACCACCATTAGCCTTGAAAATAATTATTGTTTTTTCTAGCTTCTGTTGAAAAAATTTAATTCTTATGAGGACATGGAAAGGGAAGTTTTAACTTTTGTCTTTGATCAAGAGAGCCTATGTCGATAACTATTTTGGACAAGTAGTGAAAAAATATTAATTTGGTGGCATATTAGGATGAAACAAAACCTCATTTTTGCTGCCTTTGCACTATTACTCTTTCTACTGATTTCCATTGGACTAAATGTATTTTTGATAAAAAAAACAGATCAATTGAGAAAGGAAATTGATATGAGAGACTCTCTGATGGATCAAGCATTTGAAAAATCAAAAATAATATTAGAAAACCTTAATAATACCAATCCAATATATTGAACAAGCTGAATACTAGGATAAGTTGTTTTTAAAGGATAATTTCTCTCAGGTAAATATATCTCAAATACAATTCTGTGATTTTTGAAAACTAATAGGAATAATCACAGGATTCTTATTGTATATGACTTGTGTTTTGGGATATTATGGTTTATTCATAATTAATGATTGTATAAAATCCTGCAATTCAATTCAAGAAAATTACGAGTGAACATCTATTGGATAACCTATTCCCAAAAAGGTATTGGGAATATTCAAAATTTCAATTTTGAGATTAAAAAAACAGGAAAATCGGGAATATTTTATATTGGATACGAAAAAAATCATTTTCAAATTACCCTAAAAAGGAAAGAAAATTAAAACAATCTGAAGAGTAAGGAATAGAATTATTTGTGCATATCAAAAATACGCTTTCAGCAAATCAATTCAAGAGGTAAATGATGATATTTTAGGAATTTTATTAGGATTACAATTCAAAACCAATATTTAATAATACAGTGTATTGATCGCGGTCGGATAAGCAAATCCTTGAAAAATACAAAACCATTTATTCCAACATCCGTTTAATATAAGTTTTAAAATGAAACAGTGGAATCATTTTTGGTAATTTAGATCGGAAAATAAAAAAACCTAACATGAGGCTAATCCGTTAGGTTTTTTTTGATTTTCCTTTAATGGTTGTACAAAGAGAACTTAAATATAAGTAAAAACCCTGAAAATTCAAATCAGGGCTTTTAATATTTGAACAATGTTACTTTATGAACATTTAAATATAAATAAGTTTTTTCTTATTTTTTTATCAAAGTGAAACTATTATAATATGTGAATATTATTAAGTTTTTGAAATCTGGAATCATCCACGTCCATGATCCATCAATAACTTTATTCATATTCGAATGTATTAATTGTATTAAAGAAATTTAAAGACTAAAGTTTCTGTACTATGTATGAAAAAAGTTCAAATTTTATTTTGTTTGGCATACTATTTTCCTTTGATTGATCTTTCTACAATCGCTTATCATTGGTTAAGGTCTAATAGATCAATCATTTGAAGGAGATTGGAAATGAATAGGGATTAGGACCATTCTTTGCGTGTCCATCAGGTTTAAAAGAGAAAAGTATTGATTGAAGCGATTTGTAAAATTACCACTGCCACCACGGTCTAAATAGAGTTCAAAATCGAACTGAAAAGGTTTACTCATAAAATCTAAGCATATGAGCAGAAAACAAGACCTTGGGTTGAGGAGATGTTTTATATCGTTAAATTTCACATGTTATTCCTTATGTAAGTAAGAATTCAGTTCAGTGGTAATACTGATGAATTGCGAAATAAACATTATTGAATTCTGTAGCTTGCTAGATCTTGCTAATGAGGTTATACTTTTTAGAAATTTTAATCAAATTTAATCTCAAAGATTATATAATGCTTAATACCAAATTTTGCTCCCCATGAGTTTATATCTTTTCCGTGTTTATCCACTTCACAGTACATCTTTTGGCCATTTCTTTCATAGGGTAAAATATATGCAAAAGCAGGGAATGGATCACCTACTTTTATTTTCCAATCCACGCCAATGTCACGCATAGAATAATCATCAGACTGAATAGCCTCAAAATACCTTTCATTTCCTTGGCCTTGGAATTTAAAAAATACCTTAAGCCTTCCCTCCATCTTCTTTCCGGTAACTGAAAAACTGAGACTATCAGAGGCGATCCTCGGATCTCCGGTCTGCTTAGAGTTCACGATCGTATCTATATTTGTGTTAACACCATCCAAATATGTTTTTGAAATCAAGGAAAAATTTCTTCCCTTTAGCTCCTTCCCAGAGAAAACCACATTATAATGGTCAATATTTTCAAAACGCAAGAGTTCTCTCAATTCTTTATTCTTTGAACCGTACTCCGTTTTCATAATAATGTTTGAGGTTTCGGATTGGCCCAAAACCACAAAGGGATATAGAATAAATAAATGAACTAATAGAAGTTTCATATAATGATTTAAGTATGGTTCGAAAATATATAGTAATTTGGTTAAAGGCAAATATGGCGGTATAATTCTTTGGTTATATTTTTGTTTAATTGCTACTTAAAGCAAAAAATAGCAGAATGTTTTTTGGCTGGCGAACAACATTTCTGCTGTAACATTATTCATCCCTAGGATAAATTCTTTCAATACATAAAACATTTAGGAGTTTTTTTCTTTCATGACCAGATTTCTTCAAATAAAAATAAAACGATATGATTTTCGGACGACGATACTTGAAATAACCACCAATTAATTAACCAAGACATTTTTTGATAAGGATATTATTTTCTATAAAACTTTGCTGTGCGGATTCACATTAAATTTAATGGTGTAATTTGGTTGGTTACTGAAAAGAGTTCCCTATCAAACGTTCCACTGAAACTTTGAATAGATATTTTAATTAATGATCAAAAATCGCTAGGTTATAAATTCAATCAGTTTTTCGGATACTGATCGAGCCGCAATAACCGCCCCCTCCATATAACCAGGATATTGGGTTGCCGTTTCACTTGCTGCGAGGTACAAATTACCCTTCATATAACTGTGATGTAACAGCGGATGCCCGTTATCTTGATGCGGACGTTGGATTGTCAGATTACCAGTCAATATAAATTCATCTGACCAGACCTTATCAAAATAAGCAGTTGGGGTGAGAGCCTTTTTCCCAATCAATTCGCCTAATTGTTGTAAAACAAGCCCTTTTCTCACTTTGGGCATGTAAGCTGAAGCCCCTGTGTTTAGAAAACCCGTAAAGCCAAATCTATCCTCTTCAAAATTGGTATGGTCGTACATTTCAGTAATGATACCTGCATGGCTGTACAGCATTCCTGAATATCCCTGGTTCCGCCAAAAAGGTTGGTCATATTCCAATGTGAACTTTATTGATCCTGCCATCCAGGTTTGTACGTTGGGAAGAAGGGCCGTGAGTTCTTCAGGTAACAATGGTGAAAACATTATATTAGATACTAACTGTGGAGGAATGCACAGGATGACTTTGTCAGCCTCTATTTCTTTGCCCATATCATTTTCAAGCATCATACCTTCTCCTGTTTGTTTTATCGATCTGATCTTACAATTCAAAAAAATACGGTCTTGGGGTAGCTTAGCTCCCAAAGTATCGATCAACATTTGCGTGTCCCCGGTTAAACGGTAAGATGGTTTTTCAGCCTCGGGGATATAGAATTTCTGTGGTTGTTCAAACGATTTGGTCTGAAACAATGTTAAACCTTTTGAGAACTGTGGGTATTTTCGGAGTCCCAATTCATTTATTAAAAACAGAAGATTCGAATGCAGGTCGGAGAACCAGGTTGCGCCCAATTCCAAAGGAGTCTGTAAGGTTCCTGTGACGGTCTGTATCCTTCCGCCAAGTCTGGAAGATGCTTCCAAAATAATGAAATCTATATTCCTTTTTGTTAGCAGGTAAGCCAAAGTTAACCCACTCAATCCACCTTCTATGATAACAATACGTTGCTTTTCATTCATCTTATGGAACCGTTTTTGATTTTAACCTTCAAATTTCCATTTTTATCCCTTTGATATCAGTGGACAAATCGGAAAAATAATGGAACATATAGGAAAAAAAAGCGAATCTATATACTGGTGGATTTGGAGTATACACCAAATTTGTAAATTAGCAAAAAGGTACAGTGTTCTCAGTTGAGTGTCTATGGCAAAAGAAAAGTCGAACATAATCAATGAATATCATCTATAGGCACAAGCCTGAATGTCCACAGTTTGCTTTATATGATCTGAAGGCACATTTAATGGAAAATCAATGCCAAGTAGTAAGACCGCACATTCACAGCTTTTATCAGGTCATATGGTTTAAAAAAGGAAAAGGGAAACATTCTGTCGATTTCAAGACCTACGATGTTTTTGATAATTCGATTTTTTTCGTTGGACCCAATCAGGTGCATCACTTTGATGAAAATTACGATTATGAAGGTGTGCTATTTCATTTTAACCGGTTATTCCTGTTACAGGAACAAAGCCCATTAGATTTTTTCCTGCATTTCAATTTATTTAATAATTCCCTCCATCAATCCTCTTTAAACGTCAGTACGGGGATCGTCGATACCTTGGATAGGTATGTTTCACAGATAAAGGATGAATTGAACAATGAAGAAACATTTGGCAAGGAATTGATTTTGGGCAGCTACCTCAAATCATTCCTTATTCAGGTACAGCGCAAGAAGAACATTTTTGAACAGGGCTCTGAGGTCTGGTCTCCAACTTTCAACGACAAAAGATTGGTGCTTATGAGGTTCATCAATCTGATAGACGAAAACTATAAAAAAGGATATACCATTGCCGAGTATGCCAGTTCATTGCATATCTCTTCGAGGAGTCTGTCCGACCTCACCCACCAACAGCTCCATAAAACTCCTTCCCAAATGGTTCAGGAGCGAATTATTTTGGAAGCTCAGCGTCTATTATTGTATTCCAACTCCAATGTCAATCAGGTGGCTTACCGTTTAGGCTTTGAAGATGCCTCTTATTTTGTAAAATATTTTAAAAAATATACAGGTGTTTCACCGAAAGATTTTAGAAAGTCCATTTCTTAAAATTACCATTTGTTTTTCTATTTGCTCATTGTTTAAAAGCTGTAAATCAAAGACTTTTGTTAACCAAAATTTTACACCTATGGCAACGGCATATTTAGTGATTACACTTACGATTGTCGGTATGGATTTAGCGGGTGCAGCGGCAGTTTATTGCCTGTATAAACATCCCTTTCTAGAGACAATAAAAGGTGCTCTGTCGAAAGAACTATTATACCATATCGACGATGTGCTGCTGTTGCACGGTTTTGAGTGTGTAGAAGACGCTCAGGAATACCTGATGAGCAACCTTTTTAAAAAAAATGTGGTTACCTCCCTGAAACCATACATAAAGGGCAAGCCGAACATTAAGATTTATAGTGTATCTTAATATTTAGTACTGGAAGGAATGGTCCTTCAGGCCCTTTCGATTGTTGATTATTCATAAAGTATATAATGATGAAGACAATTAAAATGAAATGTTGATTTTTGAGTTCGGCACACAAGGCTGAATTGCTGGGAAATTTTCCATTTCAAAAAAACTATATGTGTTATCTTCACGGAGCTAGGCATTAATCCAAGTAGGCGAGGAGAAGATAAAAATGTTTCTGGGCGGCGCATGGCCAGGGACCAACCGTTATTTTTTACTATCGGATTTTTAATCTTGAATAAAGGTTGTCACTTTTTTATGTTAACCAATTCACTTTTTCCAATAAGCCTGAAGACTTTGTGTTTTTATCTTGAAGTTAAATTTGAATATCTTCTTTAAAACGTAAAAGGAACTATCATTGTATGCAGTAAGTTTTAGAGAAAGGTACCAAGTATTTGGCGTTAACTGGTGGAATCAAACAGTGATTTTTAGCATTTCATTAATGGGGGATTTTATTTGCAATCAAATGTGCTTTAAATTGTTAGCAATTTTAGGATTTCCAATTACTCATTGATAAAATATCATATTTATGATAATCAATCATATTCAGCTCTAAATACTACATTTAAATAGAAGAAAAAAGCAAGAAAACATCGCAAAAATGGTAACTATTTCAAAAAGGTAAAATAATCTTCTAATAAACCTACTTTCTGGCTCTAAATTAGCTCCCTCTTTTAACAGTGTTTCCTTAATCTTTTTTAACATTTCCTTAACCCTGGTTAAGAAATCAATAGTTGGTTTGGTACTCATGCTTTATTCCTTCCTATGACAATAAAAATGCTAGAATCATCAACATAACCGTAAAGGATATTTTGAAAAAATCAAATATGATTGATGTGAGCGGATCTTTATAATCCTCCTCTTCAATTTCATCAATATAAACCCTTTCAAATTTCTTGTAGGAAGTTTTTAATTCCTCAATTATCTTTTTCCAGTAAGATGGTTCCACAATCTATATTTAACGCAAAATTTAATTATTTTTCAAACCAAGTTACTTTAACGTCATTAATACATCCCTTTATATAAGTATTATAGCTATTACAGTATCAATTAATCGATGTTGGTTAAATTACTGTATATCTTAAAGTTATTCGGTTTAACAAATCCTGAACAATATCGGATAAAATACTCTTTTTTTAGAATAAATTTTTAAAAATATCCCCTCGTTGTGAAATAATATTTGCTTTAGCTCAGTTAAATAATTATTTAAAGTATTTTTTAAAGCTAATAAATTTGAAAATTTGAATGTACTGCATAAATCCGTTAGGAAAATCACCACTCCAGACTATATTGAAGATACCAATGAACTCTTGAACATAACTCTCGGAAATATGTTTAGTATTTTTCTTGAATATGACACAATGGTAGTTGTGGATTCAACCTATTTTGAACTATCTCAATACTACAAAAAAAAATAGCATAATTAAATAGATATTTTCAAGGAGTTGGCTTGCATTTACCAAGCTATATTGATATAAAATATTGGAAAGAGTATCTTTCTTTTATTTGGGTTAATAAATTCCTATGGATTGGTATTTATTAAAAACCATATTTAACTCCTCCTAAAATTCTAACAGATATAATTTATCTGTACGGAAAAATGTCCTAATTCTTTTTCTTCCTTAATGCTGATTATTTCGATTTATCGGTAATAGTTAAATTCAATTTATGATTGTAAATAAAAAACAATTAAGTTTTATTTTTATTTATTGATTAAATGCTTTAAAAATTCACTTTTTTGTTTAAAAAATCTTTTTTTATTAATCAATCGTAAACATGTTCTTAATATTGTATTAATAAACCGTAATTACTTTTGCCGTTATAAATCAACCTAATAGTGTGTACTATGAAAATGAAATTATCCTTAATTGGAATCTTCTTTTTTTCGGTTAGCTTATTACAAGCACAGACTGATGATGGCATTATGCGTTTAACAGAATTCGCATATCCAGTAAAACGGGAAAATCTAACTATTCCCGATGTCAATGGCTATCAAGTATTGAAATGTGATTTTCACATGCATACGGTATTTACCGATGGTCATGTATGGCCAAATGTGAGAATTCAAGAAGCCTGGCGTGAAGGGTTGGATGCTATTTCATATACCGAGCATATGGAATATAACCCCCACAGTGCGGATGTAAAGGTAGACCACAATCGTTCGCATGACTTAGCTGTTGAACTGGCTAAGGAGAATAATATTGTTTTGGTCAAAGGAACGGAAGTGACAAGACAAACGCCTCCAGGACATTTTAACGCTTTGTTTATTCAAGATGCAAACGAATTAGTATCAGATAACAATTCCAATTTAGATCAGGAAGCAATCTACAAGGCTTACGTCCAAAAAGCATTTATTTTCTGGAATCACCCTGGATGGAAAGCTACAGCAATTCCTGGATCCTATGAATGGATTGATTTTGTAGAAAAGATGTATCAGGAGAAAAAGCTGCATGGAATTGAGGTGGTGAATGGCTTAGGTTTTCATAAGAAAGCATTGGATTGGGCTTTGGACCGTAATTTAACCATTATTGGAAATACGGATATCCATAACCTGATTGCTCATGATTATAACATCGAGAAACAGGGGGTGCATAGAACGATGACACTGGTCATGGCGAAAGATCGTACAGCTGCCGGAATCCGCGAAGCATTGGAAGCTGGTAGGACGGTAGTCTGGTCAAGTAATTACCTGTTTGGAAAGGAAGAAAATGTTAGAGATCTAGTAAAAGCATCGATTTCAGTTTCTCCAGCCTACCATGAGAAAACCAATGTAAAAACCAAGGTAAGAACCAAATATTACGAAGTTAAGAACAATAGTGATCTATATTTTGAGTTGGAATTAAAAGGAGGGACTGGCACCAAGAGATTGGTTTTATATCCAGAATCCACTCAAATCTTGACTGCCGAAGCAGGGCAATCGAATTTAACCTATGAAATAATATCAACATTTATTCGGAGCGATAAGCATTTACAATTTGACATCAATTTAAAGTAAAAAGCGAATTCTAATTTTATGAAATCTTACATACCAATATTTCTATTGGCGGGGACTGTTTTGTCCTTACCAATCCAAAGCTCGGCTTCAAAATTGAGGACTGAGTTAATGAATTCAGTTGATTTTCAGCAAACTATTTCGGGGAGGGTAGTTGATGGGAGTGGAAATCCAATTGAAAGCGCGACGGTTGCTATTCAAGGCAGCAATCGTGCTACAGCGACGGATAAGAATGGTCAATTTACCTTGGAAAGTAGTAAATCCAATGTGACTTTGGTTGTCTCATTTGTCGGGTTTACCACCAAAACCCAACAGGTTTCTGGTGATTTGAACAATGTGGTTATACAGCTGGACAACAAGAACGATCTTGAAGAGATCGTAGTTGTCGGGTACGGAACCCAAAAGAAGATCAATTTGACCGGGGCCGTTTCACAGGTAACCTCAGAGGTCCTTGAAAACCGTCCTGCGGCAAGTTTAAGTAGGATGTTGCAAGGAGCACTTCCCAACTTAAACCTAAAGATGGTGGATGGAAGTCCGACGCGCGGAGCAACTTTCAATGTGCGTGGATCAACCTCGATTGGTGCTGGGGGAAGTGCATTGGTGTTGATTGATGGAGTAGAAGGAGACCCCAATATGATCAACCCGAATGATATCGAAAGTGTAACGGTATTGAAAGATGCCTCATCGGCAGCAATTTACGGATCTAGAGCCGCATTTGGGGTGGTATTGATTACCACGAAAAACCCGAAAGCCGGAAAAGCAACCGTAACCTTAAACTCTAACTTCTCCATGAATAACCGGGTGGTAGAACCAAAATTGGTGACCAATGGTTATGAATGGGCAAAGAATTTTAATGAAGCCTTCAATGCCTGGTATGATTATAAATCAACTCCAATTTCCGTAAATAACATATATCCATTTTCATTGGAATATTTGGAAGCTTTGAAAAAGCATTCCGAGAATCCAGGAGGCGAGGAAGTTGTTTTCAATAAGGCGACCAATCGTTATGAGTATTTTGGAAATACCGATTGGTACAATATGGTGTACAGGGAAAATATGCCGAGTACCGAACAGGCGATGAGCGTATCCGGAGGGGGAGAGAAAGCTTCTTATTTTCTTTCAGGCCGATACTTTCATCAAGGAGGTTTGTTCAATTTTAATCCAGATAAGTTCAACAAGTACAATATTCGTGGAAAAGGAGATATCAAAGTTACCGATTGGTTGACTTTCCAGAACAATACAGAAATCAGCAGTTATGATTATCACTATCCTATGTTTGCTGATGGCGATGGCAATATCTGGAGGCAGTTTGAGCACCAAGGATATCCCATGGCGGTAATTTATAATCCAGATGGCACCTTTACGCATTCTGCTGCTTATACCGGAATAGCATCCTTTATTGAAGGGAACAATGCTTCAGACCTGAATAATACTGTATTGAGAAATACTGCAGGAGTGATAATCAAACCAGTTAACGGATTGACTCTTAAGGGCGATTTCACCTATTCCAGAACTTGGGAAGATGAGCAAAGAACCAATAATTATATCAACTATAGTAATTCACCGGGCGTAATAGATCGTTTTGGACGTAGCTTATTGAGACAATTGAGCGAGCGTAAAAAATATCTAGGTGGAAACTTAACGGCAAATTATACCAAGAAATTTGCAGATAAGCATGATATCAATGCCTTATTAGGTTACAACGTAGAAACTCAAACTTTAAAAAGCTTGAATTCACAACGTGATGGTATAATTTTATCGAACAAACCGGATTTCAATTTAATGGATGGCTTGAATTTTAATATTACAGGAGGTGGAAATGAATGGGCATATTTGGGTGTATTCTACCGTTTCAATTATGCCTACGATAGCAAATACCTGATTGAGTTGAACGGTCGTTATGATGGATCCTCGAAGTTCCCTGAAGACCAACGATTTGGTTTCTTCCCTTCGGTATCAGCGGGATGGGTTGTTTCCAATGAATCGTTTTTCCAAGATGCAAAACCATTGGTTAGTAATTTGAAGTTCAGAGCTTCCTATGGTTCATTAGGAAATGGAAACGTAGCACCATACCGTTATCTTGAACAGATGTCGGTGGCCAAAACCGGAGTAATCCTAGGGGGTGTTCAACCAAGTTATACTTCCATTCCAGGAGTTATTCCATCTGGATTAACCTGGGAGAGATCCACAACGTTTAATGTGGGTGCAGATTTAGGGTTCTTCGATAATGCCTTGAACTTTACTTTCGATTGGTATAACCGGATGACCTACGATATGTTTACCGTGGGTGAGCCATTGCCAAATGTTTTTGGTGCCGCTGTTCCTTATGGAAACTTTGCGGACTTATCGACAAAAGGATGGGAATTGACGGTGAATTACAATAATCAATTTGAATTGGCCGGAAAACCATTTAACTGGGGAATCAATGGATCTTTATGGGATAGCAGATCCCATATTACTCGCTTCAACAATCCAAAAAAATTATTGAACAACTACTATGTAGGTCAGGAGATTGGTGAGATTTGGGGTTATGAAACCTTAGGTTTCTTTACATCTGAGGAAGATGTTGCCAACCATGCGGATCAAAGTTTTATCCGTAACTCGAACAACAATGTTTGGTTACCTGGAGATTTGAAATTTGCAGATTTACCAAATCCGAACGGAGATGTGGATGGTGTCATAAACTCAGGCGATAATACAGTAGATAATCCAGGAGACCGTCGAATTATTGGTAATAATTCTCCGCGCTACCAATTTGGATTTACCTTATCAGGAAAATGGAATGGGATTGGATTATCGGCATTTTTCCAAGGGATTGCAAAGCGTGATTATTATTTCTCACCAGAAGCAGGATTGTTCTGGGGTCCTTACAATAGACCCTATGGATACCAGCCAACCAAAATGATGGAGGATATGTGGTCAGAAGAAAATCCAGATGCTTATTTCCCTAGATATAGAGGTTATACCGCTTTGGGTACTGACCGTTCATTGGGTGCACCTCAAACTCGTTATTTACAAGATGCTTCTTATTTACGATTAAAATCATTGACCATTGATTATAATGTGCCACAAAAATGGTTACAGAAAACTAAGTTAGCCAATGTACAAGTCTTTGCAAGTGCGCAAAACTTATTCACTTTCTCAGGATTGTTTAAACATACCGAGAATTTTGACCCAGAAGTTATAGAGAAGCCAATTGGTGAATTAACCAATGGTTCAGGGGAGGGATACGCCTATCCACAATTAAAAACAACAACTTTTGGTCTTAACTTAACATTCTAATTCTACCATCATGAACTCAAAAATTAAATATAGTATATTAGGATTGGCTGCGCTGGCATTTACTTCATGTAGCAAGGATTTCTTGGACCGTGAGCCATTTGATAAATTAGTTCCAAACACTTATTTCACAACAGAGGCTGATTTACAGCTTTATGCAAATTCCTTCTATCAACAATTTATCCCATCTGGTTTATCCATTGTACAGGCGGATGAAATGGGTGAATATACCTCCAAGAATAATTCTCCGAAATTTATCTCGGGAAATTTCTCAGCTGTTGATCAAGGGGCATGGAGTTGGACGAAACTTCGGAATATCAATTATTTCTTAAGTAAATACGATAACCCATCCATTCCAGAAGAAGCAAGGAAGCATTATTCAGGGGTTGCCCGGTTGTTCAGAGCCATGTTTTATTTTGATATGGTCAAAGACTATGGGGATGTGCCTTGGTATTCAAAGCCATTGGCAACAGAAGATAAAGAGTTATTATATAAGGGTCGCGATCCCAGACATGCGGTAATGGATTCTGTTCTTGCGGATTTGAATTATGCGGTAGCCAATATTCGTGATAAGAAAGACAATACCTCTTCCATGATGACAAAATGGGTAGCCTTGGGGATGAAATCCAGAATTTGTCTATTCGAAGGGACCTATCGCAAATATCATCCAGAGATCAAGTTGACCAATACGGCAGAAAAATGGTTGACAGAGTCCTTGAATGCTTCCAAGGAGCTTGTGGATTCAAAGCAATATACCTTATACAGTACCGGCAATCCAAGCAAGGATTACCGAACCCTATTTACGAGTGAGAATCCCGTTTCAGGAGAGGTCATGTGGTCCAATGTTTATAACAATGCTTTAAAGAGATGGCATGAAATTACCTGGAAATTTAATTCAGCGACATTTGGTGCGAGATGGGGATTGAACAAACAATTTGTCAACACCTATTTGAATGTGGATGGAAGCCGTTTTACAGATCAAGTAGGATATGACGAGCTATTATTCGTAGATGAGATGAAGAATCGCGATCCACGATTATCACAGACGGTTCGCGGATTGGGTTATAAACGTTCAGATGGATCTGCAGCACCGGCGAATTTTGGGTATACCTTTACGGGTTACCATATTATGAAATTCAGTTTGGATGACAAGCGATTAGATGGTGTAACGGAGGGGTACAATTCCATTACGATGATGCGATATGCGGAGATCTTACTGAATTATGCGGAAGCATCAGCAGAATTGGGTAAATTATCGGGTGATGCTGCCCTGTGGAATGAGACCATTGGAGCGTTGCGGGTGCGTGCGGGAATCAGTTCAAAACCACCTGCTGATGTTGATCGTTATTTGCAACAGGTTTATTTTCCGGAAATTTCTGATAAATACTTGTTGGAGGTCCGTAGAGAAAGAGGGATTGAATTGGTTTATGAGGGTTTACGTTATGATGACCTGATGCGTTGGAAAAAAGGAACCTTATTAGAAATGCCATGGAAAGGTATTTATGTGCCGGGAATGGATCAAGAAATGGATCTAGATGGCAATGGAACGCCTGATGTATCCTTTGTGACCAAAACACCATCAAGTCCAAAACAAGGAGTGTCCTATTTTGTTGTTGATGGAAAAGCGGCGAAATTGACTGAAGGAACCAAAGGGCATATTATCTGGCGAGCAGACGAGAATCGGAGGTTTGATGATAAAAAATATTTGAAGCCAATATCAAATGCGGATTTAGTTGTAAATCCGGATCTTGGCCAAAATCCCGGATGGTAATCCACCTAACTGTACAATTGAAATTAAATCGTCCTTAGATTTTCTAAGGACGATTTAATTTAATAAGGCCATGGTAATCCATAGAAGTGCATTTTTGATATCGTTAATATACATTAGGATAAAGTGAGTTTTAACTTTCACGCATTACAACTTGAAATCTTTGTCAAACATAATAGCTTTTATGTGATTTAATGGTAGCATTGGTAATAATTGGGATGAAACTTGCTTTGGACAAAGCCCTAAAAAAACTATTATGAGATAAGGGAAAGGATCAGTGTTTCCCTAATTGTCCAAGTTTTGTTAAAGGATTTCAATCTACTATTTTCCTTGTAATATTTGATGAATAAATTTTATAAATTCATTCTACAGTAATTTCTCAAAAAAAAGCCTTTATGATGAGTTGTTGATGAATCTCATACAAATATGCATTAACTTTCTACTAAAGGGATTCCATGGCACTATGGGAAAGTTTCCTTAACAAAATCAAAAATTCAAGAATCATGTGGTGAAGATAAATTAATTTAGTCCTTAAACCCTTCCAATCAGGTGTTTTTTCGGAAAAAAAAGCCCCAATCGAATGCTGAAATACAATTGAGGCTCTAAACGATAATCATCATGCTAAAAGATGATGATCCAATATACAAAAAAATCCCCAAAACCTTGACGATCTGGGGAGCCTAATTAAACAAAAACATAATTTTCATATGTTTATATCTCTCTGTCAGTAACAAATGTCTTTAATAATGGTTTTAAAAAAGACCAGGAATTATAATTATATAGATTATGAATTAAAAAATCAAATATACCTTAAGACCTTTATCCGTCAATTATTTGGTTTTCCATTAATTTTAATAAAAGGGCTCCTTAGAACAGATTAAAAATTTCCTAGAATTCCAATTGGGAGGACTGCAGCTTGATAAGGTTTTTTGAAATTAGACAGAACCTATTCATCCTACCATTTGTCCAGTAAAAAAAGCAAATTTTATGGAAAAGCTCTTGAAATTGGACATTGAAAAATTCGTGCTGACACACGCTGAATGGATAAGAGATCATAAGTCATTGGAATTGGCCATTAAATATGTTGAAGAAGTCCTAAAGGATAACGATAGCCAATTAAAGAATGTAATAAAGAAACTATAGATAACTTCCGTGACGTTCAAAAATATAATCTTATAACTCAATTTTGGGTTCAGCCAAGTTTTTTTCTGTTATTTATTAATTCCTGGGGAAAATAGAAAACAGAGGTGTATCTAAATTGCCCAGTTAACAGCTAATGTTGGAGTTGGGAACAGTTGGTATCAAATGTTTATTTTTCTAAGGCTTTAAACTAATGAATGTTGCTATTGCCATTATCAAACGCGAAATTGAAAAAATGAATGAAAGGATTAAAATGGAAACAAAAATACAAGCGGGCAAAAGGCCAGAAATTGATAGTGAATAGGAGAACTTCGAAAGCGTTTCCCAAATTTAATAAACTGAACCAAGTCATAAAATATCTTAAAAATTTTAGAGTACGTGAACAACCATCACGCCAATTTCATCCTAAGATTAAGGTATTCGATTAGGGCTCGGATTTCTATTTGGAATGAAGATAAAAAAATATAGAACTATTATAAATAAGGGTTGTTCTTATTTAAAACAATCTAAAAATTTTCATTATGGCAACAACAAAATCAGCAAGTACAGAAACTAAAATTAAAGCAAAAAGTAATGCTGCTAAAGATTTAAAGGATCTATTTGAAGACGGTCTAAAAGATATTTACTGGGCCGAAAAGGAATTGGTAAAGGCGTTACCTAAAATGGAGAAAAATGCAACCTCGCAAAAACTAAAAACTGCCATTTCTTCACATTTGGAAGAAACCAAGGAACATGTTAGTAGGCTTGAAGAAGTATTTAAGTCAATCGGGGTTAAAGCTAAAGCAGAGAAATGTGATGCGATGGCAGGATTGTTAGAAGAGGGAAAAGGCATAATGGAAGAAACTGAGCCTGGTGCTGTCCGTGATGCAGGAATAATTGCCGCTTCGCAGAAGGTTGAGCATTACGAAATCGCTACTTACGGAACATTGGCAGCTTTCGCAAAGGTCCTTCAGCATAAGGATGCGTTAAAACTGCTTTTGGCAACCCTAAAGGAGGAAAAATCCTGTGATGAAAAATTAACCTCTATTGCCGATACCAACTTAAATTCCAAAGCCGAATAAAGAATATAGTATTAGAGTGCTTAACAAAATGCCAATCAAGAAAGATTGGCATTTTTTATTTATCATCCCTGCTTAAAAAATTAGATTCACTAAGAAGTGATTGCTTTTTCCTATTCTTTATATAAACTTTAGTTAATTTCAATAACTGATAAACCTTCTTTCAAATTATCTAATGGTAAAAACATCTCCAGAACCTAAAATTCTCCAAATATGAATTATCACAGGAATATTTGGCTAAAACCATCATTAACCCTACATCCTTTAAGATTCTTTAAAATTGCATTTCAAATTTTTCCATAGATATTATGGAGAATGATAAGGACAACTGTGACTAAAACAAAGACTTCTTGCTAGAAAAGCAAATTGGAGCAATTACTATAGAATTAAATCTAAGGATTTAAATAAAAACCCAATGGATTCACCCTATCCATTGGGAATTATTGAATAAACTCTCTATGATTGACTAGTAAAGTTAATGAAAAGATTCTTCACAAAAAAACCCAATAGCTACTATCCATTAGGCCCGTTAGTTAGAGTTCAAACGCTTTAGGGTCAAATATAGGAACGAGTGAGAAAAGATTGAAATTTCCCAAATGTTTTTTGCATTGATCCGGAAATTCCAGAAATAACATAACCCAATAATCTACTCTACGGGCAATGGAGTAAGTTGGCGAGAAAATGAACTATCGGATTTGTTTCTCTAACCTATGCTATATATGGTTATGATCGAAAAGATTCAAACCGTGGGCTTTTTTTGGTAATCTTTCCTTCTTACCCAGTTTCGATTTGGTTTTTAATATTCTTTCTCTGATCGAGAAATTCAACCCTAAGAATTGTGAAGATATCCGAAGGCGGTTCATTCCCTTGTTCGGGTAAAGATTAAAAGGGGAGGTCCATGCTGATGGTACCATATCAGTGAGGAGTTGGGAGTGTTGATAAAATCCCAATAAACTGATATTTATATAAATAATTTAATTCTGAGCAGAACTGGTCAATATGAACAGATATCTATATTGCAAACGGAATCTTTAGTTCCCTGAATTTTGTTCAGTGGGTTATCCTCGTGGATGGAGAAGATGAAGTCATTTGAAAACCCTGGATGTAAGAAATGTTCGATTGATTGAATTAAGACGTATCTACATTGTGAGGTCAATTGGCAAAAAAAACGCCTCGAGTGGCTGGAAGAGCTTGTTTTTTTATATATTTAGGAACTCCAAAATACTATAGTGGCAACCTCACGGCCAATAAATTTGTTAAGCGTATCCGGAGTAAGTCTACTCCGGATTTTTTTTATCATATCTATAATAGCAGCACTTGTTCTATCTTTATGGAATAATGGAAATCCAATATAAAATAATAGAATTCCTTATGCAAAGTATGAATCAGGGGGAAATCTCAACTGAACTCAAAGGTCAGGGCATCAGACCGAATAGCTTGAGTTTCATTGAAAAGTCCATCAATTCCATGAAGGCGAAGCATAATGCCAGAAGGATGTTCCAATTGGGGGTGATCTTATCCAGGTAAGAACGGTCAAGGAAAAAGCTTGTCCAAACTAGAAAGGTATCCAGCGGAAGTTATGAGGAAGTTTAAGCAATTCAGTTGGGATTGAATTTTAAACGCTTATTTTGAAGCCTCAACTAATTAGGGCAGTAAGTATCATTTTTAACTCCTCCAATTAACTTAAATTGGGTATAAATAACTATGTAATCCCAGTATTTTGCCAAAAAAATTGCTTATTAGTTTATTATTTCATACATTTGTTGCTCATTAATTATTTAACTGCAGAATTCTAAGCCAATATTCTGCAAATTAATCCCCAAAGTTTGATTGAAATAAGTGTTGTTGGTGGTGGAAGTTGGGCTACTGCTTTAGTAAAAATATTAACCGAAAACAAGATCCCAACATATTGGTACCTGCGAAGGAAAGAACAGGTAAACCATGTCAAGGAAAATGGAAACAATCCTAGTTACCTTCCGCAAGTTCAACTCAATCCTATATTTGTTTTTCCCAGTGGAAACCTGCGGCATGTGGTTGCTCAATCAAGGATTATCATTTTTGCCGTTCCAAGTGCCACCCTTAAGCAGGTCTGTTATGACCTAGATTGTTCACTTTTTGAAAACAAGATTGTACTAGCCGCAATGAAAGGTACTGTTGGAGCTAATTGTGAAGTCCCCAGCAGTTTTCTGAGCCAAACTTTGAAATTACCAGAGTCCCATATCGTGACCATTGCGGGACCTTGCCATTCAGAAGAAATTGCAGAAAACAAACAAACTTACCTGACCTTATCCTGCTCAAACCCAGATACGGCTGATAAGTTAGCTGTTTTGTTTAAAAGACCTTATGTTAAAGTGCGCAGCAACATTGATCCAATTGGAGTTGGTTATGGTTCTATCTATAAAAACGTATTAGGTATAGCTAGCGGTATGGCCAAAGGTTTAGGTTATGGCGATAATTTCCTGGCTGTTCTCGTTAGCAATGCTCTTTTCGAAATGCAATGTATCCTAGGGACTGAAAGGGATGCGCAAAGAGAGATCTTGAATTCTTCCTATGCTGGAGATTTGCTGGTGACGGCATACTCGAACAACAGCCGAAATCGTCGTTTTGGAGAATTTGTTGCCCAAGGGCATTCGGCAGAAGGAGCAATGGATAAATTAGGGATGGTAGCTGAGGGCTACTGGGCAACTAAAGGGCTTTTTTGCTATGCGAAAGAACAGGGATTGGGTTTACCCATCCTTGAATCTATTTATGAAATATTATACGGAAACCATTCCGTAAGATCAAAATTTAAGGAATTGGAAGGGAAATTAAAATGATGCTATTAGCGACTGACTTGGATGGAACATTTTTAGGGGGGTCAATGGAAGATCGCCTAAAACTCTATCAGATTATCAAGGGAAATAGGGATATTCAATTGGTCTTCGTTACGGGGCGAGGATTGGAATCTGTTATCCCTTTGTTGAACGATCCAACGATCCCAACACCACATTTTATAATTGCCGATGTGGGGGCTACTATTTGCGAGGGTGCTACACTCACTACGATAGACTCCATTCAACATGAAATCGAAAGTAATTGGCCTTCGGTATATGAACTTCAGGGGGATTTTTCAGAGATTCCCGGTTTGGTATATCAAAGAGTCCCCCAGCAGCGACGCTGCTCATATTATTACGATGCAAGTACGGATTTAGTTAAGGTTCGCGCTATTGCTGAAGGGAGAAATTGTGATGTGGTCACATCCTTGGGAAAATATTTGGATATTCTTCCTAAAGGCGTCAATAAAGGGAGTTCACTGAAAAAATTGGTGGCTCATTTGGGTGTGCCAGAAAACAAGGTTTTGGTTGCGGGTGATACATTGAACGACCTCTCCATGTTCCATACTGGATTTTTAGGTGTTGCTGTTGGGGAGTCTGAAACCGCACTTCTTGATGCTACTGAAGATCTGTTGAATGTATATCAGGCACGTCTTCCGGGAGCTGGGGGGATTCTTGAATGTATGGAAAAAATCGAATCTTTTGCCCCCTTCGTTGATAATTTCATTGAAGAACCCCTGCTTCGGCAATCTTCCAAAGATCGCCAGTTGGTGATGGTTTACCATCGACTGCCTTTCGAAAAGATCATGGTTGAAGGGAGCATGAAAAATGTTCCCCCGCAAAGCCCCAATGGAATAATCCCTTCTTTATTAGGACTCTTTGAAAAGGGGAGACCCGGCATTTGGATTGGTGAGGAAGTGGATCTTGGGGAAGGAAATCAGGATGTAAGGCAAAAGGTTGATATCGATAAATACCCTAACCTTGATGTCTCAGCTATCTCACTTTCCCAGAAAGACATTGATAAATTCTATAGGGTGTTTTCCAAGGAAGCATTTTGGCCAACAATTTTTTCTTTTGTCGATAAGGCTAAATTTAATCACCTGGACTGGGCTCATTATTTAAAAATAAATAAGCTTTTCGCCCAGCGGATAGCGAAAGAAGCCGAACCTGAAGCATTGGTATGGATTCACGAGTATAATCTTTGGATGGTCCCTTCATTCCTAAAAATGATGCGTCCAGATCTTAAAATTGGTTTTTTTCACCACACTGCTTTCCCCGCAGCAGATATTTTCAATACAATTCCATGGCGAAGGGAGATCATTGGGAGCTTGTTAATGTGTGATTTTATCAGTTTCCATATCCCCAGGTATGTGGAGAATTTTATTGATGTCCTGCGCAGTCACACTCCTTTTAAGCGGATGAGATCGGTGAATGTTTCCAAGCAGTTTCTTACCTATAGTATGGCGTTGGGTGTTGAAGAGATGACCAAAATAATCTCTGTTGATGGACGAACTATTCGATTAGGTGCACAACCGGTTGGAGTTAATTATGAGTTGATTGAGAGCTTGATAACTAAGGAAGGGATTGCGCAGCGGATCGAAAAATACAGAGCGGAGGCAGAAAATAAAGATATGAAACGAATTGTGTCAATTGAGCGGATGGATTATGTGAAGGGACCTTTGGAAAAGATATTGGCATTCGGGGAGTTTCTGAAGGAATATCCCGAATTTCGGGGAAAGGTCGAACTGATAAACGTCTGTACCCCACCATCGAAAGGCATGCGCATCTATGACAAGATCAGGGATCAGGTCAATCAGGCTGTGGGAGAAATCAATGGTAGGTACGCTACTCTGGACTGGACTCCAATTCAATATTTCTTCCAAGCGCTTCCATTCGAAGAAGTCCTTGTCCAATATGCTCTGGCAGATGTGGCTTGGATAACACCTTTGCGAGATGGTCTAAACCTTGTTTCCAAGGAATTTGTCGCAACGCAGGGGATCTTGAACCAATCGGGAGTTCTGGTACTTTCTGAATTTGCTGGTGCGTCTGTCGAACTCCCATATTGTGTCCCAACAAATCCCTATGATCGCCGAAGCATGATCGAGTCCTTACACCAAGCCCTTACCATGCCGGAAGAGGAAGCCCTTTTGCGGATCAAGAGGTCCTTACAACAAATTAAACATTATGATGTTCATTACTGGGGAGAGGATTTTGTCAGGGAACTTGAAACGAGCAATTACACTAACCAAGTAAAGGATCAAAACAAAAGAATGTAGATCAATTTGAAAATGTAATAAGGGAAATCGAGCAATTAATGATGGTACAATTGCGAATGCTCCTATTGTTAACTTTTCATTGGTGTCAGAAGAATAGGTACTGTTTTTTGAAAAATGGTTGATTTGCATGTTTCAAAACCTTGTCAAAATACCAATGGTGTGATCTAGAAAAAAAACAGATAATATTGCCTGAAAAGGCATAAATTTAATTTGATTAAAAAATAGAACCAGTCTATGTCAAAAACGAAAAATTTCAGATCATCCCTCAGCATGGGAGTCACCATTCCAAGCTTGATATTTATTGTAGGGGTATGTTTGGCATCAGCTATTTTCCCTGAGGCAGTGAACAAGATCCTAAATGATATTAAGGCCTTTATTTTTGTAAACCTGAATTGGGTATACGTCTGGTCGGTAACCATTTTTGTACTTTTCCTTTTATTTTTGATGGTCAGTAAATTTGGCGACATCAAACTGGGCAGGAACGACAGCTCTCCGGATTATTCATTTTTTTCATGGATATCTATGCTCTTTGCTGCAGGCATGGGAATAGGCTTGATGTATTTTAGTGTTTCAGAACCCATGCAACATTATACCAATGAGATTTTTGCCAAGAAGAGTTATGTCAATGCGGCTAAAAATGCCCAACTTTATACATTTTTCCATTGGGGTATCCACGCCTGGGCAATATATGGGCTTGTCGGTCTAGCACTGTCCTATTTTGCCTATAGGTATAAACTCCCCCTATCGCTAAGAAGTTGTCTGTATCCATTATTGAAGGATAGGATCCAGGGTAATTGGGGCAATGCAATCGATGTTTTTGCCCTATGCAGTACTTTCTTTGGCATAACGACAACCCTAGGCTTTGGGGTGGTCCAGGTAAATTCAGGATTGGAGATCCTTGGTATCGTTCCTAGTACCGATTTCATCTACCAGGTTTTCATTGTCGTTATCCTGGTATCGATTTCAGTTTTTTCAGCTACTACAGGAGTTGATAAAGGGGTAAGGATCTTGAGTAACATCAATATAGGGGTGGTTATTTTGCTGATGGTTTTCGTGCTCTTTCTTGGTCCGACCGTCTATCTGATAGGGAGCTTCACGGAAGGGATTGGAAATTACATCAATAATTTCTTCAGCCTAACGTTCAATACCCATGTTTATGAAGAAGAATCCTTGCCATGGTTCTACGATTGGACAATCCTGTACTGGGCTTGGTGGATCTCATGGTCCCCTTTTGTCGGCCTATTCATCGCCAAGATATCAAAAGGAAGAACCATTCGCGAATTTATCGCTGCGGTGCTTATCCTTCCTTCTATCTTCAATTTTATGTGGATGTCAGTGTTCGGCAATAGTGCCATATGGCTGGACAGCCATGTTGCGGAAGGTGCATTGAGCGCACTGGCAACTGATCCAGATTCCCTTATGTTCAGGTTTTTGGAATACCTGCCATTAACCAAATTGATCAGCTTTATGGTGATAGGGATCATCATGATTTTTTTTGTAACCTCGGCAGATTCAGGAATGTTCGTGATGAACAGCATCGCAACCAAGAATGCAAAGATTTCCCCTAAAAGGCAGATTGCAGGATGGGGCGGGCTGTTGGCCGTTTTGGCACTATTCTTATTGAATGCCGGAGGGTTGGAGGCACTGCAGAGCATGACCCTGATCACAGCACTTCCCTTTTCGTTAATCATACTGATGATGATAGTTTGCCTTGTTAAGGCCCTATCGATCGATAAGAAGTATTACGAACAAGAGTTCTCGGTATCGACTGTTCCGTGGTCGGGGAAATTCTGGAAAGAACGGCTAAAACAAATCGTAAATGCTGACGCCCGGAGCGATGTAGATGAATTTATCAACCAAATAGCTGCTGAAGCTATCCATGAGCTACAGCAAGAATTCATGAAGAATGGTGTCGAAGCTAAGGTTACCCAGGGTTCAGAACCAAAGTTCGTAGAGATCGAGATTCAGTATGACCTTGTCAACAATTTCCTCTACGGCATCAGGCGTGAATCCAGGGAAGTCCCTGAATATTTCCAGAGTGAAGAAAACCTTACGGATAGTGGGGAAGGGGAGGCCTACTTTCCTTTGGCATATTTTGGGGACGCCCGGCAGGGATATGATGTGAGATTTTTCACAAGGGAAGAACTGATCGCTGATATCCTTAAGCATTATGAAAGATTTGTGGCCATAATCTCTGAGGGAAAAAATGAAATGTTCATCAGCAGCAATGCCAATAGAAGGATCAGGTAGGAATTTCCTTTTCTTTGACCGGAAAAGGCAAACTTTTCCCAATTATCCTTGGGAGAGTTGATTATTTGACTTAGATATTTCTGTTTTCAATCGAACAGCTAGTTTTTCAATCTGCAATTTGATCATGTTTTCGGTTGCTTCTCTGACAATGTAGAGTCTTTGAACATAGATCTGCGAGGCATAAATTCCGCAAAGTACATAAACATCAGTTCCTATTGGCCAGCTCTCTTCAGAATGGAGTCTAGTATCTACTTTAGTTAGGCTGATGTCATAATAGTCAAAAATACCATCCAGCATTGACTTTAGGCAAACTAAGATAAATTGATTTCTCATCATAAACTGAATTGGTTCACTGGGCATTTTAAAAAACAAACCCAAAGCTAAAGCACTGGGACTGATTGAAAAATGATCTTGATCAGGATAATTGATGAAATTTTACATCAAATTTCTATAATTAACAAGGGTGCCAGTAATTATTCTATTAGATGTACCATTATATCCTGTCACTAATACCACAAAATATTTTAATCGAAAAAATACGTTAGGAATGCTCTCAAATAATTTTCCATGATGTAGTTACCCTTTGGGTTTGACGATAGAATCTATTTTACTCTTGAAATTTTCAAGAAATCCAATTCTATGGAAAAAATGTATCCATCGAGCATCTGTCATTAGTGGCAGGATATCGATTTAAGAAATCTAGGAATATTATTAAATCTTGAACCAAATCAAGTAGTTTTAATGAAGAGAGCCTAACTGATAAGGTTAGGCTCCCAGATTCTAAACTGTTATCTATGCTTCCTTATCCAAATCGTTTAACCATGATCTTACCTCTTCACGGGTCTTGCCCGTTTTTTCCTGCAGCCTTCCATAGAGTTCATCTTCTTTTCCTTCAACATAAAGAAGATCGTCATCCGTTAAATCTGCATACTTCTGTTTAACCTTACCTTTGAGGATGTTCCATTTTCCTTTTAAATCTAAAGAATCCATATATATTTAATTTAGTATAAACTAAATAACACATCCAATTAAATAAGGTTTTCGAAAATATTAAATTAGATAAAAAATAATGTTTATTCCACTTTGGATTACGAATAATAATAATTTTTTCAGTTTACGTTTATTCCATTTTGAAAGATGAGGGCCCTTATCATAATTTTTATAAGCACTGCAAAATCAAGAATATTATTTAAGGACAAAAAACGACGCCTGATTCGGTAACAGTGCCCAATTTTAAGGTGCAAAGCCGTATTTGGATGTGAAAGGCGAAGAGGTTTGATTGGGATGGGATTAAGTAAGTTTGGTGAACAAGGATATGCAATATTGTTATTTTCAAATTTAAAATCAAAATTTAAAAAAGTATAAAAAAATACTATTGTAAATAAAAATTAGTATAATTGTATAACAAAACAAACATGAAGTACGATATTTTAAAAAGTGTTATCGATCTAGTTGAAGAATTTGAGATAGAAAATTCGTTAGAAAACATATATCCTGATGATATCGAAGGTTTTAAAAGATGGATAAACGTCAAATATAACAGCCAGGAGATGGAGACCGAGCCTTATTGGGAAGGAAAAGAAAGTGGGCGCAGTGCAGAAAGTGTAATTAGTACCTTAATTGTCCATATGAACAGATATGCTAAAAGTTATTCCAAATCAGCCATATACGGTTCTGATTTCTCTTCGCAGGAAGACTTTATTTACCTGATTAACCTAAAGGCATTTGGTGAAATGACCAAAATGGATTTGATAAAAAAGAACGTTCACGAGAAACCTGCTGGAATGCAAATTATCAATCGTCTGATTTCTCAAGGTTGGGTCAATCAAACTGATTCTGAAATTGACAAAAGAAGTAAAGTTTTAAAAATCAGCTTCAAAGGATTGAATGTTTTAGAAAACCAAATGGACAGAATCAGGAAAGCGACCGAAATAGTTACAGGAGACTTAAACCATCCCGAAAAAATGGAGCTGATCAAATTGCTCAATAAACTCAATAAGTTCCATCAACGGATATATTACAAGAATATTGAAACAGAATATTTATTGAATGAAGCTTTAAAGGATAAAAGGCGATGAAGAAGAAAATAGCCATTATAGGGTCAGGATTCTCGGGACTATCTGCAAGTGCCTACCTGGCAAAGGCAGGTAATGATGTTCACGTGTTTGAAAAACATGATCGGCCGGGAGGTAGAGCGCGGCAGTTTTCAACCGATGATGGATATGTTTTCGATATGGGTCCCAGCTGGTACTGGATGCCGGATATTATGGATAGTTTTTTTGCTGATTTCGGTTGTCAAACTTCTGATTTCTTTGAGTTGATATCGTTAAACCCACAGTTTGAAGTGGTTTTTTCAGAAGGAAAAATTAGTATTCCCGAATGTCTGGAAGAGCTTAAAGTCCTGTTTGAAGGAATCGAAAAAGGAGCTGGAATGCAAGTGGATAAATTCATGCAAGCGGCAAAGTTTAAGTATGAAGTAGGAATGCAGGATTTTATTAATAAACCCTGTCACAATTGGAGTGAATTCTTCTCTCTCAAGATAGTCAAAAGTGCGATTAAATTGGATTTGTTGACGGGTTTCAGGCCTTACGTTGCTAAATATTTTAAAAGTGAAAAGCTAAGGACCTTGATGGAATTTCCCGTAATTTTCCTGGGTGCTTCTCCAAAGGATATCCCTGCATTGTATAGTTTGATGAATTACGGTGGTTATGCTTTGGGGACCTATTATCCGATGGGCGGGTTTTATCAATTGGTTTTGGCGATGAAAAAAGTAGCCGAAAGTCAAGGTGCTAATTTCCATTTCAACAAAACCGTTGAAAGTATAAACACATGTAGCGGAAAGGTTACCTCGTTAACCATAAATGGCAAGATCCATGAATTTGATGCTGTCATTGCTTCTTCGGATTATCATCATACAGAAACCCTATTAAGTAAAGAGAACAGAAATTATTCAGAAGAATTCTGGCAAAACAGAACCTTTGCACCCTCCAGTCTGATTTATTATTTAGGGATCGATCAAAGCATTCCCAACCTCGAACATCATACGCTTTTTTTTGAGAATGATCTTGATGAACATGTCGATTCTATATATGAAGAAAAAAAATGGCCACAGAGGCCTCTCTTTTATTCCTGTTGCCCTTCCAAAACAGACAGTACTTTAGCTCCCCCGGGCAAAGAGAACTTATTCCTTCTAATGCCGTTGGCAATCGGGATTGACGATGCAGAAACTACACGTGAACTATATTTGAACAACATGCTTTCAAGGATAGAAAGGCATACAGGGATACAAGATCTACGGTCAAAGATCGAATACAAAAGAAGCTACTGTGTCAGCGATTTTATTTCGGATTATAATGCCTATGGTGGGAATGCCTATGGATTGGCTAATACGCTAGGTCAGACTGCAGTCCTAAAGCCCAAAATAAGAAACAAAAGATTGAAAAATTTATTCTACACAGGTCAATTGACGGT
This sequence comes from Sphingobacterium sp. NPDC055346, assembly GCF_053645235.1. Taxonomy (NCBI): domain Bacteria; kingdom Pseudomonadati; phylum Bacteroidota; class Sphingobacteriia; order Sphingobacteriales; family Sphingobacteriaceae; genus Sphingobacterium; species Sphingobacterium sp. NPDC055346. Next base: position 227,839 of record NZ_JBSHMI010000002.1, read on the forward strand.
TCCCGGACCTGGGATCCCTCCATCCATAATTTCAGGTAGAATTGTTGCAAACGAAATAATCAAACTAAAAAAATAAAACCATGAAACAGCTGTTTGACGAACTTTCATACTCGGTTAGCAAGATAACAACCCAGAAATATAGCACTAGTTTTTCCTTGGGAATCCTGTCGCTGAAACCCTCAATTCGATCTGCAATATATGCCATATATGGGTACGTGAGATTAGCCGATGAAATCGTGGATAGTTTTCATGGATATGATAAAGAGAAGCTCTTGAGCCGGTTAAAAACAGAAACCTATGTTGCACTTCACGAGGGGATATCCCTTAATCCAATCCTTCAATCCTTTCAAGAAACGGTAAATCTTTTTAAAATAGACATAATACTAATTGAAAAGTTTTTGCATAGTATGGAAATGGATCTGCGGAAAATAGACTACAATTCAGCGCTATATGAAGAATATATTTTTGGTTCCGCGGAAGTAGTCGGGTTGATGTGCCTGCAAGTTTTTACGGATGGCGACGCCGAAAGGTATAAAGAACTGGAACCTTATGCAATGAAATTAGGCTCCGCTTTTCAAAAAGTTAATTTTTTAAGGGATTTGAGGGATGATTATCAGGTTTTGGGAAGGACCTATTTTCCAGATATCGATATGCGCATATTTGATAATTGCGTGAAATGTCGGATTGAAAAGGAAATAGAAGAAGAGTTTAGAATTGCTTTTGTTGGAATTAAGAAACTGCCCAGCTCCGCTAGGTTCGGTGTATATTTAGCTTATAGGTACTATTTGTCATTGTTCCAAAAAATAAAAAGAAGATCCTCCAAAGAGATATTGAATAATAGGATTCGGGTTCCCAATGCCGAAAAGGCATACGTGGCGTTCAAAAGTTATGTACGATATAAAACGGCTTTTTTATGATGAATATAACTGGTTTGCTCATTAGTTCAGTATTCTTTTTAAGGATTTTTAGTCCAATTGCTGTAGAAGATGTGAGGTCTAATTACAGCAAGTTGGTATCAAACCGGGCATTGTGCGAAAGAATGATTGGAGAATTGATGGAATCTAAAAACAATTCGGCTACTCATCTGGGATATTTAGGTGGATTGCAAACTATTTGGGCCAATCATGTTTTTAGTCCGATTAGCAAACTCAAAACATTCAGAGAAGGAAAGAAAAACATCGAGAAAGCGATCAAAAAAGAACCTGAGAATGTTGAATTGAGGTTTATCAGGCTTTCTGTCCAAAAAAATGCTCCATCCTTTTTAGGGTACAAATCAAACATAAATGAGGATTCCGCTTTTATTAAGGAAAACAGTCTCCAAATTAGGTCGGAGATTCTTCTTAAGATGATAGGGACACTTTTAAAAGATTAATTTATGAGAAATCGGCTATACAGAGAGCAACAATTGAATTGTGACGTCGAAGAAGCCTGGCGTTTTTTCTCTTCTCCCAAGAACCTTTCCAAGATTACGCCTAAAGGTATTGGTTTTACAGTGCTGTCGGAATATGTCGCTGAGGAGATTGCTGAGGGTACGATCATCGATTATATCGTTTCTCCGTTACTTACAATCCCTTTGAAGTGGAGGACAAGAATCACCCATGTTGAACACAATAAATGTTTTATTGATTTACAGGAGAAAGGACCTTATAAGTACTGGAGGCATCTTCATGAATTCTTCCCCAATAAAGATGGGGTCTTGATGAAGGATACGGTAGATTACGAACTGCCTTTCGGCCTGGTAGGACAGATTGCACATTTGCTGTTAGTGAAAAGGAAATTGACGGATATTTTCGATTTCCGGCGCGACACCATAGAAAAACTCTTTAACCCAATTAACAACTGATATGGCTTTTTTAATCGTAATGATCACATTTACATTGATGGAAGGGGCAACCTGGATTATCCACAAATATGTCATGCACGGTTTCCTTTGGTTCCTGCACAGAGACCATCACGACCACAGCAGTGAGGGCGCTTTTGAAAAGAACGACTACTTTTTCGTAATATTTTCCATACCAACGATTGCTTTGATGTATTTCGGGTCGGTAGAAAATTTCAATTACCTGTTCCATATCGGTTTAGGCATTTTGCTGTACGGAATGGCTTATTTTTTTGTGCACGATATTTTTATCCATCAAAGGGTAAAATTTCTGTCCCAGACCCAAAATCCCTATTTTTTGGCACTCCGCAGGGCACACAAGCAACATCACAGGCATATCGGGAAAGAAGACGGTGAATGTTTTGGATTTCTTTTCGTTCCATTCAAATATTTTAAAATGTACTTTAACTCTGGAAAAAAATGATGGCTTATACCTATTCCGCAATATTGTTCTTTACGGTCATCATATGTTTCATTGCCTCATACGATAAACGAATTTATTTTAATCGTCATTTTGGGGAGTTTTTAAAATCTGCAATTATTGTTGCCATTCCTTTCATCGCTTGGGATATATGGTTTACGGCAAAAGGTGTTTGGTGGTTCAATACCGATTATACGCTCGGAATAGTACTGGCTGGGTTACCGATCGAGGAATGGCTTTTTTTTATCTGTATTCCGTTTTCATGTATATTTACCTATTTCTGTTTCGAGAAGTTCTTTAGGTTGGGATGGCTATCTGGGTTTAATAACCTGATTGTTTTTATCAGTGTGGTAATCTGTTCGGTTATGGCATTGTTGCATTATGATAAAATATACACACTTATCACGGCAATCGCTACCCTAACAACCTTAATCTACCTGCATTTTATTGTTCGGGCAGAATGGATTGGAAAAGCATCGCTAGTATTTACGGTTTTGATGTTGGGTTTCCTTCCAGTAAACGGCGTACTGACAGGAACCGGATTGGAATCGCCCATAGTGAACTACAACCCCCGGGACTTTCTTGGGGTACGCATATTAACTATACCAATTGAGGATGCCGTCTATGGATATACGCAATTCCTTTTGGTTCTCTATTTTTTTAAATTATTTAAAAAAAGAAATGATGGTCATAAAAAATAGGATTTTGGTAATCGCATTTTCTGTGGTTCTGTTTACGTTTCTAAATTCGTGTTCATCCATTCCCAAAGGTGCTGAAGCGGTAAAAAACTTTGAAATGGGTCGATACCTGGGAACTTGGTATGAAATTGCCCGGTTTGATTTCAGTTTTGAAAAGGATCTGGACAATGTTTCCGCTCAATACAGCTTGAACGATGATGGCTCTGTTAAGGTATTGAACAGCGGTTACAACTACAAGAAGGGGAAATGGAAAAAAGCCATTGGTTTAGCAAAATTTAGCGATAATATGCATATTGCTGAATTAAAAGTAAGTTTCTTCGGCCCTTTTTATTCGGGATACAACGTCATTGCATTGGACGAAAATTATCGATATGCGCTGGTTGCTGGAAAAAGTTTGAAATATTTATGGATTTTATCAAGGACAAAAGATATACCCGATGGGATTAAAAAAAGCTTTCTAGACAGTGCGCAAAGGATTGGTTATGACACCTCTAAACTGATTTGGGTAAAGCACGATAGGACCGATAACCCATTCCTAAATGAGAAATAAATTTTATAGGGATGGCTATATTTCTGTAGGTCTAAATCTTTTGAACCTTAAGGACTTCATTTTTTAAAAAAAATGTTTCAATTGCAAAAATTATATAAAAATAATAGTTCTTGTACAAAGATCTAAAGTTTAATCATTTTCAAGTAATTAATAGTTACCATGATTTTTAGTTGTTCCTAAATAAGTCTATCAAAAATTTAAACGTCAAATTTGTCCAGTAAATAGCTTCATCGCTATTTGTTATTGGGATATTGGAATCTAATATTGATTTAAATCGGTCCCAATCCTTTGGGGCAATATCTGATTTCTCGTTAAAATAATGATCGGTTGAAACGAAATCAAGTTTGTTAAGGATTTTAGCAATATATGGTCTTCCCAATGATGATCCTTGGAGAACATAATGCCTGTTGTTCAGAATGTAGATTCGTGAGGATTTTCATTTCCTTCAACTCAGGTAAATCTAATTTTAAGGCGACAAAATCATTCTCAATTTGTTTTAAGCCTAAGAAGAAAGGATAGTGCTCCGTAAATTGTTGTACATGTGAATTCGTAAAGTGATGTATCTCTTTGTTAAACACATAGAACTTTTTTTATAGATCCGTGTAATCTTTTTTAGAATTCATATTTCGGATATAATTAATAACCAATGCTTCGGAAATTTGATGGAATTTTTTAGTTTCTTGCTTTAAATAATCGGTGATTTTCATTAAATAAATTTAATAATATATGACTTGTCTTTAATCAAAATAAGGTTGGAATTCAATAGTTATTTGGGAGGGAACATCAGTTTTACACAAGTTCCGGTTCCAATTTTACTTTTAATGGTGATATCAATTCCCAATTTATCAGCTATTCTTTTTACAATGGACATTCCAATTCCTGAGCCTTCATAGCCTGAAGAGTTAGACATGCGCTTAAACATTTCATAAATAGATGTTAGTTCTTCTTCTTCAATACCTATTCCATTGTCTGAAACAGTATAGATTATGCCATTATCGGTAGTAAAAGAATCTACAGTGACCAATGAAGAATCCACTTTCGATGAATATTTTATAGCATTGCCAATAATGTTCAAAAACAATTGATAAAGCAAAGTTTTCTCACCGAGTACAGGGTGTAAGTTATTAACGACCACATGAACATTATTGGACCCGAATCTATTTTTGCTCATATTGATAATTTCATACACAAAGTTTTCAGGTTCTACCACTTCTTTTTCAAAATTAAATGAGCTTGCTTTTGAGAATTGATGGATCTTATCAAGCATATTCATAATGATGTGTACGGAATCCAGAATATTTGAGGTCATTTTCTTTAAGAGCTGAGGATTGACATCCTGCCGATATTGAAGAAATTCAGTTGAAACTTTTATTGCAGAAAGAGGATTCTTTAAATCATGGCTAATGGTATAGGCATAGGTATCCAGTGCATTGTTCATTTCAATCAGCTGGGTATTCAGCGAATCAATTTCAGCGGCTTTATTTAACATCGAGTCTCTTAGGATTTCTCTGATACGTAAGATAAAATGAAGGTGTTTGGAACTCCATTTTCTGGAGGTTCCGTTCACTTGTTCGCGCCAAACATTGAAAGAGGAACGCGGTGAAGGTTTGAGGGTTCCCGTCAGCATATCCTCTTCATAAAATTTTTCAGGTTTTCCTGCCCATTCTCTATTTAACAGGATTTCTTTTCTAAACCAAATGATAAAGAAGTCTTTTTTATGGTCAATATTGGCAAAAGTTAGACCGGCAATTGTTTTTCCAAAGGCTTCATATATTTGATTCTGAGAATCTAGAGCGTGAGTTGTAAAGATGTGATCTTGGGCTAATTCTTTTAGTTGGGGGACTTGAGATCTCAACGTTTCCTTTTCCGGATGTAAACCTTCCAGGAAAACAGAGTCTTCAAATCCAATGGCGATTCCATCCGCTTCCAAGATATGTATAAGGGTTTTTGAGAATTCCCTTAATTCAGGGAAAATATTGGTCTTTAGTAAAACCTTTTCTTTCAGCTGAAGTTCAAGTTCCTGAACTTCTTTCAGATAAATAATTCTTTCTCTATCTTCCGACTGTTGAAATTTATTCGCTGCAAAATTAGTGGCCATTAAAGAGAAATTGCGAATACTAAGATCAATATGTTTGGGTGTTTCATGTTGGCAACATACAAGTCCCCAAAGTTCTCCCTTGATTATTATGGAAAAACTAATGCTGGATCGAAACCCCGCATTTTTTAGATATTGTAAATGCACAGGCGACAATCTCCTGATAGAAATATTTCGAAGGTCGATATCCCTATTATCAAGAGAACTGATCACTGCCCCCTCTTCCTCCGTATCGACTATAAATCTGCAGTGTTTTGTTTTATAAAGTTCCCGTGCCTGTCTTGGAATATCAAATTCTGGATAATTCAACCCCAAATAAGAATGTAATTCTGGTCTATTTAAAGTTTCAGCGATGACGATTCCACTACTATCTTCATTGAATTGATAGACCATCACCCTATCTACCATTAGATTTTGTGAAAGTACTTCTGTTAAACCATCCCAGATGTCCTGCCCTTCATTTTGCAAGGCTATCAATTTATTGTTGATAATATTGCTAATGTTATTATTTTGAATGGTTGAGATCTCAAATTCCAAGTTTATAGCATCCAAGGAATTTGAGATGCTTAAATAGAATGGATTACCATCAATCGCTATTAAATTTGTGCATCTTTTGTGATCAGGGCGATTTTCAATTTCTTTAATGGTTTTGAGTATGAAATCCTTCTCTGCAATATTTAAAACAAATGCATCGGATAGGGATTTGCCTATAAGATCCTTTGAAGATATTTTTGGCAGGTACTTTTGGATATTTTCGCTAACTGCTTCAATATTTAAGGATTGATTAACAATTATTACAAATCCTAAATCTTGAATCTTACCTAGAAATTGGATCTTTTCATCCTCACAATTTATCTTTTCCATTTATGTTAATCTATTAGTTTGTAGAAATTCTTAAAAAGCAAATTAAGAAAATCAGTTCCTAACAAAGTAAGCAGAAAAATTTTAAAAATATGTTAAAACATATTGACAAATAATATAATATCAATCCCTGATCTTTCCTTTAACGTTTATGATATACGAAACGTGGTTTTATGGAGTGTGTATATTTCTCAAATTAAAAAATATTATTGGTTTTAAGACGGGCAATTAATTTAATTTTTGCCCTAATAATTCTTATTGCCTTCGTTTGTGGGATTTCAGGAAAAAATAGTTGTTTCCATATTTTGTTATCAAATCTTATGTTAGGAATGGAACTAAAATTGAAAATATCATTTTCTAGCATTAATAAAACCGGTTTAGAAACTGCATTATTTATTTAAAATGGATATGTTGTGGGTACCATTTCAAAAATTTGTTATTCTCGTTAATCGGAAGGGAGAAGATGAAGATTAGTGAAATTTACTGGATGCGGTGCTAATAGGGAATAAAAGATTAATATTGAAAGCCAGAAAAATTGTCTTTCCTGGCTTTTTGGTTATTTAGAGTTTTAATTCTCCTTCTTCACCAATACCTTCCTTACTTCCTGTAATCGCATTTTTCAACATACCAAATAAAGTTGCGATTTTATTGGAGCCAGAATCCCAATAGTGCGCTTCATCGGGTGTAACCTTAATTAATCTAATATTTGGATCTTCCTTTCCTTTTTCAAACCAGCCTTGCATCATCTTATTCCAATATCTGTCAATTCTTGCTTGATCTCTACTTAGTGTTGCAGTGCCATTAATACTTAAAAAGCTATAATTTTTAGGATCGGCATAAAACACTGAAATTTTATCATTCTTTTCTAAATTTTTATGCGTTTCACTTTCTGCAGAACAGATATACCATATATTTCCATCTTTATCCACTTCTTGTCTGCTCATAGGGACACCATGAGGATAGGGTGAATTTGGAGTAAATGTACAAATTGTACCGATGTCAATTTGATCAACAATTGATTTTAATTTTTTATGAGCTTCTTGATCTCTAATAATTTTCTCTGCCATAGTATGTTCTTTTGGGTTCAACACTTAATAGTTCACAATTGTTTAGATAAAAATTACCAGAACTTTTATTCAATTTTTTGTTAATGATTTTAAGCATTCTTCATGCTATTTAAAATAACAGGCTGCCTTTGACCTTGGAAGAGTAGTTACAGAAATTGATTTCTCTGATGATCCGCTCTTGCAAGGAAGGAATTTTTCATATATAGATCCTCAGAACTATAGACTGGGTGGTCCAAATTTCCATGAATTGCCCATCAATAGGCCGATAAATGGCACACACAACAATCAAAAGGATGTGTTTGCAAGAATGGATATCTTAAAGGGTAATACAAATTATTTTCCAAATAGCCAAGGAAATGGATGTCCATACCAAGCTATGCTTAAAGGGGAAAAAGCTTACCAAACAGGAAAACGACAGGTTGATGGTAAAGAAAGTAAGAGCAAAGTCGAGTTCATTTGCAGAACACTTTACTCAAGCTAGATTATTTTTTAATTATTTAAGTCCTGAGGAGCAAAACCATGTTATCAATGCTTTTAGTTTTGAGCTCTCGACAGTAAATAATGAAGATATCAGAAAGCGTGAATTGGCCAATTTAAATCATGTTCATCCAACATTGGCAAAAGCTATTGGGAAAAACTTAGGATTGACACCATAGAATCCCTTGATCCGCTTACTTTACAATTTGCAAGGCAAAATCACCCAAATTATCCATTAAAGCTTAATAAACCTGAGATTGAAAAGTCTGAATTCTTAAGTATGAAGGTTAAAGGTGAAGAGGGTAATATCCGTAGCCGGAAAATTGTATTTTAGTTGATGATAGTGTAAGTAAAGTATCGGTAGATTAAATGAAAAAATGACTTGAGAAAGATGGAGCTATTGCTGTGCTGATTTCTTCGCATGTTGGAAATTTGAAATATAAGGAAGGGGGGGGAAGAACCCATACAGCATAGTTATTTAACCGATGTATCAGTTTGTTTTGATGGTTTTTATACACCTAATGGCGACTCTGTATCCAAGTTCGCTCAAAATCCAGATTATCTTCAATTTATTAATAAAGGTTACCGTCACAGTAAAGTAATTGCATTTGCCAAAGGAACAGAGCAATTAGCAGCAAAATCTTTTATAGAAAAAGATCAAGGTGTAATATTTGAGTCAGATCCAAATTGGACAGATGCATTTGTTAATGCACTCAAAAAACATAGGGTATGGGAAAGAGAAAACCCTAGAAAAGTCCCTTCATAATAGATTACAATTATCTTTCCGCCATCTTAAAATCCGTTGAACTCTCAAAGCTTCTCCAGATTTGTGTCTGTTACTCAATATAATTACTTTAAAAGAAATTTCGAAAACCAATTCTGATTTTAAGGTTTGCAAAGATTCAATTTGTTTTTTTCTGGGCAATTGTTCTAACATCTCACTGATTTCCGTAATAGTAACATTACTGGTATCGGAATAAACTATTTTCAATAGTTGCCAATTCTTTATCAACTAAAACAACAAAACAATAGAAGGTAAATTGACCATTGCATCTCCCGGAACTAGATAGGTCATAAATCTAAATATGGATGATTTGTTACTTTTTTTCCACAGTTAACTAAGTTCTGATTTTAAATTATCCCTGTTGAAAGTAAAATTATTTTCTTGTAAATAATAATGTATAGTTTGTTCATTTGCTACCCAGAGAACATGAATATCTTGAAATTGAACAAAAATTTAAATTACCTTTAATTAACGCTAATAAAATTAGTAATTTTGTTTCAACTTACTAATATATATAGCGAATGTTTGGGTTTGATGATAAATTGGAAATATTAGCTGATGCGGCAAAATATGATGTTAGTTGCAGTTCCAGTGGAGGAAAGCGAAAAAATAATGGTGGGATCGGAGATGCCTCTACCAGTGGAATTTGCCATACCTATACTGAAGATGGAAGATGCGTTTCATTACTTAAGATTTTAATGACCAATTATTGTATTTATGATTGTTCATTTTGCGTTAGCCGTAGGAGCAATGATGTTCAAAGGGCAGCATTTTCGGTAAAAGAGGTTGTGGATCTTACCATGAACTTCTATAGGAGAAACTATATTGAGGGATTGTTTTTAAGTTCAGGAATTTTTAAATCTGCAGACTATACAATGGAACGAATGATGTTGGTGGTGAGGAAACTTCGAAGCGAAGAAAGGTTCAACGGCTATATCCATTTGAAAGCAATTCCCGGAGCAAGTGAGGCTCTATTAAAAGAAGCAGGGTTATATGTGGATCGTATGAGCGTAAACCTAGAGATACCCACGGAAAAAGGCCTGAAATTGGTCGCTCCTGAGAAAGACCATCAAACTGTAATCGAGCCATTATCCATCGTTCAGAATGAAATCGAAACCATTGAGCGAGATAAAAGGAAGTTCAAAAAGGTTCCTCATTTCGTTCCAGCAGGACAAAGTACACAAATGGTAATTGGCGCCACTCCAGAAAATGACCTTCAGGTCATGGAAACCGCCAGCAGGTTCTATAAAGAATTCAATCTCAAACGGGTTTATTACTCAGGATATATCCCAATAAATTCTAATGATAGCCTATTGCCTAAAATTGGCACAGCTCCGCCATTGGTGCGGGAAAATAGACTTTACCAAGCTGATTGGTTATTGAGGTTTTATGGATTTTCTCTTCATGAAATCTTAAACAATAGCCATCAACATCTGGAATTGGAAATTGACCCCAAACTTTCATGGGCATTGAGGAATCCACAATTCTTCCCAATTGATGTCAATACTGCGGAATATAAATGGATAATTAGAATTCCTGGGATTGGAAGGCAATCAGCCCATAAAATCGTTCAGGCCAGGAAATATGGAAAACTTCGGGAATATCAATTAAAGAAAATGGGAATAGCCTTTAACAGGGCCAAATATTTTATGGTTTGCCAAGATATGATTGTCAATACGGGATTTATTTATCCAGATGCTATTAAGAAGGCTTTATTGGATCACCATCCGGAGCCTAGGGTCTCGAATTCCGAATCACAGTTAAGCCTGTTCTGATGGATTACGTTTTTGATGGTAGTTTCAACGGTTACCTATGCTGTGTATTCGAGGCATTTGAGAGAAAAGAGTTTTATGTTACTCCTAAAGTGCTGGACATGATAGAACCAAATATTTTCAATCAACAGAGACAAGTTATGACCGTCCCTGAAAAATCTTCCCGTATTTTGAAAGGAATCGAAAAGATAATAGGAAAGAAGGACCTGAATATTTTCTATCATAATTTTCTTGCAGATCAAAAAGGAGCATGGGAAATAGGTTTTAGGACTATCATTCGTTTATTTAAGTATGGTAAAATTGACATTCGGGACTACGGAAACCCTGAAATTTTGCAGTTACACAAAACCATTAAGCAAGTAAGTCGAGAAAGGCATAGAATGAAAGCATTTGTGAGATTCGTCAAATCTTCAGATGGTCTCTACACAGCGCTCATTGAGCCAGATTTAAATGTTTTACCTTTGATTATCCCATTTTTTAAGAATCGGTTTTCTGATCAGGATTGGTTGATTTATGATATCCGAAGAAATTACGGATATCATTATGATGGACGGGAGATTCACGAAGTCCTTACCTCTGAGAACCAGGAAATCGAAAATCCATATGCCTTAGAATTGGATCTTGACTCAAGAGAAACGGAATTTCAACATTTATGGAAAACCTACTTTAAGAGTACGAATATTGAAGAAAGGAAAAACATCAAATTACACCTGAGACATGTACCCAAAAGATATTGGAAATATTTAGTGGAAAAGCAATAATTGCGCAATTCCATGCCTAGGTATTTCAACTTCTTTTCAGGTTACTTATCGAAAATTTGCCACCAAAAGCTTGTAATGAACAAAACCTAGATTTGTGGCTTGTATTGGTTCATTTTTCAAATATGTATAGGTTAAAACATTTTTTGAAAACAAGCCTGGGCGTATATCAAGAAGTACCGTGAATTGGAGTTTTTTATGTCGACAGCTTCCACTTGTTATAGGATTTCTTGTAGGGCAATTATGCCCTCTTCCAGCTCTTTTTCAGAAAGTGAACCATAGCCTAACCTGATACCATATATGGTCTCATTGAAGCTATAGGTATCGGGACTGATGATCTTGATTCCCTTGCTATTAAGTTTTTTGGGAATTTGGGACCAATCCATGGACTTATTGGGTACAATCCAGAAAGCCAAACCACCTTCGGGAACTGAATAAGTTGCTCTGTCCTCCATGTATTTTTTGAGCAAACCGGCCATAAAATCCCTTTTGGCTTTGTAGTGGTGAGACGCCTTTTTGATATGGCGTTTTATGGTGCCATCCTTGATAAGTTGTAGAACTGCCTGTTCCATAATACTGTCTCCTTGAACATCAATAATCTTTCGCAAACTACTTACCCTCTCCATCAGGGCTTCGTCATGGGTTACTAAATAACCTATGCGAAGGGCAGGCGCAACCACCTTGCTCATGCTGCCTATATATACATAATTTTTCAGTTCGCCGAAACTTGACAAAGGCAATACAGGGCGGTAACCAAAATGGAACTCGTTATCATAATCATCCTCGATAATCGTAAAACCGTATTCGTTGGAAAGCTGTATCAATTCCAACCTTCTCTTCAGACTCAATGTCACAGTGGTCGGATATTGATGGTGTGGGGTAACGTAAATTGCCCTTACCTTTTTACCCGATTTCAGATAGGCAATAACCTCCTCGATCAGCAAGCCGTCCTTGTCTACGCCTACCGGCAACAATGTTGCCCCAGCATTCTCAAAGGCGGACCAAGCAGGCTTATATCCTGGGTTTTCAACGATTACGTAATCATTTTCTGTAAACAAATATTGAGCTGTCAGATACATCGCCATTTGACTGCCTCGGGTGATACAGATATTATGATGATTGACCTGCATGCCTCTCTGGTGATTGAGCATTTGCACTATGGATTTTCGAAATTCCAGATCACCTAATTCGTTGCCATATCCCATCATTTGCCAACGTGCTTTTTGGTTGAAGATCTGGCGGTAAGCCCTTGCCAATTCTGTGATGGGAGCAATTTTACTGTCTGGGCTTCCATCATCAAACTGCAAATGATAATGTTTGTTTATGGCATTTTTTGCATTAAGAGTGCCACGTTTGCTTTTTTTGCCTCCCATAAAATCGGGCAAGGTATCGGACACAAAAGTACCCTGTCTCTCTTTGGGAGTTAACCAGCCTTCCATGATCAGTACGTCCAACGCTTCTACAACGGTATTCCTATTGACCTTCAAGAGCTGTGCAAGTTTTCTGCTTCCGGGCAGCGCCTCGCGTGGCATTAACCTGCCGGATTGGATATCATTTATAATGGCATCGGCAATCTGCAGATAAATGGCTTTATCTGATTTTCCATCTAATAATATTTCAAATTTCCAACCTCTCAGCATCTGGACTATCTAATTATATAAAAACTGTATCATTTTAATGGTCCAAATGTACGATACTTTTGTATAGCAATATTGCAATAACAATAAATAATTTAATTATGTCAAAATTAGAAACTGCCACAGAAGTAAAAAAATCGATCCACGCAGAACAGAAACAGTTCAGCTCAAAGGATTTCCATCAGACCTTTGCAAGACCATCCTTTGTTAGAACCTCACACGTCATCCACAAAAATGTTGAAAATGCAGGTATCCACAATCAGTTTTCGGAAGAAAGAAAGCACCCAGTTTTCTTTGTGGACCTGCCAAGCAAAAACGTAAGCATGACCATAGGTGGCCTGTTGCCAGGACAAAAAACTCACAAACACCGCCATACATACGAAACCATTTTGTATGTGCTTGAGGGAAAAGGATCTACGCTTGTAGAAGATGAAATCGTAGATTGGCAAGCAGGGGATGCAGTTTACATTCCATCTTGGGCTTGGCACCAGCACCACAACCTAAGCGAAGTCGAGGCTGCAAAATACATCGCTTGTGAGAATGCCCCGCAACTTCAAAACCTAGGTGTGGCATTACGTGAAGAAGAGGGAAGAGATTTTTAACCTTAAATCGAGAAAAGAAATGAATGAAGTGCCATTTAAAGGTGTAATTGCATATCCGGTTACACCATTCGACAACAACGAGAATATTGATATCCCACTATTCAGAAAACAAGTGGAACGCTTGATTAGGGTAGGTTCTCACGGCATTGCGCCATTGGGAAGTACGGGTGTCATGCCTTACCTCAGCGATGATGAAAAAGAGTCTTTGACCGAAACCTGCTTACGACAGGTAGCCGGCAGAGTACCAACATTGGTCGGTGTTTCAAACCTTACCACGGAGAAAACTGTTTACCATGCGCAATTTGCCGAAAAAGCCGGTGCCACGGCCGTAATGGTTATCCCTATGAGTTATTGGAAATTGAGCGATGATGAAATTGCAAAACACTATGACACTGTTGCGTCTAAGATTTCCATTCCGATTATGGCCTATAATAACCCTGCCACCAGTGGCGTGGATATGTCCCCAGCACTTTTGAAGCGTTTGTTAGAAATCCCAAATGTTACGATGATTAAGGAAAGTTCGGGTGATATTCTACGTATGCATTCTTTAAGAAAAGAATTAGACGATGGAGTGGCTTTTTTCAACGGTTCCAATCCCTTGGCATTATCCGCTTTTGCAGCAGGTGCAAGAGGATGGTGTACGGCTGCGCCGAATCTGATACCAGAACTCAATCTAGCTCTTTATGATGCTATACAGGAAAATGATCTTGAAAAAGCACAGCAGGTATTCTACAAACAGGTTGACCTGTTGAAATTCATTGTTGCCAAAGGTTTGCCCCGTTCCATCCAGGCAGGTCTAGATCTATTGGGAGTTGGCGGAGGGGGATTCAAAAGCCCATTGCAACCCCTTGATGCAGATGAAATAGCAGAACTGGATAGGATACTTTCAACAATAGACAATGAAGTCTACCAATATTAAATGTCATATAATCAAAGTAAAATGGAAAAAGCAATTTTTTATCACGCAGGTTGCCCTGTATGCATAAGTGCGGAACAGGACATTTTGACCCTCATACCCGAAGGTCAGATTATGGTAATCCATTTGGGTATGGAAAGATCTAAAGTAGACGAAGCGGCGGCATCAGGTGTAAAATCTGTTCCAGCCTTAGTTCTCCCCAATGGGAATGTATTACATATTAACTTTGGGGCTTCCATAGAAGAGCTAAGGTAATAACTATCTATAGCCCGAAGATGTGAATTTTTCGGGCCTATAGTTCATTGTCCACAGCTAAATGATATACCATATGAATCCACATTCAAAAAACAAACATCCAGATGCTAAGGCATCGGACAAGGTTAAAGTAACCGTGACCATCAATGGCACCACATACCAAATCCCATGGAATAAGCAGATGCCTTTGCTGTCTGCCATGCTAAATGCTGGGATTGACGCACCGTATTCTTGTGGCAGTGGAAGATGTGGCAGCTGTACTTGTAAATTGGAGAAAGGGGAGGTACGTTTAATGAGAAATTCTGTTCTGTCTGAAACCCACATACAGCAAGGCCTGATCTTGGCCTGTGTAGCAATGCCCATAAGTACGAGGATAAAGATAAATTATGACGAGTTCTAATCGTACTAAAACAACTGTACGGTTACCACTTTTTGGCCTGGACTACCTAATTATCCATAAACTGTACCGACATGATACACCGGAGATCGGATACTTTTGAGCAAATATTTAATCTTAACAAAATGGAGATCAACATCAGGAAAGTAGGTCTGGAAGATTTGGACGCTACAGCAGAGTTATTCAATCGCTATCGGGTCTTCTACCGACAGCAAGACGATTATGAAAAGTGCAAAAAGTTCATTCAAGACCGGATGGAAAACGATCAATCCCACATTTTTGTGGTTTATGCTGATGGCACTGCAGTTGGGTTTGTCCAGTTGTACAAACTTTACCATTACATCAAATTGGCCAAGCAATGGCTATTGAGCGATTTGTTTGTTCATCCCGACTACAGAGGCAAGGGCTTTTCGGTAGCGCTGATAGATAAAGCTAAGCAATGGTGCGATGAAACCGGTGCTTGCGGATTGATGCTTGAAACCGAAAAGACAAATGATATAGGCAACAGATTATATCCACGTTGCGGATTTGAATATGATGCCAACCACAACTATTACTATTGGTGGAAATAAGAAAAGGGGCAAACTTGAGCGGTTTGCCCTATACAAAAAATGCTATTGCGGTTCGAGCAGCAAAATTCCAAAAAATACAAAAATTGAAATGGAAACAACGGATCAACATCAGAGAACTAGAACCTCAAGCAACCAGATCTTATTTGAAATGGAAAAATACCTTTCAAATTTCGATCTGAATATAACAAACAAAGAGGTTGAAAAATTTCGTGCATCCCAAATAAATAAATGTCCCTAGTGCATTAAAGTCCATACCCAAGAGGCACGAATAACAAGGGAAACGGAACAGCCAATCTATGCACTGTCAGCATGGCAAGTGAGTTAACTTTTTACCGTAGCAGAGAAAGCCGTATGGGTGATGGTGGAAGAAGTTAACCATATCGCTGTCCATGGTTGGAGAGATGAAACCTTTCATAATTTGAATGGGTTTGATACAGAAATCAGGTAGTACAGCTCATCATCGCGATCAATCAGATCAACTTTTTAAACAGGATTGAAATACGTACCCGAAGGTTTACGTTCAACAGTATGCCCCATTCTGTAAAATGATTTAGAGGGAAAGAGAATGCTTGCCTTTTTTACATTATACCTTTTATTTATGATGATATTATCCACATTCAATGTAGTAACATAAACTTAGCAATTATTGAGTTACAAACAGAAGATTTAGTCATGATACAAGGGGGGTGATTAAAAATAGAAAAAATAAATCCGAAACCTAGGAGTTCTCGTATATAACCTAACGATACATTATAAACAAAAAACAAATAGGTTATGAAAGAAACAACCACTAAACAAGAGGGCTTTATTGAAGAGAATGATCGACAAATAAGCGAGCGATTAGGCAGAAGGAATTTTCTGAAGATTGCCGGAGCCGGTGCTGTTGGGATAGCAGCATTTGGATTGGTCGGGTGCCAGAAAGACGACCACGGACCGGATATGAGCGGTAATGGATTGTATTTCGGTAGCGGCGATATTGCTATATTGAACTATGCATATGCCCTGGAGCAATTAGAGGCAGCATTTTATATAGAGGTCATGAATAAACCCTATAGCGGAATCAGCGATTGGGAGACGATGTTATTTAGTGACATCCGTGACCATGAAATTGCCCATCGGGAGTTTTTCAAAACCGCATTAGGAAAGAGCGCTATTGCGAATTTGGAATTCAATTTTTCGGGCATCAATTTCTCCAATCGTGCAAACGTGTTGGCTACGGCCAAGGCTTTTGAAGATTTGGGCGTGTCGGCATATAACGGAGCAGGATGGTTAATCAAGAATGAAGCCTATCTGGTTTTGGCAGGCAAAATTGTCTCGGTGGAAGCAAGACATGCAGCTTTAGTTCGCGATTTAATTGACAACGGTACTTTTGCCAACAACGAGGTAATTGATAATCAGGGTTTGGACCTTGCCTATAGTCCGACGAAAGTATTGGAAATCGCAGCCCCATTTATTAAATCTAAGATAGATGTAAGAGATTTACCAACCTATTAATCCACTTTAAAATTTATTAAAATGAATTTATTTAACATCTTTGACCAGATTATGCAAGTCGATCCAGAGTTCGACGAGCGAGTGAGCCCTCGTCGCCGGGCGATCCGAAATATGATGTCCTTTGGCAAAAAGGTGAGCATTGCCGCGATGCCCTTTGTACTTAGCGATCTTTTTAAACGTGCCTATGGCCAGGCACCTACCGATGTGAACGGTGTTCTGAACTATGCGCTAACGCTTGAATACCTTGAAGCGGAGTATTATACAAAAGGTGCAGCAGCATCAAATTTAGTGCCCTCAGGCAAACCCGCGGGGGCTATTGCAACCATTCGCAACCATGAAGTTGCCCATGTGGCATTTTTAAAACAGGTACTTGGAGAGAAAGCGGTTTCCAAACCAATATTCGATTTTACAGCTGGAGGTGCTTTTCCCAATGTTTTCAGTAATTATGACACCTTTCTGGCGCTTGCCCAAGCCTTTGAGGACACCGGTGTACGTGCATACAAAGGACAGGCCGGCCTATTAAAGGGTAATCAAGTTGTGTTAACGGCAGCATTGCAGATCCATTCGGCAGAGGCTAGGCATGCCTCCCATATCCGACAGATGCGCAAAGCCAGAGGAGGAGCTGCAGCCGATCAGAAACCGTGGATAACAGGAGCAAACGATTCAGGCATAGGCGCTGCCGTAGATCCAGTTTATGCGGGGGAAGATAACAAAGTTCAGGCTGATGTGGATATAACAATGTTGCCAGGAATAGGTGGTAAAATTTCCACTGCCGCTGCGACACAATCGTTTGACGAACCGTTGTCTGCTTCAGCTGTTCTAGATATCGCGAAACTTTTCATAAAATAGTAGGGTTGATTTGATGTAACGGTAAGCCCGTATCGGAAGGTGCGGGCTTTAATTGGTAACATAATAGATTGTGTTATTCTTTGGGATTAAATACGTAATAACATGTACTAAAACATTCAATATGCTAATTTTCTATCATTTTAGCTACCATGGAAAAGTTGATGGGGATCTGCATAATATTTTTGCACTTTAATTTGTTAGTTGCAATAGCATAAAGAAAATATAACTCACCGCTTATTCCTATGATAATAAACTTTTTGGATTATCAATAGTTTGTGGTAAACTTAAACTTTATAATTTCCTCTCAAAATAGAATTGGTTTTCTTTTTATCTACCATTAGTAAGTAGATGTCCTTCAGTTCTGTTGAGTTTTTCGAGAATATTCCATAAACATCAATATCTTCTAGGGCCAAATAAATCCTGATAAATTAAAAAAGCTTATGAATTTTTCTATAGACCTAAACGTTTTACAATTTTCTAAATTAACCATAATGTTTAAATTAATTTTCTCTGTGAACTGGTTATCATTTACCCGGTAATTTTTGCTGACTAAATATTTCCCATCACATACATTTCTGTAAGGGTCGGTACTAAACTGCCTCCTTCATTTTCCAATGTTATTGCAAAAGCCTCTGCCTTGTCAATATGGTGCATTTTCACCATGGAATGATCATTGGAAAGAGGGAGTAGTCCTGCATCAACTGGCTGACCATCAACAATAGCCCAAAGTTGGTACTGTTTTCCTGAAGGTACCAGGGGTAGGTTTGATACAGATAAAAAAACATCGGAAGTTTTAGTGTCCCAAAAGAGAACCGCTTTGGCCTCAGGATATTTTTCAATACCATGCAAGGTGATGGTCTCAACCGAAGGACGTTGTATTATTTGCCAACGTTCGTTTACATCTTTCAACTTGTCTAGGGATTCTTGATTTGAAGAAATTGCTTGTTGCATTTTTTCTAGATCTCTTTCCCTATAGTTCAAGAGTAGAATGTTCGAGGCTAAACTTAGGATTAATAGGACTGAAGCTGCTATGGTCAATGGCATCCATCTTTTTGTTCCCAAATTCGGAAGAGTATTTCTCTTTTCCATTTCTTTGCCTTCAATCTGAGTATTGCCGTTGACGGTAGCAGAGAGAGTGGCTTGCTCCTCCACTGTTAATGTGGACAATCGATCCCATATCGATGGTTTAATATCTTCATGGGGAGCAATGGCTTCATTGCTAGCCAGATCTTCCAGGAGTAATTGCACATCAAGAATCGCCTGTTGGACTTCTGGTGAATTTTTACGTATGCATTCCAGGATGCCCACTTCCTCCTCGGTGGCGAGCCCCAAAACGTATGATTCAATAATCCCAGACGATATGTATTCCTTAATGTTCAAATCTATTATTGTTCTTTCAAAATCTCACGTAACTGAATTAAAGCCGACCTTACCCTTGTTTTCACCGTACCTAGCGGGATATGAAGTTGGTCGGCGATTTCTTGCTGCGAATAACCGTGATAATATGCCATTTCAATGAGCTTTCTCCACTCAGGTTTTAATTTATCCAGCACGGTACCAAAACCAATATAATCAGACTTATCAGCTTGGTCAGTACTCGCAAAAATATGACTTTCTTTATTATTTACGATATCTGGAAATGATTGGTTTTTTTGTTCGTTCTGAACACCCTTTGATCTAAGGTAGTCCAGGGAAGCATTGCGTGCAATGTTTATCATCCAGGTATACAGCCTGCCTTTGTCCTGATTAAATAAGTCGACGTGCTTCCATATTTTGACAAACACATCCTGTATTACCTCCTCTGCATATTCTTTATGTATTACAATGCGGATTATGATACCGTATAATGCGCCTGCATAATTATCGTATAGATAATTAAACGCACGCCGATCTCTTTTCTTCAATAAATCGATTAGTGTATCTTCAGATAAGTGCTGTATTGGACTCAAGTGGTATATTCTATACGCGAAATCGAATATACAAAAATATAATTGAATGTGATCCTTTTTCCAATAGAGTTTAATAATGGATTGTTCAATGGGCACAGGATTTGAGCCCCGGAGAAAAAAAAACACTACCCCGGCAGCAGTGAATAGATTGTGTTTAATTTAAAATGAACCTCAATAAAATTATTGCATAAAACAAGCTTTACTTCAGGAATGTCGAATATGGTTGCTCATTATCCACCAATGAAGTGGATTTGTAACTTGAGTTAACTAATTTCTACAATATATTTTTCCATAACTAAACCTTTGAAAAATCCCATAAATCCACAGGCAGAAAAGGAAGATTAAAGAGCCTAAAAGCACAACAATTGGTTCATTTTTCACGCTATACGTAAATATCCATTCATGCGAATGGATGTTTACCTTATATTAATATTTTGATTTATTAATTTTCTAAAAACAATTCCTCAACATAGTGGGTTAGGTTTATGACATTTTTATATTAATACAGATTCTTGTTGTTTTGTCAGATTCAATAATATATGATGGAAACTCCATTGCCTATAAAGGATTTAATATTATTCAGGTTATATACTGGTAAACCAATCTTTGAATTGGAAATTTTTGAAAATTTTACAGAGGATCTAACATTTCTTCTGGAGGAGAAAATGATCGTTCCATTAAATAAATATATACAATTTGATTATCCTTATGACTTTGAGCTTACCGAAAGGGGTTTAAAGCATCTTTTTAGGTAATCTATGTTTGAAACAGCATAAAGTCTATTTTCCTGTTTTCCTATGTGGACTGTCAACTGGTTTGGATTCTGGTGAGCCTTTTTGACGAAGAAAAATTGTTAATATAACTATTGAAGCAACCGATAGAAATTCGCTTTGCCAATTCTGAAAAGTTTCGAACCAAAAAGTGGGTTCATACAAATATTCACTTATCGATATGGAAGGCTTACCTTCCAGTGCATTCTCCTCCATTTTCCCCTTATAACTGCCGAATAAATGTAATCCCCAAGATGCTATAAAAAGAATCAAAAACGCAATAGAAAGTGAGTGTTTGTATATTAAGAGTCTCCATCCGCCACTTTTCACTGGCGCTGGAGCGCCTGGTCTGTAAATGGGTTCCCGATCCACCTCTTCTTTTTTGTCTATTTCCTTTGATTCAGCTGATCCAACTTGGCGAAGGAAAATAGTAAGTATAACATAAAGCGCCATCTGAAGGAATTCGCTTTGAAAATTTTCAAATGTCGCTGATATAAAATGGCCAGAAAATAAATAATCACCAAATAAAAGTTCCTTCCCATGTTTTTGATATTCACTAACACTTTCCTTCCAACCAAAGTAAATCTGACCAATCAGGGCCAACAAGAACAAAGAAATAAAAACGATTGATAATGAATTCCTGTAAAAAAAACTTCTATTTGCTTTCATTTACATTATTAGATATATATAAGGAACATTTAGATCAATAATTGGTTTAGGCAACTTTTATTTTTTGATAAGCTGGCTGGTTAATGGTATAAAAAAATCCCCTCGGATAGGGAGGGGATTAAAACTCAACAAATATATTCAACATTAGATTTTATTAAGATAAAGCTTGAATTTCCCTTTTACTACATCAAATCCCTCGTCTTCCGCAAACGATGGAATCGTGAATTCAAAAGTGCCTTCAATATCCTCAGCTCCATTTTCTTTCTTTGTTATTTTGGTAAAATAGACCTTACCATCACCAAAAATGTATTGAGAATAATCTAAGAATGGATTATATCTAATAAATGAAAGGTTCTCCCTTTCATTAATTGATATATAATCGTCCATTTTATTAATTATCTGTTTCCCTGGGAGTGATCTGATAACATACTCATGGTTCAGAAGGATCTCCTTACCGACAGGAATCTTTACAAAGATAGTATGTATGGGAGATTCTTTTGAACCTTTCTTTTTCAAGGAAGCATGTAATGTAATATACCTAACTCCATTTGCATATTGGGGCAGGTTATGATAATTATAATCAAATTTTGGCCCACTGCGATAGTTCAAGTCAAATGCCCTTCCTTGTTGAATAAAGGTTTCTCCATTATAAGCTATTTCGACATACCTATCATCTGGCAGGGGATTTCCTTCTTTGTCGCAGCTATTGAAAAAAATGGTTGATAGTAATAATAGAAAAAGTGTAAAGGTGGTGAATGCTTTATTTTTCATTTTAGATCTGGTTTCTAGATGAAACGAAACCTTTATCTTGAATGCTACATAGTAAAACTGTTTTTTTTTGAATTACAATAAAAAAAAATTCTATTCCCATTAAAGAAAGGTGAGAAACAAAAAAAACTCGGCGTAGAGGGTTATATTTCTGTATTTTCTTTGATTCAATGATTTTTTGTCATCCACTTTATCAACATAGACCGGAAGGCTAATTTTCTTAATTGATATTAGGAATCAATTTTATCTAAAGATTCAAACTGTAGGAAATAAAAACAGGCCCACTATGTCGAAGAAACGAAGGCTCCGGATAAAGGTGCGTTATTCGTCAACAAAATAGGTTGGCCTTTGGGATAGTCCTGATCGCTTGGTGGTCCCTCGGTATCGGAATGAAGGGGTCAAGGTCAGGGGGAAATGGTCTAAAGTGACGTTATCCACACACATGTTCATCAGAAGTCTCCAATCAGGTGGGCGCGACCGTCAAGGGAAGATTGGCAGAAAAGAGCTCTATGCGCCATGATTATGAAGATGAGATCTATACCGACCGAATATCTCACATCTTACTACATCCTGGACGGGTTGGATTAAATCTGGAAGAAATTGACCTCTCAGTGGGAATACGGATTCTTGAACAATAATATCATACTTACAACACAAGGCTGATCAAAGGCATAAACGATGCATTTGTTTCCTAGGGATGGTTCAACGATTTTGTGCATTGGCACAGGTAGCTGACAGCTACGGCAGGCATCCAGTTATTAGAGCATCTCTAGCCGCTAATTTTCGATACTGTAGGAGGCAGCAAGGCTCGGTCTGCCGGATTATGGGTAGCTCTGGAATATGATTGGATCAGGAAGATTACCAGAACGGTGAGGGAGGGTGTCATAGATGGCAAATTATATCTAATGGCTTATTATGGCGATGTTTTCATAAATATTAGATTAGCTGGTGTTGGCAAAAATTCCTTTACTGCACGATCAAGCAACCATTGCCCTTAATATTGACCTGAGAGGTATTTCAGTGTATAAATTGCTCTGAATGAGGCCGATTTGATCCATCTAAGTAACAGTCAATTTATTGTTGACATGTCTTTCTTGGTAGGGTAAAATGGCTTCAATCCCGTTGTCCTTTCTCTAGCCACATCTCCGGTTATAAAAATTTCAGCACGCCTGGCAAAGTCTCAAATGTTTCCCGGGTGGTCCCTTCAAACGTACCAACTAAAGCTTTCCTGTTCACCTGGTATTTTTCCGACAAATGACCTGTCCGGGGAAAGATACTATCCCAATTAAAAACCGATTATTGGGATTATTTAGCTATTTATGCATTTTACTTAACAACCAATATAAGAAAAGGTTTTTAAATAGTTTACTTTTATGGTGGTTCTCTGGACTTAGGTGGAGGCCATGTAAATCTCAGGCATATAAAATACCTAAGATTGGGTATATCCCGATTTAGGAACTTTTTCTAAATTCGTCCCAAAACCAATTTTATGAAATTAATTAGAATCACCTGCATGGTTGTTTTTACAGTATTGATAGCCATGTTTTTCTCCTGTGAACCAGAGGACAATGAATCCGATATCGAGCCAGCTGCAAGAGCAAATGGAAGATATATCCATACCCAAACGGGACTTATTATTGATATGCATTATGATATTGGTTTAAAATGGGGCTATGTGGAAATAGACGAGGTCGGCACTGCATTTCCTCCTGGCGCAAAGGGATTTCATGTTGTTGTAGACGTCAAATATATGGGGGAGAATCTATGGCAAGGTGAAAACTTCATGTATGTTCCGGGAAGGAATCCCGAATGGAGTTCCAATGGATTTGTTAGAATTTGGAGAGAAAAAGGAAATGGTTTGAGGATCGGTACTCAATTTTATGATAAATTGGAATAAAAATTAGAAAGACGTGGTAAGCTATATCCTACAATAAAAAGTAGATTTTTTATTTTAATTAGTTGCAATAATATGAAGGATCTTGAAAAATCGTAGTTATAGCATGCTTCAAAGGGCATAGAATACTCCCAGTGGAGTGTTCTCTAATTAAGACGGCTAAGTTCAATGTGTGCGGTATATGTTAAGGGATGCGGTACGGCTCTGTGCTAAATGGTTGGATATAGGCAATAAATGAAGCCAGTAAATACTTGCTTAGCTGAAAGGATACCAAGGGAACTCAAAACAAAAACCTAATATTAGATTAGGATACAAGAAATCTTTTATTAGATGCCTTAATTGAAAAGTCAATAAGAGACCAAATATGTAATTTATCATTTTCTCTAATTCTGGGATCTCCAAATCTCTGCTGGATATTCTTTAGGGCTTAACACAAATTCCTGTTTGATTTTCTTTCGTTATTTCCTGTACGACAGGGCTTAATCTGTACATAATCCAAATTAACTTATTTTTTGCAAAAATATATTCTCCCCCACATTTAAGATCATCTAAATCAACATTGTATTTTAAATCTCCTTTATATTCCTGAATTAGTAAAGAAGGTTCATTTTCTTAACCTCCTCTACTATCATTCCCTATGAAGTATTGCATAATTGAGAAAATAAGGAAAGGGAAAAGAGAAGTAACACAATAGTGAAATCGATTTTCATTATTTCGAAAATTTGGTTTTACAAATCATTAAATAAAAAAGCCTAACGATATGATTGACTTTTTGGTAACTTAACATTCTTAATCGACTCAATAATTGGTTCGATATATATAAGATCCTGATCATTACGGGTGTCCAATTTAAATGCAACCTTCTCCGGTATATAAGTTAATCTGTTCTCATCAATATCCAAAATAACTGCAAGCCTCATTCTAGTTTCACTTACACTAAATGTTTCACCATTGATGACAAATGTTTCCATTTCGTTAAATGTTTCATCTTTCTTACATGAACTTAAACCTAGCAAAAGCAACATGAGTTAATACATGAGTTTTTTCATAAATTATGGTTTAAAACCAGTTAAGACCTTAAAATTAGAAATAAATACAACAGATTTAATTTAAACCTATTTTTTATTATCAAATGATACCAATATCGTAGGTGGTAGTCGTGTAATTTTTTAATGTAATTTTGTCCATTCACCTTGAAAGGTTTGAATATTAATCATGCAATTGCCCCAAAGCTTTCACAATTTCTTTAAATAGGCATTCTGGTGAATTGTAATATACCCAAAAGGGTTGCCAAGATCTAAACCGGAACCATGAACTAGGCATGATTTCGATATGCCATAATCCAAAACCTTCAAAAATCAGGTTTAAGTATTATGGAAGTAACAATTCTGATCAGGTTTTTCCCATCCTTTATTTTAAGTTTCTTTAAACCAAAAACATGGAAAACGTTTTCAGCGATTTTCAGCTCTTTGTCTCGCTTAATAATTATACTTCCATAAAAATATTCTATTTCTAAATAGATTCCTTAAATTTAAGTTCTCTACCTAAAGAATTGATTATGAATCCCTCAGAAATAATATCCAAATTGAAAGAACTTCAAGCAAGGGGAGAACACATGGTCTCCATATCGGAATTGTTGGACTTTATTCAGCGGCGAAATGAAGAGCTGCTGTATGGAGTAGACCTTTTTAATGAACGGTTTTCCTTAGACCCACAATTAGTAACCCTTTTAAATGACCATGGAATAAATACGGTAGGTGATTTATGCAGTAAATCCATAACCGATCTATTGAGAATAAAATCTTTTGGTAAAAGGAGGGGCTACCAAATCTATGATTTTCTGAGGCAGTTTAATCTAAAATTGGCTCCCTGAAAAAATCTTCATTATGGAAAAGAAATTAACATCATTATGTTCAAAGAAAGATCACGATTCAGGCGAGGATAAACAATTGAGAAGCTCATCTCAAATCCCGGTTTCCTATATCGCATTAAAATGGACTTTCTTCGGTCAATATTGACACATCTTTACATCCAATTATTTCTTAACCAATAAATAGGCCAGGGAAGGGCTATCGGAAATGCGCCTCATTTCATGGAATGCCAAATCTTCGATATCCTTCTTTATCTGATTGAAGTTTGTGATTACCTGCTCAGTGGTTAGCTGGCGAACGATTGGTATCTTTTTATAATCTTTAATCTCCTTTTCCAATAAATGATGATCATTGATTATGGAACAATGAAATGCTTTGAGCATTATCTTGCTTTTTGGATTGTCGGCAACCATGCCCACAAACTCACCGGAACTCAGAGAAGAGATTTTAGATGCCGGAATAGCATATTCGAGCTGCTTGGAACGACTGATCGAAGTGTCGGCACTGTTCAGCGAATAGCTTTCCCTGTCCTGCAATATCTTTCCGAAACGCTCGGAAAGCTGTTTTGCCGTATCTCCATTTACCTGCCCGGACAACACGTTTCCAGATATGTTCATGATCACGTCGGACTGCTCACGGCCATAATCCTTGCGCAGTTGACTTAGGTCCTGAATGGCGATGCTGGTGGAGACTAAATTGTCGCGGGCCGTTGCGATCAGACTATCGATATTATTGAGGTATATTGTTGGAAACTCATCAAAGATCAAGCTTGACTTGATCTTTCCTTTCTGGTTGACCAATTTGACCAATCGGTTGATGTACAGGGAAAGCACGGCTCCATAGATCTGAATTTTCTGGGGATTGTTGCCCATGGTCAATATCTTGGGCTCCTGCGGGTTATTGATGTCCAAAGTAAAGTCATTTCCCGAAAGGATGTAATATAATTGGGGGGAGGAGAGCCTTGCCAAAGCAATCTTGGCCGATGCAATCTGTCCTTCGAGTTGATCCATGGCATCATTGAGGTAAGCGTTGGTGAAGGGATTGACGAGTACCTCGATTTCTTTATCGGCGCGCAGAAGTGAAAATAAGGTGTCGTAATCCAGCTGCAGCAATTCGATAGCATGGGGAAGTGTACAAAATTCCCCTTGTCGATACCGCCGTAAATACCAAATGATGGCCGTCAAGAAGTTGATGGGCGACTCCACAAAAAAATCACCTTGGCGCTTTATCCATTCCCGGTTCAGTCCCAAAAGAATTGTCCGAGCACTTTCTGCTGCATCAGTAATGTCGATCATGGAGCTAGGATCAAGGGGATTGCAACGACTCGACCGGCTCAGGTCATCGAAATTGATGCTGTAAAATTTTAAGGGACTATCATTAGTTTTGCAATACTTCAAATAATGATTATAGGCAATGGTCGTCAAATCATCGAACTTGAAATCATAGATGAACATCGAAAATCCTTTTTGAATATGCTGGCTTATAATGTGCCGAATGATGAAATAAGATTTACCTGAACCTGGACTTCCCAGAACCAATATCCCTCGGAATGGATTAATGATGTTGACCCAACTTTTGCGCACCTTATTCTTTAGCAGGTAGGTCGCCGGCAGGTTAATGGAATATTCATTTTCCAGGAGTTCTTCATGCTGTGGAAAGGTTTCATTTTCCCTGTTAAAAATGTCGGATTGGAGTATTTTAGCAGAAATTACCCTAGTCATCCAAGTACCGCCCATTAGAAAGGTCAAAAAGCCGCAGCTTGCCAGCAACATATATCCATATAACCGAAACTCAAAAGTAAGCGGTATGTGGAAAGCTACATCGCTAAAGAAATATAATAATAACCCGATTAATATATAGGCAATGGGTTTTTGATATGTGATTTTTTCATCTTTTTTTCCTTTTGCACCCATCAAGGAGATCAATAAAAATCCCAGTGCGAGCATCTTCGAGGTCAGCATGCTGCTGAAAAGACCGGTCCTGTGCAGCATCAGCATGATGCGATCGGTGAACGCATGTTGCCAACCTAACTCCCTAAACCAATTGTATCCTTTCGCATAGAAGTGAATCAGGAGCAGTCCGATTGCTATCCAACGTGTGAGGTCGACTATCTTTCGAAGTGCCTGTTCATTTTCTCCGGTCTGTAGTGCCATGCTCGGTCATTTAATTTATCTATTGCTCATCTATTATACAACTATTAAATCATCCCTTCTCAAACCATCAATACTGGATTTTTCGCTTCTTCTTTTTCCTTCGTTTCTTAAAGGCATGGGGAATGTAATCTGCGGAATCTGGGACATTGAAAAGTGTTTCAAAAGGGTTCTTAGCTATCGAAACAACCTTCATCGTAATTCCAGACCTACCATTAACCTTATTTGGTTCGGATCTAGCTGGGGCAATATTCAACCTAACGAAAGGATGGTCCTGAAGCTTTATGGAATTCTTCTCAAGGACTGGATCAGCCAATCGTGCTAATATAGCCTTGGCACTGTATTGCTTGCCAAGCTCGCTTCCATTGAATACGCACTTGTTCTTGTGGTCTACATAGGTAATGCCATAAACAATCCCACTGGAACTTTCTCGGAGCATCACATGAATGGCCTGTCGTTTAAGCCTTTCCTTAAATTCCTCGATATCCTTAAATTGCCCCAGCATGGCCTTATCGATGGAGTATATTGTCCGTACCTTGTGCTGCTTTCGAAATGGTTGCTTTTGCTCAAAGCGACCCTGTAAATTCTTTAATGTGGGTCTGCTGAATAAATCACTAGCCTTGATTGGGACGCCAACCTTATTACCATGCTCATCCATTAGACGATACAGCAAACCCTTGTTGGTATAGATCCTAGAACGTTCGCTTCCTCGGTCTGCTAGCACATTGAACTGTCGAAGAATGGCATTCAACTGATGGAGATTACTAAAGCTGTAGGAATTCAGTACCTCCTCCAATACATGCTGAATGGCTGCTCGGGTCTCACTCCGTCCATAATGTACCTTGGTGAGATCTATACCTTTGGGAATATGCGACAACTTCAGCGTACTTTGACCTGCTTTGACCAAATCGAATTCCCGCTCAATCAAAGACCTGATCTTTTCGGATTGGTTGCGGCCCATGTTGTGCATGTCGATGCGACTTCCATCTGAGCGTACCTTGATACTTACTATATGAATATGAGGATGTGCAGCATCAAAGTGCCGGTAAATGAGAAAGGGCTGATCCGAAAAACCGATCCCTTCCATATAACGTTTAGCGATCTCGATCAACCTATCATCAGATAGATCCTTTTCGGTCGGATCAAAGTTCAAGGAAATGTGAACGCTATTGCGCATAACCTTACTGTTCAAGGCAGCTTGTTGCAAGAGCCTATTCAACCGCATGGAGGCATTCATCTGGTGCGCCTCCATCGGATAATTTATAGCGGAGAGGCACCTTGCCACTCCAAGCTCAATTTTGTTTTCATTGTACAAAAATATCCGGCGGATGGAACTTCCAGTCTTGATCACTGCAACCATGTTTCCCCCATCTTTTGAATGAGCAATTTAATCTCCGCTAGTTTATTGGAAAGTAACCTAGCCTGGAGCTGATGATTCAGGATCCAAGACTTCAGATCTGATTGAGGAGAGAAGGTATGCAGCTTCTTTACCGACTGATTGAGATTGATTCCAATGGCATTGAGTTCATTACGAAGCTGAATGAGCAGGGTCATGCTCTCGTCCAAGGACTTATTGCGATAGGACCTGATAATTGGCTTTCCTAACAAAACCGAACGAGCATATTCACTCAGCTTTCTACAGGTTGAACCTCGCCACTGCTGCTCCAATTTATGGAATTCAGAAACTGTTAACCGAACACCAACGATTCTGTTTCTATTTTGATTTTTTCTATCCATTACATTCCCTTTCTGCACAATTCCATCAAAACACCTAAATCCACAAAACCACGAGTTTCGAGTCAAGTTTATTATTGCGGTTGTTTAACAACCGGACATCTTGCCGATTGCAAAAGAATCAGCAATCCATTTCGTTAAATCTATAATAAGAATTTCTTATTTATAAAACCTAATTAATAATTGATTAGGATCGATTTGGTCAATATTAATGTTTTATGGAAAGCTTACAAAAGAGCTTTTTAGGGAGTTTGGAACTTACAATTCTTTAAGATAAATCCGTAAGTCGCATTAAACAAAATGGAAAAAAAAAGAAAAGTTCAAATCCTGCCACGTTTCACAAGTATTTGGAATTAGTATTCATAACTTTCATGAGTGTTAGAGATTTAGCTGTCATGGTTGTTTTCAAATATAGTATCGCTTCTTTTGTTTTCTGCTGTAGCCGATTCGAACATTATCTTTATACTAGGGAACATCAGGTCTAGGAAAATGAATCTTTATCCTGAAGCAATCCCTACTAATTTATAAAGATATTATACCGAAAGTTTGAATGCGAATGTTGCGGACGCTTTTCCCATTACGACCGCCTTTTTTCAATAAACAAAGCCAGTGTAAATACAGCACCTAATGCAACGATGATTCGCCAATCCAAATCTTTATCAAATGTCTTCGTATTATTGTTTTTTAACAAGGTTTTTTCCTCCATTTTAAATCCTTTGACAGTAGAGTTAGTTGTAGGTGATACATCTGGTTTTGCGGATGACTTTTGTTTTCTAGGGTTTTGGTTGCTTGGCTTTGAAATGTTCTTTTGGTTCGGGCGAGAACCAAGAGGAGCCTGCTCAGGAAACGAATAAATATTCCCCAAATGTTGATGAAGAGTCCATAAGGAGTTTTTTTCTGTAGCTCCATACGTATTGCTTTCGATGTATTTTAATAGCTTTCCATTATTACATACTTGGCCAGAACATGAAAGTCCAGTTGCTTCAACGGTTTCCAGATAGGATGAAATCAACTTCTTTTTTGTTTCTTCATCTGGTTTCCAATATTCCTTTCGCACGACTTCCAGCATTTTCGCCAGCATGTTTTGGTAGGCATAAGTGTTTTCAGCATCTGCAAAACGTTTCTTAATATCCAGATCATACTTGTCAGCCACATATACATCATGCCATTGCTGCCAGTCTTCCGCTCGTATAGCCTGGTCGGTAGTCGCCTGCCAGCCCCACATATTATCGGTCACCTGACCTATCATCCTCGCACCGGCATAGCCTTCGTCCATCATCTTTTTTATCCATTCCGGGTTGAGATAACGGGTATTCATTTCTCGACCAATAAATTTACCCAAAGATTCCTGACTTAAATTAGCAGGATCAATGAGGTTACTGATGATGACATCAGGCTCCTTGCCATCAATGGTCTTAATAGCTAAAGTCATTCCGCCCAAATACTGAAAGAAATCATCATTGTCCAAAGCCCCATATACATTGGTTGAACGGCTATGTACCACGGTATTTGTTCCGGATAGCGCCTTTTTGAATATGGAGAGCGCGAGACTCTTTAACTCTGAAATTTGATCCTCTTGAACACCCCAGAATCCCTGTCCATAAAGATGTCCCGAACGGTTAAAATAGACTTCGGCAATCTCTTTATTGTCCTCCCATTTATCGGTGGCCTGGACGGCATTATCCACACCGATACCATAGCTTCCGGTCGCTGAACCGAAAAGTCGAACCAAAGCCAGTCGTTTTCTCAGATCTGCATCCTTAACGCCTGATTTTTCCAATTGCTGTTGTGTTGCATCAACATGCGTTCTAATGATATTGTCTTTTTCATCTGCAGAATAAGCTAGGCTAACGGCATTATCCAACATGGTCATCATGTTTGGAAACATATCCCGATATAATCCTGATGGAGTAACCACAATATCCACCCGAGGTCCTTTCAAATGGCCACGAGGAATTAATTCAAGTCCACTGATCTTACCAAAGCCATCGTAGGTAGGTTTTACACCTAGCAGGCTGAGTATCTGTGATTCCATAATTCCTTCATGGCGAATGGTTTCTACAGACCATAGATTGAAAGCAACCTTTTCAGGATAGGCTCCATGATGTTTCTCCGTATATTGTTTTATTAACTGTTCCGCCATCTCTTGTCCCTTTTTAAATATTTCGGGAGAAGGCATTCTGGAAGTGTCAAAGGCATAAAAGTTCTTACCAGTAGGGAGGGCATCTGGATTGCGTATCGGGTCATTTCCTAAACCTGGCTCTACGTATTTCCCATCCAACGCATCCAGTAAAGCCTGCATCTCGGAAGGTCCACTTTTTAGTAGCTTGTCGAGATATTCCGCGATAAATTCTTCCTTTTGATTTGCGGACAATCCCGTCTGTTTGCTTGCCATGGCCTCAGCGGTCAAAAAAGCCTGTTCTTTTGTCGGAGAAATACCGAAGGTATGCATACCCATCGGGGTAATTTTCTCATTCAGTTCTTGGAGATAATGTTCCAGCTTTTGAATATCCGATTCCAATATTTCCTCACTCATGTTTAAATCCCTGGCAATATTAGCCTCCTTGGCCCAATGGTTAACCGATTTTAGGTTCGCCTGAGCCAATAGCGGGCTTTTTTCTTTAGCAATATTAAAATCATTGATGGATCCGGCCAGTTCCCGGAGTTCGGGTCGAAACCCTGCTTTTTGAAAAGGTGGTGTCAGGTGATCAATAATGACAGCCCCGCCACGACGTTTTGCTTGGGTCCCTTCACCAACATTATCCATGATGTACGGATAAATATTAATCATGGAGCCAAGTAAGGCATCCGAGGCATCCTTTCCATCCATACCGGCCTCACGCCCGGAGAGCCATTCAAGTGTACCATGTGTTCCTAAATGAATCAACGCATCCGTCTCTCCTTTTTGCTGAAGATGGAGGTAAAAAGCAATGTATTGATGGTGTGGCGGTAGCGACACATCGTGAAATAAGGCTTCCTCATTTTCCTCCCAACCTCTGGCAGGTTGTGGCATAAGGTTGATATGACCAAACCGTACTTGTGGAAGGACAAAAAACTTTTGTTGTTTCCCATTTGTCCAGGTCATTATTTGGGATGAATCCGGGATTCCCCATTTCTTGATGACCTGTTCCTGGAAATCCGGGTTTAATCGGGAAAACCATTCCTTGTACTGTTTTATCGGAATTAAAATGGGTTGGTCCTCTCGGACCATTCTTGATAATTCAGCAGGTGCCCAGGTGCCAATGTTCCTCCCACCCGACATGACTCGGTTGAACACTTCTTTTTCTGTGATCTTCTGCCTGCCTAAATCATAACCTTCATTCCCCAAAGATCCCAAAATATGAAATATACTTTTCGGTAGAACATTTAAATAACTCGCTCCAATATTGTGTTTCCCTGATTGACCGTTGTAATAAATGAGGGTCACTTTCTTATCATCGTTACTCTTTTTTCTAATTGCAGCCCAGGCTTTAATCTTTTCTACCAGATGCGGAACACGGTCTGGCAGTTCTTTTTTTTGTTTATAAGAATTACCCAAATTGTCAACCAGTATTTCCTGCGTTGCCAGAATGGTAGGCTGGATTTGCCCCATGATTTCGGGGCGTGCCAAGGTCATGCTCCTATCAGCTACACTTAAACCTATGGAAGTGTTGTCCCATTCTTTTTTATTTTGGGCATAGGTAATACCATTGATTACAGGCACGCCTAATTTGGAGAAGATTTTGGATAATTTCTCCGGAGATCCGCCAGGCAGGGAGGAGGTGTTCAACAAAACCTCAATCCCTGCTTGGCCATGACTATCGATGCAAAACTGTTGTACGGCATGGTCCAGAGGAAATCCATAGAACATCAAAACATTGAAGCCTTGCTCAGTGAGTGCTTTAGCATACGTTTTCAGGTAGTCATATTGCCCCGTGACAAACTCATAGCGAAAGCCGTAAATCCCTATCCAGGGAGCATTTGCTAGGGTTTGGAACTCCCGTTTAAAGGATACGGTATCTTGATAAATTTTATTGGTTTGCCAGTCTACAATGGCATAGTTAGGGAATGTTATTGGACCTTCAGGTTGAAAGGAACTTCCCAAATGTCTGTCGCAGAGAAGTTGTACCATGCGAACCAGGTTCTCAGAACTTGGATTCTCAAAATAACTATCCAGCTTGCTGTCAAATTGCATTCCCCAGGCTTGGTAATTGGCAGCTTCAGGAGTAATACCGACAGCATAAACTTTCCCCCCACGTTTTACAATGGCTTTCAGCTTTTCGGTATACCGTTGGATGACCTGACCTGTATGAACATAGCAGACGACTAAGTCTGCTTGTTCTATACTGGAGGGGTCCTCATTCGCCGTTAAAACTTCAAACTGACGGTCAAAGTCAGGGAATTTTTCCAATTGTATGATCGCGTCTGATAAGGGTTTACTATAATTATCGGATACCAATATGGCGATTCTGTTTTTTGATTTAAGCTGTTGGGCATGGGTTGCGAATGAAAATAAATTCCAAACCAATAATAACCCATAGATACTCTTGATCATTTTCATAATTTATTTTTCGGGAACATAAATTACCTGGCCATCCTCGAGTTGGTATGCGGTTCCCAGACGTTCTCCCTGTCCGGAGGCCTCCTCAGGATATATCTTTTGGACTCTTATCTCTTTACCTTTTTTAGTGATGATTTCCATCTGACCATCTTTATTTTTCTTGGTCAAGGTCATGTCCGCTTCGGGATTAAGGAGGTCGAGAACATTCAGTGCAGACATCAAAGCGATTATCATAGCTACAATTAATACAATGCTGATATCGAAAAGATTGGCAACTCCACTAATAGGGTCTTCCAAAGGAGTCTGGCTATATTCAGATTTATTACTCAATAATTTCCTCATGATTTTAAATATTCCTTTTTTAATAAAGATGACTGGTCTGCTTTTTGGGAAATTCGCAATCTACGTTCGAGGATCGCCTCACAGGTTAAAAAATCACGAGATAACCATTGTTCCTTTTTGAGAGAGATCAGGTAAGCGACAATCCCGCAAACCAGACCAATGATGGTCGCCGTAAAGGCTGTTACCATATGATTTGCCATCGCCGACATATCTCCTGTTGCCAAAGTGGACAAAGATTGTCCCATAGGAATCAATGTGCCGACCAACCCTAGGGATGGGGCTATTTTTACTAGAAATCTAATTTTGTCCAACTCGGCATTTTCTTTCTTCTCCCATCCTTGAACCAATTCCGTTAGATTAATCTCTGCTTCTTCCTGATGAGAAAAAATACGTTTGATTTCGGAATCGTTTTTCCTCAGGAATTCATGTACGCGTTTTTGCTTTTTGTTATTCCAGCATTCCACCACAAAGGTGCCAAGTGACCAAACCACCCAGATGACCATAAGGATAAGTCCAAGAAATACCGGGATGTGAAGGAGGTTCCCAATTTGGAACAAGAGGTTCTCAATAAATTGAATCATAGTTAAAATATCTTTTATAGTTGATAATTAATACCTAACAACAAAGTCCTTCCTGGTGTGAAATAATAGGATGTAGGGGAGGAGTAGGTCCCATAATATTGTTTGTCAAACAGGTTGTTGACGGTAAAATTTAAACCTACAGGACCTATTTGTCTAGCTAACTTTAGGTCGAAGAGACTGACAGCATCCATTCTCTTCTCTTCTGTATTTTCGAGATCCCCAAAGTAAGAGCTAGAATGTCGTGCCCAGAAACTTGCCTGCCCAATTTTTGGATTGTCATAAATGATTGCACCCGAATAAATGTTATTCGGATTGTCATTCATTTGTTTTCCTTCATATCCAGGTTTAGTCTCATATCTTTTGATTTTCGATTGGTTGTGGAAATAGCTTCCCTGAACTGAAAGCGAGGGACTAACCTGGTACTTTAGGGAACTCTCCAAGCCCCAAAGGTTCACCTTCCCAATATTGATGTATTGTCTGACTGGTAAATTTCCAGGGTCGAAATAATCCGGTACCTGGGAGGCATCAATCAGGATGGCAGAAAGAAAATCACTGTATTGGGAGGTATATACCGTTCCTGATAATTCCAGGTTTTCAACAGCTTTCCAATCTGTGCCTAATTCCAAAGAGTACTTCATTCTTTCAGGTTTCAAGGCTGGATTTCCTAATCGGAAGGAACTTCCCAATGCGGTGGAATTATACATGTAATAGGCTCCAGGGGCACGGAAACCGGTCGCATAAACCGATCTTAGTCGGAAGTTCTGCCTAACATCATAGGTTAAACCAATTTTTGGGGTCCAAACCGAGGAGGTGGCGTCGTCGTATTGGATAATGATTTCTTTTCCGGAGATATCATCGGAAAAATACCCGTTTCTGTTTGCCCAATGGTCAAAACGAAGACCTAAGTTGACATGTAATTTCTGTGTGATGCTGACATCGTCATTTAAGAAAAAGGAGATGAAATCTTGCCTTCCGTTGAAGTTCTGATCGCCCTTATTAGCGTAATTTTTCTTCGAAACCACTTCTGTAAAGCGCAGATCAGCGCCGATAGTTAGGTCATTGTTCCAAAAGTTATGACTTACTTTGGCAATCACTCCATAAGTATCCAATGGGATATGGGAGTTATAATTCTCTGTGTTGTATTGATTATCCTTTATATTCCAGTTTAAAGCTTGAGAGGTTCGGTTTTGGACGTTGTAATACATCAAGACATCAGGAGCAAATTTGGCAGACATGTTTTTATAACGTACCTGATAATTGCCGGTGAAAGTATAATCGTCGTAGAGTGTGGTTGTTCCGGAAAGAGGTTCTTGGGTATTGAAATCGGCCGTGGCTAATAAAATGCCTCCGTTTTCAAAATTGTATGTCAATCGGCTATTAACATTTAATAATGCCATTTTTGGCTTCTGGTAATACTCTTTCCAGAGGTCGTCGGCCATATATTGGTAGCCATCTGTTCTTTTGTATTCGGCAAAAGCTATTGCTCCAAAACGTTTGCCGAATTTTTTTCCGGCTTTGGCACTTGCCTGGAAAGTGTTCATGGAGCCATATCGTACCTCCGCACCTAGCACTGGTCGCTCAATGGGGCTTTGGGTGATTAAATTTATCGTCCCACCCATGGAGCTAGACCCATAAATGGAAGAGCCAGGTCCACGAATTACTTCAATCCGTTCTATACTATTGGCAGCAAGGCTGTTCCATTCCGAAACTCCGCCGATATAGGCATCATTAATGGGTACGCCATCTTTCATAACCAAGGTGCGATTGGCAGCACCAGTCCCTCGAAGGACAACTCCCGTATGTGTGCCCGTTGTAGTCAAACCTCGATTTCGATCCACCATTACCCCGGGAATAAAGGCCAATGCCTCATCAATAGATTGAATCTGGCTTAACTCCGGGTCATCGTTTTGCAAAACGGAAACGCTGGAAGCAACCTGACGTAGTTCCCTGGAAACGGTAGAGGCAGTGACGGTGATTGCATCTAAGAATTGTGGTTTCTTTTTTAAAACCCAGTGGACGGTCTGGTCGGATGAAATCACATCTTTTGAGATGGATTTTGAAAGGGTTTCAAAATTAATGTGCCTAATTTCAATTTTTATAGGTTCTTTCAGGGAAAGGCTAAAATTTCCGTTTTTGTCGCTGATGGCAATGGTGCCTTTCCCAAAACGATTTATAGTGGCACCTGAAATAGGCTGTCCAATGCTGTCCAATAAGGTAACGGTTAATTGATTTGAAACCTTGCGATTCGTTTCCTGGGATGAGGCTAAAAAATTTGAAGCAAAGAGAAGGAAAACAGTAAAATAAACTTTCAAGTTTATTTTAATTTGTAATGGATAGAGTAGATGAGACATAAAATAATTGTATAATCCTATAAATGCAATAATGTTGCAAATATATATACTAGAATTTATTAATGCAACTAAGATGCAATAACTAATTTATCCACATGGCCCTCAATACACCCACATTCGGAAAATTCCAAATTATTTCACTTTAACATCCATCTCCTTTTCAGCTCTATCCATTGTTTCCAGTCATGAATGTATTTCTATCAATTCCTATTGATAAATATTCATCATTTTAAGTTTCTTAATTAGAAAACAAATTTCCAATGTTATGTTAATCCATAATAAAACACTTGTTAGTTATTTTACTTTTCCTTCCCTTGGTTGTTATGTCCCGTTAGAAGAGGAAAACTAAATTTGACACTGAATGGGTTTTAAAAGGCTGATGCGAGCTTTTTAAAACTTAGCTTCTGTTTTACGTCAAGTTTATAAGCATTGAGTTGTGCGCCTAGAATATCAATTCAATTTTCGCAGTCTGACTTTATTGAATAATTATCTTACTTTTCAATTGTACCTTTCACTAAAACCTCCCTTGCATCAGCAACTAGTTCTACCATTTAGGTAGCGATCAATTGATATTGGATTTATCTATTGATTATTGTTGGTATAATGTGTCGTAAATCTATTTAATATGAACTACCAATTTCGGAGTATATCCACCATTTGATTAACGGCATTTTGGCAAAATAATAATCTAAAACTCCTGCGGACGTCCGGTAAAATTGAATACAAAGATTAAGGAACGGTATCGTTGATGACGGATTCCGTTTTTGGCTGGGGTACCCTGGTTTCCTTTTTCGTGTTGTTATCACAATACACGAGGAAAAATGGTGGTATCAAAAAATGTATAGTTAATCGCTTCATTTCCTCAAGCACATGCTGAATGGCTGCTCGGTTCTCACTCCATCCATGTTGCACCTTGCCAGATCTTTACCTTTGGGAATATTAGACAGCCTCAGCGTCCTTTGTCCTGTTTTGTCCCAATTGAATTCCCGTTCAATCAAACACCTCATCTTTTCTGTCGTATTACGACCCATGTTGTGCATTTCAATGTGACTTCCATCGGAGGGTACATTTATATCTACTAGATGATTATTAAGATGTGCAGCATCGAGGTGTAGGTAAATGAGAAAGGCTGATTCGAAAAGCTGATTCCTTCCATATAACTTTTGGCGATCTCGATCAACTTATCATCGGATAGATCCTTTTCGGTTGGATCAAAGTTCAAGGAAATGTGAACGATATTTCGTGTAACCTTGCTGTTCAACGCTGCTTTCTGCAACAGCCCATTCAACAGCAAAGAAGAACTCGGCTGGTGCGCTTCCTTCGGAATATTTATAGCCGAAAGGAACCTTGCTTTGTCCAAATCAATCATAATATCATTGTACAGGGATATCCAGAGGATGGAACGTCCACATATCCATTATCGTCAAATAGATAGGTAGAGTCTTATGCTGAGGGTAGTTTGAAATTCATTTTAAGCAGGAAATTGAAAGCGGGCCAAATATGTTGTAAAATTGTTATTTTTATCTAAAATCAATATAAAAGAAGAGACAAAATCCCGGAATAGCAAGAGAGGCAGGAGGTTGCCTTATTGATTATAGGAAGGAAGAGAAATTAGAATTTTACTAAAATGGAGAGAAAGAACATTGCTTTTTTTGAGCATGGTCAGTTTAGCAAAGTAAAGGAATATCGATTCGATCCAGATCGGATGCTGAAAGATTATGTCAAAGAATTCCTGATTGTGGAGGCTTCAGATTTGGTTAGCTTAGAAACCCTGCCAAGTACATCTGTATCTCTAAACTATATCATTAGTGGTTCGATAGAAATGAAACAAAAAGGTGATGCAACAATCAAATTGCCAAAGGCTTTTGCTTTTGGTGTAGCTAGAACTTCTCTACATTTTGATTTCTCTGAAGGTACGACTTTATTTGCCATTATCTTTAATCCAGGGATGGCTCCTTCCTTAATTAGATGCCCTATAAATGATTTTTTTGAGAAGTTTATTGCTTATAGTAATTTTTTAAATCCAAACCAATTGTCCCAAATTGAGCAAATATTTGCTGAACAGGGTAAATATGCTGATCTGATAAAAAGGATTGAAAAATTCCTGTTCGATGAAATCCTATTTACGCAAAAAAAAGATAACATTAAAGAAGCCGTAAATGAAATCATTCATAGTCAGGGTTCTACTTCCATTAAAAAAATAGTAGATGTATTAGCCGTGAGTCGGGATTCTTTTGAAAAAAAATTCAGGAAACAAGTAGGGACTTCTCCGAAAAAATTTTCAAACATTGTGAGGTTCAGGAACCTATTTGAAAATGGATATAAATATACCACTCTTACCGAAATGGGGCTAAATGCTGGTTACTATGATCAATCTCACTTTATTAAAGATTTTAAAGTTATTACAGGCAAAAATCCATCTAAATTCCTGTAACCTAACATATCTCTTCTTTAGGAATAAACCATTGATATTTTGGAAATGATATTCCAAAAAAACAAATTCATTTTAAGCTTATTAGCCCAAGTTAATATTTCTAGAGTACTGGTGTATTTTGTCAAGACAAAATTTAACTCTCTTGAAAAAAAATGATATTTTACAATTTCTAGTTTTTGAAATTCCATTTATTTGTTTACTTATTTCATGGTGCCATGCATCTTTAGAAGAAAACTAATTCAAATGCTCGGATAATTGCCTACTGATTTATGATTAAGCGCTAGCACCAGTAAATTAAAAAAACTATAA
Source organism: Sphingobacterium sp. NPDC055346 (assembly GCF_053645235.1). Lineage (NCBI taxonomy): Bacteria > Pseudomonadati > Bacteroidota > Sphingobacteriia > Sphingobacteriales > Sphingobacteriaceae > Sphingobacterium > Sphingobacterium sp. NPDC055346. The sequence goes on from NZ_JBSHMI010000002.1 coordinate 268,285, forward strand.
TGTATTTTAATATGAAAAAAATAACCAAGATGTTAATCGGATTTTATGCAGGAACGGTAACAGTGGCTTTTCTTATGCTTTTATATTCTTTTAAATCATTAAATGAAAATTTTGATGAAATTACCGTAAAACGGATTAATATTGTTGATGACAATGGCATAAACAGAATGATCATTTCCAATCAAGAGCGGATGGAACCACCCATTTTGTTCGGCAAAAAATATAAGCGAGCTTTAAATCCTGCAGGGATTATATTTTATAATGAAAAAGGTGATGAATGTGGAGGGATTGCAATATCTAAAAATCCTGAAACAAATACCTACGCTTTGGCATTTGATTATGACAATGCGGATGCTATAGGTTTCTTGACCCAGCAAAATAACAAGACCAATACCTATAAATCAGGGATTGTAATTAATGATAAAGACTTGTCTGGCAAAATTGGTGGTAATACAAATCGAATCAACTTGATGACCGAAAATGGTAATTCTAGCTTGATAATTAATGGTCCAGATGAAAAACCTAGAATTATACTTTCTGTTGACACCTTGGGGAATCCCATGATAAAAATGATGAACAGTGATGGTGAAATAGTTAAGGAGATTGGTCCCTTAAGAAAATAATAAGAGTAATCAAACTATTTGAGAAATCACCAATTAGGCAAATTTTTCATTCCAGGTCATTTTGAAGGTTCAGGAAGCACGCCCTTGAGCAGACTTATTGGAACATGTAGTAAGCAATGGATAAAATTAACATCCAATTCCATACTGGCAGGCTTTGACAGATACGAAATTATCTTGGACATAGAGTTTATTTGACATAAAGCTGTTGTAAATTGGGAAAGGAGAGTAGTGAAACATTTGAAACTATAGATGTAACCCATTCCGTTGATAATTGTAGAATTGAATATTTTATCTCAAAGGTGAAAGCGTGGGGATGGCACGTTCAATTTTAAATGATAAGTATTTTATTGAATGTCACACCTAGATATTCGAAAGGGGTTTTATTAATAACGATGAAGGATTTGTTGGAAAAGGATATATGCAAATCAATTTCATTTGTTAAAATAACAAAAAACTTGTCAGTTTTTTAGCCCAATAGGCGAAATCTTCAGAATTTTTTAGCTAATGAAAATGAAGGATTTCCTTAGAATGAAAGGAAATATTAAATACTGAAATATATTAATTAACAGGCGTATGAAAACTAGATTTGAAGCGGGTATTAACATTGCCATAAAAATACCCAAAAGTAAATATGAGAGTACGATTGCTTTTTATAGAGATATTCTAAAACTAACTGTAGAAGAGAAACCGATTAGTAATCCAACAGTCTCAAGAACACATGAGGTAATATTTGGTGGAAATGTTATCTGGTTGGACTGTGTCGATAATTATACACATTCTGAAACCTGGTTACAGCTTACAGTCCCTAATATCGAGGAGGCAACAAGCTATTTAGAATCACAGGGTGTTCAAACTTGTGACGAAATTGAGGAACTTCCCAAAAATATGCATTGGATCCAAGATCCTGCAGGAACAGTATATAACTTGCAGGAAAGATGATGTTGTTTCTTCTTTTTTAAGTTGGAAAAGAATGACTTAAAATTTATTATACAGTCATATATCCAATTTAAGCCTGCCTAAGAAATAAAGTCTTTTATATTAATATAGGTAAAGAAATGAAATTTAGGATTGTTTCGAGACAATAATTCAATAGTATATATTTTCCTGATTTTAAACAAAAAGAATATCATAAAATCAATCAATCGTTGCATTAAATCATCCTATTTTGGGAATCAATGGATTGGTTTGAATCGACCCATTTGCCAACGACAAGGTCCAAATTGAAATGTAAGAAATGGACAGATATATTTATCTAATATAGAACACATTGAACTGGATATTGCAGATTGCTAAAACAATTGGTTTCTGTTAGAAATGAAAAGATTCATTGGTCAAGATCTATTAAACAAATAATTTAAAGGATGAACATTCGACAAGAAGAGAAAAAGGATTATAAGGAAGTTTTCAAGCTAATTGAAAATGCTTTCAAAGGTGAAAAATTCACTGATCACAAGGAACAATTTTTAGATGAAAGGTTAAGAAAATCCGAATCATTCATTCCTGAGTTATCTCTGGTAGCTGAAATAGATGAACAGATCGTTGGATATATTTTACTGACTAAAATTAAGATTATTGATAATAATTCAAAGGTAACATCTTCCTTAGCTTTAGCTCCTGTGGCTGTATTGAAAAATTTTCAAGGGATGGGGATCGGTGCTGGTCTGATAAAAAAGGCCCATGAAGTAGCCAAAAAATTAAATTATGGATCTATAATATTATTAGGCCATGAGAAATACTATCCGAAGTTCGGATACAAAATGATGAAAAATTACGGGATAAAACTACCTTTTGATGTTCCTGATAAAAACTGTATGTTGATAGAATTGACAGATAATGCATTGGAAAATGTACAGGGAATGGTGGAATATCCAAATGAGTTTTACGGATGATTGTCGGGATTGATGCTCTATAGTACAGGAGAGGTGTTTTTAATGCATCCACTGTTTTAAATAAGGCTATTGCAAATTTGGCTTGTGCATTTTAATACCTTTCAATATTTTCACATTTTTTTGCATTTCTTCCTTTTTTCATGTTCTGAATGTGTGAACGGTGATGCTTGATTCGTTGGTTTTAGATAGCTTAGATTAACTTTTTATTTAATCTCCGTTTTCTATTGAATCTAAAACATATCCGGTTTCGTTTATATGTTCAAAATTTTTAAAATGAAAATGTCTGGAGGAGCTTGAAATATCTAAAAAATCAGCAATATGACGTTGGCCCTTAATTGTTATTCGCAATTCCCTGACGATTGGTGTATGCATCAAGATTGCAGGCCCCTTCATCTTCATTAAGACCATCTCACTAAGAGTTGATGAGTGGTTCCATTTCGAGGTAGAAGAAGTGGATTCAGCTGTTTTTAATATATTTTCATTACAGCCTGTATAAACTAAAGAACTTTTCCGTGCCACAGAGAATCCAATAGAAACCACTGATCTTCCTTTTTTAATGGTTTCCTTTAATTTTAAAATAGATTCTGGAATATGATCATCCTGAGTCACCTGAGCGAGTCACCTGAGCCTGAGTAAAGTGAAGTTGGGCATACCCTACTTTTAATCATTATTTTGATATCCTAGAAATCAATATTTTTGTGATTGATTTCTGCTAGAAGTCAAAAAAATAGCTAATTGGAAGGTTAAGTTTATCTGCTAAATTCTTTATTGTTAAAATTGTTGAATTGGATTCACCTCTCTCAATTCTCCCCAACTGCCTCGTATCGATATTACAAAAGGAAGCAAATTCCTCCTGAGACATTTCTTTCGATTCTCTTATGGACCTAAGATTTTGCCCAAATTGTTTTAAAAAATTTATATCTCTAATTTTTTCCGACATTGAATACTAATGTCAAAAAATAAGTTAAAAATTATTAGGACATTTATGTCCTTTTATTTATATTTGTATCATCACACCATTATTTGGTGTAAGTGCATTAGACTAAAAGAGTCTCGACAGCAAATTCCGACAAACTGCAAACAGACGAGACGGTAGTGTAATGCCCAAGAATATTTTGTGTACCTTAGGTATTCACTATAGTTCTTGGGTTACTGCTGTAATTCCGCTCTGTTTGGCTGTCGGAAGCCTGCTGTACGGTTGGCAGTAACCCACTATAGGTTCCTTTCATTAGAGACTCACTTTATAAACTAAAACAGTGAGTTATGAAAAAACAATTCTTAAAAAACCTTATCAAATCGCCAGTTTGATTTTTGATAGGATTGATGTATCTACCATTTGGTGTTGATACTAATTTCTTAATCCCCACTTATTCATAGATTTTCTAATTCCGAAACAATTAATAATCCTAAAAAATGAAGAATTTTTATTGGGGCAGGAGAGAACTGTCCAAAAAAATCTGTCTAATAGAGCATACTGCTTTAAATAATCAAACATGTACCTTGAGAATTTTCATTGCCTTGCTCTTGGCGTTCCAAATGTTGTTGTTTAGTAATCCTGTGCTGGCACAGTCTCCAATCCCGGAGGCTGCTGCTTGCCCTTGCACTCAAATCCCTGAATTAAGGGTAGGTGACAAAGTTCCTGCCGGCTTTTGGAGTCATAAACATCTTTTTGTATCGCAGGGCGATACGCTCAGAAGAGATTTTACAGAGCATAAAGGAAAAATGCTAGTTCTGGGTTTCTGGGCAACATGGTGCTCTGCATGCCTCAAAAACCAACCTGAAATAGAAAGCTATGTCCAAAGTCATATAAAAGACCTAGCGGTTATTAGAGTAAACCCGAACCGTTCTAAGGACAATCTGAAAACGATTGAAAAGGCCTTGAATGGTCAGGTTGGTAAATTTACCGGTATCGGATTTAAGGATATGGTTTCGGTCATCGAGGATGGCTATCTTCAGCAGCTGTTTCCCAATCGCGGATTTCCGTATTATGTATGGATCAACAAATATGGTGTTGTTCAGCTGATCACGTATCGAAACCTATTGGATCAGAAATTCGACAAACCTTACATCGATTGATTATGAAAACAATTGTTATTTTAAGTCTATTGTTTTTTACGTCGATAGATGTCTGGGCACAGTATAGGGTTCATGGTAAAATTATAAATGAGAAAGAGCAAACTATTACTGGAGCGACGATCGAGGTAATTGGATCGGACAAGCGAACGTTGAGCGATAGCAATGGAATGTTCTCTCTTGCTGTTTCTTCGGATAAAGGTAAAATCGCTGTCAGGCATTTCGGATATGAAAAGCAGGTACTGATATTTGATGTGGAAAGGCCTGAAATTTTGGTTACTCTTCGCCCAACCAGCGATAGCCTGGAGACGGTCAATATCGTTCATACAGGGTATCAGCAGATTTCTAAAGAGAGATCGACGGGAAGCTACATTGTTCTCGGATCCGATCAGATCGATAAGCGTGTCGGGAGCTCGCTCATTGAACGCCTTGAAGGCTCGATGCCCGGACTTCAGTTTGAGACCCGGGCAGGGAGCAAGGAGCTCATGGTACGTGGCCTGAGTACCTTTACGACGACGATGACCTCACCGCTTATCGTGGTGGATAATTTTCCATTCGACGGCGACCTGAATTCGATCAACCCGGCCGACGTGGAGTCCGTTACGCTGCTTCGGGATGCTGCTGCGACCAGTATCTGGGGATCGCGTGCCGGCAACGGCGTCCTGGTGATCACCCGAAAAAAAGCTTCCGGCCAAAACATGGCTATAGACTTTCGAAGCAATTTCAAGATCTCGGAGAAACCACGGATTTTGAAATATTCTATCATGAACAGTGCGGAATTTATTGAGGTGGAGCGCATGCTCTTCGAAAAGGGTTTTTTTAATTCCCTGCTTGATCCTGCCGTTAACCGAAGCATTATTATATCTCCGGTTGTAGATCTGTTAAAACAGCATCAGGAAGGTTTAATTACTAAGGGATACCTTGAGAAAACACTTGAAAGTTTATCGAAGAATGATTACCGGGAAACTATGCTAAAGCATTACTATCAGAATCCTTCCGTCTTCCAGCAGTATGTGTCTTTTGGAAAGCAAATGGATAAATTAGGGTTTAGGGGAAGTGTTGGCTATGACCGAAACAGTGCGAATTTACACACTTCCAATTCAGGGAGGACGACGTTTTCGCAATACATATCTTATGAACCTTTTCAGAAAGTCAAAATTGATCTAAGCCTTGATCACAGTAGCAGCAAGAGCACATTGCCACTAGGTGGAAATGATTTTCCTATTTCCATCGGCGGGGGACGGGCTAACTTATATCCCTATGCCGAACTGATCGGAAAAGATGGAAGGGCATCGAGTATCCCCCGTACATATAATTCTTATTATCTGGCTCAGCTAGATAATAAAGGCTTAATGGATTGGGAATATCGCCCGCTGGAAGAAATCGGTTTGAGCAGGTCAATAAATAGGATAAGGCTAACAAATGCGAATGTTAACGTTCAATATTCTGTTCTGAATTGGATGAATCTTAACCTGATGTATAGCCTTGGGAGACAGTCCGCTGATAAGTCCGGTATCTATGATGCAGAATCATTTTACGTTCGCGATCTGGTCAATCTGTTTACTCAGGTTGATGAGGGGAATTACAGCTATCCGATTCCTTATGGTGCCATTCATGATATGGGTTTTAATGATCTTACCGCACATCGGGGAAGAGCTATGGTCAATATTGACCAACAATTTGGAGAAGGTCACCAGCTCAACATGATCTTTGGAACGGATATAAACAGTATGGCCGTAAAAACAAATTCCTTCCGATACTACGGGTACGATGAGCGTACGCTTACCACCGTTCCTGTAGACCAACATAGTCTTTTTCCTACCTACAATGGACTAATGGGTAGCCAGCGGATTGCAACTGGTGAGAACATCACACGGAACGACAAACGCTTTGTCTCATTTTATGGAAACGCAGCCTATAGGTTCCGGGAAAAATATAGTGTCAGTGGATCCTTTAGAAAGGATGCCTCGAATATTTTTGGCGTGAACACGAATCGTCGCTGGAATCCCTTATGGTCTGTTGGAATGAGCTGGGAACTAAGCAAGGAACGCTGGATGCTGCTTAGCAGCGTAATTGATCTTTTAAAAATCAGGGGAACTTTTGGCCATAGCGGAAATGCAGGCGGGACCACCTCGACATTGCCCATTATCGCTTACCTCAATTATTCCTCGCGCTGGATGAATAACTTTCCGCAGGCCCAAGTGCGCAGTCTACCGAATGCGGACCTTCGGTGGGAGGATGTTGCGATGTATAATCTTGCAGCAGACTTTTCCCTTTTCCGGGGTATACTGTCGGGCAGCTTTGATTATTATTGGAAAAAATCGACAGATCTGCTGGCAGACGATCTTTTGGACCCTACGATGGGCTTTACAGACGTAACCAAGAACGTAGGGGTGATGAAAGGAGCGGGTTTCGATGCTACCCTTAACTTTAGAATTCCGATCGGAGCATTTTATTGGTCGTCGTCACTCAATCTTTCCAAAAACCGGAACACCATCGTTAAATATTACGGAGCATCGGTCAACGGATCTTTCTATACCCAAAACGTGGGGTCGTCGATGAGGCCTTTGGAGAATAGAAGTCCCTACCCGGTTTTTGCCTATTACTTTGCGGGACTTGATCCTGAAAACGGAGACCCTCAGGGATTGATGGATGGCTCGCTATCCAAAGATTATAGTGCTCTCATGCGGGATTCGGTAGAAAACTTAAACTATTTCGGAACCTCTATGGCGCCTTATTTTGGTAATTTTCAGACATCTCTCAGATGGAAGGATTTGGAAGTCTCCTTGCAGCTGACTTATAAGTTCGGTGCTTTTGCGCAAAAGCAAACGATCATGTACGGCGAAGTTTACAATTTATGGCGAACGCATGGCGATTATGCTAAAAGGTGGAAGGAGCCAGGAGACGAGCTGAGGACAACGGTTCCAAGCATGACCTACCCTGCCAACTCCAGCAGGGATGCCTTTTATGCTCAGTCGGAGGCCAATATCTACGCGGCAGATTATATCCGGGTAAGGGATTTAAGAGTCAGTTACGCATTTTATCTGAAATTGGCAAAACGCAGCTCCAGAATTACAGTTTTCGGAGTGGCCAATGATTTGGGATTGTTATGGACCAAAAATTCTGAGCATCTCGATCCAGAGGCTTATCCCTGGCAGCAGCCGAGAAGTTTCAGTTTTGGCATTAATTGGAGATATTAAATCAATAGCATGATGAAGAGTTTATATATACTAATGCTGGCAGCAATTGTCCTGAATACGGGATGTGAAAAATTTCTGGATCAGAAATCTGACGGTTCGCTGTCCATTCCCGAAAATGAAAAGGACATAAGGGCCCTGCTTGATAACGATGGTTTGATGAATAGCGCCTTTCCCGGGCTGAATGATCTTTTCAGTGATGAATATTTCATTGATTATACGGTATGGAAGTCCCGATCTGAGCTTGACCAAAGGTTTTACGTGTGGGACGGAGATGTCTCAACATTTCAAAATTCAAGCTGGTTTTCTTCTTATAAAGCAGTCATGATTTCCAATGTCGTGCTGGAATCAATCGAAAAGCAGATCAAGGACCATGGAACCACGTACAACCTCAACCTCATGAAAGGCGAAGCACTTTTTTCACGAGCCATGCGTCATTTTACGGTCTCTCAGCTCTATTGTGCACCATACGATCCCAATGGAGACAATCGCTCTGCGGGTATTCCGATCCGTACATCCTCAGATATCAACGAAACCTTTCAAAGAAATACCGTCGAGGACACCTATACATCTATACTGGATGATCTGAAAGCAAGTTTAGAACTTTTACCTGTTCACTCAGAAACTATAACTAGACCCAATAAGGTGGCAGCATTTGCCTTGCTTGCCAGGGTTTATTTATCTATGGAAAAATACGCGGAAGCGCTGAAATTCGCAAAAGAAGCTTATTCTTTGAATAATAAGCTTTTGAATTACAATACGATAGACCTTTCTGCAGTTAATCCTTTTGAAGTTTCCAAGAATGTGGAAATTATTTATTTTGCAAAAAATGTATCTTCGGCAACATACATTACCAAAAGCCGTTCAAATATGGACACGTTGCTTCTTAGCCAATATCAGCAAGGTGACCTGAGGAGGGAAGCTTTCTTTGAAGAGAAATCCAATGGTTATTCCGCATTTAAAGGTTTTTATAGCGGACTTGAGCCCACATTGTTCTGTGGTCTTGCTACTGATGAGCTCTACCTTATCATCGCCGAATGCGAAACCCGTAGGGGAAATGTGGCTCGAGGAATGGAGATCTTAAACTTGTTGCTTGCCCATCGATATGATCCAAACATATTTGAACCGATGGGACAACTTGATCAAGACCAGCTTCTAGACACGGTCCTTGCAGAGCGCAGAAAGGAACTGTTATTTCGGGGGGTGCGATGGAGTGACCTAAGGAGGCTGAATCGGGATCCTAGATTTCGGAAGGATCTGAAGCGCAGAGTTTTCGATGGTGCTTCGTGGGAGGAGTATGAACTTCCTGCCGGTGATTTGCGTTATGTTTCTGCTATACCGGATCAGGTTATTGAACTTTCTGGGATGCAACAAAACCCTCGTTAATCCATGGCCCAGTTTATTAATCAACAAGTTCCCATATCTAATGGAAGATATGGGAACTCTAAAAAAGGGGTGCTTCACTATTCGCTGCGGAATCCCGTTACGGTGTTGTTCGTAGAGGGAACCTCATTGTTATCCAGTGCATCGAGAACTTCTTGAATGTCGGCCTTTCTTTCAGGAGTAAGATCTGGGTAGCTGCCGCTGGCGTCAGCTTCTATACTGCAGATCTGTTCAGGAACGTCGTTACACGGCAGGGGCTGCCCTAATGTGTAGTGGCTTGAATCCAGAGGATTTGTTCCGGTGAAACTCCAAGTTGCAGGGATTCTTGTTTCATTTTCGCTGGCTTTCTCTCCTGCTTTTATGGATGTTAGCGTTATGGCGCTTAGTGCTATGAGCGACAGTACTAGTCCAAATACTGACGTTCTATTTTTATGGATTGATTTCATTTCTATTTCTTTTATTGGTTATGTATTCGGATTACATTCGCTGGGTTTGCTGTTGAAAATATCCAGCAAACCCTTGATGGGGAACAGAGCAAATTTTCTGGTATGTTTCGGCGTGCTTAACATGGTTCGTTATTCGGTTGTCCAATCTATTTCAAAAGTAAGCAGGAAAAACATCTGAGGTTAACCAACTTTGATGCGTATTATTTTTTTACTTTTTCGAAAGTGGTTGATTTTTATAGGTACCTCGGAATTTTCTCATGGTTGTTCCGTAATGTTTTTTAAACGCTCTGTTCAAGGCGCTGACAGAGCTGAAATTGAATTTCATCGATAGCTCCAAAAGTGATATTTCTGTTTTTATTAATAGGTCAGAGATGAGTTCAAATTTCTTTTCGTTGATAAACTTTCGGACCGTTGTCCCATACTTCTCTTTAAACAGACGTTCCATTTTGGAAATGGACATTCCGTTTTTTCTGGCCAGCCTTCGAATAAACTGGTTGTCGGCCTGTAAAATATGAATCGTTAAATCGCTATGAATTTCATTGATTTTTAATGAGGTGTGCTGAACACTGTATTTCCCGTTCAGTCCTTTGTAGGCAGACAGTAATTTAGAAAAGCGATTGATGAGATAATTTTCGTAGCGTGTTTTGTTGTTTTTCGGAACCTTGAGTAATCTTTTTAAAGACATGATGAAATAGGTGTCCATTTTTTGAGGCAGGGTTCCATTTATTTTCTTATTGTTAAAATCTGCAACAAAATCAGGTAGCAGGCTGTTTCGATGAAAGAGTATCGGAGAAAATGTGTCTAATATGCTAATGGTATAGAGTTCAATCTTCTGGTCAAGAAAGGTGATATTATACATGTCCTGGCGGGCAAACAGCAGTATCGTCTCTCCAGGATGCAGGACTATGGAACTGATGCCGTTTATATTGGTATAGGCTATCGAACCTTTAAAAAGCATGAGCAAAACATAAACATTCGAGGTAGCCTGTATGGTTAGGGAATATTCTTTTTCACAGCTAATAATATAATGTTCGATCAGCAGGCATTCTCTGTCAAAACTGGCATTTTTGATCTGGCAACGACCACCTTTTAAGTACATGTAAGCCGAACAGGGTAGTGGGAGAAAGACAGTATCTACTATTCCTTTTAGCAGTAGCTCTTTGGAGGTTATTTCAGGAAGGGTAAGTATAAATTTCATGATACATTTCATTTTGAAATGCCCTTCATTAATAAAAGTGATGGGCTTCTATTCAAGGGTTATCCGATCGAATAGACGTTCTTTGAGTTTTACCGAAAGGTCGACTGCCTCTGCGAGTGGTATTTTTGATGTTATGTTTAAGTGACTTAGTATCGTTTTCAGCCTGTTTTCGAGTGTTCCGGAAACATATATCGGGGTAATTTGAAGACTTCGATACGTATTTATCAGTATCCTTTCTGATTCCTCTCGGAAACGCTCCGAGGTAGGTCGGTGGCCATCTTCAATAAAAGGAAATTCGACTGGGAGATGAAAGAAGATGTCATAACTGTTCTTTGTATAGGTCTTGGCCATCTTTTCAAAACCAGCCAGCAACAGTTCAAAATCCCGAAATTCGCGATAGTTCTTGAGTTTCTTCCACAGCATGGTCCAACTATTCTCCTCGGGATAAGCACCGGTGATCAGCCTGGTGCTGCCATAGAGCCATTCCTGAAGTGGACAGCCGTCGCTGATGAAGCCTGTGGACAATCCAGCTTCGGCATGAACGCGCCGCTCAAAGCGTTCCATCCCCAAACGAAGCAACTGTGCATAGGAACAATCCTTTAGCGAGGTGCCCGGAAATAACCAAGGAAGGATCTCACGCATGGTTGGGGCATGGGTCGTTGGAATCCCGGTAGCTAGGGAAAGGGCGATCGAGAGGCTGGTCTTTCCAGTGCAGTAGGTCCCGCTGATCACGATCCGGGGCTTATGTTCAGGGCATCTCATGGCAAATCTTAAATTTTGCATCCATGTTGCCCATCTGGCTCATGAGCGAAACGGTCTGCCAAGCTTTCCCGCGCAGCATGGTCTGCTGGCGGAGGTCGAACTGCAGATCAACTCGGTAACAATCGGATCGGTAGGGACGCTTAAAGTCGATTTCCATGCTCCTAAGCCAAATATTGGGACAATCCAACCGATCTTTGGACAGAAGGGTATACAGCAGTACCTGCATCAGCTGTCCTGATATCCGAACGCTGTCCAAAGGGCTGAGGGGATTGTCATAGGCACTGAATCCCCAAACATCCGAAGGGTAGGGTAAAGGTCTCGATAATTGGGCAGAAATGGATTCAGTCTGTAGGTCCATGTAGATTTGGTCCAATTCGAGGTTGCGCTGCCTGTATAGCTCTCGGTGGAGGGAACCTTCCCCAAAAGGCCAGAGATCAAAATCCCGAAAATCGATCTGGGTTGGGCCGGGATGGTCGATGACGATTTGCATCTGGGCATTCTGGATCTTTAGTTCCATGCTTGTCAAGCCAATGTTGATCGAATTGAGATCCTGATGGGATTCAGCAATGGATATTTCAAACGGTACGGTCATTCCGCTCGTGATGTCCATTGGTTTTTTTATTTGGAGCGTAAGGTTCCGCAGGATGGAGCGGTTAATTTCATGCCTGGTCAGCCGTTTCTGCTTGATGAGTATGCCCTCTGCCAAAAATAAGCCCATGGCAACATATTCCATGCTTCCCAAGTGTAGTGCCTGTTGGTTTGGCCTTTGCGGACCATCATAATGAACGGAAAAGGATCCTCGGATCTGGTTTTGTCCACCCAGGCTGAAATTGGAAACCTGAAATTGGAACCTGCTGAATCCAAAGGAAAAATAGCGGGTCTGGGAAGGACCCAATATGCTGTCTAAGCTATCAATTGGCTGTTTCATGGTTAGCTGTATTGCTTTTAGCTAAAAGTAGGGCAGGGAACAATGATAATTTTGGCGAATGCCGTAAGAGGTCCAGTGACATTCGCCGTTTCTGCAATTATTTAACTGAATAAAATATTTGTTAACCAATGCAGCAAAAAGATTGTGATATTAATTATTAATTTATATTTTGCAAATTCGTCTAGTTTTTGAACCTAAATTTTCCAGTTATGGATATTCAAAAATTGTTATTTGAGGAAATTCGGTCAAGGATTTCCAATCCGGCCGCCTGGTCAAAGGAAATTTCCGAACTGCTGCACCTGGGCAGGGATGCGGTTTACCGCAGGGAGCGTGGTGATGTGCAGCTCACTGCCAGTGAACTAGGGAAGCTCTGCCGCCAATATGGCATTTCGCTGGACAGTTATCTGCTTAGTGACCGGCACAATGTAGTATTTAAGCACACGAGCCTCAACCATCAGGATAGCTATAACTATAGCCAATATATCCACCAGATGCTTCTCCAACTTCAGCACATGGTTTCTTGCGAGCAAAAGGAGATTATCTTCTGTGCCGACGACGTCCCAATCTTCCATTTTATGGAATTTGCCGAGCTAACCTATTTTAAGCTCTACTCCTGGAACCAAGCAGTGCTGAACCTTGGGGTCAGTTATGAGGATTTTGTTTATGAACTCAAAAAGCAGCACCTGGAACCGGTGTTTAAAAACCTACATGAAACCTACTGCAGGATCCCATCCAGGGAAATCTGGTCAAGGGGCACGATCGGGCCAATCCTGGAACTCCTGGAATACCATTATGACATCGGTAGCTTTCGAAATCAGGATAGCATTGGCCTGCTACTGGAGCAGCTCGGCCATCTCATAACGAATCTAAAAAGATGGACCAAAAGGCAGGAAAAACACGAGGGTGTGCACTTTGACCTCTACCTATCGCCCGTGAACCTGGGCATAAGCCAGATGCTGTGCCGATTTGATGGCGAGCAGTCCGTATCGGTCAAGCTCTATACCATCAATAGCATCGCTACTTTGGACATGAGGTACGTTACCGAAACCATTGATTGGATCCGTGGCGTATTGAATAAGTCCAGCTGCCTGAGCAAACTTTCGGAAAAGGAGCGGATCCATTTCTTCAACCATTTGGATGGCTGTATTGATGGCCTGGCCGGTCGATTGAACCTTCCTCAGGCCTGAGCATAGGGATGATTGTCGATTGGAAAAAAATTTTCATGCAGTTCGGTGATTATGGGAAAGGATTTAACGGAAAAATTGATGGCACTGGTTGGGTGGTACGATTCCGCTTCAATGTGTGCGAATGGTGGTTTACTTGTGGATACATCTCTATCAGAACTACTGACCCAAACCGCAATATCAATCCAACGAATGTACTTCTTACGAAAAAAGGAATACCAATTTGAAAGGGAATTCAGGAAAGTACGGAATACAATCCTTTATATGTTGAAGAACCTTTCAAAGGAAATTGAACCTGATGGTTTACAAGGCAGGCCTTTCGAATGTGTCAATCTATTAGAGACATTTTTAGGGGAAATCGATGAACGGTTTTCCCAGCATTTGAACGGAAATGATCCCTTGAGCAAACGGATGGTAAAGGCATTCCAAAGGGAGCTTGACGAGTCTTTTGACCCCGCTCAGGTGCCCCTTCCAACCAATGTAGGAGATACTATCGATTTGCTCAAAAAGGTCCTCAGTGAACGGTTGGAACAGAATCCTAGCTATGGCGTATTGAAAAAACTGAGAGTCTTTATGGATAGATTTAAGCAGCATGTCCCTCAGAGTTTCCATCACCCTCCGTTAACCTGGGTCGATGCGAACCTGATCCTGTTGGATTATCGGGATGGGCTGTACCTGAGCAGTTTACTCGAAAGGGTTAAAAGGGGAATCGAAAAATCGGATCCCAGTGAGCAGATTTCCTTTATGGAATCATTCGGTAAATACCTTCTGATACTGAAGAAAACCTCAAGGTTGAACGGTGTCAGAAAAAACCGAATGATAGGGTTGTTGGAACAGTTTATCGAAAGGTATTTGTCCTCTGAAGACAAAAAAGGTGTTCGACCTCCATTTCAGGATGGAGTCAAGGCCAAGCAAAGTGGTATGGAGAAAATTACCTGCAACCTTTCTGCTGACCAGCTTGCGCTCATCCTGCGTGCCATGGATGAAAGCCGATTGGTCGGCGCCAAATCCATGAACGCGGTCTTTCGGCAAATCATCCCATTCCTAAGTACCGACCGCAAGGTAAATCTTTCCTATGGAGCGGTCCGCAGCAAAGCGTACTCTCCAGAAGATAGGGACCGACAGGTTGCTGTTGGCCTGCTGGAGAAGATGATCGAAAAGATCCAAAGCTATTGAAATCTGCAATTATCCCTTACTTACTTATTTACTAACTTCATCTCGTTTAAGGACCGAATCAAACGATTTATCCTTTTGAATGTTCTCTGTTCTACCTAAAGATCGGTTCCTATTCCTAAACTTGCTGTAGAAGGGAAGTAATGAGCGGATCAAAGAACATAACTTTCAAACTGGTGGAATCAACATAAACCCCTCAACTGAACTATCATTAAGTTGAAAGTTAGCCTTATTTATCCATGCACAGCGGGTTTGCTTTTAAGTTGTGAATTTTCAAATTCCATAAAAAAAGGCTTATGGAACCCTATCCTATAAGCCTCAATAAGGAGGAGGAAGTCTGTAATTATAGCCTTCCGGAATCCTTGAAGGAATAATAACCATCTGGAGATATGATCAGATGGTCCAGTACGCGGATGTCCAGCAACCGTGCTGCCTGGTCGATCTTCTTTGTGAGCAGGATATCAGGGTCACTGGGAACCAGGTTTCCCGAGGGGTGGTTGTGCACCAGGATCAAAGCTGAGGCATTCGCCTTGAGGGCTGCGGTAAATATCACTTTGGCATCCACTGGAGTGGCATCAATACCACCTGCAGAAACTTGATAGATTCCTAACACCCTATTTCCTGTATTGAGCAATAGAATCTTAAATTCTTCGGCATACTCTATCCTTTCTGCATTCCAACAGGTGAGCAGTAGGGAATAAACCTCTTTGGAAGATGTGAGCTTTGGTCTTTGGGAAGGTCGAACTGGGTTTTGGTAAGATATGCGTACTTCGGCAACCTGTTGCCATTCCTGTTGATTTTGTTGAGTTTCCATAGTTTTCAGTTTTAAGTTTACGAATGGAATGAATTATGGCATCTGGTGCGGATGAAGGGAAGCAAGGGCAAAAAGCAACGGAATAAATGAAGGGAAGTTGGCTGGGACAGTGTTTATGCCGGAATTTTTTGTTCCGCCTCCGACCCGAAGTCCGGACTTCATGGCAGAATTCAGTCCAGGGAGTAAATGATAAAAATGCCGCTCTGGAATCATATGGAAAGAGAACAGGGAACAGAAAGGGAACAAAGCGATAGTTGTCCTTTTGACAAGCCGTCAGAGTCCGTTCCTTTGGATAAGCTTCTTTCTGCAAGGATTGCGGAATAGCGAAAATGTTGGATTAAATGTGTAAAAATATGCTTAAGGATATCTCATGGATGGAATACATCAAGCTTGTCTCTGCAATGACCCTCCTATATTATTTAACGGTTACGGTCATCATCTATCGAAAGAAGATCCTGTCACTTTTCAAAACACGGTTTGAATTTGAAGGGAATGACGATGCAGGCGCAGTTACGGAATCTTCCGGTACTATCCCATCGGGCCTTCCAGCGGAAAGGGAATTTGAAGATTCCATTCCCCAAGGAGAACCGATTGAGCGGTTTGTCAAAGATCTGCGCGTGCTATTGGAGTCCAAGACTTCTGGAGTGCATGGGTCAAAACAACTCGTTGAGGAAATCAGGTCGGTACTCAGTAGATTCCCATCACTTCATGATTTGGGATTAAGGGACACGTTGAACGAGTTTATCCTTTCAGAATGTGAGCGTTTTCAGGTCATTATACCCGATGGGGATGAATTGGGTGCGATATGGAAAGGTGCGGTATGATAATTTAGCGGATGTCCCCCCGTCCGACCATCAGCGTTAGGGCAATCGGGATGTAGGAGTATGGTCCGTTGACGGCTGGGACATACCGCTTAATGGCAGTGGGATTTAATAATCAGAGATTGAACGGATATGGTGAAGTTAAAGACATTTGAATGGGAGCTCGAACATAGGAAGGTATCTGTCCTTGTTCTTTGCAGCTGGTTCCTGCCGGTACTGGTCTATGGGCAGGATGGCGTTGCGGGCATCAATGAGGCGAACAATATGGTCAGGAGCTACTTTGATTCTGGAACGAAGTTGATGTACGCGGTTGGAGCCCTATTGGGCCTTATCGGCGCTGTGAAAGTCTACCAAAAATGGAATAACGGCGATCCGGATACCGGAAAGGTTGCCGCTGCATGGTTTGGGAGCTGTGTTTTCCTAGTGCTGGTGACAACGGTCATTAAAACTTTTTTCAATGTCAATTAGCAATGGCCAGCCAGGTTTTTAAAATCAATAAAGGAGTCAATCTATCCGTTGAGTTTCGTGGGTTGAAGGCGCAGTATATAGGGTACTTAGGAATTGGTGTGGTTTTATTGGTTGTCCTTTTCTCCATGCTGTATTTTTTCGGGATCCCCTCACTCATCTGTGTAGCCATCATCGGTGTATCAGGATCGCTGTTTTTCATGCAGGTATATCGGCTCAGTCAACGGTACGGGGAGTTTGGTCTGATGAAAGCGCTTGCAAATAAGCAATTGCCAAAACATGTGGTGTGCATGGAAAGGCGTCTATTTCGTTTTGAAGGACATACATTTATTAGAGATCATAAAAGCAAGAGTTATGGTGAAGAGCTTGGATAAAATTTTCCCCATTCTAGAAGTAGATCAGAACTGTATCCTCAGCAAGATGGGGGACCTGACTGTAGCCTATGAACTGAGGCTGCCGGAAATCTTCACGCTCTCAGAAATGGAGTTTGAGCTGTTCCACCAATCGTGGGTAAAGGCCATCCGTACCTTGCCAAACCACTCTATCCTGCATAAACAGGACTGGTTTATCAAGGATATGCACAGGGAGCATCCTACTGACCGAGAGCCGAGTTTCCTAGATTTGGCTTCGGGACGACATTTTCATGAGCGCCCCTTTCTAGATCACCGCTGTTACCTAATGCTGACCAAAAAACCTAAAGGTCGAAAGCTTTCCAGCTCGATTTTTTCCAATCTGATCAGGCCGAACCTGGTTCCCAGAGAATTGCTCGATGGAGGATCCTACAAGCGGTTTTTGGAATCCTGCGGTCAGTTTGTGAGCATCCTGCAAGAAAGTGGTCTTGTTCGGCTCACCCAGATTGGCAATTCCGAACTGAGCAGCCAACTTAAAAAGAAAGGCCTGATCGAACGGTACTGCTCACTTTCAGATAGAGCCGATGATCTCAGGCTAAGGGATATGGATTTTTCTCAAGGCATCCGGATCGGGCATAAACACGTTCAGCTGTACACACTTTGTGATGGGGAATCCCTGCCATCGCTCTGCGGGAGCAGACTGACCTATGAGCGGTATTCGACGGAGCTGAGTAAGTTCAGTATTGGTTTTGCCTCACCATTGGGGCAGCTACTTCCTTGCAATCATATCTATAACCAATATATTTTCATTGAAGACGCCGATAGGACGATGAAAAGACTGGAGAGCAAAAAACTGCGACTGCAGTCCCTTGCAGCCTACAGCCGGCAGAACCTTATTGCTGGGGAAGCGACGAACGATTTTCTGAACGAAGCCATCTCCCAACAGCGTCAACCTGTAAAAGCACATTTCAATGTGTTGGTCTGGACCGAGAACCCGGAACAACTACAGGAAGTGCGCAACAGGGTGTCCTCAGCGCTGTCGCAGATCGACTGTCCTTGCAAGGAGGAAACCGTAGGGGCCGCCCAGATCTTCTGGGCAGGAATCCCGGGTAACAGCGCTGATTTCCCGATGAATGACAGTTTTGATACGTTCGCTGCCCAGGCAGCCTGCTTCCTGAACCTGGAGACGGGTTACCGTAATTCGGTCAGTCCGATGGGCCTGCGTTTGGGGGACAGGCAAACTGGCCGGCCGATGCATGTGGACATCAGTGACGAACCTATGCGCAATGGCATATGTACGAACCGTAACAAGTTTATCCTGGGTCCCTCAGGAAGCGGGAAATCCTTTTTTACGAACCATATGGTGCGCTCGTACTACGAACAGGGAACCCATATTGTCCTGGTGGACGTGGGTCATTCCTACAAGGGGCTCTGTGAGATGGTCGGTGGCTATTACTTTACCTATACAGATGAGCGCCCGATCCAGTTTAATCCATTTTATATAGGAGTGGGAGATAGCCTGGATACCGAAAAAAAGGAAAGCATCAAAACCTTGCTCTTGGCATTGTGGAAAAAGGACGATGAGTCCTTCAGAAGATCCGAATATGTCGCCCTATCGAACGCCATTTCGGGTTATTATAACTTTTTGGCTGGATCTACATCGGTCATACCCTGCTTTGACTCGTTCTATGAATTCCTGAGGGACGATTATATCAAGGAACTCGAAAAGGAGCGGGTCAAGGAAAAGGATTTCGATGTACATAATTTCTTGTACGTGCTGCGCCCTTTCTACCAAGGTGGAGAATTCGATTACCTGTTGAATGCCAAGGCGGAACTGGACTTACTTAACGAGCGCTTTATCGTTTTTGAGCTGGATAACATCAAAGATCATCCGATCCTGTTTCCAGTGGTGACGATCATTATCATGGAAGTATTTATCAATAAGATGCGCAAGAAGAAAGGAGTGCGCAAGATGATCCTGATCGAAGAGGCTTGGAAGGCCCTGATGAAAGAAGGGTTTGCGTCCTATATCAAATACCTGTTCAAGACGGTCCGTAAATTCTTTGGGGAGGCCGTTGTGGTCACCCAGGACGTGGAAGATATCATTTCTTCTGCGATAGTGAAACAGGCGATCATCAATAACAGTGATTGCAAGATCCTGTTGGATCAGAGCAAATACCAGAATAGGTTTGAGGAGATCCAGCAGCTCCTTGGATTGACAGAAAAGGAGCGAGCGCTTGTCCTTTCCATGAATAAATCGAACGATCCGCTAAATAAATATAAAGAGGTATTTATCAGCTTGGGCGGCGCCTTGAGCAAAGTCTACCGTACAGAGGTCTCTGCAGAAGAGTACCTGATCTATACGACCGAAGAGAGCGAGAAGGTACAACTGAATAAATGGATCGAACATTATCGGGGAGATGTCAAGATGGCCCTGAAAGCCATGGTCGAGGGACTAAAAAAGTTCTGATAGATAGAATTTACCTGATGTTTAGCTTAATTATAAGTTATGTAAACTAATATGAATAAGGTAGTTAAAATTATATTGATCCTATTGGTCGCTCTCCTCCCTCTAGCCAATCAACCAAGCTATGGTCAGTTGGTCCTTGCGGAAGTCATCCGTAGCGCGATTAAAAAAGTAGTTAAGGCGGTGGACCTGAAAATCCAGCGCCTGCAAAATAAAACCATCTGGCTGCAGCAGGCGCAGAAAACAATGGAAAATATCCTTTCGAAAACCCGTCTGGACGAAATTGCCCTGTGGTCGCAAAAGCAAAAGGAAGCTTTTGGCAAGTACTATTCAGGCTTGATGAAGGTGAAATCCGTGATCGGTCAGTTCCATCAAGTAAAGGAACTGACCGAAAAGCAGGTGGCGATGGTCAGGGAGTACAAACGTGTCTGGGGATTGTTGCAGCGGGACGGACATTTTTCGATAGAAGAACTGGATTACATGGCCAAGGTTTACATCGGCATGTTGGAGGAGAGCCTTAAGAACATCGATGGGCTTACTATGATCATCCAGTCCTATACATTACAGATGTCCGATGGGCAACGGATGGAGATCCTTGAAAAGGCTTCGGCCAGGATCGACAAGAATTTTAATGACCTCAGACGGTTCAACAGGCAGAATATAATGCTTCGCATCCAACGCGCCCGATCTGAACAGGAAGTGTTGATTATAAAGAAACTATATGGTTTACCTTAACAAAAAGAGGATATATATGAAAACCCTAATGCTAGCTCTCGTCTTGCTTTTCTCAGTGAATTGCCAGGCGCAGACTCTCAAGGAATGGGTCCGTCAGAGGAGAACCCAAAAGGAGTACCTCCTTACCCAGGTCGCCGCGAACCAGCTCTATTTTGACCTGCTCAAAAAAGGCTACCGGATCGTGCATAGTGGAATTGGTGTCATAGGCGACCTAAAGCGCGGTGAATTTAATCTTCATGACCAATTTTTTGCTTCATTGAAGACTGTAAGTCCATCGGTTCGGCGCTATGCTCGGGTCGCGGAAACTATTGCCCTAGAGCGAGACATCCTTATTCAATGTGCGGCACTAAAACGGTTCGTGGAACAAAATGCACTGCTCAGCAAACAGGAGATGAGCTATATCGATCGGCTGGCTAGAAGCGTGAGGAAAGCATCTGAGGGCTCCTTCCTTGGTCTGTTGGATCTGTTGGAAAAAGGTAAAATGGATCTTGGAGATCATGAGCGCATCAAGCGTTTACAGCAGGTCCATAGCGATATAAGTGCTCAGCATGGATTTTTGAAACGGTTTTCTCAGGATATCCAGCTGCTGGTCATAAACCGCTGGAGGGGAAATAACGATGTTGATGAATTATTGAAGTTGAATGACTTAATGTATTAAAACATGAAACATAAGGCAAAGTATTTCGTTCCGTTGTTCGCTTTCCTGTTTTCTGTTTGCTCGGTAATGGGGCAATCGAGTGAAGTGATCCAGTTATCGCTCAACGTGGAGAAATTAGCACAGTTCAGATCTATTTTGAAGCAGATGAAACAAGGCTATGCTGTGCTCAATAGCGGCTACCGAACAGTAAAGGATCTGTCCGAGGGCAATTTCACCTTGCACCGAACTTTCCTCGATGGACTGTTGAGGGTAAGTCCGTCGGTCCTTAGGTACCGCAAAATAGTTGAGATCATCGATATGCAGGTGCGTGTTGTTGAGCAGTGCAAACGGGGGTACAGCAGGCTGCGAGCTTCCTTGCTTTTTAACCCTCAGGAACTCCATTACATTAGCGGGATCCATGATCGGCTCCTGAGGCTATCGCTTGGCAATCTGAACGAACTGCTGTTGGTCCTGAGCGAACAGACCTTGGAGATGGGTGATGGTGAGCGTTTATCGCACATCGATGCGATCCACCGGCAGATGGAAGAAAAGCTTCATTTCCTTGATCATTTCAACACTGAGGCTTCGATTTTACATCTTCAGCGTAAAAAAGAGATGAACAGTAACCGGTCCATGGGAAAGATCCATGGCATGGAACAATAATGGAAGTAAGATGAAAAAGATGAAAATTTTGGGAGGAATCCTTTTTATAGATCTTCTTGTACCTGTTTTGTCCTACGCACAGGGAATTGCCGATGAAATGAAAAGCATGCACGAGGTACTCGAGCAGCTCTATCGGGAGATGATGCCCTTATGTGGCCAGTTGATGGGCGTTGGTCAGGGAATTGCCGGATTTGCTGCTATGTGGTATATCGGATCTCGGGTATGGCGCCAAATTGCCAATGCCGAGTCGATCGATTTTTACCCTTTATTCCGGCCTTTTGTGATCGGCTTCTGTATTATGGCCTTTCCCCTGGTGCTGGCGCTGATCAACGGCGTGATGCAGCCGGTGGTTCGAGCTACCTCGGCAATGGTAGAGCATTCTGACCGGGCGGTAGAATTGCTTTTGGAAAAACAGCAGGAAGCGATCAAGAAAACCTCTGCCTGGCAGATGTACGTCGGCGAGCTTGGTGATGGTGATCGGGCGGAATGGTATAAATATACCCATGGCGATGATGCCGGAGATGAGGGGATTCTGGATGGGATCGGAAACGACATAAAATTTGCGATGGACAAGGCATCCTATAATTTCAGGAATTCTGTCAGGGAGTGGATGAGCGAGATTTTGCAGGTCCTGTTTCAGGCTGCTGCACTCTGCATAAATACGCTGAGAACTTTTCAGCTGGTGGTCCTGTCCATTCTTGGCCCACTGATTTTTGGGATTTCCGTTTTTGATGGCTTTCAGCATACCTTGACTGTATGGCTTGCCAGATACCTCAATATATTCCTTTGGCTGCCTGTGGCCAATATTTTCGGTGGCATCATCGGTAAGATCCAGGAAAATATGCTCAAGATCGATCTTTCCCAGATCGCCGAGCAGGGAGACACTTATTACAGTCGAACTGGTATGGCTTATCAAGTGTTCCTGATCATTGGCATTGTGGGTTACTTCTGCGTGCCTTCGGTAGCCAATTACATTGTCCATGCCTCTGGGGGAAGTGCCTTGGTGCAAAAAGTGAACAGGATGCTGTCGCAATCCTCAAGAAGTGTGGTACAGGCTGCAGGTGCCAGCATGGCAGGCGACGGATTGGGGGACAGCTACTCCCGGATCAGCCAGGGTATGTCTGAGCGTGGACAGTCCGGACCGTATTTCAAGGAGCGGGGAGCAGATGGAGAGAATTATATGAACAAGAAGTTAAAGGGCAATTAATAAGGAGGGAGTAGCATGTTCGGAAAGTTAAAGAACCTGGAGATGGCATTCCAGCACATCAAACTATTTACCTCTGCGGTAATTATAGGCTGTGCTTTGCTAAGCTGCTATGTGCTGCATAAAAGCTTTTTACTTGTTTCACGGGTTGATGACAGGATCTATGTACTGGCAGACGGAAAGGCGCTGGAAGCTTTTACGTCTCCAAGGGGTGAAAATATACCGGTAGAGGCCAGAGACCATGTTGCTCGATTTCACAGGCTCTTCTTTGGCCTCGATCCGGACGAGCGGGTAATCCGCGAAAACGTTGGAAGCGCACTGTATTTAGCAGATGAAAGCGCTAAACGGATCTATGATGATCTGCAAGAAAGTGGTTTTTACCTGAATATGGTTTCAGGGAACGTAAGCCAGAAAGTGCAGATCGACAGTATTACCATTGAAATGGAACGGCTACCTATCCGGTTTCGCTTCTTTGGCAAGCAGATTATCACCCGTTCGACGAGTACCACGGTCAGATCCCTGGTAACCGGGGGAGAGCTACGGATTGTATCCCGGAGTGAGAACAATCCTCATGGAATGCTTATCGAACGCTGGAAAACCATTGAAAA
This sequence comes from Sphingobacterium sp. NPDC055346, assembly GCF_053645235.1. Classification (NCBI taxonomy): domain Bacteria; kingdom Pseudomonadati; phylum Bacteroidota; class Sphingobacteriia; order Sphingobacteriales; family Sphingobacteriaceae; genus Sphingobacterium; species Sphingobacterium sp. NPDC055346. The sequence goes on from NZ_JBSHMI010000002.1 coordinate 291,905, forward strand.
CAAGGAGCTGAGCAACAAAAAGCGGCATTGATTACATCAAAATCAACCATCATGGTACAGAGAATAACTAAACATAGATTTCCATCGGTGTTCCCAGGAAATGGAATCTTGATCAGGAATTATAAACAGTTGAAACGCTATTCCATCAAGGGCATACTGGTGTGTTTCCTATTGATGATCCTTTTGTACAGTTATCTGCTAGCTCAGCTATTCTGGGGGAATACCACTCGATTGGCCTTACCGAAGTCCATTCATCACCTTGGGACCAAATCAACGATTTCGCCTGATCCACCAAGGAGATTTCTTCCGCCAGCAGCGGACAGCCTAGGAAAAAGGGAACCAAGCAAATGAACATATTTTTTTAGAAGTAACGGATCAATAATTTCAAAACAACAAGCCCGCAAAAAAACCTAAAAAATATACCCACAAATAAACAAACTTTAACATGATACATGCAAGAGAAAAATCACCAGAAGAAGTCCGTCGGCAGATGAGAATATGGATATTGCTTCCGGTTATGGTCATTCCCTTTACTACGCTTGGATTCTGGAGTTTTGAAGGAGGCTCCCTTGATAATGGGACAGTTAAAGATGCTGAAAACGGAAAACTGATCTTACAAGTCCCAGGAGCCCAGGTGAACGAAAATGATCCGATGAGTAAAATGGAACTCTATAAAAAACAGGATCAGGATATGCTAGGGAACTCCGAGGCATTTACGCCTGAAGGGGATCTATTTGCTGGATCATTTGATCCATATGGTGACCTGGCCGATCCACAGTTAGCTCCGCTTGGAATTCCATTGGATTCCTCTAAGCCAGGTGGAGGAACTAGCGGAGGATCTCATGAAAGGGAAATATATCAACGCTTAGCGCTACTCCAGGAGCAGATCCAGGAACAGGAAGCCAGACCCTATGCTTCTTTAGACCATCGGAATGGTTTTCTACAGAGCGGGCTATCGGATGATATTGACAAACTGGATGAAATGATGCAGCGCATGGTTTTTCCCTCTGGGGAGGACCAGGAATTAAAACAGGTGTCCGGCATTCTGGAAAAAATTCTGGAGATCCAAAATCCAGAGCGGCGGCAAGCGCAAATCAGCGATAGCCTTCTGATGCACCGCCACCCCGTATATTCGATAAAAGCCCTGGAAAAAGGAGCGGAACTGGGATTTTTAGGTCCTCAGGATTCACTCTCGAAAATTGGATTTTATTCCTTCTCTGATAGCAGTTCAGCTCTGGGTGAGTCCGAGCAGGGCATTCGTGCTGTCGTTCATGGTTCTCAAACTCTGGTGAACGGCTCGACCGTTAAGTTAAGGCTGACACAGAATGTTTCTATTGGAGGCCAGCCATTGGCAAAAGACCACTTTGTAAATGGGGTGGCGCGATTGCAGGGAGACCGACTGCAGGTATCCATCAAAAGCATCCTGATAGGTCAATCCGTCTTACCCGTGGATCTGGAGCTCTACGATATGGATGGTCTTGAGGGGATCTATATTCCGGGATCCATCGATCGTGATGTCGCCAAAAATGCCATGGACCGATCCATTCAGGGCCTGGACTTGCGGAGTCTCGATCTTTCCCTAGGGGCTCAGGTAGTCAGCTCGGGTGTGGACGCTGCCAAGAACCTACTCAGTCAAAAAGCCAAGCTTGTGCGTGTGACCGTCAGGGATGGCTACCAGGTGATCCTTCAGCAAAAGCAGTAGGATACTGAATTCAGATATTATTTAAAAATAAGTTCTATGAAATCAATTAATCGATTTTTACTATCAGCAGTTCTGGTGATTAGTCAAGGAATGTCCGGTTTCTCTCAAGAAATCGTTCCTCAAACCGTGGAGGTGAGCTGCAGGAAGACCTCCAACATCATCTTTCCATATTCCATAAAAAGTGTGGATCGCGGAAGCCAGGATATTTTGGTGCAAAAAGCGGTAGGGGTAGAAAATATCCTTCAACTTAAAGGTGCCAAATCCCATTTCCAGCAAACCAATCTATCGGTCGTAACCGGGGATGGTGAGTTCCATTCCTTTCTGGTCAACTATGCAGATGATCCGGTAAAGCTGAATTACTCTATACCCCGTGTATCGGAGCATGATTTCAACCGAAAACTAGTAGATGGAAAAACTTTAAATGAGAAGGACATTGAAGACAACATTCGTTTAGTCAGGCAGCTAAAACCTGATTTTGCAGGTCCAAAGCATAAAAAATATGGTGTCCAAATGACGCTCATCGGCTTTTATATTCAGGACGATTTATACTATTTGCTTCTGAGCCTTGAAAATAGATCAACAGTGAGCTATGATCTGGATGGTCTACGCTTCTTTGTGCGGGAAAAAAAACAGGCCAAGCGGACTGCTATCCAGGAGATCGAGCTATCTCCCGTTTGCCTGGTAGGAGAGAAAGAAACAGTCCAGGCGCAAGAATCCCAAAGGATCATCGCAGTTCTTCCCAAATTTACAATCCCTGAGAAAAAGGAATTCCTACTGGAGGTTCAGGAGCTAGGCGGAGGTAGGCACCTGCGGTTAAGGATGGGCAATAGACATTTAATAAAAGCAACATTAATCAACTAATTTTTAGGATATGAATACAAAGAATTTTGAATACCTGCGCGATCAGGTAAAGTACACAGGATTTGGTGAAGGCCTAGAAAACGAACTAAAGGAACAGATTTTGACGGGGAAACCCAGCTTTTCATTGAACTTTGATGCCACTTATCAGGATGATTTCGTGCAGGCCAAGCTGAACTTCGACAAGTCTAAAGAAACGGATATATATTTTTTCAATTCCTACCAGGTTGAACTTCACAAGGAAGGTAAAGAGGAGCCCCTGAAACAACAATTTTATGTACACTTTGGAAATACTGTCACTATGAAAGAGGCCTATAACCTGATGGATGGACGATCGGTCCATAAAGAGCTGCTTAATAAAGAGGGTGAATCGTATAAAGCCTGGCTTCAAATGGACTTCAAAGAGACCGACGGACAGGGGAATTTCAAGATCAAATATTACCATGAAAATTATGGTTATGATCTGGAAAAGGAACTAGAAAAACACAAAATCAAGGAACTGCAGCACCCGGTCTATAAGGAGGAACTCATCAATTCCCTAAAAAAAGGAAATCTTCAATCGGTCAACTTAAACATTTCCGGTCAAAACAGTAAACATTTTATCGAGGCAAATCCACAATATAAAACCGTGAATATTTACGATGGGAATCTGAAGAAGATTCACCTGAAAAACCATTTCAACAAGGAAAAGGATCAGCGCCAACAAGTGCAAAAGACCAAAAAATCTGAAACAGCCACTGATGAAGAACCTGGGGAAGGCAAACCTATCATGAAAAAGAAAAGGGTAGGTCAATCTTTAAATTAAGATCAATTACATGTCAGTCTGTTTTTTACGATTTAAGGACTTTATGGAAGCAATCCAAAATGACGGAAGGATAGGAGCAACCCATATAGCTATATATGCGGCAATTTGGTTGTTCTGGCTAGAATGGGATAAACCTGAATCGATCTTAGTGTATGCAAGGCAAATTATGCCTATGGCTAAGATCCGGGCATCAAGTACCTATTACGGGTGTTTATCCGACTTGAATGATTTTGGTTACTTGCATTATGAACCCTCGTACAACCGAAATAAACCGAGTCGTATAAGCCTATATAAAATGGAGACGGGATTTTGAACTAACGGGAAATTAGAAAATGATGCTGCCTTGTCGATTATAGGAAGGCAGCATTTTTTATGAGGAGATAGTTGATGAAAGAGCCACGGAAAGGAACACCAATGAACATGGACCAGAGCGATCAGTCAAATAAGCCTTTGGAAATAGAACGCCAAAAGACCATTAGGCTGTTGGCAGATATCATCCTTCAGAACGTGCGGAGAAGGTACCTCGAAACTGATTTTGGAATATGGGGATATAAAGGACCACCGAGACGAAAATAATTGATAAATAATTTTGGTTAAATCGGATTTATTCCGATTTTTATGCAAATATTTAACATGAAAGTCGAGGATGCCTTATTGAATTACCGCGAACAGGTACTCACGCGCCAAATTCTCCTGAGTTTGATGAATGGCTATCAACGTCCCAATGACAAGATCAGCGAAATGATGAAACAGGGGAAATTGATTCCCTTAAAGAATGGACTTTATATTCCTGGACCGGAATTGCGTATGGATCCACCTAATCAGAAATTAATTGCCAACCATCTTTGGGGTCCAAGTTATGTATCTTTGGATTCTGCACTTTCCTATTGGGGAATGATTCCAGAAAAGGTTTTTGAGGTGTTATCCTGTACCACTAAATTGGCCAAGTATTATAAAACACCTATTGGCCGTTTTCGGTATTACCATGTTGAAGAAAGCTACTACTCTTTAGGAATTAAAAGCGTGAAGGTAACGGAAAGACAGAACGTATTGATAGCCAGCCCTGAAAAAGCACTGTTTGACCGGATCATCCTCACTTCGGGTATTTTATTGAGAAGTAAATTACAAACTGAATCATTTTTATTTGAAGATCTACGAATGGATGGTGATCAACTGTCCATGTTGGATGTGCAAATGATGGAGGAATGGTTGAAGTTCTCACCTAAAAAGAAAAGCCTTGAATGGTTAATTAGGGTCATTAAAAACAATTGATTATTATGATAAAAGAATGGCTGGCATCCTATGAACCAAAGAATCAAGAACAGGCATTCTCTGCCCTTCGTGAGATTATGCAAGAAGTAGCCTTGGCTGGTCTTCAACGATCTGGATTTTTTGAGAAGGCGGCATTTTATGGAGGTACTGCCCTCCGTATATTCTACGGACTGGATCGTTTTTCAGAAGACTTGGATTTTTCATTGCTATCGAGTGATCCTGAGTTTTCGTTGGAACCTTATTTTAAAGGACTGGTGGAGGAGTTTGCTAATGTTGGGTTGCAAGTAAGTATCAAAGAAAAGAAAAAGACTAAAGGAACTTCGATCGATTCTGCCTTTTTAAAACCGGAAACAGTCTGGAGAGAACTGATCCTAGAAGGAATGGTGCTAGAAGCAGGCTTGAGTGCAATGGTTGGTCTCAAGATCAAATTGGAGGTGGATAGACAACCACCATTGCGTTTTGAAACCGAGGAGAAGCTTCTGATAAAACCTTTCTCTTTTTATGTAAAATGCTTTACCAAATCCAATCTATTTGCAGGAAAAATGCATGCCTTACTATTTCGTAAATGGAAAAATAGGGTGAAGGGTAGGGATTGGTATGACCTAGAGTGGTACATCAGAAAAGGAGTTCCATTGAATCTGGATCATTTCCTAGCCAGAGCGCAAGATACAGGAAACTGGACGAATTCAACCATCGAGAAAGAAGAATTATTGGATCTTTTAAAGAAACGTATCGACTCTGTATCCATGGAGGCAGTGAAGGAGGATATTGTCAAATTTATTCCAGATAACAAAAAACTTGATATCTGGTCAAAAAAATATTTCTTGGAACTCATCGAACAACTTAAGTTTGAATGATCTCCATCCTCGATAAAATATGTCAATAGAAGCATATAGAATCGGAATTTTTCCGATTTAATATTGTTTATTTAACAAATCCATCCTGTTAAAATTATGAAAAAAGGGATTCGATATTTAAGGTTCAGTAACTATGACCAAAGCCGTCACAGCATCGAACGACAAGATTTTATTACCTCGCAATGGACAACTAGTGCAGATGTTGAAATAATCGATACTTTCCGGGACGAAGGTTATAGTGCCAAAACATTCGATTGACCGGATGTAAAAGCACTATTTTCATTTATCAAAAAGAACCATCGGGAAATTGATTACCTCATTGTTTCTGAACTGACACGCTTCAGCCGAATTACAGGAGATGCGATCAACATGGTCATGAAAATCCAAAAGGAATACGGAATAAAAATCGTCAGTGCAGGTCGGGGAATGGTCTACGATGTTACCGATCACAGTTCTTACTTTATGATGGGACTGGAATTTCTTTTGGGTGATTCGGAAAACATCAAGCGGCAAAACGATATCAACTGGGGTATCTATTCCGCCAAGGCTATCAAAGGGAAATATATTCATGGTGGTGCAGCGCCTTACGGTTATGTAAAGGTGAGAAGCGAACGCGAAATGAAGTTGGTAATCGAGGAGGAGGAAGCGCAAATAATCCGGAACATCTATGATCTATTTTTAAAGGATGTCCCCATCTATAAGATTCAGGAAATTGCCATATCCCAAGGGTTCCCGCATACAGGAAATTCTAGCATCCATCGTATTTTAAAGAATCCGCTGTACAGTGGTTACCAAAAAGTAAAAGCATGGAAAACCAATCCTGGTGGTATGTTTCCAGTAAAAAATGCAGAACCTATTATCGATCAATATTCTTGGAGCCGAGCTCAAGAGAAGTTCCGGAAAGAAGAACGGACAGTTGTTACTTTGCATGAGGATATCCCACTTCGAGGATTGTTACAGTGTCACTGTGGACGTTATATGACTGGTGCCGCCTCCCGTGGAAAGACAGGACAATATTATTACTATTACCGCTGCAGGCTAACCTCGAAGCATAACAATATCAGTGCAATAAAGGCGCATGAAAAACTCCTCGATATCCTGAGGTTAATAAGTCTCCCTGAGGATCTCATTCAAGATGTTCGAACGCTGGCCACAGAGCTCTTGAACCATCAAGTTAAAGTAGAAAAACAGCGCAAAGAAAATAGAAACAAGGAACTTGCGGCAGCCGAAAAATCCTTGCGGTCGGTCGAGGAGAAATGGATCAACAATAGCATTAATCAGGAGACCTATTCCAGATGGCATAGCGATCTAACGCAAAAAATACAATCGCTAAAACTAAATGATTTTGATCTTGGAAAAGATAAAGAAAGGCTGAAAAAGATCCTGAATTCAGAGTTGAATAAGCTCTCGGATCTATCGAAGCTCTATGAATCATCAAATGTCATAGATAAGCGTACGCTACTTTCAAGGGTGTTCAATTTGGGGCTCATCATCGATAATGGGAGCTATCGAACTCTCGAAATCAATCCTTTGTTTAATCGTAACTTGCAGAAAATGAGTGAATTAAACTTGTTAAAAGTGACAAAAAAAGGGATTGAAATGTCTTCAATCCCCTCGGGTGGAGCCGGAGGGATTCGAACCCTCGTCCAAACATAGTATGATTTACGCTTTCTACATGCTTAGCTTCTCTTTGATTGTCGGGAGAGGGAAGGTGAGTCGCTTACCTATACCGTACTCCGTAGTTGCTGTTTCTCGTCCTTACTTAGCAACGTCGCAAGGACCAGTCCTACGATTCGGTGCCTCGGATGTCAAGCGGTAGAACAAAGCTTGACGAGACAAAAGCTAAATCTTAATTCTAAATTAAGCAGCTAAGGCGTAGTTTTCTTCGCCATTTGAAAAGTTGAAAGTTCAGATTAAAGTGCTAGACTAACAATGCACTGCATGCTTACATAACCATCGCTATCCTGTCAATTCCGGTCGACCCCGTTATGTATGGGCAACAAATGTAATCAATTTATATGACTTCAAAAACCCAATTAAGTTTAAATGGATAGGATTTTATAAACATATTTGCTATATTACTGTTTTAAAAGATGATAAGTTAAAATATTGTCCTGATTGAATTAATATTCGTCCACTTTATGGATATTGTTCCTAACAATAACGCTTTTTTAGCAGCAATATAGAAACTCAATTCAACTCAAATTGCACAAAACTGTAAGCAAAATAAGCTTCAATGAATAAATGACAGGGTTTTGATCATCAAGACCTGTAAGAAACAAAATACTGAACTATACAAAAACTATAAACAATGGCTGAGGAAAACAACGCGAAAACAACAGCTACGGAAACTGCAGAAAACAACAGTCCCGTTAAACCTGTAAGAGCCACTACTAGAAAAGCTCCTGCAAAGACAACTCCAGCAAATAAACCAGCTGCGAAAACTCCAACCCCGAAACCTAACCCGACTACTGGAAATTCAGGTGGCGAAGGTGCAGGAACCCGTGCTCGTAAAACTTCTATTCCAAATGTTAAAGTTAGTCCTGTGATTGCTGATACTTCAGCAAAAACTGCCAGCAAGAAAACAGCAACAGCTAAAGCTACCCCTGCAAAACCTGCAGCAGCAAAACCAGCAGCAAAATCATCGACTCCTGCAGCAAAAACAGCAAGCCCTGCTAAACCAGCGGCTGCAAGTACTGCAAAAGCTCCGGTAGCAAAATCTACTGCTGCCAAGCCAGAAACTAAACCTGCTGCAAAGGTAGAACCTAAGGCAGCCGTTCCTACAAAAGCGGAAGAGGTGAAAATTGAAAAAGAAGCTTCTTACAAAGAGGAAGTTCCTAACAATAAAACCGTTAAGGAAAACCCGGAGAAAAAAGCAAAAGATAAAAAAGCTGACAAGAAACCTGTAAAAGCTGTGAAAGCAAAAGATGAAAAGAAAGCTAAAGACAGCAAAAAGAAGAAAGAGGAAGCTAAGTTAAAAGAGGAGAAGCCAAAGGCGAAAAAAGCTCCTAAGAAAAAAGCGAAAAAGGACTCTGCTAAGGCAAAGGATGAAAAATCTTCTAAAAAAGCGAAAAAGAATGAGGGTAAAACCTTAAAGAAACTTAAAACTGCATTCGCTGAAATTTACCACAAGATTGTTGGTGAAGACAAAGGTAAAAAGAAGAAGAAAAAGAAATAATTGAGGAATCAATCGAAATTGAAAAGGGATGTCCACTTGGATATCCCTTTTTCTGTTTCTTTATTTTTTGCGTATGCTCACAGCATTCTTATGGGCATGTAAGCCTTCCAGTTCCGCCAAAATTTCAACGGTAGAACCGATATGTTGTAAGCCTTCCTCAGAAATATGTTGGAAGGTAATCTTCTTGACAAAAGAATCTACAGACACACCTGAGTACGACCTAGCAAAGCCTGAGGTCGGTAGGGTGTGATTCGTTCCGGAAGCATAATCGCCAGCACTCTCAGGGGTTAAATGACCCAAGAATACCGATCCTGCATTCAGCACTTTATTGATCAAGCTTTTCCACTCATTGGTCTCCAAGATCAAGTGCTCCGGAGCGTACAGGTTTGAGAATTCCATGGCTTCTTGAAGAGTATCTGCAATTACCATGTAAGAATTTTGCATCGCTTTCTCCGCCAATTCTTTTCTTGGAAGAACTTCCAATTGTTTCTTCAGTTCTTCCTGCACGGCATCGGTTATTGTTTTCGAGGTTGCCACCAATATCGCTTGGCTGTCGATTCCATGTTCTGCCTGTGCCAATAAATCAGCCGCTACAAAAGCCGGATTGCAACTTTCGTCTGCAATGACCAATACTTCCGAAGGTCCGGCAGGCATGTCTATGCTGACATCCGTCAAGCCTTGGATCAGACTTTTTGCCTTGGTCACAAATTGGTTCCCTGGTCCAAAGATCTTGTTGACCTTAGGGATGGTTTCCGTACCATAAGCCATCGCAGCCACGGCCTGTGCTCCACCAACCAAGTAAATCTTATTGATCTGCAACAGTTTCAAACAATAGGCTACGAATCCATTGATCTTGCCATTGTTTTGCGGAGGTGAACAGACCACAATTTCCTTGCATCCTGCAATCCTTGCAGGAACTCCCAACATCAATAGGGTACTAGGCAAAACGGCCGATCCACCAGGAATGTACAGACCTACCTTTTCGATGGGTCTTACCTCGCGCCAGCATTTTACACCGGGCATGGTTTCAACCGTGCGCTCGCGTTTCAATTGGGTCTGATGAAATTTATGGATATTCTGGAAGGCGATTTCCAGAGCGCGCATCTGGTCACGGGATATGGTCGATGCCAAGGCATCGATATCATCCTGTCCTAAATATAGCTGCTCAAGATCTACCTTATCAAATTTCTTTGCATATGATTTCAAGGCCTGATCGCCATGCCCCTTAACTTCCTCCATGATATTGAGGACCGTATCTTGGATCGCATGGTTCGGATCGGTGTTCCTATTCACCAATTCCTGGATCTGCTCCTTGCTTAAGTCTTTATATAGATAAGTTTCTAGCATGTTACATAATGATTTTTTCGATCGGCATCACCACAATACCTTGTGCGCCTGCCGCTTTTAGTTTATTGATCTTCTCCCAAAAATCATCCTCAGATATTACGGTATGGACAGCTACCCAGCCTTCTTCAGCCAATGGAACCACCGTTGGGCTCTTTACCCCGTGCAAGAGTTCTGTAATTTGCGACAGGTTCTTTTTCTCCACGTTCAATACCACATACTTCGTTTCCTTTGCACGCAATACAGATTGGATTCTTTGTAAAAGTTCACAGATGATTGGATTTTCTTCCAAACCATCTCTGCCGATCAATATCGCTTCAGAATTTCTAACATCCACGAAAGGTTTCAACCCATTGCTTTTTAAAGTTCCACCGGTCGACACAATATCACAGATAGCGTCACTAAGCCCAAGTCCCGGAGCAATCTCAACCGATCCAGAGATCATTTGGATGTCTGCATTGATCTTATATTCGTCCAAAAATTGCTGTAAGATATTAGGGTAGGAGGTTGCGATGGATTTGCCGTTCAGGTCTTCTAGGCGGTCGATGGTTGAGTCTTTTGGAATGGCTAATTTTAAGGTGCATTTCCCAAAACCTAATCGCTGTAGATACTGAACATTGGACAGGGTTTCCTCAATTACATTTTCTCCAACGAGACCGAGGTCAGCAATTCCCTGTTCTACATAGCCTGGGATATCATCATCTCTTAAGAATAATATTTCAAGGGGAAAGTTGGAAACTGTTGTAATTAATGAGCTTTTATAGTTTTCGAAGTCCAATCCACAGTTTTTAAGCAATTGGACCGATTTTTCGTTTAATCTACCTGATTTTTGGATAGCAATTTTGAGATTTTTCAAAATGTAGAGTTTATGTTGAGTGAAAAAATTATTAACAATAAAGAATCTGGGGGTTACTTGCGCTCCACGTAGAAGCCAATACTAATATCTATCGCCACAATGGCGATGATGCATTACGTATTGATGTGTACAAGCGTTCTTCATTTTAATAATGGAACAAAAGTAATGGATATCACCTTTCTATGCAAGGAAATTATTAAAAAAGAATGCAATAGGGTTTTCGGTCTTCGGCTAGCGTTGTGGGGCCTAAAAATTTTAAAGCATGGACCAACTAAACCAACCTGCGAAAATAATCTGGACGAATAAAAATAACTTCGCTAAGAAACCAGGTGTTCTGGCAAAATAGATGATGGAGAAGATGCTAAGGACAATCGCTGAAACGATAAGTAGGGTATGGTCGATTTTCCATAAGTTCCCAAATCGCCGTTGCGCCTCTTCAAAACCATTGGAGTTTTCAATTAAATAAATCCATGTGCTAATATAGAGCACATTCAGCAATAAAGAAAAATAAGCTGCAACGGTCTTGATGATATTCCATGTTCTAGCACTCATGATCAAATTTTAGATACTTAAATTTAACCATAAATTAGTGAATAACCTATCAATCCTCTCCAATTAGCACTTGACTGCTTGCCTAATTAACAAAAAAGCGGACACTAGGCCCGCTTTTCTTGGTTAGCTGATAGAACTCCCGCACATTACACCCTCAATTTTCTATCACTGACCCTATTCACATTATTTAAACTATTTCAAAAATAACTAACCCTCACTATATCCATAATGTCTCCTAAAAATCAAACTTCACTCTTGCACGTATTCCCCATTCTGGAGCATCTGGATGATCTAAATAGTTTAATCTCTTTACCACGTCTACACGTAATACCTTAAATATATTCGCTACACCGGCACTTGCCTCCATGTAGGGTTTATTTCCAAACGTAAAGGACATCTGCTCACCTGATCCATTGGTCTGCCAATCATAAACCTGATTGTTCATGCTCGGATTGTTGCTGTCACGTAATCCACCATAAACGCCTTTGAAACTAAATACCTCTCTCAACTTCAGTTTTTTCAACAATGGAACCTTATTGAAAATAAAGCCATTCATATAATACTGTACATTCCAGGAAGCATGATGATCGGAAATGAATTCCATAAAGTTCATCAAGTTATAGGATTGCAATTGATATGCATAAGTCTGGTTTGCACGATGGATGTTCAATACTGGGAAAGGAAGGTTATTCCCAGCGATATAAGTTCCATCTACGTTTATATCAGCGTAGCCCAATTGCGATAGGTAGAATCTTTTGAAAATACCCGCAGAGAAGTTATGGTAATTGTATTCTCCTCCGAATACTCCTTTCACACCCGCGGTATAGTTGAAGGTCATGATCGGGTATTTATTGAAAATTGGAGTCCTGTATAATTTCCCTTGATAGAACTCTTCTTTTGGAGCATATCGGAATCCAACATTAAATTCGGTGCTCTGTAAGTTGTTCACGATCTTATGTGAGCCATCTGCCATCGGTAGGGTATAGGAAAGGACACCTGCTGGCGTTTGTTTCCAAGTTCCCAAACCAGCATTCATCGAGAAGTTATTGCTGAACTCTACCTTATAATCTAAACGGTAAACCTCATTGTACAGATAACTCTTGTTCTCACCACGTTTAAAGGATAGCAAAACGTTGTCCTCTTGAACGAATTCCAGATTCTGTCCAGGGATCTTTGTATCATATGAAGCCGAAACCCTTAAATAATGCTGTGGAAATTTATAGATCGACTTATTGTTCAAAGAATAAGTACCTGCAAGGAAGTATTTCCATTTTTGGTCCTCAAATCCATATGCACCATAACCTTCAGCATAGAAACGCTTGCTCAATTGCTCTGTGGTACGGCCACCAACACGTAAACGGAAACCTTCCACTGGGTTGTAGGAATAAAAGGTATTCACAGGGCCAATTTCAACTGGACCCGCTTGTTTATATCCTGACAGCACCAATGCAGAGATATCCATGAACGTACGGAAAGAAGGCATGCTCTGCAAGGAATCAATGTTCGTATAGATCGAACGCTCCGATTTCGATAGCGGTTCTGGCCTTAAGGTTGCCCAATAGCTTTCAGATTTTGTTTCCTCCACTTCTTTCTTCTCCTCTGGAATGACCACATATTTATCCGGTACCGCATAAATGCTGTCTGGACGCACATTGCCATTCACATAATCATTGATCAGTACAACGCGTTTTCCTTTGATCCCTTTGCCTTTATTGGTAATGGAGAAATCTATCCCTAAACTTGATTTTGTCAAGTAATACTTGTTGTCATTGGTCTTGTTGAAGCCAAGTTCAATATTCAAGTCCCTAACAAAATTTAAGTTGATCTCGTCACTTACGGTCATTTCAGCGCCTTTAACCGCATAATTCCCATCCAAGGTTACATATAGCTTACCTTTAAACAAAAGGTCGTTTTTATTTCTAGGGAAGAAGCTTAACTCTACCAAAGATTCATTTTCGTTCTTTATCGTATCCGTAATATAAAAACGGTAGAAGGTAGGAGCCGAATTGGCGATTGGGCTCAAGAATTGATTGGTCAAGATGGTAATATTGTTATCATAGATCTCCACCTCATCATAAAGACGGTTGAAATATTTACTTAGGCCATCATTGTCAATAAATTTAGGGTCAAATTCAGCCTTACGGTCCGCAATGATATATTGCTTTTTGGCATTGGGATCTTTTCTGAAGTAAACTTTAGAAAATTTCTCCTCCATGTAAGCCGGCAATACATAGTTTGCTGCTGTTTGTGAAGTGTCATCCTTCTCAAACAGGAACTGATATTTTTTAAACACCTTTTTGTTCTTGAACTTTTCATCCAGATTGCTCAATCCCAAACTGATCTTTTCGTATTGGTCGTATTCAGCATAAGCCTGACCGGTCAGACGGTTTTGGTCGCGATGTTGAACCACCTTTCTGATCAATTCTACTGCAGGATTGTTTTTGTTAGAGTATTTACCTCTTTTAGGTGCCCTTACTACGATTTCCTCAATAGAGTTGGCAGGGAACAGCATCACACGGATAGTTTGTTCTTTCTCATCAGCAACAGGATATTCCTCTGGGTCAAAACCCACAGAACTGATCTTGATTTTTTTATACTCAGCTGGAATGGTCAGCGTATATTCACCATTTTCATTGGAACTTGTCCCAATATCCTTATTGGCACCCATTACTTTAATGGAAGCATAAGGTATGGCCTCATAGTTGTCTGCGTTCATTACCTTCCCTTTGATGGTAATAAAACTCTGTGCGGACAGGCCTTGGAACGAAAAAATCATTCCGATTAGTATGGTCAAGTAAAATAATCTCGTTTTCATGCTATGACTTTTTGACTTTTTACGATTTGTGTTCAAAAAGTATTGCAAATAAAGATAATATTGATGATTTATTAAATAGGCTTATTGACGATTTGACTTTTTCATGATAATTAGTCAGTAATATTTGGTTGTTTTGACAAATTGTTTACAGGAAGATTTTAAAGCGATTTAAATCTGTGGGAAGTCAATTTGGAATTGTAACAGTTGAGTGATTTTTTCGGACCTGGCTTTGACCTTATTCGAGACACATTCGGAAAATTCGGAATGTGTCTCGAATGAAACTAAGTTCGAAATCGGAAAAAAGTGTATCTATTTTAATGATGTAATTTGATGGAGTAGGGCAAAGGCAGGATTTGAATCTTCAAATGAACTCGTTGGCTTAAGTGATTGAACGAATTTAATAAAAAAAGCGGATGCCTTGGCATCCGCTCTTCGTAAAATTTTATCGTTGATATCTAATCGTAGAATTCTTGATCAAAGCTCTTTCCTTTGTTTTTGTCAGCGTTTGTACTATCAGGAGTAGAATTTCCTTTTTCAGGGTTTTCCTTTGGCTTTTTGGTCTTCTTTTGACCAAACTCAGCGACTTCCACAATCCTTGGGATACTACTTTTGGGTGCCATATGGCGTAGTTTGCGGATTTTACGTCTGCGTTTGTAGTTTTTAATGATTGAGCTGTCGCGGTATAGGTTCCAGTTCATGAGTAACACACTGAACAGGACTACTGCAAGACCTATGATCTGCATCCTGCTAACCACATGGTCCGTAAAGAAATGGACCAATATCAGTGCTACGATCGGGTTCACGTAAGCGTAGGTGCTGACTTCGGTAGCTGGACGATATTGCAATAGGAAAATATAACAGCTGAAGGCCAAAATAGATCCCAACAAAGCTAGGTAAACCATGGCTCCCCAGTATTCTAATGGAACGGAATTAAATTCAAAACTTTTATATTCCCCATTCAAAAGTGCAACAGTCGTAAAAGCTATACCAGCAACTACCATCTGCCATGCTGTTTTGACCATGACATTGAGGTCTTCCTCAGGTTCTTTTACAGCATTCGGTTCAGCACTCTTTTTGTTCTCTGATTTCTTGTTGTATTTGGAAATTAGTGAACCTACCGTCCATCCAATGGTTCCTACAGTCATGACGATCATGGCAGTAAGTTTTTTGTCATTGTCTCCGTCATTTGCAGAAGCTCCA
Source organism: Sphingobacterium sp. NPDC055346 (assembly GCF_053645235.1). Classification (NCBI taxonomy): domain Bacteria; kingdom Pseudomonadati; phylum Bacteroidota; class Sphingobacteriia; order Sphingobacteriales; family Sphingobacteriaceae; genus Sphingobacterium; species Sphingobacterium sp. NPDC055346. The sequence continues at coordinate 307,344 of NZ_JBSHMI010000002.1, forward strand.
AAGATTTGCTCTGCAAACAACATGACTACACCGAGGAAACCAAGGATCAATCCCAATAATGTCGGAATGCTGGAAAAGTTTTCTTTCCATTTAGGTTTATCCAAAATAATAAACCATATGGCTGTAGCAGCAGAAAGAATGGATACAATGGCGCTGGAAATGTATTGTTCCGACCAGATGATGGCCGCCATATCGACAAATAGTAAAAGGAAACCGACTAATGCAGCGTCTTTTACGGCACTCTTAATGTAAATCTTATATCCCTTTACCCAACAGTAAAACATCAGCAGTGAACCCGCGATGATAAACCTGATCGAGCCCAAAACAAAAGGAGGGAAAGCGTGCAAGGCTTTCTCAATAAAGAAAAAGGTAGATCCCCAAACGATGTACACCACCAAGTAGGCAAAGATGATGATGCTGCCTGATGGATTTGATGATTTTACCATGGTATTTTTTAGTCCTTTGCAGGAATTACTAATTTATTGTCTTCTTTTACGGTCTCCAGAACGATTGTAGTTCTTGTAGAAATAATGCCTTCTATCTTGCTGAGAGTGTTGCGCATAAGGTCAACAAGTCCCGCAGAATCATTGGTCCTTACTTTGATTAAGTAACCATCCTCACCAGCTATATCATGTACCTCCAATACTTCTGGTATTTCGGCCAAAAGTAAGCCTACTTTTTGTACGCCGATGATATCCTGAGTCTTGATAAAAATAAAGGAAAGCATTTTTTGGTCCAAGGCAACAGGGTTGATCCTAGCGTTATATTGTAGGATAACTTCTTTCTGCTCCAGTTTTTTTACCCTTTCTAAGATCGCTGAAGGGGCCATGCCGAGTTCACGGGCAATATCAGCATTGTTCGTGCGGGCATTGTCCTGCATGATCCGGATTATCTGAAGATCAATTTGATCCAAGGAAATTTCTAGTTTCGCCATAATGCCGCAAATATCGGTAAAGCCGAATTAAATTCAAAGAAATAAGCTAAAAAAAGAATATTATTCAGTTGATTATGACTTTAATAAGATAGGAAGAATTTTTTGGAGTTGAAAATTGGCGTTTTTGCACAAAATATTGTTGCTGAGGCTTATACGAATATAGTCAAATTAGACTATATATGGAAATATATGTTTATGACTTATAATTAATGAAACAATGCGTAGTTTTGTTATTCAATCTATCTTATCGTGTCAGTAGAGTTAAAATTAGCAGCCTTAGCTGAATCCCTAAAGGGGGATTTCTTTTATGATGAAAATATAGCATCCCATCAGACGATGCGTTTAGCCTATTCCACAGATGCCTCGGTGTATCAGGAATTACCATTGGCGGTCTGTATTCCCCAACAAATAGAAGATTTGAAGACCTTGATCCGGTTTGCAAATGAAAATCACATTACCTTGATTCCAAGAACGGCCGGTACCTCCTTGGCAGGTCAGGTTGTAGGGGCAGGTATTGTTATCGATATTTCTAGATTTTTCAATCAGATATTGGAAGTAAATCAAGAGGAGAAATGGGCGAGGGTTCAACCCGGGGTAATCCGTGATGACCTAAATGCCTATTTGAAACCATTTGGACTGATGTTCGGACCTGAAACCTCCACAGCCAGCAGGGCTATGATCGGAGGAATGATCGGAAATAATTCATCTGGATTGCATTCAATCGTTTGGGGAGATACGCGTCATAACCTATTGGAAGCTAATGTGCTATTGGACGATGAGTCAGAAGTGCTTTTTAAGGAACTGAATGAAGCTGCCTATTTTGAAAAGCTTTCCTTAAAATCCCGTGAAGGTGATATTTACAGGAACCTGAACGAACTATTGATCAACAAGGAAAACCAAGAAGCTATACATGCTGGATATCCTAAATCGGAAATAACCCGTAGGAATACGGGCTATGCGCTGGATATGCTGTCAGATAACAGTCAGCCCTTCAATCTATGTAGACTATTGGCCGGATCGGAAGGGACCATCGGCATCATCACCGAGGCTAAAATTAAGCTGATGCCTTTACCAGCAAAAGAAATTGGCCTTTTATGTGTTCATTTCGACGATATGGTGGAATGTATGAAAGGAAATGTAATTGCCTTGAACAATAATCCAGAAGCATCTGAATTGGTAGATAAATATATTTTAGATTTTACAGTTGGGCATCCAACATATCAATACAACCGTTTTTTTATTGAAGGAGATCCTGAGGCCTTATTGATCGTTGAATTCAGGGGCAATAGCCAGGAAGAGATAGCCTTAAAAGCGGAACGTTTGGTTGTTGAATTAAAAGCAGCCGGTTTGGGCTATGCTTATCCATGGATCACTGGGGTTGAAAAGACCAATTTGGTTTGGGACGTACGTAAGGCTGGTTTGGGATTGATCCGTAACCTCCCTGGCGATTCTCAACCTGTGAACCTGATTGAGGACTGTGCAGTTTCCCCAGAAGATTTGCCTAACTATGTGTCCGATATACAAGTGCTGTTGAAGGAAGAGCAGGTGCATGCTTCATATTATGCGCATGCTGGTGCAGGTGAACTGCATATTGAACCTTTCATCAATCTAAAAACGGTCGAAGGAAAAAAGCAATTCCGTCGTATTTTGGAGAAAACTACGGATTTGGTATTAAAGTATAATGGTTCACTGAGTGGTGAACATGGTGATGGTAGATTAAGGGGTGAATTTATTGGAAAAGTTCTAGGAGATAAGGTATATAAACTTCTGTTACAGGTAAAAAAGATATTTGACCCAAACAATGTGTTTAATGCTAAAAAGATTGTAGATACCCCTCCAATGGATACCCATCTGCGTTATGACCAGGTGACTGACGCCAAGCAGATCAAGACATATTTTGATTTTACGAAGAATGAAAGCATCCTACGTTTAGCCGAAAAATGCTCGGGTTCCGGAGACTGTAGAAAAACAGAGATAACTGGTGGAACCATGTGTCCATCTTTTATGGCTACTAGGGATGAGAAAGATACCACACGGGCTAGAGCAAATATGCTTCGTCAATTCCTGACCAATTCAACACAGAGCAATCGATTCAATCATGAGGAGATAAAAGAGGTCATGGACCTTTGTTTGAGCTGTAAAGGTTGTAAAACGGAATGTCCATCCAGCGTGGATATCGCGAAGATGAAGGCAGAGTTCCTACAGCATTATTATGATGCGAATGGAAGTCCTTTTAGGGCGAAGCTGATTGCCAATTTTACTGAATCCCAAAAACTGGGGTCTATGGTTGCTCCAATCTATAATTTCTTTGCAACAAATAGTTTTACCTCAAGTATCATTAAATCTGTGGTTGGTTTTGCGCCTGGAAGATCCTTGCCAAAGGTGCATGGAACTACCTTCAGCCAGTGGGCATCAAAACAACCTAATACCACAAGTACACGTAAGGTTTTCCTGTTCAGTGATGAGTTTACCAATTACAACGACACGGAAGTTGGGATAACCGCCTATAAGTTATTAACCGCTCTGGGATATGAAGTTATCGTTCCTAAGTTAAAGGAAAGTGGTAGGACCTATCTGTCGAAGGGATTTGTCAAGAAAGCAAAAGAACTTGCTAATCAGAACGTGGACTTAGCTTCGCAGGAAGTGAGTGCAGAAAGCCCTCTGCTAGGGATTGAGCCTTCTGCTATCATCACCTTTAGAGATGAATATCCGGATTTAGTCGATGATTCTAAACGAGAAAAAGCGAATACATTGGCAAAGAATGCCTTAATGATCGATGAGTTCTTGGTTCGAGAAATGAAAGCTGGTAGGATTCATCCAGAGCAATTCACGGCAGAACCACAAAAAATAAAGTTGCATGGTCACTGTTATCAGAAAGCCTTCAAATTGGTGGATACTACCAAGGAGTTTTTATCCTTTCCTTCCAATTATGAGGTGGAAGTGATACCTTCAGGATGTTGTGGAATGGCAGGTTCGTTTGGCTACGAGAAGGAACATTTTGATGTTTCGCAGAAGGTTGCTGAACTGGTCTTATTCCCAACTTTGCGTAAAACAGGTGGGGAATACCTTATTGCAGCAGCAGGAACAAGCTGTAGGCATCAGATCAAGGATGGTTTGCAGCGAAAATCCTTCCATCCTGTGGAGATCATTTATGATGCTTTGATCAAGAAATAATAAACAAAAACGATATTTTATTGTATTAAAAGTAAACATATTAGATTATGAAAAAGATAACAACTATAGCTTTGCTGGTTTCTACAGCGGTTTGGATGGGTTCATGTGGTAACTCTAACAAAACCGAAGGTGGTTCGGGTGATTCCACAGGTACGACGGCTTCTACCGCTTTGAAACCGATGACCAATACCACTGATGGAAGTCTGTTGCACCTTTATTTTGATTTAACAAATCCGAACCCAACGGACTCTTCCATCGTTTATGAAGCTAAAGCAGAATACAATAATGAGCCTGTAGGTTTTACTGTTGAAGTATTAAAAACCATTGATGCTGGTATTGATGCACAAGGTAAACCAGATGAAGAATTGGGATTTAAGAAAGGATCTGTAAGGATTACCTCAAATGGTGCAGCTTCAGATAATTTCGTAAAATCATTGGGAACATTGTTCAATTTGCCTACCGATGGCAAAATGACCACTACGACCTTGGAGCCTTTGGTTTTTTCATCTAACAAGGATAAAGTAGACCTTTCTAAGCCTGGAACCTATAGTTTCAAGTATTTCTTTGATAACGGTTCAGGTAAAGAAGCTGAGATTTTTGGTTATGTTGATACTTACAAACAATCCTTCGAACTTGGTGAAAAAGATTCGACCAATCGTGCAGCATTAATTTCTGCATTTGAAGGTAAATAAAATTTATTTAGTGTATTTTAGAGGATCAGTTAAAAGCTGGTCCTTTTTTATGCAATTACACTACGTACGATTAATATTTTGCCTGTTTATCTTAGTCCTTAGCGGTAATCAATGTCTTGCTCAAGAAGTACTTCATGGCGAACGTGTTGCTAAGGGAAAAGTAAGCGATCCTGCATTGGATGAAATTTCAGGCATAATTTCTTCCATCAATAACCCCGGTATGTTTTGGGTGCATAATGATAGTGGCGATGATGCTAGGGTATATTTAATTGATTCCGCTGCAAACCTTATGTGCAGTTATCAACTAGATGGGGTGGAGGCAATTGATATTGAGGATATTGCTTGGGTGGAACTGGACGGACAGTCCTATGTGGTTTTGGGGGATATTGGTGATAATTTGGCCAAAAGAACCCAATTATCTCTATATATCTTTCCTGAACCCGTTTTGAAACCGGGCGTGACGTTTGATTCTATTTCAAGGTCTGCAATTTCGATCAAGCATTTAAAATATCCTGGTAAAGCCAGGGACGCTGAGGCAATTTTTATAGATCCCTTGGATAAACAATTCTATTTAGTTTCAAAAAGGGAGCTTAGGTCCAGTCTTTATTCTGCTGAAATCTTCAAGGGGAATAAAGATACCTATATCCTCAAACCGATCTTAAGTTTTCCATTCACATTTATTACAGCTGCAGATATTTCTCCAAAAAGGGATGCTGTAGTTATGAAAAATTTAACAAGTATATTTTATTGGCCTTTAGCTAGTAAAGCACCATTGATTGAAGCGCTGAAGAAGCAGCCGCTACCTATTCCTTATGAGCCAGAACCTCAAGGGGAGGCTATTTCTTTTGACCGAAAATCAGACGGAATTTTTACAATCAGTGAGCGTCCATTCGGCCTAGACTCGTATCTTTATTATTATCATATATCTAAACACTAAATCTCATGAGAATCATTTTATCCCTACTGACTATCTTCCTAAGTTCCGGGTTAGTTCAGGCGGCAAAGGTGGATACCATTGCAGTACACAGTGCTGCCATGAACAAAGCAATCAAAACAGTCGTTATTCAACCAGAGGGATCAAAGAAGAAAGACCTGCCTACCTTATATCTTTTGCATGGCTATTCAGGGAATTATGGAGATTGGATAAATAAGGTTCCGGCGATCAAGGAATTGGCAGATCACTATGGAATATTGATTGTTTGTCCTGATGGTGGTTTTGGCAGTTGGTATTGGGATTCAGAAATTGATCAAGATTTTAAATATGAGACCTTTGTGGCGAAGGAGTTGGTCAATTATATCGATGGAAAATATCCTGTTATCAAAGATCGCAGCAAACGTGGAATCACTGGATTGAGCATGGGCGGACATGGAGCTTTATATTTAGCCATTCGCCATCAAGATACCTTTGGTGCGGTAGGAAGTACCGCTGGAGGGGTGGATATCCGTCCTTTTCCTAATAATTGGGATATGGCAAAAAGGATAGGGTCGTATGATCAAAATCCTCAAGTGTGGGAGGGTCATACTGTGATGGAATTGACGCACTTGATTAAGCCGAAGTCTTTAGAGATTTTCATTGATTGCGGGACAGAAGATTTTTTTTATGATGTAAATGCAAAATTCCATGAAAAATTAACCTACTTAAATATCCCACATCGATATTTAAGCATGCCAGGGGCCCATAATTGGGATTATTGGAGCAAATCAATTCAATACCAATTGATATTTTTTCAGGACTTCTTTTCTAAAGTATAGGATTATGACTTTTTTGGATAAATTATTTGCTAGATTGAATAATATTAATAAATTTGGACTTTATACGAGATTATAAACCTGTAAAAGCCATTTTGTTGTTCAGAATGGCTTTTTTAATTTTGACCATGATTTTTAACCTAAAGCGAATGAAATCGCTATCCCAATGCATGAGCATCAGTCTCATCGTGCTGTTAGTTTTTGTAAGTGATTTGACGTTGGCACAGGAAAAATTAACCTTAAGCGGTTATGTTCGTGATGCTAATTCAGGTGAAAGTTTAATTGCAGCAGTAATAAGAGTGAGGTCGCTCAATTTAAGCACTTATTCGAACAACTATGGATTCTACTCGATCAGTTTGCCTGAAGGTAAGCATGAGATTGAAATATCTTATGTAGGATATGCCAGTAAGGATGAACAGGTGGAAGTCAATGAATCTAAACGCCTTAATTTTGAGTTAGTGTCTAACTCAAGTGTAATTGAGGAAATTGTTGTAACTGCTAAAAAGGAGGATGACCATGTTACTTCTGCGCAAATGGGGAATCTGAAATTCAGCATGGAGGAACTGAAGAATATACCAGTCCTGTTTGGTGAAAAGGATGTGTTGAAAAGCATTCAATTGCTTCCGGGAGTATCTCCTGGGGGTGAAGGCAGTTCTAATTTCTATGTGCGCGGTGGCGGAGGGGACCAAAATTTAATCCTATTGGATGAGGCAACTGTTTATAACGCATCTCATTTAATGGGTTTCTTCTCTACTTTTAATTCTGATGCCATCAAGGATGCAAACCTGTTTAAAGGGGGGATTCCCGCTCAATATGGCGGTCGTATTTCTTCGGTAATGGATATCAGTATGCTGGACGGAAACAACAAGAAGTTCAGTGGGGAAGGTGGAATTGGGTTAATTGCATCTAGATTGAAGTTGGAAGGACCGATTGTAAAAGATAAAAGCTCCTTTATGATCAGTGGGCGACGGACCTATGCGGATCTGTTCTTGAAGCTTTCTCCGGATGAAAAGGCTAGTCAAAGTAAATTATATTTCTATGACCTGAATGCCAAATTCAACTATAAATTGAATGATCGCAATACTATCTATCTATCGGGTTATTTTGGAAAGGATGATTTAGGATATTCAGATCTATTTGCCTTCGATTGGGGTAATTCTACAGCCACAGTGCGCTGGAACTCCATCATCAATCCGCAATTGTTTAGCAATACTTCCTTAATCTATAGCGATTTCGCCTATCACGTTAATGTTAACAGTGATGATTCTAAGTTCAGGATTGCTTCCAAGATCAGGAACCTAAACCTTAAACAAGACTTCTCATATTACTCCAATGATAACAGTACCATTCGATTTGGGGTCAATCTTTTGCGTCAGGAAATCCGTCCTGCCAGCATCAGTGCAGTAGATGAATCATCAGATATCAACAGTATTGAAATTGAAAGAAGGCAGGGCATTGAGGCTTCTGCATATATATCCCATGATTGGAAACCTTTTGAAAAGCTCTCCTTGATCTATGGCGTAAGATTCAGTGATTTCATGGTCATGGGTCCAGGTACATTCTATGAATTTAATGAGGAAGGCGACGCAATTTCCGAATCTTATTATGAGTCAGGGATTGCCAAGCATTATTTCAATATTGAACCGAGATTATCTCTTTCCTACGCATTCAATTCCAGCAATAGCATCAAAGCCAGTTTCAATAGGATGTCGCAGAATTTGCACCAATTGACGAATACGACGGCGAGTTTACCGACCGATCAATACATGGTCAGCAGTATGAACGTAAAGCCACAGATCGCTGATCAAGCGGCATTGGGTTACTTCCGTAATTTTAAGGATAATACCTATGAGTTTTCAGTAGAGGCCTATTACAAATATATGCACAACCAAATTGACTTTAGAAATGGTGCCGACCTGCAGGCTAATAAGCAATTGGAAGGGGAACTGTTGTATGGTGTCGGTCGTTCTTATGGAACAGAATTTCTCTTGAGGAAGAGAAAAGGGAAATTCAGTGGTTGGTTGGGCTATACACTTTCAAAGAGTGAAAGACAATTCGATGAAATCAATGATGGTGCTTGGTTTGATGCTAGGCAAGACCGTACCCACGATATTTCTTTGGTTGGTATTTATCAGTTGACCAAAAAATGGACCTTGGGAGCAACTTTCGTTTATTATACGGGAAATGCTATTACTTTCCCAAGTGGCAAGTATCAAATTGACGGAAGGACCATGTTCTATTATGCAGAGCGTAACGGTTACAGGATGCCTGATTATCATCGTTTGGATCTATCAGCTACCTATGAGCCTAAAAAGGAGAACAAGAAATTTCATTCAAGCTGGTCATTCGGTGTGTATAATGCCTATAACCGCAAGAATGCCTATGTAATTGATTTTAGGGAAAATAAAGAAAATGCTAATATCACTGAAGCCTATAAGATAGCCTTGTTTGGCGCTATTCCTTCAGTAACTTGGAACTTTAAATTTTAAGATGATGCAAAAGAGATCGCTATATAGTTTGTTCATTTTATCTTTTATACTCTTATTCAGTAGTTGTGAAGAGTTGATCGATGTAGACCTCAACGAGGTCAATCCGCAAATTGTGATTGTTGGGGATATGAACAACGAGGAGAGTACCCATGAAGTTCTTGTCACAAGAACAGTTGATTTTGATGAGCCTAGACCTTTTGAGCCTGTTCTGGATGCTTCTGTTTTTATCCAATTGGGAAACGGCAGGACCTTTAGGTTCAACTCTGTTGGAGAAGGACGATATGCAAACTCCAATATGCCAATTTCTGTTGGCGAAACTTACACCTTGACCGTAAGTGTTGATGGCAAAGAATATAAATCAACGACAAAGATGTTGCCTTATATTGAAGTAGAATCGATTGGGGTCAATCAGGAGACCCTTTTTAAGGAGACCTATTTCTTTTTGAACTTTAAGTTTTATGATCCGGAAGGAGAGGAAAACTATTACCGTTACAGCATTAAGATCAATGATGGTCCGTTTAAGTCAAATTCAGTATTCTCTGACAAATACAATAACGGTAATGAAGTCACCCACCAATTGGGCCGGGAATATGGCAATGAGATCAAGCCTGGAGATAAATTATTGGTAAGAAGGTATGTAATCAGTAAGGAATCCTTTAATTATTGGTCTGAATATATGTCCACTAACCCTGGTAGTGCTTCTCCAGGTAACCCAAGCTCAAATATCAGCAATGGTGCATTGGGTTATTTCAGCGTTAGCAGTGCGAGGGATTATACAGTTGAAATCGATAAGGCCTCAGAAGGATAGGGTCTTAAATTGATACCCTCTTGCTAAGAGGGTATCAATGCTTTTTGGTAAAGCATATTTCACATTATCAATGGCTTTTAAATTGTCATGAAAGACAATGATGCTGCCATTTCTTGTAAAGTCTACACAATTCTCATAACATTGTTCGGGGCTGATCCGATAATCGTAATCACCAGTTAGAACATCCCACATGATGATTTTATAATCTTTTGATAAGATCTTCATTTGGGTTTTTTTGGCTCTACCATAGGGTGGTCGGAATAAAGGTGTTTTTGTCAAGGCATTGCACTTGGCAATATTGTCCAGATATAGTTGGTTGTCTGTGTCCCATCCTTTTAAGTGGTTGTAGGTATGGTTTCCTACCGCATGGCCTTCCTCAAGGATCCTTTGAAAGATATCCGGATGCTTTTGGACATTTTCTCCTACGCAAAAAAAGGTCGCCTTGATGTTTTTTTCTTTCAAACAATCCAGTATCCAAGGGGTGATTTCTGGAATTGGACCGTCGTCAAATGTTAAGTAAATATTATTTCTTTCTTTTTCTTTTCTCCAAATCGCTTGTGGATACACGTAATTGAGGATAAAAAAAGGGCGGACAAAATGCATATTGTTTCGATCGGATATTTTTACAAATTTAATCAAAGTTTTAACAATGGATTAGCATAAGTTTTTTGAATATGCGAAAGCTTGCCGAGTACTTTCAACTATCCCAAAAGGAGCAAAGAGGGATGTTGTTTTTGATCTGTATCTTATTCCTGCTCTTTCTCGCCCATATCTTCCTTCCTATATTCTATCCTAAAAAAGAGATTACCCTACGAATTGAACATTTCCATGTAACGGAAAGGGCAGAGCCTCAATACGAGGAAGGATCTTATGTAGAAAAGGGACCTGTATTAAGGAAAAAGCCCAAGACGGAATTGTTTCTGTTTGATCCGAATACCTTGGATAAAGCAGGTTGGCAGAGGCTAGGTCTGAGCAGCAAACAGGCTCAGGTGATTATCAATTACAGAAATAAGGGTGGGACCTTTTATGACAAGGAAGACCTGAGGAAAATTTACTCGCTGAGCGATGAGAAAGTAGAGGAGATATTGCCCTTTGTGAGGATGCCTGAGTTGAAAAGAAGGGAATACAAGGAGAAATTTCCTAGGTATGATAGAAAGGAGTTTGCGAAAAAAGAGAATCGGATTCTAGAGGTCAATAGTTCGGATAGTTTGGCGTTTATGGAATTAAGAGGTATCGGTCCAGCCTTTTCTAGACGAATAGTTCGATTCAGGGAAGCTTTGGGCGGTTATGTTAAACTGGAACAGCTTGCAGAGGTCTATGGTCTACCGGAAGAGACCTATCAGAATATTTTACCCTACCTTAGGATTGATACCAGCTTGGTCAAAAGACTGCCGATAAACCATATCAGCCAAAATGATTTAGGTAAACATCCCTACGTTAAATACAAAAGAGCGCAGACAATCATCAATTATAGAAAACAGCACGGTGCATTTAAATCCATGGAAGATTTAAGGAATGTTCATTCGTTGGATGAAGAATTTTTCCGTAAAATTGAACTTTATTTGGATTTTAGATAGCATCGATGATTGAAGAACAACTGAAGACCTATATACGTGATATTCCTGATTTTCCACAGCCAGGGATCGTGTTTAAAGATATTACTCCATTATTGCAACAGCCTGAGATAGTAAAACTAGCGGTCCAGGAGTTTGCGAAAAAACTGGAAGGAATTGAGATTGATGTCATTGCCGGAATTGAAAGCAGAGGCTTTTTATTCGGGTTCCTTTTGGCACAAGAGCTCAATAAACCTTTTGTACCCATTCGTAAGCAAGGGAAATTGCCCTTCCATACCATTTCTGAATCGTATAAATTGGAGTACGGACAGGCAACGATAGAAATGCATGAGGATGCCATTCAACAAGGTACCAAAGTATTGATGCATGATGATCTGCTTGCTACCGGCGGGACAGTAGTTGCGGCAAGTAAGTTGGTGGAAAAGTTAGGCGGAGTGATCACAGGTTATTCTTTTGTGATCAGTTTGGATTTCCTTCAAAGTGCTGGCAGATTGACCCGATTCAGCGAGAATATCATCTCACTGGTTCATTATGAGGATTAATTAAAACAATCTAGCCCTTTATGGGGTTATTGGATTAGACGACGCTTATACACAAAAAAAGGCTCGAAACAGTATTGTTTCGAGCCTTTATGTTTGGACGCATTAAAACTCGCCTTGGACTTTGTAATAATTTTCTCCCATAACCTTTACATGCTGATTCTTTTCAACCAGATAAAATTTATCCTTTTCATAAACTAGGAATTCAGAAGTCTTATACAAGGTGTTTCTTACTTCCTTTTCTATAGAAATCATTTCTGCATTTCCTTCCTTGTTTAATTTAATCCGAACACAGGATAGATCTAACTCAGGATTAGTGAAACTATATTGGATTAAGGAGTCAGTGGAATCTACTTTTACAAAACCAGCATAAGCTGGTTTGTTCAAGTCTATGGCTTGAAAGCTTGAGAGCTCAATTTGCCAATCCTTGATCTTTAGAATTTTTGTTTCCTCTTGGTCGTCCTTTTTAACAGTTTTATTGATTTCTGGGTTTATGGATGCTAAAGAGTCTATTTCCTTTTGGAAAAAGGCTGGGATGTCAAAATACTTTTCTGGACTGCTGGGGTCCTTCTTCACTTGGTTGCCATTGCTGCAACTAGAAAAAGCAGCAGTAATGATTACTGCCGCCAAGATTTGAATATTTTTTATGTTAATATACAAGGACATCTCCTGTCATTTCGGTAGGAATTGGCAAGTTCAACAGTGCTAATACGGTTGGAGCAACATCACCAAGCTTACCATCCTTAATGTTTTTAAATTGACTGTCAATCAAGATACAAGGAACTAAGTTGGTTGTATGTGCCGTGTTTACAGAGCCATCTTCATTGATCATGAACTCAGAGTTACCGTGGTCTGCCAGAATAATAAAGGAATAACCGTTATTGATTCCAGTTTCAACCACTCGCTTGGTACAAGCATCAACCGTTTCAACTGCTTTTACCACCGCTTCAAAAACTCCAGTATGGCCTACCATATCAGGGTTTGCAAAGTTGAGGCAGATGAAGTCTGGACCGTTTTCTTCCATATCCTTACAGATAGAGTCGGCAATGATATTGGCACTCATTTCAGGTTGTAAGTCATAGGTAGCAACCTTAGGAGAAGGAATCAATAATCTTCTTTCACCTTCAAACTCGTTTTCACGACCGCCCGAGAAAAAGAACGTAACGTGTGGATATTTTTCAGTTTCAGCAATCCTAACCTGTGTTTTATGTTGTAAGGACAAGGTTTCTCCTAAAGTCTGTGTTAGATTGTCTTTTTGGAAGATCACTTTCACATCCTTAAAGGTGTCATCATAAGAAGTCATGGTCACATAATACAAGTTCAGTGGATGCATATCGTATTCCGGAAATGCTTGTTGCGTAAGGGCAACAGTGATTTCACGACCACGATCTGTACGGAAATTATAACAGATAACTACATCACCTTCTTGGATGGTAGCTTTTGGAAGTCCATTCGCATCCACCATTACGATTGGTTTCAGGAATTCATCTGTTACACCTTGGCTATACGATTGCTCAATCGACTCAACAAGGTTGTTAGATGGGATACCGATACCTTTGGTCAATAGGTCATAAGCTTGTTTTACTCTTTCCCAACGATTATCACGGTCCATTGAATAGTATCTACCAATTGCGGAAGCAATTGTTCCTACTGAATGTTTCAAGTGATTGTCAAGATCAGTAACATAGCCTACACCACCGTTCGGGTCTGTATCACGACCATCTAAGAAAGCATGGATAAACACTTGCTCATTAGTAAGGTTTGCATCCTGAGCGGCATCCGTTAAAGCCTTTAAGTGTTCAATATGTGCGTGTACCCCTCCATCAGACAATAAGCCGATGAAATGTACTTTTTTGTTGTTTGTTTTTGCATAATTGAAAGCAGCTTGTATTGTAGGATCAATTTTGAAGACACCTTCTTGAGCGGCTTTGTTGATCCGTCCTAATTCTTGGTATACGATTCTACCAGCACCCAAGTTCATGTGTCCAACTTCAGAGTTGCCCATTTGACCTGCAGGTAAACCTACGGCTTCGCCAGATGCTTCAAGTTTGGAGTTAGGATAGGTTGACAGCAAATAGTCTAAAAAAGGAGTGTTAGCGGCTATTACAGCGTTTGAATTATCATTTTTTCCGTAGCCTAGTCCATCCAGGATCAGTAGTGCTACTTTTTTATTTTCAGAACTCATTACACAAATATACTTATAATTCATAAAAATATTAAGGAATGGGGCTGTATAGTTTGTATTGCAACAAAATAGTGAATATGTACTTTTAACAAGGATTGGCATAATTTTCGCTGAATGTTCCTCGGAAAATGAATTTAATGTTTAGTAGCTGTTATCATGCATAATATGCTGCTTTTGACTCCAAGTCAATTATGATAGAAATGAGGAATGGTTATTGGAAAAAAATAAGGCAGATTGCTTTTGCAATGCTGCTTTTGCCGTTTCTATTGTTCAGTAGTTTTCAATCTGACGTAGGATTAGAAATATTAGGGGCGTTGAAAGCGAATAACGCAAAGAATGTTGCTAACTTTTTTGGACAGAATGTTTCCTTATCCATCAAGAATGATTCGGGGTATTATTCAAAGTTCCAAGCTGAGGTAATCCTGAGTGATTTCTTTCGCTTGACCAAAACTTCCGAAGTGAAACAGGTTCAGCGGACTAACAGCAGTAACAACAGTTTTTATATAGTCTATCAAATCAAGACAAACCAAGGATCTTACCGTGTTTTTGTCAAGTTAGTTCAATCGGGGGGAGATGCCCAAATCAATGAACTTCGGATAGAATAATCTTCAGTTTTTCATATTTAAGTTTCCATATAAATATATTTTTATTCATCTTCGCTTAATTTTAAATTGTAAATGGAGAGAGAATTCAAAGATAAACTAGTACATTTTGTTCAAGAGGCCCTTGTGGAAGATGTAGGAGCAGGGGATTATACCTCATTATCTACGATAAAAGAAGAACAATTAGGAGAGGCCCAATTATTAGTCAAAGAGGAGGGTGTCCTTGCAGGGGTAGAAGTGGCTAAAGAAATATTTTCTCAAATTGACCCAACCATAGAATTTACGCAGCTTATCGCTGATGGCGACTCTGTAAAATACGGAGATATAGCCTTTAAAATAAAAGGTAAAATCCATACTATTCTTAAAGGAGAACGTTTGGTTCTCAATATCATGCAGCGAATGTCTGGTATTGCTACCCAAACTGCTCAATATGTGAAGGCCATTGCAGGAACTCATGCAAAGGTATTGGATACCCGTAAAACAACTCCCTTGTTGAGGTTTTTGGAGAAAAAAGCTGTTGAAATTGGGGGAGGTTCCAACCACCGTTTCGGTCTATATGATATGATCTTGATCAAGGATAATCATGTGGATTATGCAGGTGGTATCTCCGCTGCGGTGAATGCAGCCTTTGATTACAAAAAACAAAACCAATTAGATATTGCTATTGAAGTAGAAGTCCGAAATTTTGAGGAATTAAATGAAGTGCTAAACCTTCCGGCTGTTGATCGTGTTATGTTAGATAACTTCAGTCCAGCACAAGTGAAGGAAGCTGTTGATTTAGTTGATGATAGATTGGTTACAGAAGCTTCTGGCGGGATCACTTTAGAGACGATTGCTGAATATGCGAAAACCGGTGTAGATTTTATCTCTGTTGGAGCATTAACGCATTCGGTCAAAAGTCTGGATTTAAGCTTAAAAGCAAAACTTATTTAGTAAATTGCTGTAAATGATATCAATATACCTTGTTGGAATTGTCATATTAGCATATCTTTTCGGTTCGATCCCTACTGCGGTATGGTTTGGACAGGCATTTTATGGAGTAGATGTACGTGAATACGGAAGTGGAAATGCCGGTGCCACCAATACCTTTCGTGTATTAGGCAAAAAGGCGGGGTCCATTGTAATGTTTGTCGATATCTTAAAGGGATGGACAGCCACTAATTTACCATATTTATTAGATGCCACGATTGTAGGAAACCATGATGCACCTCAATTTGTCAATGTACAGTTGGCCTTGGGGGTAATCGCTGTATTAGGGCATTTATTTCCGATTTTCGCAGGCTTTAGAGGAGGGAAAGGTGTTGCAACCTTATTTGGTATGGTCCTAGCGATCCATTGGCCTGCAGCGCTGGTATGTGTGTCAGTCTTCATCGTCGTACTCCTAGTTACCCATTATGTATCCTTGAGCTCCATTATGGCCGGCTTTGCCTTCCCATTTAGTGTAGCATTTATTTTTAAGACGACCGTTCCTTCCATTCTCCTATATGGAATCGCAATTTGTGCCCTCATTCTAGTCACTCACCAGAAAAACATTGAAAGACTTCTCAAAGGCAAAGAATCCAAAATATATTTATTCAAGAAAAAAACACAGGATTAAACTTTTGGGTACAAGTTTTGTTTAATACTTCAAGATAATTTAAATGTATTAGATAAACTAAATCAAGAACACTTATGAAACGAATAACAAAATACGCCTCCATGCTGCTTTTAGGAGCTACTTTGGTAGGTTGTGCCACTTCCGCTATTACCGGGCGAAAGTATCTTAAATTGGTAGACTCTCAGACTATCAATAATCAAGCTGCATTGGCATATAAAGATTTTTTAAGTAAAAATAGCTCTAAAGTTGAAACCGGTTCAGCTGCTGCTACTCAAGTAAAACGCGTGGGTAACAGAATTGCAGCTGCTACAAACGAATATTTGAGGCAGATTGGGGCTGCTGATAAATTCAATTTCAACTGGGAATTCAACCTGATTGAAAGTGATCAAGTGAATGCTTGGTGTATGCCAGGAGGTAAAGTTGCAGTTTATACAGGTATCTTACCAATCGCAAAGAACGATGCTGGATTAGCTACCGTAATGGGGCATGAAATTGCTCACGCAATTGAGGAGCACTCAGTGTCTCAAGTATCCAATGCAATGGCAGCTCAGTTTGGAGCACAATTATTAAATGCTGCCGGAACGATCAGTAACAGTAGATATACTGGTTTATTCAACCAGATTTATGGTATTGGTTATCAAGTAGGGTCATTGAAATTCTCAAGAAACGATGAATTAGCAGCTGATAAAGCTGGTCTTATCTTGATGGCAATGGCAGGTTACAACCCACAAGAAGCTGTAGCATTCTGGGAAAGAATGTCGCAAGGCAAAAAAGGCGGGAACCCAGAATGGTTGAGTACTCACCCTAGCGATGCTAGACGTATCAGCCAATTGCAGGCAATGGTTCCTGAAGCAATGAAGTATTATAAAAAATAAAATTAAAATAAAACGAAGAAAGCCGACAAGTAATTGTCGGCTTTCTTCGTTTTAGACTAAGAGACATCAGACATAAGACATCAGACCTTTACATCTCGGTACTAGGCATTAATATTCTTACAAAACCATTGTTTTTTGGTCCATTTCCTTAGGTCTTATGTCTAACTGTCTAACAGTCTCATGTCTTAAAAAAAGTAACGAAAAAAAATATTTTATTTTTTCTGTTACTTTTTTTAACAAATACGTACTAATTAATAGAAACATCAAACAATTATAAATGGAACTTAAGATTACGAATTTAACGAAGACATATAACAACGGTGTTAAAGCACTAGATCATGTTAATTTAGAGATTGGAGCCGGTATGTTTGGGCTATTAGGACCCAATGGAGCCGGTAAATCTTCGCTAATGCGTACCATCGCGACCCTTCAGAGCCCTGATAGCGGGAGCATACAATTCGGAGATATAGATGTACTAAAAGACAACAATGCCTTGAGGCGCATCCTTGGTTACCTTCCACAGGAGTTTGGAGTCTATCCCAACCTGTCAGCTGAAGATTTACTGAACTATTTCGCTGAATTGAAAGGTATCAGCAATAAACAGGACCGTAAGAAGATCGTGTCCAACGCCTTAGAAATCACAAATCTTTATGATTTCAGGACCAAAAGCGTAAGCGGTTATTCAGGAGGTATGAAGCAACGATTCGGAATTGCCCAAATGTTGCTCAACGACCCTAAATTAATCATTGTCGATGAACCTACAGCCGGATTGGACCCAGCAGAAAGACATCGCTTCCTGAATGTCCTGAGAGAGATAGGTGCCCAACATACGGTCATTTTTTCAACGCATATCGTCGATGATGTCCGAGAGCTTTGCCATGAACTTGCAATTATGAACGGAGGTAAGGTCCTATTTCGTGGAAGTACGCAAGCAGGAACCGATAGCTTAGTTGGAAAGGTCTGGAAAAAGAAAATAGATCGCGCTGATTTTGAGAAAGAAAACTCCATCTACAATGTGATCTCTTCCAATTACAACCAAGATAACAGCTTAAATATCCGTGTACATGCTGAGCAGCTGCCACATGAATCTTTTTGCCCAGCGACGCCAATCCTTGAAGATGTATATTTCGTAACCCTAAAGAGTGACAAGGTAAATGTTTAAGACCATCTTTCTCTTCGAGATCAAGCGTTGGTTGAAGCAACCAGTGTTCTATATTTATTGCGCTATTTATTTTGGTCTAGCTTTCTTAACCACTATTTCCAATTTAGGAGCATTTGACGCGGTGACGAGTACAACCTCTACACCCGTATACATAAATTCTCCGATCAATATAGCAGCCTTTTTCAATAGTTTTTCCACCCTGATCTACTTCTTGTTGCCTACGATAATCGGTGCTTCCGTTTATCGGGATTATCTGTACAATGTACATACCTTATTGTTTTCCTATCCTCTGGAAAAGCTGAATTATCTTTCGGCAAAATTCCTGAGTTCCTTTGTCGTCGTGACCCTTATTGCCATAGTCTGTGCAATAGGCTATTATGCAGGACAGTTTTATCCAGGAATTAATGCGGAGTTACTAGGTCCCAATGAACCAACTGCCTATTTCTATGGGTTTTTGATTACGATTCTTCCCAATTTTATGCTCTTTGGAAGCATTATTTTTGCCTTAGTTACCTTTAGCCGAAATATATATGTGGGTTTTGTCTTCGTCCTGATTTTGTTCCTGTTGCAAGCCCTATTTGATGCCGCAGTTAAAAATGTGGACAACCGGTATCTGGTAGCTTTGTTAGACCCATTCGGTTTTGAACCTATTCTATACTACAGCCGCTATTGGAGTGTAGATGAACAGAACCATAATTTATTACCGATTTCGGGCGTTTTGATCTACAACAGGTTGATCTGGTTGGGTATTTCACTTTTGTTTTTTGGATTGGTGTACTTTAAGTTCAGCTTCTCTCAGCTCGGTATTTCCTTTAAGAAATCCAAAGATTCTGCAAGGATGACTAAAGATAACTTTGGAAGCATCTTAAAAATTGCACTACCAACAGTAAAAAAAGACTATAGCTTCTTTGCTAACCTCAAGTTGAGCTGGAACCTATCCAATGCCGATTTTAAATTCCTGATCAAGAACTGGACATTTATCATCCTACTCTGCATAGCCTTTTTGTTTGTTTTGATCGTGATTTCAGTTTCCGGCGAATTGTTTGGAACCCATACCTATCCGGTAACCTGGCAAGTCCTCGTCGCCATGGGGAGCATCTATACCTTCTTTTTGAATATCATGATCTTCCTATTTGCTGGTATGCTGATACAAAGGTCTAGACAGACCAATATGTTTCTTTTGATTGAAGCCACTGCAGTTCCTAACTGGGTGCTATTACTTTCAAAAGCATTGGCCATGTTAAAATTAGTGTACTTGGTCCTATTAGTTTGTTTGATCAATGGTGTTGTATATCAGGCCTATAAAGGTTTCTATAACTTCGAGCTAGGTCATTATGCCTATGAATTGTTCATTCTGTATCCTTTAAAGTTCCTTTTCCTGATCTTATTGTCCTTATTCATCCATAATTTCTTCAAGAATTATTTTATCGGATTTATTGTTTGCTTGATTTTGTTCTTTGCCATTCCGCTATTGACCAAGATTGGAATCGAACAAGCTATATTCAAACCAGGGGAGGGACCCTCGTTCCGATATTCGGACATGAATGGATATGCCGATATCCGCCATTTTATCTATTATCGAATTTATTGGATCCTTTTTGGACTGGGACTATTCGGCTTGACCTTGCTGTTCTGGAGACGTGGAATTGTTTCCAATCTTAAAGAGAAAATCAGTCTTTTCTTTAAGCGATCCAAACCCGCATTGATCATTCCTATGCTGCTCGCTTTTGCTGGCTTTATTGGCTTAGGCTATGCCATCTACGTAGAAAATAATATAAAACAGCCTCGTTACAGTGTTCTTGAAAGAGAGCTGCAGGTAGTCGATTATGAAAAGAAATACAAAAAGTATGAGGATAGGGCGATTCCTAGATTGACTGATGTATATGTTCTTTTAGATTTAGATCCTAAAAACAGAAGTTTTAAAGCAGAGGCCTCTTTCACCTATTTAAATAAAACTACGGAGCCTATAGATACCATCTTCATGAATAAAAGCGATGCTAACCACATCGAAATTATATTTGAACAGGATGCCAAGTTGTTCTTAAGAGACAGTGCTTTGGCAGTTGATATCTATACCTTAGCAAAACCCTTAAACCCAGGTGATACCTTGCGGATTGATTATAACGTTAAGAATAAGGAGAACGGTTTCTTGTTTGATCGTTCCCCTGTAATGGAAAATGGGACATTCCTGAACAATATGATGTTTCCAACCCTAAGTTATTCTAATGCTGCGGAGCTTTCCGATAATCGGGTCCGTAAGAAATATGGCCTTCCTGATAAAAACAGAATGGCAGACCCTAGAGATTCGAGCAAACTAGGAAACAACTATATTTCCAATGATGCAGATTGGATCAATTATGAATCCATTGTGAGCACGAACATGGATCAGATTGCCATTGCTCCTGGTTATTTGCAAAAAGAATGGAAGAGCGGAGATAAACGGTATTTCCATTATAAAATGAATACGCCAATCTTGAATTTCTATTCTTTCATGTCAGCTCGCTATGAAACCAAAAAAGAAAAGCATAATGGAGTGGATTTAGAGATCTATTACCATAAGGGGCATGAGTATAACCTTGATAGGATGATGGCATCCATGAAGAAGTCTTTGGATTATTATGAATCCAATTATGAACCTTATCAATTCGATCAAATGCGTGTCATTGAGTTTCCAGTTGCCATGGGGACCTTTGCGCAGGCTTTTGCCAATACGGTACCATTTTCCGAAGGTATTGGCTTCATTGCCAAAGTGGATGAAGATGATCCAGATGCAGTAGATTATCCATATTCGGTGATAGCCCATGAGTTTGCCCATCAATGGTGGGCCCATCAAGTGATCGGTGCCAATACCCAAGGGACAACCATGATGTCTGAGTCGTTAGCAGAATACAGCTCGCTGAAAGTCTTAGAACATACCTATGGGAAAGAACAGATGTTCAGGTTCCTGAAAGATGCATTAGACCAATACCTATTGGGCAGATCTCAAGAAATGATTCGTGAAAATCCGCTCATGTTCAATGAAAACCAAGGCTATATCCATTATAACAAAGGTTCTTTGGTGATGTATGCGATGAGCGATTATCTGGGAGAAAAGAAGTTCAACGAATTCCTTAAAAGCTATAACAATAAAGTAAAATTCCAGAACCCTCCATATACCACCTCCATTGAGTTTGTAAATATGCTTAGACCTGTAGTTCCCGATTCCTTGCAATATTTGATCAAAGATATGTTTGAAACCGTAACAATCTACGACAATGAGGTCAAGGACGCCAAGGTCAAAAAACTGGCAAACGGAAAATATGAAGTAGAAATTAATTTTCAGGTTTCCAAATATAGAACTGATCCTTTAGGTAAAAAGAGCTATGAGGATACGAAAGGAACCGCATTAGCCCACAAGAATGGCAAGAAAACAATTCAATCCTTGCCTTTGAAAGATTATGTGGAAGTAGCTGTGTTAGGAGAACCTGTAGAAAAGAATGGGTATAAAGTA
The DNA here is from genome assembly GCF_053645235.1 of Sphingobacterium sp. NPDC055346. Lineage (NCBI taxonomy): Bacteria > Pseudomonadati > Bacteroidota > Sphingobacteriia > Sphingobacteriales > Sphingobacteriaceae > Sphingobacterium > Sphingobacterium sp. NPDC055346. Next base: position 329,214 of record NZ_JBSHMI010000002.1, read on the forward strand.
GATAATATACTATACCTGAAAAAAGTAAAGATCGATAAGATCAATAATAATATTAAGATTACTGTAGATAAAAAGCCTGTAGAGGTTGGAGTCGATCCGAATTACAAGTTATTGGATACCGATTTCGGGAATAACCGAAAAGAGGTTTAATGAATAAGCCGTTCAACTGAATTGAGCGGCTTTTTATTGCCGCAAATATCCATTTAAGCCTTATCTTTACCGTCTAAACAGTAGTAGGAAATTATGAATATTCAGGACCTTATTATTAAGGATAAAGACCTTGTATTACTTGATGATGTTTTCTTGAGTGGAGAAAACCGTTCAAAGATCGATCAACTTATTAAAGAGCATCGCTATTTTGAAGAGTTAAATGAGTACGGTCTACCAGTCAGTAATAAAGTCCTCTTGTTTGGTCATTCAGGTTGCGGTAAAACTACCACCGCCAAGGCCATAGCAAACAGCCTTGGAAAACCACTGATTATCCTGAACCTGAGTAATGTGATCAACTCCAGGATAGGAGAAACCTCCCAAAATGTAAAGCAGGTATTTGATCGTGCAGCACGAGATAAAGCCGTATTGTTTTTGGATGAATTTGACCAATTGGGTAAGGCGAGGGGTGACGATGATAATGATGTTGGGGAAATGCGTCGCTTGGTCAATTCCATTATCCAGCAGATTGACTATTTACCAGCAGATGTATTGCTGATCTGTGCAACCAACCATGTAAACATTATCGATACGGCCTTGATCAGAAGGTTCCAGATCAGGATTCAATATGAAATGCCGGATCAAACAGCACTTGATGAATATTATGATGCCTTATTGGCGAGATTTCCTGATGAGCTACATCCTAAATCCAGGCGCTATGGAATATCTTTTGCAGAAGCAAAAGATAGCTTATATGCCATCGTAAAATCCAATCTGATCAAGAAATTGGACATGAAAGGCAGGATGTTGTAATAGTATGGTCTAAGGATTATGCCGTCTGAACCTGTGGTTTTTCCTTCCTGAAGATAATGAACATGAAAGCCACAATACCCATCAAGAATGGATAATACAAATATTGCATCACATCAATCGGGGAAAGTAATGCTCTTCCTTCTTCAGAAAGAACCACATTTGCCGCAGCCATTGCCGCAAGGATCTGCGCTCCATAAGGAACTAAACCTTGGATAAAACAGGAAATCGTATCCAATATACTGGCAACTCGACTTCCTTCCAGACCATTTTCATCTGAGATATCCTTTGCAATTGGTCCTACGATTACAATGGTGATCGTGTTATTAGCAATAGCTAGGTTGACCAAACTAACCAAAAAAGCGATGCTTAGCTCCGCCCTTTTCTTGGAATTAATGCGTTTGGTTACCGTATTCAATAGATAATCTATTCCACCATTTAACCTGATGATACCAACTACACCACCGATGATCAAACAAAGGATACTTAATTCAAACATGCCCGCAAAACCATCATTAATGGATTTTAAAACCGTCAGGAAATCAATGGAACCAGTGCTTAAGCCAATGATTGCAGCACTTAAAATACCGATTCCTAAGGTCCATATCACGTTTAGCCCAGATAAAGCGAGGATAAAGACCAAGACATATGGAAGGATTTTGATCAGTTCAAAATCCCCTACATTCATATTTGAGCTATCATGTAGCATTTGGTTGCCTTGGAATGCATAGATGATCATTACGATAATAGCAACCGGCAGCACCATTTTAAAATTCACTTTAAATTTTTCTTTCATCCCGACGCCCTGCGTTCTGGTGGCTGCAATGGTGGTATCGGAGATAAAGGAAAGGTTATCTCCAAACATGGAGCCTCCGATTACCGCTGCCAAGGCAATAGGCATGATCCCACTGATATTTTCATCCAAACCAACTGCAATAGGTGCAAGGGCTACAATAGTCCCAACAGATGTACCTAATGAGGTGGATATAAAACAGGAAACTAAAAAGAGACCTGATATGACATATTGTGCAGGGATATAGGTTAAGGCAAAGTTGATGGTGGAGGAGATGGCACCTATATTTTTGGATACTTCGCCGAATGCCCCAGCAAGTAGGAAAATCAAGATCATGATCAAGATGTTCTCATTTCCGGCTCCTTGCGCAAAATGTGCTAATTTTTCATTAAAAGCTCTTTTAGGAAATTGAAAAAAGGCGACGAAAAGACAAAGTACAAAGACTACTAAAACAGGTAAGGCATAGAAATCACCTAATATAAATGATCCTGCGAAGTAAATCACGACAAACAAGATGAGTGGTAACAAGGCCCAAATATTGCCTTTAGTCATAAGCTTAGATTAAATGAAAAAATTTCCCAAAATTAGCATATTATTCAGACAATCAAACCTTTCATGGATAGAGATTCCCTTATGAAGCTATATTTGGACATATTTTTAGCCATATAAACTGATTTTCAAAGCCTTGATGCTTTGCTAATAGGAAATAATGTGTAACTTTAGTTACAATCACCAGAATAAACATAAAACAATTGAAATGAAAAGAACCCCATTGACAACTTTAATTCTGTTGTTATTAGTGGCATTCGTTTTAGTGTTTGCTACTACCTGCTTCGGGATTCATTAACAAAAAAGCGAGATTTGATAACGCCATCAAATCTCGCTTTTTTGTTCATATCACTGGTATTTTAATCCTCTTTGTTTTCCCAGAAATCCGCATTTTTTATTCCGATAGCCTTAGGATCAAAAGAAGGATCTTCAATTCCTTGTTTTCTTTTGATTTTATAGTCTTTCCAAACCTTCATGGCGGGTTTGCTCAATAATAAAATGGCAATAATGTTGGTCCAGGCCATTAAACCTACGCCGATATCACCGATTGCCCATGCTGTATCAGCTGTTCTAACTGTTCCAAAATAAACGGTACTTAAAAAAACAATCTTAAATATCCAACCGAGGATTTTTCTTGTTTTCTCACTTTTTACGAGATAAGCTACGTTGGTATCTGCATAATAGAAATAGGCCATAATCGTTGTAAACGCAAAGAAGAAGAGCGCAATAGCGACGAATCCATTTCCAAATCCAGGGAAATGATGGGATACGGCGGCTTGGGTAAATCCATTATAATCTACATTGGGTAAGTTTTCCACGAGTAGTGTGGTCGGTTGCCCTGCAGCATCCACATTTGTTACATTGTACATTCCTGTAAATAAGATCATCAAAGCAGTTGCAGTACAGACAAATAAGGTGTCCACATATACAGAAAATGCCTGAACCAAACCTTGTTGAGCAGGATGGGATACATCGGCCGCTGCTGCTGCGTGAGGAGCAGTACCTTGTCCAGCTTCGTTGGAGTAGATTCCGCGCTTAACCCCCCAAGCGATAGCCATACCGATTATACCTCCAAAAGTCGCATCTAAACTAAAAGCACTTTTAAAGATAAGTCCAAATACTTCAGGTATTTGTTGGAAGTTAATTCCAATGATAATTAAGGTCATTAAGATATATCCACCTGCCATAAATGGAACAACAAACTCCGCTACAGAACCCAGACGTTTTACTCCTCCGAAAATAATGAGGACCAATAATCCTACAATAGCAATTCCTGTGTAGGCAGGAGGGATTTGATAAGCGTTGAAAGCTGAGGAAGCGATTGCATTACTTTGCACACCGGGAAGCAGTAAACCAGCACTTACAATGGTTAGAATAGCAAATATTGCTGCGTACCATTTAACCCCTAGTCCTTTTTCGATATAGAAAGCAGGACCGCCTCTAAATTCATTGCCTTCTTTCTGTTTGTACAATTGACCTAAAGTCGCTTCTACGAAAGCTGAGGCTGAACCTAAAAAGGCAATGACCCACATCCAGAATACTGCACCAGGGCCACCATAGAATATTGCAGTTGCTACGCCAATGATATTTCCAGTTCCGACACGACCAGAAATTGCCAAGGCAAAGGCCTGAAAGGATGAGATGCCTTCATCTGATTTCTTCTTGGCGAAGAGCAACCTTAGCATGTCTTTTAAATAAGTAACTTGAAGGAATCCTGTACGAATGGAGAAGTAAAGCCCTGTGCATAAGCACAAATAAATTAAAACTTCACTCCATACTAGATTGGAGATCGAGGAGATAATATTATCCATTAATTTGGTTTAAATAGTTATTAGCCATTAATTATTGTGTAAAGTAAAGGTTTTTTTAGAAAATCTCACAAATTAATTATTTGAAGATTTTCGGAAGAATTCTTCCGCAGTACCTGAGGTTAATAGCTTGTCATTTGACGAAAATTTTCAAATTCCCTTGGAATTATGGATTTCAAGCTAGAATATTGTCTAATTATTACACGACTATTATTTGCTCCAAAATATGATGTTAAGGTTAAATTCCATATTCATTCTGTTTTCCGGAATTATTTTCCTGAATTCCTGCGCTTCAGTCAAAAACATTGAAATTAGAGATCTACTGCACCATAGCAATTGCAATCAGCAAAATGTGTATGAATATGAGGTAGATAGCCTTCCTATTCCTCTCCATGAACAGAACGTATCCCCATTGTTGGCGAATAAATTGACTTTCAGTAGCCTAAATATGGCTAATGCCATAGGTATTCTAAAGACCGTTTCTAAATATGCTGAGCTAAAACAAAATCCTAAACCTGAGGATCTCAGCTATAGACTGGAACTATTGGAACTGAAACAGGCTATCGATCAAAAGATCAACAGCTCTTCACTTGAAATTTCAGCCATTTCTTCTGAAATGGACTGTGAGGAGGAGCGGACCAGCCAAGTGGCCAATTACCTCGAAGGAAAGATCCAAGGAAAAGAGTCCAAACTGACTGTTGCCGCCATCGTAGTCGGTGCCTTGGGTGCGATCTTGACCGAAGGTGTGGTCAAGGATGAGGGGGCTAGCCATGTCGTTGGTATCTCAACGGGTGTTGCTGAGGCCACCTTTGGGGTGATGATGTTGTTGAATGATGAAAAGACAGATTTTTTCCATAAAAGAAATGCCTTGAGGGATGTGTGGTTTGGAGCAGCAACCTCGAAAAACTTTCCCGCTGCAGTTTGGTATTATTTAAATTACGCCAGTCCTGAAAATGGGATCAAGACTTCACTAAGAGAACAGATTGTTCAGAAATGGAGTAGTTTCGGGCAAATTACCAAATCATCTGAAAAAGAAATGTTGGAACTCTATTTTGGAGAAGGGGGAGAGTATACAAGCGAACAGTTGGAAAACAGAGCAGATATGTATGATCAGTTGGAGTCGAATATCAATTTGATGAAACAGGATTTAAAAGCCCTCTCTGCTGAATTGGAAAGACTATAAAAAAATGCCATGCTTAATAAAACATGGCATTTTTTCGATAAATCTAAAAATTATTGATTTGCTGGTTTCAATTCTAGTTCATAGAATTTAGGGTCATATTTCATCATTGCCCCAGTTGCAGCATCGATGGCCCAACCTACCATGCCCAGTAGGTTCAAAATGGAAACTGTATTAAAAGTAGTTTCAGGATTGAACTGGTACTTTTCATAGCCGTCCTTGGTTAACGTAATGACTGGACCATTAAATCCTTTCTTCAAGGAAACAGTGGCAGGAGTGACACCTCGATCTACCCCGTCCACTTGGATTTTAGCACCACTGGGATAAGATTTGATCAAGACATCTTGCTTGGTCCCCGTAAAAATAGTTCCGCATGAGCTTGTGAATAAAACAATAGATGCTAAGGCAATTAAAAATACTGCTTTCATGTTAAAATAATTAATAATTGTTAAAGTATATCGTATTGACTACATCTGGTTTGAAAGGTTTAAAGGGTGTTTATTAAATATTTTTAAGAAAATTAACCTACTGTTTTGTAATGTTCATGAAACAAAATGAAACTAAGATTATTTCTAGAAAATTGTGCAGAATCAAGGGATAAAAAGGACAGCTTACTACCTTCCCAAACTCAATAAATAACTGTATCTTTGCGACATGATTAACGTTTCGAATTTATCTCTTCGTTATGGCAAACGTGTCCTATTCGAAGATGTCAACTTAAAGTTCACTCCTGGAAACTGTTACGGTATTATTGGAGCGAATGGTGCCGGAAAATCGACTTTTTTAAAAATCATCTCTGGAGAAGTAGATCCTACTTCTGGATCAGTAGCCTTCACTCCGGGGGAGAGGATGTCTGTATTAAATCAGAACCACTACGCATTTGATGAGTTCTCTGTTATCGAAACGGTAATGATGGGTAACCAAGAGCTATATAAGGTGATGAAAGAAAAGGATGAAATCTACATGAAAGAAGATTTCTCCGATGCTGATGGTGAAAGAGCTGGTGAATTGGAAAGCCTTTTTGCTGAGATGGATGGTTGGAATGCTGAAAGTAATGCAGCGACCCTTCTGAGCAACCTTGGAATTAAAGAAGAACTTCACTATAAATTAGTTAAGGAGTTGGATGGTAATGAAAAAGTTCGTGTCCTTTTGGCACAGGCTTTATTTGGTAATCCAGATATCTTAATCCTGGATGAGCCTACCAACGACTTGGATATTAATACCATCGCTTGGTTAGAGGACTTCCTTGCTAGCTATGAAGCGATCGTATTGGTTGTTTCCCACGACCGTCACTTCTTAGATGCTGTCTGTACCCATATCGTCGATATCGACTTTGGTAAGATGACTATCTACTCCGGTAACTATACGTTCTGGTATGAGTCGTCGCAATTGGCATTGAAACAACGTGCTGACCAAAACAAGAAAATGGAAGATAAGGTGAAGGAATTACAGGAATTTATCCGTCGCTTCTCGGCCAATGCTTCTAAATCCAAACAGGCGACTTCCCGTAAGAAAGCTTTGGACAAGATCAATATTGAGGATATCAAACCATCAAACAGAAAGTATCCTGCGATTATGTTCAATATGATGGACAGAGATCCAGGGGATCAAATCCTGACGGTTGAAAACTTAGGCAAGACCGTAAATGGCGAAGTATATTTCAAGAATATCAGCTTTATGGTCAATAAAGGTGATAAGATCGCTGTATTAGCAGAGAATAACTTGATCACTTCTGCATTCTATGATGTTCTTTCTGGACGTGATAAGGATTATGTTGGTGAATTTAAATGGGGTGTAACCATTACTCCTGCAGATATGCCAATCGATAATGCTGAATTCTTCGAAGGGAAAACAGATAACTTGGTAGACTGGTTGAGAGATTATACCACTAAACCTGATGCAGATGAGCAGTTTATCCGTGGTTTCTTGGGTAAGATGCTTTTCTCAGGAGAAGAAGTACTTAAGAAGTGTTCTGTGCTTTCTGGAGGTGAAAAAATGCGCTGTATGTTCTCTAGAATGATGCTTCAAGGGGCAAACTTCTTGATTTTCGATGAACCAACCAACCACTTGGACCTGGAATCGATTACTGCATTGAACAACGGTATCAATGATTTCAAAGGATCGGTTCTGTTTACATCACGAGATCACGAGTTGACACAAACTGTTGCTAACCGTATCATTGAACTTACGCCAAATGGCATTATTGATAAGTTGATGACTTACGATGAATACATTAATTCTGAAGCTGTAAAAGCTCAAAGAGAAGAAATGTACCGATAAATATTTTTTTTTTAGGGACTGAAGAAATTCAGTCCCTTTTTATTTGTTGAGCAGGCCTGTCTTAAAAACGATTCCCTAAAACTTTGTATCTTGCTTCAATAAAGGGGAGCATTCATTAGCCTTGGTGAAAAATTCAAAGTTTTCCTAGGCGTTTTTGTTCCCATTTCATCAACATCTTTTTTGTAGCCAAAATTCTTGCCCCCCATGTTATACTGAAGATTTATTTAGACCTTATTCGAGACACATTCCGAAAATTCGCTAAATGTTTAAGGTGAATCTGCATTTATACTGTAGAAATATTTGAACGGTTCCCGAATATGTCTCGAATGAATCCTGAATAAGGTCGGGATAAATTGCCCTTTAGAATTCTTGTATTTGTGGGCATGGATTCGCCAATCCCGCTTGGATTTTTATGGGTAAAAATATTCATCTAGGAAAAATAATTGATCAATACGTATCAAAAATTTTATCCATTGATACTTGGAATAGGCGATAGAATTGCTATATTTAGTGTTGCTAAATAGTATAAGCAAGAATATGCTATCATTTAAACCGAATTTAAATCAAGATCACAAAAGTTTATGAGTGTTTTTCAAATTAATGAAAACCCTGAGGTTTTTGATGCCATTGTAGTGGGGTCAGGAGCTGGCGGCGGTATGGCTGGATATATTTTGGCAAATGCAGGGCTAAAAGTCCTGATGCTTGAAGCGGGGCCATTTTTTGATCCTGCAAAGGATGCATTGCAAATGCGCTGGCCATGGGAGTCTCCACGACGTGGGGCAGGTGTCACAAGGCCTTTTGGTGATTTTGATGCGGCTTATGGCGGTTGGCAATTAGAAGGAGAGCCTTATAGCAAAGTGGCAGGAACAGAATTTGAATGGTTCCGTGCAAGGATGTTAGGTGGAAGAACTAATCACTGGGGAAGGATTTCCTTACGTATGGGACCGGATGACTTCCAACCTACAGATGGCCTTACCGATGCCTGGCCTATTACTTATGATGAGGTTAAACCTTATTACGACCGTGTAGACCGTATGATCGGTATTTATGGTACGGTAGAAGGTATACATAATGAACCGGATGGGATCTTTATGAAACCACCTAAGCCAAGATTGAATGAATTGTTCATTCATAAAGGTGCTAAAAAAGCCGGTGTTCCTGTTATTCCTGGTCGTGGTGCGGTTTTAACAGAGGCGTCACCAGAAATTAAGGGTAGGGGAACCTGTTTCTATTGTGGGCAATGTGGTCGATCATGTAAGGTATACGGGGATTTCTCCTCTTCTTCATGTTTGGTTATTCCCGCAATGAAGACCGGTAATTTGAAAGTGATTGACAATGCCATGGTTCGTGAGGTGTTGACCAATGACGAAGGATTGGCAATAGGAGTGTCATACGTGAACACTACAGACCTTCAGGAGTATTCCGTAAAAGGTAAGAAAGTGATCCTTGGTGCAAGTGCCTGTGAAAGTGCCAGACTCTTGTTGAATTCAAAATCTAAGGCGCATCCAGGTGGAATTGGAAACAGCAGTGGACTTGTTGGGAAATATTTACATGACTCTACGGGGGCAAGTTTAGGCGGATTTATCCCTGAACTTTTGGATAGAAAACGCTATAACGAAGATGGTACCGGAAGTGTGCATATCTATTCTCCTTGGTGGGAAGACAATAAGAAATTGAATTTCCCTAGAGGTTATCATATTGAGTATGGTGGCGGTTTACATATGCCATCCTACGGATTTATGAACTGGGTACCTAATGTAAACGGAATGGTTCCAGGAGCAGATGGTGCTAAAAAAGATATGGGAGGTTATGGCGCAGGGTTGAAAAACGATTACCGTCGTTTCTACGGGGCAAACGTGGGAATGGCAGGTCGGGGTACAGCTTTGGCGAGGAAAGACAACTATTGTGAAATTGATCCAAGCAAGGTCGATAAGTTTGGTATTCCAGTTTTGCGGTTCCATTATAAATGGGCCAATGAGGAAATTGCACAGGCGAAGCATATGCAAGATACTTTCCAATCGATCATGCATGAGATGGGAGCAATCATTACCTCCAATATTCCAGGTGCTGATACCTTATATGGTCTAGAGGCTCCAGGAAAGATCATCCATGAAGGCGGAACAACCAGAATGGGGAATGACCCTAAGTCTTCAGTTTTGAATAAATGGGGGCAGGCGCATGACTGTAAGAATGTATATGTGGTGGATGCTGGACCATTTGTTCAACAGGGCGATAAAAACTTGACTTGGACCATCTTGGCCTTGTCGATGCGTACAGCAGAATATATTTTAGAAGAAAACAAAAAATTAGCATAACCCAAAAGCGATGAATAGAAGAGATTCACTTAAAGCCTTAGGGCTACTTGCAGCAGGATCTGGTGTATTGGCCGCATCCTGTAAAGATGACAAAAGCTCGGGGCAAGCAGGAAAAGCTGCCACTGGCAGTTCGGAAAAATTACCTGGGGTTCAGGAATTTGAATATAAACGTACAGAAGCCTTAATGGCTGAGAAGTTCTTTACGGATCATGAAATGGCGACCATCACGGTATTGGCGGATATCATTATTCCAAAAGATGATGTTTCAGGTAGTGCCTCAGAGGCTGGTGTACCGGCCTTTATCGAGTTTATGTCCAAGGATATCCCGAGCTATCAAACTCCTTTACGTGGAGGCTTGAAATGGCTTGATGTACAATGTCAAAAAACGTATGGAAATGCATTTGTAAAATGTAAGAAGGAACAGCAGATTGCGATGGTTGATGAAATTGCCTACCCGCAAAAAGCTAAACCAGAAATGGCCCAAGGAGTAGCCTTCTTTTCCTTGATGCGTGACCTGACTTCAACGGGATTCTTTACCAGTGAAATGGGCGTGAAGGACATAGGATACGTAGGTAACAAACCAGGAGTTTGGAATGGCGTACCTGCAGATGTCTTGAAACAATACGGTTTCGATCCAGAAAAGTTTTTTGGATAGGAATATCAAAAAAATTGGAAAGGGAGCTGAATTTAAGCTCCCTTTCTGTTTATTTTTTGATTGTTTCCACGATTTCCAAGATCAGAGGGTAGGTGTTTTCCTTAACCTTTTTCAGTTCCGAGGATTTTAACCATTCCGCCTGATCGATATCTTCTTCGAGTTGAGGTGTCAGTTTAGGGATTTTGTTAACACCCATTTGGTACCATTTAGTCTGTTTCAGTACGAATTTATTGCGCATATAATAGGTATGGTAGGTTGTTGCCACCTTTTTACCTAGGTAATCGACTTCAATTCCGCACTCTTCTTCGACTTCCCTGAGGGCGGCATCTTTCATTTTTTCACCTTCTTCGACCTTACCTTTAGGCAAGTCCCACTTTCCAAGGCGATGTATGAATAGGTATTCACCATTACCATTTGTCACTAATCCACCAGCAGCTTTAACGATACGGGTTGTAGATAATATCTTTTTAAAAACTTTTCTGATATTAGGGTGTATGTATAGGTACACAGATTTATCTGTGCTGTGAGCGGAGTCGTTGAAAAGTTTTTCCAGATCAATGTCTTGTAAACCAATTGTTTGAACGTTTTCTTTAATATGAGGGGTAAAATCTGCCAAAATTAACAGAGATTGGTTCATATAAATTTTATAAATTTGTGCCATGAATTATTTAAATGAGGTTGAACAAAAAGTTGCTGAATCCTTATTGCAAATTAAAGCAATAAAATTACAACCTAAAAACCCTTTTACTTGGGCGTCTGGATGGAAGTCACCAATTTATTGTGATAATCGCGTTGCGTTATCGCATCCAGCTATCCGTACATACATCCGTCAAAAGTTGTCACAATTGATTCAAGAGGAGTTTGGTTCAGTTGATATGATATCGGGAGTAGCGACTGCAGGGATCCCTCAAGGAGTATTAGTTGCGCAAGATTTAGGCTTACCTTTTTCATATGTACGCAGCAGTGCAAAGGATCATGGTCGTCAGAACCTGATTGAGGGTGAAGTTATCAGTGGTCAGCGTGTTGTTGTCATTGAGGATTTGGTATCTACCGGAAATAGCAGTTTGCAAGCCGTAAAAGCATTGCGTGATGCAGGTTGTAACGTTGTGGGATTGGTTTCAATCTTTACTTACGGACTAGAAGTTGCACGCAAAAACTTTGAAGAAGCAAAATGCACTTTCCACAGTTTGTGTAACTACGATGCCCTAATTCATGTTGCCGCTTCTAATAGCTATATCTTGGAATCGGATATTGAACTTTTGGAGAAATGGAAAATTGATCCAGCAAACTGGAACCCAGAATTATAAACTATGACTATTATTCAAAACACTGTAGAAATCAATAAACCCGTTTCTGAGGTTTATAATTTTCTTTCGGATATGAACAATCACGAGCAGTTAATGCCAGAAAACATCGTTAACTGGAGCTCAACAGCCGATGAGGCAAGATTTACCATCAAGAATATGGCTAAATTGTCCCTACGTATCAGTGAAAGATTAGAGAACAAAGAATTGGTAAGTGTGCCGATTGAAGAAGCACCATTTCCTTTGACATTACGTTGGAAATTGGAACCTTCTTCCGATAACAGTACCAGTGCTACATTCGTGATCGAAGCAGGTTTGAATATGATGATGAAAATGATGGCTTCTGGTCCATTACAGAAGTTAGTTGATTTTCAAATTGATAAATTGAAATCAGTATTGGGATAGTTATATCCTGAAGATATGAAATAGGGAAGAGCAATGAGAATTGCTCTTTTTTTGTGATAGGGAAGGTTTTGAACCAGGATGAATGGGATGGGAGGATAGACCAAGATTAGGTTCAAATACTATAAAATAATACCTCAATTTTATTATTATGATAGAATCTTTCCTTATATTTGGGGCATATTTGCTAAAGACAATAGTCCAGATTTGAAACTCTTCTTTACATATATCCTATTAGTGAGTTTGACACTGCAATCTTTTTATCGCAGTATCATGACTATGGAGTATGAGATTCATCTTCCGGACTACATTGCCAACTGTATCAACAAGAGTCGCCCAGATTTACATTGTAATGGTCAGTGTGTGTTGATGCAAAAGATCAGAGACAAAGAGAAAAAAGAATCCAAAAAGAATTTCGTGGTCTATGAATATAGTTCGCATTATGTTCATAAAGAATTCAGTACGTTGATCAAACCTATTACGGTTGAAGAGCCTGTTGAAAAGCCTCTTCCAATTTACATCTCTGAATATAGATTTGAATTCAGCAATCCGCTTTTCCGTCCCCCAATTGCTTAATCCTTAGCAGTAGGACAGCCCTTTATGGAATTTTATTAAAATTGATGCTCATGCGCATGATGCATTTGTTAGTCTTTGTGCAATTTTTCTGAATTCCCTCTTACTGCCCTTCATTTCATTTTTAAAACAGCAATACCTATTTAATAATGCAGAAAATAATAATGATTATTTCGCTGTGCCTATTATTCATATCCTGTACAAAAGAAAAAACAGATTATGAAGCTGAAATTGGCACAGAAGAACCTGAAAAACTGGAATTTAAGGAAGCCTATTCCTTTGAAAAAAATGGCTATAAAGTAAGTGTAGAGGCTTTGAATGGTACTTTGACCAAAGGGTATAATGAGCTTAAGATCAGAGTTTTCAATATACAAAGCAATGCAGATGTCAATGCTGCATCGCTTGGCTTTTTACCGATTATGACAGGGATAGAGGGTAAACAAGTGTCATGTCCTCATCGCTATCAATTGACATATAATTCAGCGGAGAAGTTCTATGCTGCCTTCGCTGTATTTACAGAGCTCAGCAGTAATGAAAATAAATGGGACCTGTATATCAGGATGAACGTTGGAATGCAAGAATTGCTGATCAAGGAACCGATTACAGTAAAAGAACAGACCAATAAAAACCTGAACATGGTTTCCTTTTTCGGAAATGACAATGAACAATATTTTATTGCACTCTTGGGGCCTCGGTCTCCAAAAGTAGCTGAAAACAACTTGTTGGCAGCAGTGTACAAGTACAATAAACCTTTGACTCCCTCAAAGACAGAGTTTCCTGATCCAAGTCAGTTCAATTATTCTGAAGTCAAAGGTTTTACCTTGAAATTGGATCCTAGGATGCCTGAACCTTCCATGGGAAACCATTCCTCGCCAAATAATAAGGACTTAGTTCAAGGGGAAGACGGTTTTTATCATGGCGTAGTAAACTATACCATGACCGGAAATTGGACCTTGAATTTCATTTTCATGAACCAAAACGGAAAAATACTTAAGGGAACTGAGGTTCCAAAGGATTTTACACCGGGTGTGGAAGGTAAAAAAAGTGAACTGTTCATTGATATATTATTCTAAAAGCTATGCGTAAAATCATTTCCATCCTTGTGCTTATCCTTATTTCCCTACAATCTCAAGCACAGGATACATTAAGGAATAAACAAGATACGGTTCAAAAGATTGAAGAGGTTAAAGTAAAGGGGGTTCGGAAACGGAAGATTGAGACGGAAATGAAAATGGCTGTTTCGGTGGATGAATTCCTAGCCTCATCAGATAAGATCAGTTTTATCAAGAGGGGAGCTTATGCTTGGGAGCCCATGCTGAACAATATGAGCTCGGAACGTTCGACCATTACCATTGACGGGATGCATATTTTTGGCGCCTGTACAGATAAAATGGATCCCATTACTTCCTATGTGGAGAGCAATAATCTGTCAACCATTGATATCAAATCTGGTCAAGAAGGAAGCATGCATGGAGCCACAGTTTCTGGAAGCATTGATCTGAAGCGAAAAAGTACGGCATTTGATAGCGTTTCATATTATAAAGGCTCTTACCAAAGTGGCTTTGAGTTCAACAATAACCAATTCTTTAACTTAGGCAACCTTTCCTATAGTAGCGATAAGTTTGTAGCGGACGCAAGTGTTGCCTATCGTAAAGCAGGCAATTATCTTGATGGGAATAATGAGGAGGTCAAGCATTCGCAATACCGGAAGTTCAATAGTTCACTTGGACTTGCCTATAAGACCAGTGATCTTTCATCCATCCGAGTAGATGCAATCTTTGACCAAGCCAATGATGTAGGCTATCCTGCCTTACCAATGGACCTATGGCTTTCCAGGGCAATCATTACTTCAGTTGCCTATAAACAATTGTTTGAGGAGGGCCTATTTAAAGTTTGGGATACCAAAGTCTATTTTAATGCCATCGAACATTATATGGACGATACCAAAAGACCGGAAAATCTTGTTCATATGGATATGCCTGGCTGGAGCAATACATTTGGTCTGGTGTCTAGTGTGAACATGAAAGAAGGTCGGTACAGTTCAGATATCCAATTGAATGCCTATCAGAACCTATCGATTGCAGAAATGACCATGTATCCACAGGATCGTAGCAAGAAAACCATGTTTGCCTACAGTTGGCCTTGGGTAACTAGCAGATTTGCCAGTGTATCGATGAACAATTCCTATGATTTTACGGAAAATAGCAGATTGAATTTTGGTGGATCATTGGGCTATAACTATAACCATTCCAAGTATGTGGAATTTAACTGGATTTTTCACCCAGGTACTCCTCAGGAAAAGAGTAGGATCCTTCCAGGCTTACATGCCAGTTATGACTTAAGCGTTGAGAGGTTTAATTTTTCTGTGGGAACAGGTTATGGACAGCGAGCGCCGTCGGTATCAGAAGGTTATGGTTATTATATCTACAATAGTTTTGATCGCTACGATTATATCGGTAATCCAGATCTGAAAAATGAAATATCCTTTGAAGGAAATGCGAGTGCCGGTTACAAGACAGAAAGAATGGGGATCGATGCAAAGGTTAACTATTTCTACATTCAAAACTATATCGTAGGAAGGATCTTAAGCTTAGGGAGCCCAATGAACTACCAATCGGTAGGAGTAAAAGGATATACCTCTTTAGATCATGCCAGGATTTTCAATTTAAGTTTAAATGCTAATTATGATATCCTGCCACACCTGCATTGGAAAGGGAATGTAACCTATGCCCGTGCAACAGATGAAAGAGGCGGAAACCTACCTTTTATCAGGCCATTGAGCTATCAGACTTCCATACATTACATGTATAAGCAGTTTGGAATTCAGACCTCCCTAAATGGCGACATGGAACAGCGAAATTATAGCCCTGAGTATGGTGAAGACCTCACATCGGCCTATCAGGTATGGAATGTGTCGGCAGACTATAACCTGACCTTTGGGAAGTATACAGCCATGGTTCAGGTCGGAGCTGAAAACCTATTCAATGAATATTACAGCACTTATGCAGACTGGGGAAATATCCCAAGAATGGGAAGGAATATTTTTACGTCCATAAAATTAAGCTTCTAAGATGTTGGTTCGAGTAATAAGTGGTTTATTGATGTTATTGTCTGTGCTGGTCGGTTTTCAGCAGGCTATAATCGTTATGCACTTTAAGCTCAACCAAGAAAAGATTGAAATGGCTTATTGCGAGAACAAAAATAAGCCCGAGATGCAATGCCATGGACTTTGTCATTTGAAAAAACAATTGGAAGATCAGGAAAATTCAGAAACAGCACCCCCCAAGAATTATCCTAGGGTAGATATGCTCGTTGCCACAGATTTTGAATTTATTTTAAGTGATTATGATTCGGAATGCAGTGAAGTAATCACTGGTTATCAAGAAGTCTATTATAAGGAACCCTTAAGGGAGATTTTTATACCACCGCCTATCTGGTATATAGTTTAAGTTTATATAAGATAAGTTAATGTTGTAAAAATAAAATAATTAAAAAATAAATAAGAAATTAATCTAATGAAAAATTCAATTAAATATATTGCTGCTTTGCTTGCTGTTTCTTTGTTCGTGTCCTGTTCTAAGGATAATGTTGATCCAGTAGCCAATAATATTACTTTACACTTTGATAATACCTTTAAGGGGAAAAGTATCGTACTTGGTGATGCAAATAGCAGTACCGCAAGCCAAAACACTTCAGCTGCCGGACAGGTACATCAGTTCTCTGAAATCAAGTATGTAATCAGTAACATTCGTTTGATCAAAGCAGAAGGTACGGAAATCCCATATAACATTAATGATCTAGATAAAGGGGCTGCTGTAATCAATCAAGCTAAAGCGACGACTTTAGATTTTGTGTTGAGCAATATCCCTTCAGGAGAGTACAAACAAATCAAATTTGGTCTGGGTGTAAAGCAGGAATTGAATACCTTGGATGAAACCAAGTTCCCTAACTTTTATAAAGCGGCAGGTGCCAATGATACCGAAATGATGTGGGAGTGGGGTTCAGGCTACCGTTTTACTAAACTTGAAGGTTTCTATGGAGCAGACCATAAAAAGATGTCTATCCATACCGGTAGTACAGTTGAAGGTAAAGAAGGAGCTTATACCCAAGGAGTAGATGCCTATAGAGAAATTTCTTTGAATCTGACTTCAGTAGCTACTGTAGGACGTACTTCTCCAAAAATCACCATCAATGCTGATTTTGATAAGTTATTAAGTGGAAAGACCAATACCATTACCTTGTCAACGGGTACTGGAATGGGTGACAATGCTACGCCGAATATCCATACTGCTGTGCAGATGGTGAAATTCGTTGACAATTTAGGTGGAAATGGAAGTAGCGACCTTTCAGGTATGTTCTCCATTAGCAAGGTAGAAAATTAATACATTAGAGCCTTTCTTATTCGAGAGTAAGGAAGGCTCTTTCTTTTATTTTTTCCATATGAGAAAGATAAAATGGTTAGTCGTCCTATTCCTTGTGCTTGGATTTGTGAGTTCCTGTCAAGACAGGGAAGAAATTGAAGAAATTCCATTTGACAATCCTGAAATACCCTTGGAGATCCCTTTGGATTTTCCTGCGATGAATTCTTCGGTTCAGGGGAATAAGCCTACAAAATATGGAGTGGAACTTGGGAAGATGCTCTTCAATGAAAAAAGGTTCAGCGGAAATAATACGATTTCCTGTGCTTCTTGCCATCAGACTGAAAAGGCATTTGCGGATGAGAATCCTAAATCTATAGGGGTTTACAATCGAGTTGGGCTAAGAAATACGCCTGCTGTCCAAAACATGGCCTTTATGAGGCATTATAATTGGGATGGTAATATCCTTCAACTAGAGAAACAGCCTTTGGTGCCTATCATTACCCATGAAGAGATGAATTCCTCGATCATGGAAGTCATTGCTAAACTTCGGGATGATCCTACCTATAAAGAGATGTTCAGGAAGGCATTTGGCGATGAACAAATCACTGCTGACCGAATTTATAGAAGTTTAGTTCAATTTGAATATACATTGATCAGTGCAAATAGTAAATACGATAGGGTTGTTCATCAAGGTAGGGAGCGATTTACCGAGGCGGAGGAAAAAGGGTTAAGAGTGTTTGAGGCGAAATGTAAAAGTTGCCATGGAACAGGGCTGTTTACCGATCAGAGCTTTCGGAATATTGGTTTCCCGATTAACCCTGATACAGAAGAGGCGGGACGGGCACGAGTAACGGGAGATCCTAAAGATTGGATGAGCTATCGGGTACCTTCGTTGAGAAATATTGAATTTACTGCGCCTTATGGGAGCTTTGGGCAATTTAAGACGTTAAAAGACGTATTAGATTATATGGATCAAGGTGTTTTGTATGCAGAGAATTTAGATCCTATTTTTAAGGCAAATGGGAATAGGTTACCTATGAGTGAAGAAGAGAAAGCAGACATCATCGCTTTCCTGAAAACATTGAGCGATCATTCTTTTGTTGCTCAAAAATAATTGATTTTACATTCAAAACACTTATTGTTGGTTTAATTGGTCTATTGTGAGCAATAGATTTTGTATTTTTGTCATATTTGCATTAGCATAACATTAAATAGAAAATGGAGTTAAACTTAAAGCGCCCGTTGGCATTTTTTGATTTGGAAACTACGGGTGTCCAAGTGTCAAGTGATAGAATTGTAGAGCTTTCCATATTGAAGGTCAGTCCAGGTGGAAAAGAAGAGACGTTGACAATGAAGGTGAACCCTGAGATTCCGATTCCGGCTGAGTCTTCTATGTTTCATGGGATTTATGATGAAGACGTAAAGGATTTGCCGAATTTCCAAGCGAGGGCGAAAGAAGTTGCTGATTTTATTGGAGATGCGGATTTAGCAGGATACAATTCAAACAAGTTTGATGTTCCAATGTTAATGGAAGAGTTTTTACGCGCAGGGGTTGACTTCTCTTTAGAGGGAAGGTCCTTTGTCGATGTACAGAACATTTTTCACCAGATGGAACAGAGAACGCTAAAGGCGGCTTATAAGTTTTATTGCAATGAAAGCCTAGACAATGCCCATACTGCTGAGGCCGATGTAAGAGCAACCTATGAAGTCTTGAAAGCACAGTTGTCCAAATATGAAAATGTAGAATATGAGGATAAGCATGGGGTTGTTTCTGTACCTGTAGTCAATGACGTTGAAGCTTTGCATTCATTTACCAACCTGAGCAAACCGGTGGATTTTGCCGGACGTTTGGTCTATGATGCGGATGGTGATGCAAGCATTAACTTTGGAAAACACAAAGGGAAAAAAGTTGTTGAGGTTTTTGATGTTGAACCGAGCTATTATGCTTGGATGCAAAATGGAGATTTCCCATTGTATACCAAGAAGGTATTGGAAGGGATTTGGAACGAGCATAAAAACAAGAAAAGAGAGGCAAGGGTAAACAATCCGGTCCAAGCAACAAGTCCAAGTAAGGATTTTAAAAAACCGGAAAGGAAACCAGAGCCAAGTAAACCCATTACCAATGATATGTTAAAGGGCTTGCAAGATAAATTTAAAAAATAAAGAACCATTCAATATTATGATGAATAAAGAACAAGAGATTGAACGTATTTCCTGTTTAATTATAGGATCAGGACCTGCTGGATACACTGCTGCCATTTACGCTGCACGTGCTGATTTAAAACCTGTTATTTATACGGGTATGGTTCCGGGAGGACAATTGACCCAGACTACAGAAGTTGATAATTTTCCGGGTTACCCACAGGGAATCACTGGTCCGGTAATGATGGAGGATTTACGTGCTCAAGCTGAGCGTTTTGGAACAGATGTACGTTTTGGATATGCTACGAATGTTGATTTTTCAACGGATGGTGGAATTCATAAGGTAGAGATTGATGGGGTTAAGACCGTTGAGGCTGAAACTGTTATTATCGCTACGGGTGCAACTGCGAAATGGTTAGGATTGGATTCGGAAGAAAAATATAACGGATTTGGTGTTTCGGCTTGTGCTGTATGTGATGGATTTTTCTACAAAGGTCAAGATGTTGCCATTGTAGGAGCTGGAGATACGGCCGCTGAAGAAGCAACTTACTTAGCTAAGCTTTGTAGAAAGGTTTATATGTTGGTTCGTCGTGATGAATTCCGCGCTTCTAAAGCAATGGTTCATCGTGTGAACAATACGCCAAACATTGAAGTTCTTTATAATACGGAAGCAGTAGAGATTTTAGGAGATGGTCAAGTGGTAACCGGAGTACGAGTGATCAATAACGAAAGCAAAAATCTCCAAGACCTAGATGTTACGGGATTCTTTGTCGCTATCGGTCATAAGCCAAATACAGAGTTGTTCAAAGGGATCTTAGATATGGATGAAACTGGTTATTTGATAACCAAAGCGGATAGTACGGCTACCAATATCCCTGGTGTTTTTGCTTGTGGAGATGTTCAAGACCATGTTTTCCGTCAAGCGATCACAGCTGCAGGAACTGGTTGTATGTCTGCATTAGAAGCAGAGCGCTATTTAATGGCTAAGGAAGACGTGGTGCTTTCTTAATATAGACATAAGACATAAGACAACAGATCTTTTATTTCGCCGATTGTAAGGGAGTCTATTAGATTTTTTTAATTGGTGTTTTGAAATATTTAATAATGAAGAGCCTTTCTAATTTTTAGAGAGGCTCTTTTTGATGTTTGAACCAGGATTAAATGGATGAGAGGATGTGCCAAGATTTTGGGGAAAGAACCAGGATTAAATGGATGAGAGGATAGACCAAGATTTGGGTAAAGAACCAGGATTAAATGGATGAGAGGATGTACCAAGATTATGATCAACAAGTCGCTTGGAAGTCCCCAACATAGAAGGGGCGTATTGCATACGCCCGCTCCATACAAACCGAAATAATATCAATTCTGATTAAATCTTGGCGCAGGAAAAGTCTCGGAAAAACACAAAAATCCACATTGAAATTATGGAAGTTTGCATTGGCGTAAAGTTCCTGTACCTTCGGTACAGCATGACAGGTCCTTTTGGATGAAAATCATACAGATTCTTCACTATTTGTTCAGAATCAGAGTTATAAAAAAGCGGGATCCTTAATATATTAAGGATCCCGCTTTTGACTTTCTAAAAACTTATTGGCTATCCTCCATCATTTCCATAAATATTTCTATTCTTTTTTATGGATAAATAAGGTCTTTTGTCTTATGTCTTCTGTCTGTTGTCTATCTTAAAATCTATATCCTATAGAGATACCAGCGCGGATACCTCCCCAGGGGCTTTTTGCTTTTAATGAGGCGCCTTGAGCATCTACTGTGGTTTCAATATCTACAACATCATTCTGTAAGTTTTCAAGCTCTTCTCTTAGGTATTGCTGCTCTTGAGGGGAAAGGTCCATTTTTCCTGATATGGTTCCGCTAGCGCCGCCATAATGTGGTCCAAGGATTCGAAGATCCATGAATACTGATTTTGCAAGTTTAAATTGAGACCCAATAACGAAACCGAAGCCCCAAGTTCCGATTCCACCTTTAAGAGGAACTGTTTCTGTGGTTCCTTGGTCAGTTTCATAGGGATAATTGGTTGTGATGTTGTACTTTCCATATTTGAAGAAAGGACCTACGTAAAATCCTCTTCCACCATCTCCATTTTTGCTTGTATAGAATCTGAATTCGGGAGAGAAAGTAAAATGGTCTAAAGTAGCATCATTGGTAAAGTTTTCATCTTCGATCAATTCTTCAATAGTTTTTTTGAAGGGGAGGGATGATTTACCTCTAAATCCAATACTAGCATTAACACTCATTTTGGGAGCTACCATGCGTTCGTATTCGAAAGCAAAAGTTTTACCAACCAAGGGTAAAAGATTGAACTTTACGGTATTCTGTTGTGCTAAAGTCAAGGATGGGAGTAAGCATAGGGCGAAGGTTATGGACAGAAGCGCGAGTCCAAGGGAATTTTTATTTTTCATTGTGAGTTAACATTTGGTTTTGATAGTCCAAATATATTTAACTACAATGAAAGCCACAATACCTAGAAGTTGGTATTTTATAAAACTGAAAAATATTTTAGCGCATTCCAGATTCCATCATTATCTACATCATCTGTGACGTAGTTGGCGATTTCCTTTACCTCTGGGTTTGCATTCCCCATTGCGACTCCTAGCTGAACGTGTTTAAGCATGCTGATGTCGTTTCCACCATCACCGAAAGCCATTGTGTTTTCCAATGGAATACCAAAATGCTTGCAGAATATGTCAATCCCCACCTTTTTACTTAAGCCTTTTGGGTTTACATCGGCAAAAAGAGGAGTCCATCTAGAAGCAAGTGAATTCGGCATTACGGTTTCCATAAACTGCTTTTCTTCCTCAGGCCCTAAGAAGATATTGGTCTGTAAAATACTATGGATATCAACCTTTTCCATGTCGACCAATTTTGGAACTGGTAGGTTGAGGTGGGCATACATGCCGGCAATTTCAGGAGTTACATCATGAATGGTAATCTCTTGTTCAGACATAAAGGAGAAACTAAGGGGTTTTTCCTTTGCATACTCAATCACGGACTGTATATCCTGACTGGCAATGGTCTGCTTGAATAGCACTTCAAAATCATGGGTAAGGCAATAACCGCCATTAAAGGTGATATATCCATCGAAATCCAAAAATTTGATATGATCAATACTGTTTATGGATCTACCTGTTGAAAGAATGGTTTTGATGCCATGGGTCTGAAGTAATCTGATTGCTTCAATGGTTGATTCAGGTACTTTGTGGGTCTTGAAACTCAATAAGGTTCCATCAATATCAAAAAATACGGCTTTAATTTTAGGATTTAGCATGCCCAAAGGTACGTAAATTGGGCCAATTAGCCTAGGAAATGGAGGTTGATTTAGCTGCTTGGGCAACCATTAAACATTGATTTGACCATCCTAGCTGAATTAGTTTGTAGGCAATGATTATCTTTGTACTGAAATAATAATGGTATGACTATATTCATGGATTTTTTAGGTGAGCTGGAAGGGATGCTTTTAAGAAAAGAACTGCAAAAAATTTCTTTAGGAAATTACCGAGGTGAAGAGGCTAATTTAAAAAATATCTATATAAAGCCTGTTTTAATAAAACAGGACTTAATGCTTTCATTTGTATATCGTTATCAAACGAAAGATATCACTAAGAATTATTCCATTGAAGATTCGATAAAAGAGCTGGAAAAGCTGGTGGACTTTAGAGGATTCAGACAGGTGAATGTTCAGAACCTCAGTGAAAATCTGGTTTTTCAGATGAACAAAAAAGGAGAATGGCGCCTGCAAAAAGAAAAGGTTGAGCAGAGAAAGGAGCAGTCGTTGTCTCATGATAAAATCAAGGACCGAAAAATTGCGGATTCCAGTAAGGCCTATCTGCATCAGTTAAACCTTACTGATGGGGAAGGAAAAGTGTTCAAGAATGCCCAGGATAAATGGAAGCAAATCAATCATTATATCGAATTATTGAGTTCGTCCTTAGCAGGTCTTCCTTCTAAGGAAATGCTGAAAGTAGTGGATATGGGCGCAGGAAAAGGTTATCTGACCTTTGCACTTTATGATTACCTAAGAAATAGCCTGGGGAAACAGGTGGAAGTAGTGGGGATAGAATACAGGAAGGATTTGGTTGATTTCTGCAATCAGGTTGCGCAAGATTCAGGATTTGATGCCTTGCGTTTTGAGGAGGGAAGCATTGAAGATTATCAAACAGTTGAAGGAATAGATGTACTGATTGCCTTGCATGCCTGTGATACAGCTACGGATGATGCCATATTCAAAGGCATCCAAAATGATGCTGAACTTATTGTGGTGGCTCCTTGTTGCCATAAGCAGGTCAGGAGGGAATTGGAAGCGGTGAAAGCTAAGAATGACCTGGATTTTATGACCCAATATGGTATTTTTTTAGAAAGGCATGCAGAGATGCTAACAGATAGCATACGTGCCTTGATCTTGGAGTATTATGGTTATGAAATGCGAGTCATGCAGTTTATTTCGGATCAGCATACACCAAAAAATGTCATGTTGGTCGGCTCTAAGCGAAAGATAGAGCCTAAGAAGCAGGTTGAAATCTTAGAAAAGATCAAAAGTCTGAAAGCTTATTTTGGAATCAATTACCAGCACTTGGAACGTTTGTGTGGCCTTGATATATAAGTTTTTACATTAGTTTAGTTAATATATTTATTTAGATAATAGACAGGCTTTTTATTTATCGTTTATGTATCAACAAACCAGTTGTTCATTTGGAATAAGGTAATTCCGGATAATAGTCCAAAAAACCTGTGCATTTAGGTCACAAAGTTCTATCTTTGTGTCTTGAAAAATTGTAGCGATGAGAATTTCTTATAATTGGTTAAAGAATTTTATTGATATAGATAAAACCCCACAGGAGCTTTCCTTAATCTTGACAGATATTGGTTTAGAAGTAGAGTCCTTGGAGGTTGAACAGAGTATTCCTGGAGGATTGGAAGGGTTGGTTGTTGGAGAAGTGATTACTTGTGAGCAACATCCAAACGCTGATAAACTAAAAGTAACAACAGTAAACGTAGGTAAACCTGAGTTATTGAATATCGTTTGCGGTGCGCCAAACGTACGCACTGGTTTAAAAGTTATAGTAGCACAGGTTGGCACAACCTGTCACCCTACATCAGGAGATCCTTTTAAAATTACCAAGTCCAAAATCCGTGGCGAAGCATCAGAAGGGATGCTTTGTGGTGAGGATGAAATTGGTTTGGGTACTTCACATGCAGGTATCGTAGAGCTAGATTCTGACGCCGAAATTGGCAGTTTGGTGAAATCATACTTCAATATGGAGGATGATTATTGCTATGAAATCGGTTTGACACCAAACCGTGCAGATGCGGCATCCCATTTAGGTGTGGCAAGAGATTTAGCGGCTTATTTCAGGTCGAATGTAAAAGCTCTGGATTTAGGTTCGTTTCAAGAGGTGTCAACAAGTGGAACTGCGGTAAAAGTAGATGTTGTAGAAGATGCCCCTCGATATTCTGGGATAAATATCAAGAATATTAAAGTTGGAGAGTCTCCGGAATGGTTAAGAAATAAATTAAGTGCAATTGGTGTTCGCTCGATCAACAATATCGTCGATGTAACCAATTATATCCTTCATGATTTAGGGCAACCTTTACATGCATTTGACCAGGACAAGATTTCTGGAAATCAGGTAATTGTTAGGAAAGCGAAAGAAGGTGAATTGTTCAAGACTTTGGATGGCATAGAGCGTAAGTTGTCATCAGAGGATTTAGTGATTGCAGATGCTGAGAAACCGATGTGTATTGCTGGGGTTTTCGGTGGTGAATATTCTGGAGTTACGGAAGGAACGACTTCGATTTTCCTAGAGTCGGCATACTTTAACCCGGTAACGGTTAGGAAAACATCGAAAAGACACGCGTTGAAAACAGATTCATCATTCCGTTTTGAGCGTGGAACCAATCCGGATATTACTGTAGAGGCTTTGAAAAAAGCGGCTATCCTGATTGCTGAAGTTGCCGGTGGGGAAGTGTCATCCAATATTGTTGACCTGTACCCAAATCCTATAAAACCATTTGAGTTTCCAGTAAGCTATCAAAATATTCAACGTGTCATCGGAAAAGACATTCCCGCGGAAACGATTAGAGAGATCATCGTGAGTTTAGGCATTGAGCTTGAAAATGAGACTGCTGAGGGGTTTGATGTCAAGGTACCTGCTTATAAAGTAGATGTCATCCGTGAGATTGATGTGGTTGAAGAAGTATTGCGCATCTATGGATACAACAATATTGAACTAAAGACGCAGATCAAGGCTTCCTTAAATACCTCGGAAAAACCAGATAAGGAAGTTGTGTTGAACCAGATTGCAGATCTATTGATCGCTAATGGGTATAGGGAGATCTTGGCGAATTCATTGACCAAAGATGATTACCTGGAAAATGAGGAGACTGCTGTGAAGCTGTTAAATCCATTGAGTAGCGATTTGGACGTGATGCGTCAGAACCTGTTGTTTTCTGCTTTGATTGCCATTGGATACAATCAAAAACGCAAGAATGCAGATCTAAAGATCTTTGAATACGGAAGGTCGTATAATTTAGTTGAAGGTAATTACGTAGAAAAGCAATTGTTCTCTATCGCTATATCAGGTAAGAAAGAAGCAGAGCAATGGAATAATAATGCCAAAGGCGTAAGTTTCTATGATATCAAAGCAGTTGTAGACGATATCGTCAAAAGACTGAAAGTAGAAGGTATCCGCGTTGAGGATTATGTTGGGACGTACTTTGATTATGGATTGAGCTATAGAAAAGGAGAGAAGGTCTTGGTTTCCTTTGGGGCGGTTTCAAAAGCTAACCTGAAGAAAACAGATGTTGATGGACCGGTATTCTTTGCGCAATTTGATTGGGACTTGATGATTAAAGTGATCAAGAAAAATAAAATCACTTACAAGGAAGTTTCAAAATTCCCATCCGTAAGACGCGATTTAGCGTTGTTGCTGGATGATCAGGTGACCTTTGAGCAATTGCGTTTAATTGCCACAAAGACAGAGAGAAAGTTATTGAAGGATGTTCAGATATTTGATGTCTATAAGGGTGATAAATTGCCGGAGGGTAAGAAGTCATATGCCTTGAGTTTTACGCTTCAGGACGAAGAAAAAACACTTACAGACAAACAAATTGATGCAATTATTCAAAAATTAATTATTAACTTTGAGAAAGAAGTAGGCGCATCAGTGCGCTAAAAATTTATACATTAATTGCGAAATACTATGGCGTCATTATCTTCCCAAATGAATATTATCGTTGAGAAAACGAAAAATCTTATTCAATTGTGTGAAGCCTTGCAAGAGGAGAATGACTTGTTAAAGTTAGAAGTTCAATCATTGCAAGTTGCATTTGATACGAGTTCGGATAAAGTTAAGCAGCTGGAAGACAAGGTGAAAGCCTTGGCGGTTGCCAAAACATTAGACAATTCGGAGATCGATAAAGACGCTATAAATGAAAAAGTACTTGACACAAAACGAAAAATTAACGATTTTGTGCGAGAAATAGACAAATGTATAAGTCTATTGAAGTAGGAAAAGGGAGTAGGAGAATAGACTTATTACGTTATTAAGCTCAAAGAAAATGGGAGAGATTTCCATAAAAATAAATATAGCAGACCGAGTATATCCTTTACGTGTTGAGACGGAGGAGGAAGAGGTGATTCGATATGCCGCGAAGCTAATAAACGAGAAAATTAAAGAACTGCAGGATAACTATGCAGTTCGTGATAAGCAAGACTTGTTGTCGATGTGTGTATTGCAATATGCCACGGGGATGATCAAGGCTGAGCGGAATAGTCAGAACCAGGATTCTGGTCTGGAGCATTCCATTCATGAACTGGACAATATTCTGACAGATTTCTTCAAAAAATAAAACGTTTACGTTCTTAGAATTTAGAGCTTGTAACGACGAATTTGCCGCAATTAAATTCGGGTTGTCACTATTTTAAACTTAACGCTTCAATATCACGAGCAATTTTAAAGATGTAGGCCATTTTGCGAAAGCCATCTAGGTCATGATCATACGCTCAAATCATGTGTAATCGAAGTTTAATAATACATGGTACCTGATTTATTTAATTGCGGTTTTTTTTTGGAAACTAAATGCTATTACATTAACATATTAAATTATAAATAATAACAAATGGAGTTATCAACTACTATATCAATAATAATTTCACTGGTTGTCGGTGTTTTTATTGGACGATATCTTTTGCAGATGTTGTTCAAGAAGCAGGAGCAATCAGCGAATGATAAGGCTGCCCAAATAGTAAGGGATGCAGAGCAACAAGCAGATCATATAAAAAAGCAGCGTCAGCTAGAAGCAAAAGAGAAGTTTTTGCAATTGAAGGCTGAGCATGAAAAAGAAGTCAACCAAAAGAATAATACCATCTCCCAAAAAGAGAATACCATTCGTCAGAAAGAACAGTCATTAAATCAAAAATTGGAGAATCTAAATCGTGAAAAACAGGATTTGGATAACAAAACCAAGAAACTGGATCAAATGATTGAGTTCAATGACAAGAAAAAGGAAGAGGTAGAACAGTTAAAAGGCCAACATATCAAGCAATTGGAGAGTATGGCTGGACTGTCTGCTGAGGAAGCTAAAGAACAGTTAGTGAATTCATTGCGTGAAGAAGCTCGTTCTCAAGCGATCATGCAGATCAAGGACATCGTTGATGAAGCGAAATTAACAGCTTCCAAAGAGGCCAAGAAAGTAGTTATCCAAACTATACAACGTACAGCTACTGAATCTGCCATTGAAAATACGGTATCTATCTTTAACATTGAAAATGATGAGATCAAAGGTCGTATCATTGGACGTGAAGGTCGTAATATTAGAGCACTTGAGGCTGCAACGGGTGTAGAGATTATCGTGGATGATACCCCAGAAGCGATTATCCTTTCTGGCTTTGATCCTGTACGTCGTGAAATTGCCCGTTTATCATTACATAGATTGGTTACGGATGGTCGTATCCACCCAGCACGTATCGAGGAGGTTGTTGCAAAGACCCGTACGCAGATTGAAGATGAAATCGTTGAAATCGGTGAACGTACCGTCATTGATTTAGGTATTCATGGTCTACACCCTGAACTGATCAGGATGGTGGGAAGAATGAGATATCGTTCTTCATATGGTCAAAACCTATTACAGCACTCACGTGAGGTTGCGAATTTTGCGGCTACGATGGCGGCGGAATTAGGGCTTAATGTGAAACATGCGAAGCGAGCTGGATTGCTGCACGATATTGGGAAGGTGCCCGATGATAATCCAGAATTGCCTCACGCGATCTTGGGGATGCAATTGGCCGAGAAATATAAGGAACATCCAGATGTATGCAATGCGATTGGTGCTCACCACGACGAGATCGAGATGACTTCGATGATATCTCCGATCGTTCAGGCATGTGATGCAATTTCAGGTGCCCGTCCAGGAGCTAGACGTGAGGTCGTAGAAAGCTACATCAAACGTTTGAAGGAACTAGAAGACCTAGCTTTGTCATATCCAGGTGTGGAGAAAACATTTGCTATCCAAGCAGGCCGTGAACTGCGTGTTGTGGTTGAAAGCGAGAAAGTATCTGATGCGCAAGCTGAGATCTTGGCAGCAGATATTTCAAACCGTATCCAGACAGAGATGACTTATCCAGGTCAGATCAAAGTAACAGTCATTAGAGAGACCAGATCGGTTTCTTATGCAAAATAACATTCAATTAGAATTTATAGGAAAGCCCGTCATTTGATGGGCTTTTTCTTTTTCCCTTGTATTAGAATTTGATTAGAATTCCATAAAATAGCATTAAGGTATGGGCTAAATGGCTAAATTTGAAATAATTAAAAGAAATGCAAGTATTAGTTGTAGAAGATGATCATCGGATAAGTTCCTTCTTAATTAAAGGTTTAGAGGAAAATGGTTTTTTGGTTACCCTTTGTAAAACCGCGGAGGATGCCTTGTTGGAGGAGAACCTTAAAATTGATTGGGATGTCATTGTTTTGGACATTATGCTACCTGGAATCGATGGGGTGCAGTTATTGCAGACCTTACGCTATAAACAGGTCTATGCTCCTGTATTAATGCTGAGTGCCTTGAACAGTATTCAAGACAAGGTGACTTCCTTGGATTATGGTGCCGATGATTATTTGACCAAGCCTTTCCATTTTGAGGAACTGCTGTCGCGGATCAATGCCCTGAGCAGGAGAAAGCAATACCATAATCAGGAAAAGCCGAAGAGTCCGATTTTGGAATTTGATGAGCTGCAGATCGACACGGATCAGTATAAAGTCTTTTTAAAGGGGGAACTGGTTGACCTCTCTCCGAGGGAATTCAAATTGCTGATGTACCTGATAGAAAACCGAAATAAGACGGTTAGCCGAATGCAAATATTAAATGCAGTTTGGGGCATCACATTTAACAATCACAGCAATGTAGTGGATGTATATATATCCTATTTGAGAAATAAAGTTGAAAGCCAAGATCAGAAGTTTATCCAAACCGTAAAAGGAATTGGATATATGTTTAAGTATGATTCATGAAGTTAAAGCATAGGTTAGCCTTATATTCGATCTGTATCTTTAGCGTTGTTACGCTATTGATATCAGTTGTTATTTATTTTGCCTATTACGTGCAGATGGAAAAATCTGAACAACATGCTTTGGAAAGTAAATCATTATTAGCTGCCATCTATTATCTGGAACGCGATGAGTTGAGCAGTCTGGACCATGAAAATATCCAAAAGCAATTGCAGAAGACTATTTCCAGAAGAGATATTGTTGTATTTGATAGTCTTGATAAAAGGAAGGCTGGAGACATGTCCGTAATTTCTGATATTTCGAAGGATTTTATAGCGCAGGTTCGGACGGATAAAAATTCATTCTTTAACACAGATCATTTCTTTTATAACGGTATTTTCTATAATGATAACGAAGGGGATTTTGTCATTGTCACCCGAGAATCCAAAGAGGGCTTCAATAATCAGATGCAGTCATTATTTCATATCTTGATTATTGCATTTTTTGTTGGACTGAGTATAATTTACTTCTTTTCAAGGTTCCTGGGCTATATTGCTTACCAGCCAATAGTCGATGTAATCAAACAGATCAAGGACCGAGATAGCAAGAACTTTGAAAAACCTATCCAATTGGAAAGATCCTATTCAGAAATCCAGGATTTGGTGAACACCTATAACCTGTTTGTAGATCGCATCTCTCAAACCTTCAATGTTCAGAAAAATTTCATTGATTATGTTTCCCATGAACTCAGGACTCCGATTACTGCCCTTTTAGGCACCTTGGAGGTGACCAACCAAAGGGAGCGGAGCAAAGCAGAGTATGAAGATGTAATCCAACAACTAAAGCAATATACCACTGATCTCGAAGAGACCTTGGAAAACATGATGTTGCTGTCTGGAGCAAAAACAAGCTTTGAGTTCTCAAGATTAAGAATTGATGAGATTATTTGGCAGGTCATTGAAAATGCGGTTCTCTATTACCAAGCTGATATTGAGGTGAAAATTGAAGTAGAGGATGCTAACTTAATGGAATGGGAGGGTAATGAGAAGCTCTTGGCTTTAGCCTTCAATAATATCATTGAGAATGCAATAAAGTATTCAAACAATAAGAAAGTAACTGTGATCCTTCATGAGGACCTAGGCAGGTTGGAGGTTTTAGTGGTAGACCAGGGGATTGGCATATCTCAGGAGGACCTCAAAAAAGTAAAGGAAAACTTTTACCGAGGGGAAAACACAGATAAATTTTCAGGTAAGGGAATTGGTCTCTCTATGGCCAACATTATCTTTGTATTGCACAAAGTTGAAATGAAACTACAAAGTGAAGGGATGGGCACACAGGTCTCTCTCAAATTCTAATCAAATTCTAATCTAATTTAAAACTCACCTTAATCTGCAAATTATAGGTTTGCAGAAAATATTAATGGTGAAGAAATTCTATCTAATTTTCGTATTAAGCTGCCTTGCTGTTATTCTGCAAGCCCAGACCTATTCCCTAAAGGATTTAGAATCCCAGTTTCTGAAAAACAATTTGCAGTTAATCGCGAATAAGTTTCATATAGAAAAGTCTGAAGCATTGATCGTTCAGGAGAAGCTGTGGGCCAACCCAAATCTTACCGTTGACAACCTGAACCTTTGGGCTAACCGATCTTTTGAAACCATGCCCAACCTCATCGGCAATTTCGGAAGTAAACAGCAGCTCAATATGGAATTAGAACAGCTGATCGAGACAGCTGGGAAGAGAAAGAAACGAGTGGCCATTAAAACATTGGAGAAGACTTCTGCCCAGCTGGAGTTTGAGGAAATCCTGAGGCAATTAAAGCTAGATTTAAGAACCAACTTTTATAGCCTACAAAGAATTCAATTGGAAGAAAATCAATTGCAATCCATATTGGAATTGTTCTCCAAATTGAATGAGCAATATAAGATGCAAGCTGAAAAACAGCATGTTTCCCAGGTAAGTTTTTTAAGGGTCCATACCGAGCTAATCGGTATCCAGAAGGAGCTTTTGGATTTAAAGAGCCAAAAAAATGAGATCCTCCAACAATTAAGAACCCTTACTCAATTGCCAGATCTGAAAGCAGATCAATTATCCTTTGATGGATTACATGTTGGCGAGAAGACTTTATTACCGGCCGAGCTAAAAGAACAAGCTAATTCCCAAAATATTTATTTGCGTTCGATGGCCAATGATATTCAGCTTTCTGAAGGTCAGTTGAGATTGGAGAAGGCACAGAAAACCCCAAACTTAAACCTATTGATGAATTATGAGCGCGGAGGTAATGTGATGAGTAATTTCATTGGTATTGGGGTGAACATTGAATTGCCCATCTTCAACAGAAATAAGGGAAATATCCAAGCTGCAAAAATCCAGGTTGAACAAGGTCAAGCCCAGTTTCAAGCTAGGCAATTAGAAATAGGAAATGAGATCGATAAGCTATTGAATAAACTTGCTTTATTCCGGGAGAACCTGACAAACTGGAAGGATACTAATACTGCAGCACAACAAAGAGTTTTAGAGAATTATATCAAATATCTTCAGGAACAACAGGTTACCCTCATCGAATTCATTGATTTTTCCCAAGCTTTTCGTGAAGCTCAGCAAGCCTATTTGGAATTACAGGAAAGTTATTTAATCACATTTGAACAACTACAGTATGTAGTTGGCCAGGAACTATAATAATGAAAAATATTAAAAGTTTACCCTTAGGTTTAATTACCCTGATTGCATGTTGCACTGGCTGTGGAAGCAGCCAGCAGCAACAAATTGACGTACAGGATAGCACAAAAAGGTTTTGTATCAGCGATCAATTAAAAAAGACTACAGAAATTATTACGGTCAAGGAAAGCCCCATTGTAGAGCAATTGACCTTATCCGGAAAGATTGAATATAATGAGAATGATCTGGTTACCTTTCGTAGTTTATTGCTTGGCGTAGTCGATCGTGTTGATTTTGAGCTTGGTGACCAAGTTAAAAAGGGTCAGGTCCTGGCAACCATCAAATCAACGGAAATCCAAAGTCTGTTTCAACAGAAGAATGCACAGCAAAACCAGATCAATCTACTAGCGAAACTTTTGGTAACCAAGAAAGACCTGTTGAAAGACGGGATGATTTCAGAGCCTGAAATGCTGCAAGTGGAGCATGAACTGGAAAGTGCCAAGATTGAATTGAAACGCATCAATCAATCTTTGCAGCTTTATCATGCCGTAGGCGAGGGGACTTTCCAGATTTTAGCACCAAAAAATGGTTATATCATCCAAAAAGATATCAGCCAAGGGCAAATCATTACCCAGGAAAGCAATCCCTTGTTTTCTATTTCGAATCTGAAGGAAGTTTGGGTGATGTTGAACGTCTATGCAAGTAACCTTAGGTTTATCAAAACTGGAGACCAGGTTAAGGTGAGGACAATTGCATATCCAGATCAGGTCTATACCGGGAAAATAGATAAAATATACAATGTATTTGATGCCAATGAGCATGTAATGAAGGCACGGGTGGTATTGGAGAACCAAAACCTTAACCTGATGCCCGGCTTGAGTGCCGATATCATAATCGATAAAATAAAATCAGAAGAAACAGCATTAGCCATTCCAAATAAATCGCTTGTATTCAGTAATAATGAAAATTTCATGGTTGTTTACAAGGGAGATTGCCAATTGGAAGCAAAGAAGCTTGATATTATTTCGAGCAATGAAGAAGTGACCTATGTAAGCAATAAATTAGAAGCGAACGAAAAGGTTATTGGTAGCAATGCACTATTGATTTTTGAACAGATTAAGGGCTTGTAAGGATGAAGAAGTTTGTTCAAAATATAGTAACCTTTTCATTAAGGAATACCACTTTTATTTTATTTGCCACGTTTGCCCTTTTGTTTGCGGGTATTTATGCGCTCAAACATACAGCGATTGAGGCCTTTCCTGATGTTACCAATACGCGGGCGAGGATTATCATCCAATGGCCAGGTCGAAGTGCAGAGGAGGTGGAGAAGCTGGTCACTTTGCCGATTTCCAAGGAGATGAACAGTATTCCTAAGAAATCAAATATCCGTTCGATTTCTTTATTTGGTCTGTCTGTGGTAACTGTACAGTTTGAGGATGGGGTAGATGACTTTTATGCGCAGCAGTATGTTTCTAATAAATTAGCGGGAATAGACCTTCCAGAAGGAACGGAAATAGAGGTAGAGCCACCTTCAGGTGCTACAGGAGAAATCTTTAGATACATCATTAAAAGCGATCTGCCGATCAAGGAAATATCAGCGATCCAAGATTGGGTAATTGAAAGGGAGCTTCTTGGCGTACCTGGAGTGGCCAATGTGATCAGTTTTGGAGGCGAGGAAAAAATCTATGAGATCAAGATCAATCCGACCGAACTAAAGAATTTCAGTCTGACACCGCTCGATGTTTATGAAGCGGTATCAAAATCCAATATCAATGTGGGCGGGGATGTAATCCAACAAGGAGATCAAGCCTATGTGGTGCGTGGTGTCGGGTTATTGGACAAGATTGAAGATATAGGGAATATTACGGTCAAATTAAACGGCTCTACGCCAGTTTTGATTAAAAATGTTGCAGAGGTTGTAGTTTCCAATAAACCACGGTTGGGTCGCGTGGGATACAATGAGCAGGAAGATGTTGTGGAAGGGATTGTGGTCATGTTGAGAGGGGAGAACCCATCCGAGGTTATTGGATTGCTTAAAGAGAAGATCGAAGAATTAAATACAAGGACATTACCGGACAATGTCAAGATCGAAACAGCGGTTGACCGGACGAAATTGGTGGACAGCACGGTCAAGACCGTTTCAAAAAACATTGTTGAAGGTGTATTACTGGTATCCCTGATTGTATTTATCTTCCTATATAATTGGAAATCCACCTTTATTGTAGCTTCTGTTATTCCGCTTTCATTCTTATTTGCCATAATAATGCTGAAGATCCAAGGGTTACCAGCGAATCTGATTTCAATGGGCTCTTTGGATTTCGGTTTACTCTTGGAGGGAACCCTGGTTATCGTGGAAACGGTATTTGTCGCTTTAGCGACGCTATCCCATAAGGTAGGCCCGGAACGGTTTGCAAAGATGTCCAAGATGGGAATAATCAAGAAAAGTGCAGGTAGTGTAGCTTCCTATATTTTCTTCGCTTTGATGATTCTGATCGTTGCGTTATTACCTATTTTCTCTTTCCAGAAGGTAGAAGGGAAGATGTTTACCCCATTGGCTTTTACTTTAGGATATGCATTGTTAGGTTCCTTGATATTAAGTTTAACCTATGTTCCTGCTATGTGCAAGTTGCTTTTTACCAAAGGCTTGGAAGAGAAAGAAAACTTTGTAACCAGATTCTTTCATAGATCTATCTATGGACTTTATAGTTATGCCCTGAAATTCAAAAAAATAACCCTTGTTGTTTTTATTGGCATTCTAGCATTATGTTCGATAAAGTTTATGAATTATGGTTCTGAATTCCTTCCTCAATTAAATGAAGGGGCCATCTATATCCGAGCGACTTTGCCCAATAGCATTAATCTGGATGAATCTAGCCGGCTGACCAAAGAAATGAAGCAATTGATGGTGGAGACCTGTCCGGAGATTGATTTTATCTTAACCCAAACCGGTAGACCCAATGATGGGACTGATCCCACAGGCTTCTTTAATATTGAGTTCAACGTCCAATTGACTGAACAAAATACTTGGAAACGAGGATTGGATAAGGAGGAGATCATCGAGGAACTGAGGGAGAAATTGAATCAATACCCAGGGATTAATTTTGGATTTAGCCAACCCATTCAAGATAACGTAGAGGAATATGTGGCCGGAGTTAAGAGTTCTTTGGTTATTAAGATCTTTGGTGATGACCTGTACAAGTTAGAAGACTATGCAAATCAGGTATCAGATGCGATCGGCAAGGTTCGAGGGATTACAGATATCAACGTTTATAAGAATATTGGTTTGCCAGAATTAAGAATTCAGCTTCATGATTCTAAAATGGCGAAGTATGGCATCTTTACCAAGGATGTACAAGCCGTTATCGCGATGACCATTGGTGGACAGGCGGCAACCAAATTTTATGAAAAAGATCGACAGTTTGATGTGGTCCTCCGATTCAATAAAGAATATAGGGATACACCTGAAAAAATAGGAAATATCCTCATACCGACAAGCACCGGAGAGAATATCCCGTTGCAAGAGATCGCTAGCATTGGGTATGTGACTGGACCTGCCTTTATCTATCGTGAGGGCAATAGCAGATACATTGGTATTGGCTTTAGTATATCGGGAAGGGATCTAGGAAGTACGATTGAGGAGGCAAAAGAGGTAGTAGCCAAATCTATAAAACTTCCTAAAGAAAATTATATGGAATGGGCTGGTGAATTTGAAAGCAAGGAACGGGCAACCAAACAATTAATGACGGTTATTCCTATTTCCCTTATTCTGATC
Organism: Sphingobacterium sp. NPDC055346; assembly: GCF_053645235.1. NCBI lineage: Bacteria > Pseudomonadati > Bacteroidota > Sphingobacteriia > Sphingobacteriales > Sphingobacteriaceae > Sphingobacterium > Sphingobacterium sp. NPDC055346. The sequence goes on from NZ_JBSHMI010000002.1 coordinate 365,456, forward strand.
CTCATATTGCTTTACAGTAATTTTGGAAATATGAAAGATACCGCCATTGCTGCTATTACCATTCCATTTGCTTTCATTGGCGGCTTTCTGTCTCTATGGATCACAGGCACCATCTTTGGGATTTCCGCTGGTATCGGATTGATTATCCTCTTCGGTGTAAATACCATCAATGGAATCATCCTGATCGCTGTGATGAAGGAGTACCTGAAAAAGAAACCGCTGAAAGAAGCTATCGACCAAGGTGTGAAAAGTAGGATCAGATCTATTGTGATGATTGCCCTGATGGGTTCGATGGGATTGCTACCTGCTGCGCTCTCCAGTGGGATGGGGTCTGAAATACAGAAGCCCTTAGCCATTATGATTGTTGGCGGCCTATTGATCTGTTTGATTCTTTCCTTTGCAGTGTTACCGGTAGTATTCTATTATGCGTATAGAAAGGATAAAATGTTAGCAAAGAATAGTTAACTTTGCAGGCATGAAGAAAAAGGCTCATGAAACCAATAAAAAGGTAGAATTTTCCAGACCTGTAGAGAAACATTTTTACGAATTGGATCAAACATATGGAACAGGAAACTTTGCCTTATATGCCATATTTATTTTTTTGGCCTTCTTTGGAATCATGGGATTGATATGGATGATCCCTTTTCCTCAATTAGAATTTTTGGTTAAGATGAATGCCCATACGTTCTTGAACTGGGGGTCATTTTTCATAGCAATAGTTATCTACTGTTATTTGAAATTGGCACCGACCCTTTCTTATGCCGTGCTATTCACGATTGGGATCATGAGTTATTTCATCGTCCAACTGGAATATGTTGAACGAGATGGTGGGCCAACGGTCATCTTAGTGTGCAGTATTATTGCATTAATTGGACTAATTGGACTGTTCTTAACCAGCAATAAGGTGAAAAAAGGAAATGCTTCCTTCTTGAATCTATTGACGATTGGCCCCATTTGGATGTGGTCAAAAGTATTCGATAAATTGAAGTGGAAATATTGATCCATTTGATTTAGACCCATAAAGAAATAATAATAAAGGCTAGTCTTCCGATACGGGGAAAACTAGCCTTTATTTATTCTAGGTAGCTAGATTGGCTATTTTAGGCCTTTTAATTCATAAATAATCTTCGCGATATCTGTATTGTCCAAAAATCCTTGAAAGCGTTCTGCAGCGGGTCCAAACGCCATTAAGGGAACTGGAGTACCCGTATGGTCATTTGTAGCAAAGCTCGCCAGGACCCTACCAGATTTAGGATCCGCATCAAGCACAATCATTCCACCAGTTTCATGATCAGAAGTCACGATGACCAAAGTTTCTTTATCCTGTTCCGCAAATTCCAATGCTTGACCGACTAATCTATCAAAACTCAGATATTCCGTTATAGAAAAACCAGTAGAGTTGCTATGACCACCACCGTCTATTTTCGCGCCTTCAATCATTAGGAAAAATCCTTTGTCATTTCCTCTTTTCAGGAAATCAATGGAGGGTTTCAAGGCATGTTCAATAAAGCGATAGGATGTTTTGATTTCCGATTGCTCTTTATCCAGTTTATTCCATTTATGGTCAACTTGGTCTTCTTGAAAAACTAAAAGTTGCTTAGCAGAACTTTTTTGAACGGTTTCCAAGGAGGTGCCAATTTCTATACCTTTAGATTTTAATTTCTTAATGAGTGAACTATCATTTTTACTGAAGGATTGGTTAGGACCGCCGATGAATAAGTTTATTTTGCTAAATAAAATGTCGTTAGCAATACTGTCAGAAAGATCTCTTTCATTGACATGAGTGAAAAAAGCAGAAGGGGTAGCTCCAGTGATTTCATCATTGGACACAACACCTGTCCTCATACCTAACGTGTTCAACCTGTCAGGTAGGTTATCCACTTTATTTCCCAAGCTATCGACTCCGATATAACGGTTCTTGGTCTTATGGCCAGTGGCAATTGCGCTGCCTCCAGCGGCAGAATCGGTATGGTAGTTATCAGTGGGTTGTGTCTTTAGATAACCGGTATAGGGCATATTTAGTACATTCAGATTTCCTCTGTTAGCCATGGCAGAAGCCCAAAGCTGCGATAGTCCGGCACCGTCACTGATCAATAGAATAATGTTTTTCGGTTTTAATCCAGTTTTGAATTTCTCTTTAATCTGATAGGGGATGTAGGTAGAGTTCTCTTGATAAACTGTTTTTGGCTCATTGATCAAGAATTCACTTAACTCAAAAGGTTTGTCTGTATTGATGAAATCAATCCCTATTTTTTGCCATTCATACCAAGTGGTTTTAGTATCAGGAGCTGCCCAAAAACGAATTTTCTTTCCTAGGTTATGAACAGAATCTACTTTAGTTTTTACTTTTTGTAAATCCTTGTCCGTTAATCTGCCGAGGCCATTCCATTTGGATAAAGAGCCAAAACTTGCACTTATAAGCCCTATTCTTTCCAACTCTTGTTGGTTGAACTTCTCATTTAACGTCCCATCGAAATAGAAGATTTCATCATATTTATGAAAATCTGCAGGCTTAGGACGGTTTCCACTTATAACCAACTTGACTGCCTTAGGATTGTTTTTGCTGTCAAAGAGGTCTCGATGCGGTTTCAACAACTTGGTCAGATGCTCTAAAATTGGAGCACCCTCGGTTTTTGGATCAATTAAGAGTTGCAATTGCCCTTTGTTAGGAAAGAGGTATCCATCCGAGCTATGCTTAAATGCTTCGAGTATTGGCTCTAGGTACAGCTTGCTAAAAGTTCTTTCTTTGGTGATGTCTTCAGGATCATGAGCAACATATAGTTCTCCGTCTTTTAGGAATAAATCTGCCTCAATAGACCCAAAACCTAGGCCATAGGCCTGGTTAAAGGGATTATTACGTGTGTAGTCGTTATGCGAATGAGCATTAGCCAAAAATCCAATGGGCTTGACCTGAGAAAAGGTATTGAAAGATAAACTGCAAAAAAATGCTAGGCTCAGATAATATTTAATTCGATTCATTATAATGACTTAATATTATGGTTTTAGGTGTTTGTTTTAAAGTTAAGAATAAATGATTTAGCAAAATTAGGATGGACCTATTATTGTTGTGTTATACTACCGTTACCTCATTGTAAAGTCTATCAAGTCCTTTCATCCAAATGTCAATTCTATTCTCTATTTTTATTTCATGAAAGACCTACAATATCCTTTACATTTCCAGTTTCGTGTTACGAGCCTTGCGAATGATTTTTCGGCAAAGGATGCCAATGGAAACAGTATCTACTATGTCCGTGAAAAGATATTCTCTTGGCGTGACATTATCATGGTCTATAGGGATGAAAGTAAGGCAGAATTGCTTTATGAGCTTCGGTCCAATAAACTCATAGACTTTCAGCAAACATTTACGATTACAGATCGCACTGGAAAATTGATCGGAAAGGTGAGGAGGAAGTCTATAAAATCTTTATGGAGGTCTACATTCAATTTAATGGATTCAAACGATGTTCAAGACCATACCATTAAGGAAAAGAACCCTTGGGTGAAGTTTTGGGATGGGCTTTTTGGCGAGCTCCCATTGATAGGGATATTATCAGGTTATATCTTTAACCCTGCGTATATCCTTCGAAATGATCAGGAAGAACCCGTTTTTGAAATTATTAAGGAACCTTCCTTCTTTGGTCGAAAGTTTACAGTTAATAAATTAACCCAGCGTGAAGTCGATGATGAGCGTTTTGTCCTCAGTCTAATGCTGATGGTCTTGATAGAAAGAAGGAATGGCTAACTACCATTCCTTCTTTTATATTTAACAGCAACCTGAACCTGGAACACAGCAAGAACCTTCGATTACATTCAGGTCTGCCAAATTCAGCTTTTGCTTTTTGGGAGGAATCCCACAAGAATCTTCCGCCAAACAAGCAGTTTTTTTGTTCTTTAGGAGAAACTGTTTGCCATTGAATTCCAGATCATATTTTCCAATAGTATCTGCCTGGTATTCTACTTCAATCTCTCCATCCTCAATTTGTAGCTTATCTTCTGATAATTTTATGATGTCCAATAATTTTCCCGGTTTTAGTCTATGCTCAAAATCATCGGCACTCCATAATTGGAAATTCACGACCTTCTCCTTGCGGATTGTTCCACCGCAGTCTATAAAATTCTTAAGGATACTTCCTATTTCCGTAACATGAAAATGTTCGGGAACCTGGGTTCCGTTTTCCAGTTGAAACTCCACATTGTCCAATGTGGGAAGGATTTCTTTTATTTCTGATAGTTTCATGGTATTAGTTTTAATCTATATATCGTAATATTGCGATGCTTAAGGGTAAAAAAATGCTAACAGCATTTTTCATTTTTAAATGGTTTTTCAAAGAAATGATGGATTTCTTCCTGGAGTTCATTCCATACCGTTTCATTGATACAATAGCAAACACTCTTGCCTTCAATGCTTCCTTGGATGATATCAACACTTTTAAGTTCCTTCAAGTGTTGGGAAATAGTGGCTTGCGCCAAGCCTAGTTCATCCACTAAATCATTGCAGATACAGCCTCTTTGCTTTACGATATGCTGTAGAATAGCAATCCTGGCAGGATGGCCTAATACCTTGAAGTAATTGGCCAATTTGTTCTGTTCCTCGGTAAAGATCTCACTCTTAGTAATTCCCATAGCAATTCTTTGTATCGCAATATTACGATATAATGTTTTTTAAATCAAATTTGAATAAAAAAATCCCTTACTGTAATACGTAAGGGATTGAAATACAGTTAGATAATTTTCTTATCTATTGTTTTTGTAAATGGCGTATGTGAATTTCAAACTACCATTTTCATCAAATTCATTCTCTTTTACCGCATTGATTTTTTCCAATGCCTTTTGAGAACGTGTGTTTTCTGAGGCAACATGGAAGATTACCTTATCCAATTTTTCAAAGGCAAAATCCATCATCAAGTTTTTTACGGACTGGTTGTATGCTCCACCCCAATATTCTTTGGCAAGGAAGGTATAACCGATAGCTATTGACTTTTCATTTCTATCATAATGATAGAATGAAGTGGCACCAATAACCTGTTCAGTTTTGCTGTCAATTATCAAGTAGGGGATATCAGTATCAATCAGTTTTTGAAAATATCTGGTAAAACCCACCGGTGTATAGCGATTGCTGTCAGGATGTTGAGCCCAGATTTCTGGATCTGACGCAGCTGCAAATACCCATTCAAAATCATTTTTGATCATGGGGATCAATTTTACCAAATCGTTGCTTAAGGTTTTTCTTTCCAACATAAGCTATTATTTAATGATACGTTTAATTTTATTGGATTTCTTAATCCATTTATGTACTGCATCGTAATCTTCTTTTTCAATCTTTTCGTAGATATGTTGCAGTTGTTTGATGTGCTCCTCCAATACTTCCAAAACATTATTTCTGTTCTGCTTGAAGATTGGGGTCCACATATCGGGAGATGATTTTGCCAGACGGACGGTCGATTGAAAACCTGAACCCGCCAATTCAAAGATCCTTCCCTGAGATTTTTCCTTTTCCAGAACGGTAAGGGCCAATGCAAAAGAAGTCAAGTGGGAAATATGCGAAACATAGGCTGTATGCATATCATGTTCCTCTGCCGTCATAAAAGAGGTTTTCATTTCCAGCTGCTCCGTTACGGAGTCTGCCAATTCAAATGCATCCTCATCCGAGCGGAATGCTTCTACATAGACCATCATTTTATCCTTAAACAAATTAGGGATTGCTGCTTCGGGACCAGAATACTCTGTACCGGCCATTGGATGGGCAGCTACATATCTACCGCGGTTTGGATGATCCTTGATGAGGTTCAGGATATTAGACTTGGTAGATCCCATATCGATGATGACCTGATCTGTCGCAATATCCAATAATTTTGGCAACAAGACCATGATGGCATCTACAGGAATAGTAAGGACAATGACTTTACAGGACTTCAATGCTTCCTCTAAGGTTTGGATTTCATCTACCAGACCTAATTGAAGAGCCTTCTTTTGATTTACTTCGCTTTTTTCTACTCCGATAATCTTTTCGAAGAGTTTGGTTTCTTTAAGTCGGATACCGATGGAACCACCGATCAAACCTATTCCGACAATTGCTATATTCATTTCAAATATTATTCAAATTTTTAAAAAATGGTTTAGGATCTAATCGATCGCTTTCTTGATTCGGTCGATAGCGTTCTCAAAGACTTCGCTTTTTGCACAAAGGCTGATACGGATGAATTTTTCCCCTTCAGAACCAAATATTCCTCCAGGAGTAATAAATACATGCGCCTTATATAGGACATCATCACAAAGTTGAAAGGAATTCTCAAAACCTTCCGGAATCTTGGCCCATACAAATAACCCTACTTGATTGGTATCATAAGTACAACCTAATAGATCCATGATTTCAAAAACTTTTTCTCTCCTAATCTTATATTCCTGATTCAGCTGGGTATACCATTCTTTATCTAAGCTCAAGGCTTTTGCTGCGGCCAATTGAAGCGGTAAAAACATACCAGAATCCATATTGCTTTTGAACCTCATGATCTGACCGATCCTGTTTTCATTAGCGATTAACATCCCAATTCGCCATCCTGCCATATTGGAAGATTTACTCAGGGAGTTTAGCTCAATGGCTACATCCATTGCACCGGGAACTTCCATGATGCTTTCGGGATGCTCATTCAGGATAAAACTATATGGATTGTCATGGCAGATCAGGATCTGGTGTTTCTTCCCAAACTCAACGATCCTTTCAAAGAAAGAACGGTTGGCCAATGAACCAGTAGGCATATGCGGGTAATTGATCCACATTAATTTCACCTTACTTAGATCCCTAGATTCGAGTTCCTCAAAATCAGGAAGCCAAGAATTTTCAGCCTTCAAGTTATAGGTAACTGGAGTAGCTCCGGTAATGGTTACCGCACTTGAATATGCCGGATATCCAGGATTCGGAATCAAGGCTTCATCACCTTCTTGAAGGTAGGTCATACAGATATGGACGATCCCTTCCTTCGAACCAATTAATGGAAGGATTTCAGTATTAGGATTTAGTGAAACGCGATAATATCGAGCATACCAATCTGCCATGGCAGTTCTAAGGGCAGGAGCGCCTTTATAACTTTGATAACCATGAGCGGTTGATAATGCTGCCTGCTCCTGAAGCGTTTTGATCACTTCGGGATGAGGAGGCAAGTCAGGGCTGCCGATGCCAAGGTTAATCACCTGCGCACCGTTCCTGTTCATCTCATCGATCTCTCTCAACTTCTTCGAAAAGTAGTATTCTTCAGTTCGTTGAAGTCGTTTCGCTACTTCTATTTCCATTATTTATTTTAATTTGGCGATAAAATTATAAAATCTTAATGGTTTTATTTCAATTATGATAAATAATAAACCTACTTTTTGAATAATTAATGACCGATTTTCAATAAAATCAACAGTAATTTAAACATCCACTTTTTTTTAACCTTTTTTAATTTTATTAAATACCCAAATCCTTTAAAATCTGACCTTAACAGAGTGCAATTATTTTGCTCAAAAATAATTAATAGGAAAATGCCTGCTTGATTAAAAATTTTAACTAAAATAAAGTCAGTTAGTTTAGCGGTTTAGGATGAAATATCGATTTATTTACGGTATAGCTTTTTAAATGATGTTTGATTTGGTTTGAATTCCATTTTTACCCATTAGGGTATCACTAAAGCATTTTTTAATGTTTACTTAAGCTACAAAGATTAACCAATTATTTTTGTTAAGTGTCGTCTTACCCACGATTTTACTATGTAAAAACCTGTTCATGTAAAATTAATTTTAAAGAAAATAATAATTAAAGATTTAAAAGTGTATTTTCGTTTAAATGATAGTGTAACACAACAAAGAGTAAAAAATTTTCTTTAATTATCAAGACGCATGAAAGTGTCTGAATTATCTGGTGTAAAAGAGATTGCTCGAAGAGCAAATGTATCCATAGCCACAGTCGATAGAGTCCTCCATAATCGAACTGGCGTAGCGCAAAAAACTAAGGAAAAGATATTGTCCATAATCAAGGAAATGGATTATAAACCAAATATCCTTGCAAAAAGGTTGGCGTCCAAAAGAGTGTATAAATTTGGTATCCTGATTCCCAAGGAATGCTCAGAGGCAGATCAATGGAATGCACCTGTTTCAGGTATTAAGGAAGCCCTTTCTGAATTTGGTGATTTCGGAGTGGATTTACGTTATTATTTCTTCGATACAGAAGACCGTTTGAGTTTCATAGAACAAAGTGAAGAGCTATTAAATAAACATATAGACGGTGTTATTGTGGTTCCCATTTTTATCAACGAAACAAGGGAGTTTGCTGCAAAATGTATAGAAAGGCGGATTCAGTTTGTCTTTATTGAATCTCAGGTCCCTAAAGTCCATCCCTTAAGCTATATCTGGCAAGACCTTGAACAGTCAGGAAGGGTAGTAGGGCATTTATGCCAGTACCTTATTCAACCCAAAGATGAGATTTTAGTGGTCAATGTGGTCAGGGAGAAAGATTCGATCCAGCATTTGGAAGAAAAGATCAGGGGATTCGAGCAATATTTTCTGGACAGCCATTATAATTGCTCCATTGACAGCTTTAACATCGAAATAAACGAAAATGATGAATTCTCCGTTTTCATGGATGATTATTTGCTGAATAAAAACCCTAAACTTATCTATGTGACGAATTCAAGAGCCTATATTGTTGCGAGTTACCTAAAAAATCGCGGTCTAGATCATATCAAATTAGTTGGCAATGGCTATCATAGCAAGAACATTGAATTCCTGAAAGATGGCATCATTGATTTCTTGATCTGCCAGAAACCTTTGGAACAGGGTTATAAGGCTTTTCTTGCCTTGTATGAGTTCTTTATTGCAAAAAGAAAGGTTGTTAAGTTGCAATATATGCCGATTGATATTGTTACCCGGGAAAACTATCAATATTATGAAAACTAAATCTTATTAATCAGTCAAGAATATAAAACCATTTAATTGTGATTTTGATGCTTGGGTTCCAAGTTCTTTATAGGTTGGATTTTGACATTTATTTGCAACAATTCAATGCCATCAGGATCGAAAATCAGCTTAGATTACAATTTTTATTACATTTGTAATCTTAGTAATCTGCATGAAGACATACTTTAGACTGCTCTCGTTCGCGAAACCCATAGAAAAATATGCTATTCCTTATATCATATGTACTTTGATAATGGTGGTGTTCAGCACCTTGAATTTAGCATTATTAGCACCGCTATTACATACTTTATTTAATTCCCAAGATGCCGTAATCGAACCTATGGCCAAGCCTGAAGGCTTTGATGTGATGGGTTATTTCAATTACTTTGCCTATGACCTTAACTACCGTTTAGGACCATACAATGCCTTGAAATATGTCTGTATCGTCATAGTAGCTTCTGTATTTATCAGTAATCTTTTCAGGTACCTTTCTCAAAGGATTATGGAGAACCTTAGGATACATACCTTGTTAAATCTGAGAAAATCGGTTTTTAACAATGTCATGAACCTTCACCTTGGTTATTTTTCCAATCAACGCAAAGGTGACATCATTTCCAAGATTGCTTCCGATGTACAGGTTGTTCAGTTCTCCGTTACGGGAACTTTACAGGTTGCTTTCAAGGAGCCCTTGCAATTGATTGCTTATTTGGTCATGCTGTTCCTGATTTCTGCAAAACTGACGGTTTTTTCTTTATTGGTCATTCCGGTATCGGCCTTTTTTATTTCCAAGATCGTTAAAACCCTAAAGCATCAGGCCCAACAGGGGCAAAAGATCTATGCCAATATGATTACCTTATTGGAAGAAGCTTTATCCGGTATAAAAATCATTAAATCATTCAATGCTGTTGAATTCATTAAAGGAAGGTTCAATTGGGAGAATGATGAATACGCAAAGATCAACCGTAGGATGGTACGCCGTCAACAGATGGGATCTCCAGTATCTGAATTGTTGGGCGTGGCTATGGTCGCGGTAATCTTGCTTTACGGCGGGCATCTTGTTTTAAGTGGTCAAGGTGATTTGGAAGCCTCTGAATTCATCGCTTATATTGCCATTTTCTCTCAAGTGATGCGCCCAGCAAAAGCACTGACCGATGCATTTAGCAATATTCATAACGGTATTGCTGCGGGTGAACGTGTATTGCAGCTTATCGATGAGAAAAATCAAGTAGCAGATAAACCGAATGCCTTGGATATCGAACGTTTTGATAGCAAGATTGAATTCAATAATGTCTTCTTTGCTTATGAGGAAACACAAGTCTTGCAAGATATTAACCTAACCATCAATAAGGGTGAAACCGTAGCGCTCGTGGGACCTTCGGGTGGAGGGAAATCAACTTTGGTAGATTTAATCCCTCGATTTATGGATGCTACGCAGGGGGCAATATTGATAGACGGAATCGATGTCAGGGATCTAAAACAAGATTCCCTAAGAAGAATAATCGGCGTGGTTAATCAAGAGTCGATCTTGTTCAATGATACGATATTCAATAATATAGCTTTTGCGAATGCAGAAGCAACGGAAGAACAGGTAATCCAAGCAGCGAAGATTGCCAATGCTCATGATTTCATCATGGGTACCGAAGCAGGCTACCAAACCAATATCGGTGACCGTGGATCCAAGCTTTCCGGTGGACAGCGTCAGCGTATCTGTATTGCCAGAGCAGTTTTGAAAAACCCTCCAATCATGTTATTGGATGAGGCAACTTCTGCTTTAGATACCGAATCAGAACGCCTTGTGCAGGATTCCCTGTACAAACTTATGGAGAATAGGACAACCGTTGTTATTGCGCACCGTTTGAGTACCATTCAAAATGCAGATAAAATTATCGTCTTGGAAGCTGGTCGAATTGTTGAAGTCGGTTCGCATTTGAACTTGATCGCTCAAAATGGTCTTTACAAACGCCTGATTGATATGCAACAATTTGTAGAAGCTTAGACCTCCAAAATTTAGCTTTTTCGGGTATGTTTTCCTACATTTGTATAGTAAGGACTGCGAAATGGAAGCAACAGAAAAATTATCGTTTTTATTGAACGACAAAAATTTATCGAATGAATTAAAGCTAATTGCAGAGAAGGTACTTAATAGCGAGCGTATTACATTTGAAGAAGGTGTATACCTATATGAAAACGCAGAATTAGGATATTTAGGCGTATTAGCAAATTATATCAGAGAGAAAAAGCACGGAGATTACACCTACTTTAACCGTAATTTCCATATTGAACCAACTAACGTCTGCGTATATGACTGTAAATTTTGTTCCTATTCGAGATTGATCAAGAACAGGACAGAAGGTTGGGAAATGGATGTTGATGGTATGATGGACATCGTGAAAAAATACGATGGCGAGCCTGTAACCGAAGTCCATATCACTGGGGGAGTTGTCCCTAAACAAAACCTTGAGTTTTATGCTGAGTTTTTTAGACGTTGCAAGGAGCATCGTCCTGACCTGCATATCAAAGGTCTGACCCCTGTAGAATATTACTACATTTTCAAGAAAGCAAAATTGAGCCATTATGAGGGCATGAAGTTCATGCAATCCTGTGGTTTGGATTCCATGCCGGGTGGTGGTGCTGAGATCTTTCATCCAGAAGTACGGGAGAAGATCGCGGACGATAAATGTAATGCAGAACAATGGCTGGATATCCATGAGCAGGCACATAAATTAGGAATGCATACTAATGCAACCATGCTATATGGCCATATCGAAGAATACTGGCACCGTGTAGACCATATGGAACGCTTAAGGGAATTGCAGGACAAAACAGGGGGATTCCAAACTTTCATTCCATTGAAATTCAGAAACAAGGATAACCAAATGGACCATGTCCCTGAGGTATCCGTTATTGAAGATTTGAGGAATTATGCCATAGCGAGGATTTATCTGGATAATTTTGCCCATATCAAAGCGTATTGGGCGATGATCTCTCGAAATACGGCTCAGATGGCCCTAAGTTTTGGAGTAGATGATATCGATGGCACATTGGATGATACCACCAAGATCTATAGTATGGCAGGTGCAGAAGAACAGACCCCTGCGATGAGTACGAAAGAACTGGTTGAATTGATCAAGAATGTTGGTCGTCATCCGATTGAACGTGATACCCTTTATAATGTGGTCACAGATTATAAAGATTTTGTATTTGAAGAAACCAATCCAAAGAAACAATATTATTCTTTGCCTGTCGTAAATTCATAAGTCGGAGCTAAATTGAAGAAAACATTTTATTTTATACGTCACGGTCAAACCGATTTAAATTTAAAAGGTATTGTGCAAGGTAGAGGTGTGGACAGTCCATTGAATGACAATGGATTTAAGCAGGCCCAAGCTTTCTATGATGCCTATAAAAGCGTCCCTTTTGACAAGATTTATACCTCAACCTTATTGAGGACCCACCAGACGGTTTCCCCATTCCTTAAAGATGGAGTTCCTATGGAGCAATTGATGGGCTTGGATGAAATCAGTTGGGGAATCTATGAAGGTCAGGAGCAAACGGAAGATATCCTTTCGGGATTTGATAAAGTGGTTACTTCTTGGAAAAACAATGATCTGGATCTTGCTATTGAAAACGGGGAATCTCCAAATGCCCTTGTCAATAGACAGAAAGAAGCTGTTGATTACATGCTTGAACAGCAAGAGGAAGAAACTATCTTAGTCTGCATGCATGGCCGAGCGATGAGGATTATGCTCTGCCATCTGACGGAGGTTCCTGTATGTAAAATGGATGACTTTCCACACACTAATACTGCTCTATATAAACTAGAGTATGAAAACAACAGTTTTTCTATTGTTGATTATTACAACACAAAACATTTAGAAGGTTTGTTAAATGAATAAGATTAGAATATCTGCAGTTTCTTATACCAATACATTGCCCTTTTTGCAAGGAATAAGAAATTCAGATGTAATGAACGATATTGAGCTTTCTGTAGATTATCCGTCAGAATGTGCTCGTAAGGTTATTGCCGGTGAATCTGATATGGGTATTATTCCCACTGCCGCCTTAACCGACCTAAAGGAATACCATTATATCGGTGATTACTGTATTGGTTCAACCGATTATGTTGATTCAGTTTTTATCTTCTCCACGAAACCTATTGAGGAAATCAATACCCTGCTATTGGATAAGCAATCAAGGACCTCAAATGGTCTAGCCAGAATCCTCTTGAAGCATTACTGGAAGAGAGATGTGGAAATTGTCACGGAAGGAGCGGCTGATGCCTATGTTTTGATCGGGGACAGAACCTTTGGTAAAAAAGAGCAGGTTCCATATGCCTATGATATGGGGCATTATTGGAAAGAGTTGACAGGCTTGCCATTCGCATACGCCGTCTGGGTGTCGAATAAGAAATTACCTGATAGTTTTGAGGAAAAATTCAACGCTGCATTAGCTGATGGAGTTTCCAGACCCGATGATGTCATTCCTGGTTTACCGATTTTCCCAAATTTTGATTACCATAAATATCTAAATGAGAATTTGAATTATCATTTGGATGATGACAAGAAAAAAGCCATTGAAATGTATTTGAAGTGGTATAAAGAACTATAAAAAAAATCCCCGAAAATTTTTCGGGGATTTTTTTATTTTTTCAGTTTCTAGTTCATAAAAGAAATTAGGAGCATTAGCCAACCAACGATCATCAACAGACCGCCCAAAGGGGTGATAGGTCCAATAAATTTCATGTTGAATTTTAAAAGGTCCTTAAAGCTCAAGATATAGATGCTTCCTGAAAACAGGATACATCCCCAAAACAGACCATAATATGCCCAGTTTTCAATAGAACTGGAGAAATCAAGATGAAAACCAATGATCAGCAAAGTAATGGCAGCATACATTTGGTAGCGGACTCCAACTTCAAAGGAACTTAATCTTTCTTCAGATAACACCTTCTTTAGGGCATGAGCACCAAATGCTCCAAGCACAATGGAAAGAATTCCTAGGACAGCTCCGGATATTAATACAGTTTGGTTCACCTTTTTCTAATTTTTGATTCTTTATTTCGCTTTTTTGATCTGTGCTAGTATTTCGTCTTCGGTTGCAACGCCTGATTTATTCCAAGCTTCTTCACCTTTTTTGAAAAGTAATAGTTGAGGGATGCCACGGACATTTAAAACTTTCATCAGTTCCTTGTTCTGGTCTGCATCTATCCTCACCACCTTAACTTTTCCGGCCTGTTCCTTTTCAATCTTTTCAATGGTAGGTTTCAACTCTTGGCAAGGAGCGCACCATACAGCAGAAAAATTAACCAAAACCAGATCAGATGAATTGATGATCTTATCAAAATCTTCAGTGCTTAAGCCTTTGCTTTCCTTAGCGTTGTCAGGTTTAATCTCAGGTTTTTCTGCACTTCTCCAATCCATCATGCCACCTGAATAGTCATATACCTTAAAACCATTTTCAGTCAGTAATGCCGCAGCTTGTTTGCTTCTTCCACCACCTAGGCAATACACATAAACAGGTTCATTTTTGTCTAACGTTTTGATGGACTCCTTGAAGTTTTCTTTTTCGTTCCAATCCACATTTACTGAATTTGGAATATGTCCGCCGGCATATTCAGCAGCAGTGCGCACATCCAATAATTGGGTTTGAGGTTTTGCTATGACCTCTTCCATTTTTTTTGCATCAATTTTTTCTTGCGCATTTACCTGTAAACAGGCAAGCCCAATCAATGCGGTGAATAATAATTTTTTCATGTTCTATGTTTTTCTTTCTGCCTAAAAGCTTAGCCTTTACGCAGGTACTTTGTTAATATAACGATTGTTTGCCCTTCAATCTTACCTTCAATCTGTTCGGTATTGTCAGGAACAAGTCTAATATTCTTAACTACGGTACCCAATTTCGCTGAAATGCTTGAACCTTTTACGTCCAATGTCTTGATAAGCACCACGGTATCACCTTCAAACAAACGGGTGCCATTTGAATCCTGATGAAATTCTACGGTTGCTTCAGCTTCATGGTCTCCAGTTTTCTTAGCCCATTCTAGAGTTTCATCATCTAAATAAAGGATATCTAAATTATTGGCTGCCCAGGCTTCATTTCTCAATCTGCTCAACATTCTCCAAGCCACAACTTGAACTGGCAAATGCTCTGACCACATGGTATCTCCAAGGACTTTCCAGTGTTCCGGATCAATCTGTTCGGTTTTTTCTATCTGTGCTCTGCAAACAGAACATATCAAAATGCTGTTATCTAAAGAAGGGTTGGAAGCAGGAGGGACTTCGTAAATGTCCAGGTTTTCGGATGAGCGACATAATTCGCATTGACTCTCACTTCTATTTTTCAGATCGTCTAATAACATATGTTTGGTAATATATAATGATTTCAAAGATAAGCATTTTAAATGAGGGGAATGAATTGTACCTTTAACCAATATTATCACCTGATAATACCTATGGCAAAGAATTTGTAGTGTAACCAAAACAAACTAAAATTAAATAAAGAAATATTTATGAAATGGCAAGGCGGCCGCCGCGGCGGAAATATCGAAGATCGTAGAGGGATGTCCGGTGGACAGAAAATGACTCTTGGGGGAATAGGAGGTGTTATCGTTTTGATTATCGGCTTCTTAATGGGCGGTGATCCTAATGATTTATTGAACCAGATGCAAGGATCAGGGCAACAAGGGACAGTCAATGAACAGGGTGAATATCAATCTACACCTGAAGAAGATAAATTAATGGATTTTGCTGATGTAGTTTTGGCCAGTACTGATGATGTATGGGGCAAGATTTTTCAGGAAAATGGAAAATCATATCCCAAACCAACCATGGTGGTGTACACCGAAGGTACCGAAACTGGTGGTTGTGGAGTTGGTCGATCAGCTTATGGACCTTTTTACTGTCCTGGTGACCAAAAAGTATATCTTGACCTCAGCTTTAACCGTGAACTATCTCAAAAATATGGTGCAAAAGGTGAATTTGCTTTAGCTTATGTTATTGCGCATGAGGTAGGTCATCATATCCAAAATATTTTTGGAGTTCTATCGCAAACCAATGCCATGCGAGCAAAATTGAGCGAACGTGAAAACAATAAAATCTCGGTGATGACCGAACTGCAAGCTGATTTTTATGCTGGAGTATGGGCACATCACTTAAATAAATCTACCGATGTAGAGATCACTTATGATGATATCGTTGAAGGAATGCGTGCAGCAGCAGCTGTAGGTGATGACCATATCCAAGAACAAGCGTATGGACAATCTAATCCAGAATCATTTACACACGGTTCATCAGAACAACGTATGTACTGGTTCAAAAAAGGATATGATACCGGCGATATCAATGCTGGTAACACCTTTGAAGATCCAAGCTTGCAATAAGCTACTGAACTAAAAGATTGCAACCTCGGATATCCGAGTTGTCAAACCTACCCAAGATTTCAAAGGATCCATCTGCATGGAACTTTCCAAGGTCTTGTGTAGCTATAAAGGAACAGGAATAATAATTGGCTAAATCAATGACATTTATTGCTCCTGTTTTTTTATTGTCCAATAAAGACAGGGGATCATTGGTGTCACGTATCAAGATTTTCATCCAGTTTGGGGTATGGAATAAACCTTCACCATCAGAATAGCCTTGAGAAAGCAATTCGGTCATGCCATATTCAGAATGTATGCTCTTCACATTAAACCCCTCACATAATATCTGATGCAATTCCTCACGGATCATTTCCTTTCTCTTGCCCTTCATCCCACCTGTTTCCATCACAATCAAGTCCGGGAAATCAATTCGGTATTGCTCAATGAAATCCAATAGGGCATATGTCACTCCGAATAGGACAGTCTTGGTCCCCGACTCCTTGAGTTTGTTCAATGTTCGTTGCAGATCCTCATGGTTGTATAGGAAATAACCACTTTCGGGTTGATTAGATCGGTTAATGAGGTCGTCTACCATATAGATCAGGGATGATCCTGAACGCTCTAAATAGGAGGGCAATAAGGCTACTATGGCGATGCCTTCGATCTTACCATAAAATTGCTCGAAAGCTCTCCTGAAACTTTTCACATACAAATCACCCTTTGCGACAAGATGTTTGCTGGTAATCATACCTGTTGTACCTGAGGAAGAGAAGGTCACTTCCGGTTCCAAACCTTCTATGATTACTTCCTGCGATTTAAAGAATTGGATAGGGAGAAAAGGGATTTCACGGTAATGCTGTATTGCTTCTGGATTCACTTTTAAAATATCCAGAAATTGCTGATAGACTAGATTGTTCTTGGCTTGGAATCTAAAGATTTCAACAGCACAATTGTTAAAGTCTATTTCATTTTGAATAGTGAATATTTTGTCCGAAATTTCCATTGCTGCAAATATACGACAACAAATATTAAATGTTTTTTTAATACTGTTGAATTTCAAAAATCCCAAAAAACAGATAAAAAAAATTCGGGTCAAGCTTTGACCTTATTCGAGACATATTCCGAAATTTCCGAATATGTCTCGAATGAGACCAGAACTTGACCCGAAGAATTTTACTCAAATTCGTTCGATCTTATAACATTCCTCCACAAACAGGGATAACCTGTCCAGTGATATAGGAAGAGAGGTCTGAAGCTAGGAACAAACATGCATTGGCAACATCTTCTGGTTCACCAGCACGTTTTAATGGGATATTAGCTTCCCAACCTTCAACAACCTTAGGGTCCAATACATCAGTCATTTCAGTGCGGATAAATCCAGGAGCCACTACGTTGGTACGGATGTTTCTTGATCCCAGCTCTTTAGCAAGGGATTTAGAAAAACCGATGATACCTGCTTTAGAAGCTGCATAGTTAGCTTGTCCAGCATTTCCTTGTACACCTACTACAGAACTCATGTTGATGATGCTACCTTTGCGGTTTTTCATCATCACCTTGGAAGCAGCTTTAGAAACGTTGAAGATTGATTTCAGGTTGATGTTGATTACATCGTCCCAGTTTTCCTCTGTCATACGCATCAATAGACCATCTTTAGTGATTCCGGCATTGTTAACGACGATATCAAGGGTTCCAAAATCAGCAACGATATCATTGATTAATTTATCAGCTTCATCAAATTTAGAAGCGTCAGAACGGTATCCTTTTACTTTTGTTCCGAATTGTTCAAGTTCTTTTTCTAGGGCTTGGCCTTTTTCTACCGAAGAAAGGTAGGTGAAAGCAACGTTCGCTCCATTTTGGGCAAATACTTCAGCAATTTTTCTACCGATCCCTTTGGATGACCCAGTAATCAAGGCTGTTTTTCCGGCTAACAATTTCATATAAATAAATATTTATGTTCAATAATATAAAGTCCACAAAAGTGGAAAATAAACTGCATAATACAAAAAATGAATAGCAATAGGAAGGATTCAATGACATAATTAAAGAAAGATGGACAAACCTTCTTTTCATTAACCTTTCCAGTGTCACCTTGAGGAACGAAAGGTCTCGGTCCTACATAACCCATTTTTGGAATAGTTTCTGTCGTAAGTTTGCAGATTGACCGCATTCTCTTCGTTACTTTTAGAGCCCAAAAGTAACCAAAACCAAACCGACAAAGGAGCTCACGGACACCAATTTTCTTCGTTACTTTTGAAGCCCAAAAGTAACCAAAAGGCTTCGGCTCATTTAAGATGGCTTTTCGCACAATCATCTGCACATGAAAAGAACGCCTTGTTGTCGGGAATATCTTCCTTCAAAATTCTCCTTTAGATGGAGAATTTTTTGAAAGTATTCCAAGGCCAATCCCATCGCACAGGGCAACGGCATTCTTTCCATTTTTCCGCCATTGGAAATGAGCCGGAGGCTAAAGGGCTTCCTTCTT
This sequence comes from Sphingobacterium sp. NPDC055346, assembly GCF_053645235.1. Classification (NCBI taxonomy): domain Bacteria; kingdom Pseudomonadati; phylum Bacteroidota; class Sphingobacteriia; order Sphingobacteriales; family Sphingobacteriaceae; genus Sphingobacterium; species Sphingobacterium sp. NPDC055346. Next base: position 384,223 of record NZ_JBSHMI010000002.1, read on the forward strand.
TAGGATGAAGCAGAAAATATGTGGCGGGCTATGCAATAATCCCTACGCAAATTTGTATTAAAACCGCATTCAATGGTTTACGGTCTTGGTCTATCCTCCCATCCATTCAATCCTGGTTCTTCCCCAGATCTTGGCCTATCCTCTCATCCCTTTCATCCTGGTTCAAACCTCTGGCGGGTGAGCCTGTCTAATCCCAAACCACCCCTTTTTAACACTCAGAAATCTAAAAAAATAGGATTATGGTAGATTTGAATAAGGGAATAGGTGTTTATTGATAAAATCACAATTATTTGAAATGTTTCTGACAAATTTATTCGCTATAATATAAAGCGAATATTAATTTTGTATTTCATTTAAAAACCATGGGTAAGAAAACAAAAAAAACGGAGGTTGACGTCGTTCTGATTGGTGGAGGCATCATGAGCGCGACGTTAGGTACGTTAATTAATGAGCTGAGTCCAGATATTAATATTGAGATAATCGAGCGTTTGGATGTTGTTGCTGCAGAGAGTTCAGATGCGTGGAATAATGCCGGTACGGGTCACTCGGCACTTTGTGAACTAAACTATACACCAGAGCAGCCTGATGGAAGTGTGAAAATTGATAAGGCAATCAGTATTGCTGAACAATATGAGATTTCCAAGCAGTTTTGGTCTTACCTAGTAGAGAAGAATATTATCAAGAACCCTAATCACTTTATCCGCCGAGTTCCGCATATGTCGGCCGTTTTTGGCGATAGAGATGTGCAGTTCTTGAAGACCAGATTTGAGACCATGACCAAACAAAATCTATTCAAAGGTATGGAGTATACCGAGGATAAAACTTTGTTGAATGAATGGGTTCCCTTGATGATGGAAGGCAGGTCAGCTGATGAGGCTATTGCTGCTACAAAAATGGATATCGGTACTGATGTGAACTTCGGTGCTTTGACCAGAGATTTGATTACTTACTTGGATGGAAAAGACAATATCAAGTTGTCCTTGAACCAAGAAGTTAAAGATATTGACCGTGAGGATGATGGTAGATGGGAAGTAGAAGTTAAAGATTTGAAAACAGGCAAGAAGAGAGAAATCTTGGCTAAGTTTGTTTTCATCGGTGCAGGTGGACACTCTTTATTGTTGTTGGAGAAATCGGGAATCCCTGAAGCTAAAGGCTATGGTGGTTTCCCCGTTGGAGGACAATGGTTGAGATGCAATAATGAAGAGATCATCAAGCAACACCATGCCAAGGTTTATGGAAAGGCATCAGTAGGTGCTCCTCCGATGTCGGTTCCGCATTTGGATACCCGTTATATTGATGGAAAACAAGCTCTATTGTTTGGTCCTTATGCAGGTTTCTCGACCAAATTCTTGAAAAAAGGATCTTATTTCGACTTGCCGGCATCCATTAAACTTTCCAATATCCGTCCGATGTTATCGGCAGGATTGGATAACCTACCATTGACTAAATATTTGATTACCGAGGTGATGAAAAAACCTCAGGACAAATTAGATTCCCTGAAACAATTTATGCCAACCGCTAAATTGGAAGATTGGGAAATCGAAAAAGCTGGCCAACGTGTACAGGTTATCAAAAAAGACCCTAAACATGGTGGTATCTTGGAGTTCGGAACTGAGGTAGTTTCCAGTGCCGATGGTTCCATTGCTGCCTTATTGGGCGCTTCACCAGGTGCATCAACGTCAGTAGCAATCATGATCAACTTATTGAAAAGATGTTTCCCTGACCGTGCAAAATCTGATTCTTACCGTAAGAAATTGCGAGAGATGATCCCATCTTGGGGCAAGAAGTTAAATGATGACGCCGAGCTGTGTCAATCAACAAGAAATCGTACCTCTGCAATTTTGCAGATCGATAAATAATATTCACAATACTTATGGGGTGCTGAATATGTCCCGTTTATGACGGGACATATTTTTAGGCTGAGATGATACCCAATTCCGGTTTTGATCGGAATGAACCTGATCCAGGTAATGCTGGCGTAGGAATAAACAGAGATCCTTTCCCTTATCTCCATAAGTGCTTATACCATTCAGCGAAATTGGAGGAAATCATTAATAACATTATTCAAACATTGCAGCAAACGTCCTGGTTGGAAAGGTTTTCTGTGATCTGTGGCATTATCCAAGTCCTACTGTCCAAGAACAATAAGGTATCCAATTACCTGTTTGGGATAATGGGGATTACGACCGGGATGTTGGTTCTGTACAATGCCGGGCTATATGCTGAAATTGCTTTACAAATCTATTATTTGGTCATGAGTATCTATGGCTGGTGGTTTTGGATAAGCAATAAGACCGCAAAGGAACAGCCCATTACCCATACGACTAAGCAAGAATGGGTTACCGTTCTCAGCATCGTATTTGGAGGTTTCTTGATCTTTTACTTTTTGCTTCGCAGCATTACCAATTCCGATGTGCCCATTTGGGATGCTTGGGTGACCTCCACAGCCTGGGCTGGTATGTGGCTTTTGGCGAAAAGAAAAATTGAAAATTGGATCTTGCTCAATATCAGTAACCTTTTTGCCGTACCACTTTTGATCCATAAAGACCTTTACCTATTCGCAGCACTGACCACGTTTCTATTTATAGTTGCCATTTTCGGTTACCTAAATTGGAAACGAATCATGAAAATTCAAAAATTAGAATTAAATACAGACAATTAAATGTTGATATCAGAACAAATTCAGATCATAAAGGAATTACAGGCCGAAGGAATCAAGAATAAGGCGCTTACAAAAGAGCAACTTGACCTTGTGTACCAAAGCAACTGGTTTAATCTTTGGGTTCCGAAAACATTAAACGGCTTGGAAATGTCCTTTCCAGAAGGCTTGGACTTATTGGAAGAGCTGGCTTATTGGGATGGCGGATTGGCCTGGACGGTAACCTTATGTGCTGGTGCGAATATGTTTGCAGGCTTTATACAACCTGAATTTGCCAAAAGCCTCTGGTCTGATCCCAAGATCTGTTTGGGAGGCAGCGGAAGAGTCGGAGGGAAGGCAATTGATGCTGGAGAATATTTTGTGGTTTCTGGTTATTGGAATTATGCCACCGGTGCTCCTCATTTAACCCATTTCACTTTCAATGCTGAAATCATTAATAATGGAGAGGTACTGAAAAATGAATCAGGCGAGAATTTATATTATTCCTTCCTGGTCCCAAAGGATGATGTACTCATCCATTATGATTGGGATACCATAGGGTTGGAATGTACCGCTAGCCATTCCTTTTCCTTTCAGGACCTGAAAGTGCCCAAGGAAAATGCTTTTGTTCTTGATCCAAAAGCTAAACAATCTAATTCGACCCTTTTTAATATTCCTTTTATGCCATTTGCAGAATTGACCCTATTGGTGAATTATGTAGGTATGTTCAAGCGGTTTTTAGACCTGTGCGAAAAGTATTATTTCGAGAAGTCAAAGGATAGACATTGGGCGGAGAAACATAGTAAAACTAGGTTTAAACAGCTGGATCAATTACGCACAAAATTTGAAGGGAAGTTAGGCCAGGTGAAGGCTTATGCTGTTGAGCTATGGCAAAATGCCAGTGAAGGGAAAGAAGTTGAGGCGGATCTGTATTTGAAAATTGGAGAATTATCCAGAGAAATTGCTAAAGATGTGCGTATGGATTGTGCCGAGATATTGCCTTTGTTGGGAATCAGAGCAGCGCAAAAGGAAAACGAATTGAATATCGTATTTAGGAATTTATTTACGGCAAGTCAGCATAGTTTGTTGAATGTGTGGTAGGATAAAACAACTCCCTAGAAGGAATAATATCTAGGGAGTTGGTAAAATAAATCTAAGATAAATCGGCAGGAGCTTGGAAATAAGCCCAAGTTAATCCATCCGTTGCATCTACTAAGGTGTAGCCAATGCCTGTTTTGATGACGTAAAATCCATTTCGATTATAAATATATCTTGCTGTGATATTCATTGCTTGAATAACAGAAGGAATTGTGGCAGGAGCGCCTTCCAAAAAAGGTATGAACCTGAGGATTCCATTTTCAGCGAATCGTGAAACCGGACCGTGAAAACTACCGGGATTTTCACCTCTCAGATTGAGACCCATAAACCAGAAGTAGGTTTTGTATTCCTCGTAATAATCATAATCAGGAGCTAAATTAAAATCCGTAAAATTTGGGATCTTTTGAAATCCTGCAATATCGGGTTGATTTCGTTTTCCAAATCCATGAGTAGATAACCACCATAACCTTTTTCCCGCCACTACCGTAAATTCTTTTGCAGTTTTTATGTCGTAAATCTGGGGTTTGCTTTCATTGGTAATTTCTACGCCATTTCTGGAACTCATCGAAGATGTTTTGAGCTCTAAACCTTCTATCAATTTAATTTTCACCCCTTCAATATCAACTTGCTTAACCAGTGATATTCCACTTCCATTAAAGAAATAATTGGATTTAGTAACTACTGGATTTTGATTGGTTCCTGAAAGAAATGATAATAGACGCTTTGTGGTGTCAATTTCTAAGCCGAAGGTTTTTCCATTCTGTTTATATGAAAAGAAATATTTAGGCATTTCTGTTAATTTCTTGAATTTTTCATAATCAGCATCAATGGAATTTCCTTTTAATTGAGTTAATTTTTCAGGAGAACATTTAGTCAATTTCAAAATTGATTTTCTTATTTCTCCTTCTAAAATTATGGTATCAGCCTTGATGTCCTTAAATGTAAATAATGTATCGATTAATTGAGCATCTGTAGCTAAGTTCGAGAATTTGCTGCCTTTGGGGAACCGTATTGAAGGATTAGTTTTGATGATTTCGAATTTATAATCAGTTTTATCGTATGTTGAATAATTCTTGGAGAAATCACTGATAAATTCAGATGAGTTCTCAGAATTAAATCCAAGGTAACCATAAGTGACCACTTGATTCGGACCATACTCAATGATAAACTCCCAGCCTGTTTTGTGTGAGGCAATTGCGTCAGTAAGTTTCTTTAACTTGACTTCGGGTTTTTCCCATACTTCTATTACTTCAAATGTGTTCAGGTCTCCTTTCTTACATGAGAAAATGAAGCAAAGGGACAACATAAATAATATATACTTTTTCATGGTTTTATTAATTAAATCTTATCCATACTTTGCTGTCTTTCACGCTCACAAAATCAAATTGCTCGTCCCCTGTTTCAAAGACGTAAAAACCTTGAGGATCAAACCAGATCTGATTTTGTTTTCTTGCTATTTCTTCAAATTCGGTACCTGGGGTCAGTCCGGTCAGCGCACTAAATACCTTAAAGGATAAAATACCTTGATCATTATATAGGGTGTTGAATAATGGTCCAAGATTAAACTGACCTAAGAAAATTATATACAATGCATCGAGGGGATCAATGTATCTTCTAGGAATATAAAGAAGGAAATTGAAGCCAGGAAAAGTTCTAATACCTAAAGCGTCTTTTTTTCCAGCGATCGTAAACCCAAAAGAGGATGCATATCTTTTATTGATCAGGTACATTCTTCTTGGTGCATCTTTATCGATAGAAACTGGTTTGTTTTGATCAAGGATTTCAATATCTACAGTACCATTTAATTTTGCTGTTGTTTTATTGTTGGTCTTGTTGATGATGAAGTTATCAAAACCTTTCACTGCCAAGCCACCTGCATTTAAGGGGTCCTTTAGAAAAATACCTTTATCGGTAAGGGCATACTCTGTAATAAAGCTTTTGAAAGAAGAGTTCTCTTCATAATAAAAAGCAATATTGTTGGTTTCCGTATTGAAAATCACACCATAATCCTTATTGTTGATTTTTACAGTTTTATAATAGTTTGTCAACTGGTTGATTTCTTCGACTTTTGCATTTAAGAGAAATGCTTTTCTAATATAGTCGTCACCTTCATTTTCCTTGGCTCTGACTAAAGTCAAGGCGCTTTCATTATGATTTCCAACTAATTTTATGGTATCTGTAGAAGTTTCAATGATTGAAAATTCAAAGTCAGAAATCAAACCACCACCTCTTAATCCTCCACTTTTTTGTTCATCTGGGTCAGACAGCTGATGTATGTAAGAATACGTATCAAAATATAGACTGACAACCTGATCCGCTGCTAAGCGGTAAGAGCTTTCGTCGGAGTTGCCAGCTTTGATATTATCAATAGTGGCAAAGCTTTTAACCCTGTTTTTATCGTCGAAATTGAACTTAAAAGTATAACTTCCGCCACCTTTTGGATATAAATATCCGATCCATCCATTTTTCGAGCCTGTTAATTGCTTAGCATATTCGTCTTTTAATTTATTCAATTTGGCGTCAGGTCGCACTCCTTCAAATTCCTTTTTACAAGAAATTAGGAGCAAGCACATGATCAATGAGAAAATTATTGGTTTCATTTTGTAGTTGGTTTAGTTAACGATAAGAATGCGGCTCGAACTTCTCTTTGAAGAGCCCTGAAATCAATGTTGAAAACTTCCTTGTAGTACTGGACAACAATGCTCTCTTTAAGGCGAAACGTCGCCTCAACTGGAGTATTGGCTTTTACTAATGCATCGAATTTTTCTTGTCCTTCCACCAACAAGTAAGCAATAGTTTCAACGAAGTCTTCCTGTTCCGCAGATTTTGCATAACTCGACACAAATCCCTGTGCATTTGCTGTTTCTTCTGGCGTATTGAACCAAGTTTGCGTATACCATGCTGTACTTATGCCTCTCCATGCCTGAGGGTAATGAATATTCTGATGCAGAATATGGGCAAACTCATGGTGAATGGTATGGAGCATCTGACTGACTGTCTCAGGTTTTGAAAAATCAAAGTCATTAACTACATATAAAACGACCTTGGTTCCGCCTTCGGCAGTCCCCAAAATAATAGTACCGTTGTTTTGGTATTCCGCACTACCAACCAAAATAAACTTGGATAGAGAGTATCTTTTCAGAAATTCTTTTCCAGCAACTTTTTCATAGGGTTTCATCCAGATATCCCTAACAGCCGTTAGTACAGGAATCACTTTTTTTTCTTGTGGCGGAACTAGCGTCCTATTAAAATTGATTTCAAATGGCGTCCATTTGTACTTGATCTCAATATTGTAGGATTTAATAAATTCTTGATAGATAAATTTATCTAAAGGACCATTAACCCATCTTTCACCACCTAAGTCCACAATAGGTTCATCAGGCAAAGATTCTTCTTTAGAACAGGATATGCAGAATAGAAATAAGATTAAGGCTATCGAGTATTTTAAATGTTTCATAACAGTTTGATTTTATCTTGGATTGGGTTGAACACCTGATAGTACCACCTCCGCCGGTAGCTGAAAGAGGCGCATAGGGCTGTTAGCGCCTAAGACGTAAGTTTCTTTCTCATCATGTGTTCGATGGGTTACTACTATTTTATGTCGAACAATATCAAACCAGCGAAGCCCTTCAAAAAGGAATTCCCTTCTTTTGAAGTCTAGAGCAGCTTTAATAATGTTTTCTTCCAGATTTAAGCTTCCATAAAAACCATTTAATCTGGTGGAGTTAACATTATGGACATTTGGTTCATAAACGGGCTGATCGGGACTGTAATATACTTTTCGACTGATGAAAGTATTTAAGTCTGCGATGGCTTTGCCGTAGTTTTTTACACGAGCATATGCTTCTGCACGGTTTAATAGGAGCTCATCAGCCGTCAATAAGGGAATCATATTATAAGGAATACCATAGGCCGCATTTAAACTTCCTTTGACAAAATGTTCGCGAAATTTTGGGATATTCAATGAATAATCCGTCCCACCATATATAGGATATGCAAAACGTCCAGTGGTAATGTTATCGCCAAATATGATTTCACCCAAAATAGGAGCAGTAAAACCGAACCTATTGAATGCTAAATCTCGACCCCAAGAAGACACGGCTTCCACTAACAAAAGATTGGTTGGGTTTTCTGTACTGGAATACCATTGTTGCAAAGTCATGTATTCCATTGCTGCAAATGCCCTATTGTTTACGGGTCTGATATAATTTGAGAGATTTTCTCCTAGAGCTAGATTTGCATGTTCAACTGCTTTTTGATAATTATGTTTAAATAAATAAAAACGAGTTGCAAATGCATGGGCAGCAGTTTTGGTAAAATGGTATTTTTTGACTTTGTATCTGTTGTCATCAAGTAATGGAAGACCTTCCACAATATCTTTTTCAATGAGATCATATAGACCCTTCACTGTTCCGCGTTCATATTTATTGAGTACAAATTTTTCAGGTTTATCAATAAATGGAATCCCTGGATCAGAACCAGAGGTTTCAGGTTCAAAATCTTTACAGTACAAGATAGCCAGCATATGGTGCGCATAGGCTCTGGTTAATAATGCTTCACCTTTTAAGGAGGCGGTTTGCTTATTTACTCCAATTTTTTCTATAGCTTCAAGCGCATGGTTTGACGCACTAATGGCTTTATAGGCAGTGTACCAATAATAAGTCGGTGAATCGGAGTCGTTGGTCTCCACATCGATGAACATCCAAGGGTTCATATTCGTTTGAACGTTTGAACTGCTGGTCATTCCTTTGTCCCCCGCATTGTCTGATGCTGATTCCGTGAAAGGAATATAATTTCCCCTAGGATATGCAGAGGTCAATAATTCAGCTATTTTACTTGGAGAGTCTAATTCTGTCCTTAAATCAGGTGGAGTTTCCAAAAATTTAGAACATCCCAACAATAGAAAGGCAGAAAGGACAGTTAATAATACATTTGTTTTCATAATAGTTTTCGTTTATAATCCTGCTTTAATGGAAAGGGTAAATTGACGAGGTATTGGCAATGCCACTCCTCCGGATCCATAAAACTCAGGATCTTGGCCATTCAACTTTGGATCTGAGTAAATCAAGAAAAGATTGTTAGCAACTAGATTTAATGAAAGGTTATTGAAGATTGATTTCCCAAAGAATTTTTTTGGAAATTGATAACCTAATGTTACTTGTTTCATTCTGATGAATCCACCATCTGCCACTCGTTGATCGGTATAGTTGTAGGCATTATACACTTGGTCTCCAGGTAATCTAGAAGAGGTCCTTGAAGTCGCGATAGAAGGGGATAAATTTTCATAAGGTGCAAGGAATCTATCTAAGAAATCATAGGACATCGCATCCAATTCGGAGTATTGATTTTTATAGATAGGATTCAGTCTTACTTTGTTTCCTGCACTATAGGTTACCAAGAATGAAAGGTTAAGGTTCTTATAATTGAAATTGTTATAAAAACCACCATTGAATGTTGGATCTACAGGACCTTCATATTTTAAGTAGTTGGTCTGTATACTTTGAAGGAAAACATTGTTGGAGATTTCATTATTTTCATTGACAAATATGGGTGTTCCATTGAATTCGTTCAATTTCTCAAAATCAATAGAAAATAGACCTCGATGTGGATGACCTTCTTTCGCCGCTCCAACAGAATTTACCAAATTCCAGATATTGGGTTCATTTCTTATCGAAGTTATTTTATTGTCATAAAAAGCATTGGTCAATTGGGTTTTCCAGCCCCAATCCTTTCTATCAAATACTGTTGCCTTGAACAATAGCTCTATTCCTCGGGATTTCATATCGGCGTAATTGGCAAATTTTATCGCTTCACCTCCAATTCCTGAAATGCGCATTGGTCCAATTAGATCAAATGCATCCCTTTTATATAAATCTAAGACAATCTGATACCGTCTATTAGCGAATGTTGCGTCAAGTCCAATATTGGTTTCATATTGCTTTTCCCAGGTCAAATCTTGGTTTTCTAAGAAATCGATGTTGATTACTGGTTCTTGTTCATGGATAAATGGGCGGTTGACCGATCCGGAGCGTAACACCAAACTCGCATTGGTGGCAGGTCCCATACTGGCGGTCAAACCATATGTACCTCTCAAGGTTAAGGTGTTGAAGAAGGTCTGGTTCTTGAAGAAGTTTTCCTGGTCGATGTTCCATGACCCTGAAAGGTTCCAGGTAGGAAGCCATCTTGCTACACGGCTTCTGCCTAATTGATTTGACCCATCATATCGCGCTGTTCCGGTGAATTGATATCGGCTGTCGAAAGAGTATGTTCCATTTGCGGCAAAAGCAACAAAGCGATCAGAAAAGACTTGCATTTTATAGTAAGGTAAATTTCCTTCAACAGTCATTTTGATGATATTAGGGTCAATAAAAGGAACACCGCCTTTATCAAACTGGTATCCATAGCCCGTCATATCTTTAGTCATCCTGTCCAAGAATCTTATCTCTTGGGTGGCAAATGCGGTAAAATAGTGTTTTTGGGATGTTAAGTTCCAATTGAAACTATTTCTTAAATAAAAGCTCTTTAGGATGTTTTCATTGGTAATATAAATACCTCCATAGGGCAAAACAGACATGGGTCTGGCGTCCGGATTTGCAGGGTCTCTATATAAGAACCTGTTTTGGTTTGCAATGATGCTATTTTCAATTCCATCAACTCCATATATTGTACCGGCGCGATAAGCATTTGATAAATTTGAGGTTTCGTTTATTTTATGCTCATTTCCAGTACTTGCATAACGATATGCACCAATGAAATTGTAATTAATGTTTTTAGGAAGTTTATAGTTTAGTTCCCCTTGGACCTTCAGGTCTATCATTTTTAACTCCATGTAATTTTTGTCCAATTCATTTAATATGTTGAATGGAGCATAATTCATGGTTACATTTTCTCTATTTCCTTGTTCATCGAAAGGAGCAATGACCCTTGAGGTATTCATGGCATAGGAGAAAGGGTTGATGTCGAAATTTCTTGATACAACACCTGTAACGGGGTTGCTATCTTGCCCTAATGTGCCGGGTGCTTTTTGATCTCGGATGGAACCTGTTGTCAACAAGCCAATCGATAGCTTATCTGTGATGTTGTAATTTCCTCGAATGTTTGCGGTGTATCTTCTTACTCCATTTGCTTTTGCCCAACCATTATCCTGTAAAAATGAGGTTGAATAGTAGGTTTGGACCTTATTGTTACCATTGGAAAAACTCACAGAATGTTCCTGTAATAATGAATTGTTGAAAAGGGTTTTGAACCAATCCGTGTTTTGATAGATGTATCTCTTCAAAAAGGCTTCACGGCCTTCAGGAGTGTTTTCGACCAAGGGAGTTCCATCTTCTTTCCAAGTTGATAGTCCCCTTGATAAGTTTCCGAAAATTCCGGAATTCATATTGTTCCTGATCAACGCATAATCTATGGCCCCCTTTCTAGCAATTTCTGAATAGATTGACATTTGATCGTAGGAATTTACAATGTCAAATTGAGAATAGGATGGACGAAGGTAGGTCGTATAATTTCCTAGATAAGACACCGCTTGGGTACCGGCTCTACCTTTTTTGGTTGTAATAATAATTACGCCATTCATTGCCCTTGCTCCATATAGGGAAGTGGCGGCAGCATCTTTAAGGATTTCGAAACTTTCGATATCATCTGGGTTTATTCCGGCAACGGAAGATCCCAATAGGGTATTGGCATCACCTGTAGATAATTGATCGTTAGAGATGTTGACTACATCTTCCAAAATAATCCCATCGATTACCCATAAAGGTTTGTTGTCTCCAGTAATTGAAGTCGCACCCCGTACACGAATTTTTGGTGCAGCTCCAAATGTTCCCGAGACATTCTGAACACTGACACCAGAGACTTGACCTTCCAACATTCTGGAAACATCGGGGACACCAAAGCGTTGTGCGTCTTCGGCTTTTACTTTCGTAGCAGCGCCGGTGAACTTCCGTCTGTCGATGGTCTGATATCCAGTGGCGACCACATCAACAACTTCTAAGGTCTGTTGATCTCTTTGCATATTGATGTTAACTGTTTTTCTACCAGCAATGGAGATTTCCTGCCTTTTGTAGCCTAAGAAACTGATAATGATAACGTCTGTCGGTAAAGCACTGATCTCAAATTTTCCATTTTGATCAGTCGAAGTGCTTTTGTTTGTTCCTTTGATACTAACAGAGGCAGCTGGAAGGGGCTTTCCTTCAGCATCCCTGACCGTACCTTGGATGTTTTCTTGTTGACTTACAAGGGAGTTGAGGATGTTCTGCTTACAGATACTGATAGTGATCTGATTGTCAGATATTTGATAAGCTAGTTTTTCTTTAGGTAGGATCAGCTCCAAGACTTGGACAACGGTTCCCTTCTCTATATTTATCGTGATGGGTCCTGTAATTAGATTTATGCGGTCGTTATAGAAAAATTGGTAATCAGTTTGATTAGCAATAGCCTTTAGGACCGTGTTTAATTTTGCCTTTTGGAACTTTACGGATATTAATTGTTCATTAGCCTTTACGATGATGCTATAAAGCATCAGAAGGGTCAATAGAATAATGAACTTTAGGATCTTTACCAGGAATTTAAGGTCAAAACCTTTCTCTTTTCCTAGTTTTTTGTGAACTAAAAAGTACAGCATTTTAAGAAATTGATTAGATGTTTAAAATTGGTTCTTGCTTGTATCGGGATTAGCCACAGGTAGCGTTATATCCCTAAAATAGATGTTATGTGCTCATGATATCAATGTTTAAGTGTTGAAATTAATTGGTTATCTATAATCAGGAAATTGTATTTGGAGGTGCTATTTAAGATGTCTAGGATCTTGGAAAGCTTTACATCTCGATCGATAGTACCGGTGAAAGTTTCATCATTATTTTGGATGGATTGATAGTTTGTCTTAATACCATACCAATTCTCAATTTGGAAAAGGATATCCTTGAGATTGTCCTTGCTGAAAATGAATTTATTGTTTTTCCACGCTAATTCTTTCTGTAAATCGGATTCTGATACGATGAGCCTATTCGCGATAAGCTCAACTTTTTGTAAGGGCTTCAATTCCTTGAAATCTGATTTTGATCTTATTTCAATTTTTCCTTCTTCAAGAGAGGCTATTAAACTGTTGTTATAATTATTGACATTAAAGGAAGTCCCTAAAACTTTAATTTCTGCATCGGCTGTTTTGACGATAAAAGGTTGTTTTGGACTGTGCTTGATCTGGAAGTAAGCTTCACCGCTTAAGTTGATCATTCTAATTTGCTGATCGAATCGTGAAGGAAATTTTATGGTTGAGTTGGAATTTAACCAGACCATGCTGCTATCAGGTAGTACGATCGAATAATATTGGGCTGCAGGGACTTGGATCTCAAGCCATTTTATCTTCTCATTTTTTGTCGGTTGGTTGACTGTAGTTATGATTTTTTGATCTGAATTCAGGATTTCCCCAGAATGTTTCACCTGTAAAGGCTTATCCAACAGGATCTTTTCTCCATTTGATAAGATTAGTTGGGCCCCAACTTTGGCTGGATATTTATCCTTGTAAGCTGAGTCTAATTTTCTTTCATTTTGAGAAAGCTGTATAGTTTCTTCGTTGTTAAGCCAAGAAGAAGAGTATAATAATAAGAACGAAAGAGCAAACAGTGTTAGAGATGCAGCAATAGACCATATGAATATTTTAGTTTTCTTTTTTCTTTGTCTCTTGTTCCAAGATTTTTCGGCATCGAAAGAATTTAGTAAGTCAAGATCCTCTTTCAATTGAACGGTGTTAACCGCATCTCGGAAAAAGTCTTTGTTTTCCATGTTTTCTTCCAGCCAATTATTCAGTTTCCTGATATCACGGACCGTACAAATACCTTGAATGTATTTGAAAATCAGAATGGCGATTAGTTTCTCCTTTTGGTTCATAATTATAATTAAGAAAACTTAATTACGGAAAAGGATGAAAGCTTATTAAAATAAATTTAATTGGAAGTTAAGAAATTGATAAATATTAAGAAGTATTCTGGGTTAAGATGCTTCTGTAGAAATGCAAGACCTCTTTTTTTGTGGGTTTTGACCGTGTTGATACTGATATTTAATTGGTCTTTAATTTCATTGTTGGTTAATCCTTCAAAAAAGCTTAGTTTGATTACCTGTTGGCACATGTTGGGCAGGGCATTGACAAGTCTATCGATTTCTTGTAATAATTCGGTGTAGATTACGAGGCGGTCAATATCTTGGGGATCTTTTTCATCAAATCCCGTAATTCTCCAATACCTTTGACTTATTTCAGTCCTTCTATGTTCATTGATCAATTTATTTCTCACGGCAGTATATAGGAAGGATTTAATGGCCGATGGGTTGCTCGATATTTTAGATTTGTTCAATAGGTAAGAAGTGAATGCGTCCTGTGTTAAATCTTCTGCGCGTTCATAATCCCCTGTTAATTTGAATGCATAAAAATTTATGAATTTGTAATATTTGATATACAAATTTTTGTCAGACATATTGACTGGAGTGTTCATTTTTGAATGATAAAGGTATTGTTATAATGGTTTAATATGAATAAATATATGTAATTAAAAATTAAATATATTGCATGATGTTGAAAAAGAGTTTTATAGCTTGATGCTTCAGCGCTTAAAGCTTGAAAACAGAAAATTATTCGATTCTTCTAAAATCGAATTGTAAAAATTAAGAAGTGTAATGGGGTTGGTTTTGTAAATGGGGAGGGGTAAAAAAAATGATGGTGGATTTTAATCCTCTTCTGAATTAAAATCATCACCATCATACAGGAATTCTATCAATATAGAATTCGATTCTTGTGTCAATACTTCGTCTTTTATCATCTTTAATAAATTTTATTATCAAAAATATAAATAGACTTTAATCTGTGTATTAATTCGGTGTTAAGTTTGTGTAATTAACATTGGAAAAGGCTAGACTATAATTTGGTCTGCTTTCCAATATCGATTTATTCTTTATCCTTTCTAAGGTAGCCTGACACCAGGTATTGCTGAAATTATTCGTTTCTCTTGATAAGCTGTCATTTTGTAAGTATGTTCCATCGGTTGGGATTCCATACAGGTAAATAAGCCCATTCTGTATATTGCCAATAAGTTTTCCTTCCTTATCAACAGCTATTTTTCCATTACTATAGTTTCCATTGACAATTTCCTGCACATATCCTTTCCTTCGCATCCGTTCGTATAGCTTGTTGTTTTTTAGCTTCAGGTTGCCTTTTGGTATCCGGGCATCGATCAGGAAATTAAATTCTTTTTCTACATAGGAATTCTTTAATAGTAATGCTTCTGGTTGGACCTCAATAACTGGTTCTTCAGAAAACATAAACTTTACATAGCCATCCTTGGCCAAGCAGAACAATTTATCGATACTATCCCTTGGAGGTCCAAAAGCGGTATGGTTAATGAATCCTTGCCAATATTTTTCAAAGGATTCCTGGGATTCCTCGTCAAAACCATTATGGGAGAAGAGCTCGGCAATAAGGTAGAAGCCTTCCCGAATTGCTGCAATTGCAGCCGCCATTGGACTTTTTAGCTCACCTTGTTCTGAAAGCTTCATGCTGTAAATGCTAAGATCGACAATGAACTCATGGTAATTTGTTTCCATCTGCACCTTAGAATAGGTCATCGGATCGATGAGTGCGGAGATAGAAAAAAGTTTGGTCGCATCAAAAGTGTCAATGAATTCCAGGATTTCTGCTGAAGTCAGCTCTTGGGTCGCATGAGTATAGGTGTAAAAGGCCAATTGTGCTTCAAGGTTATAGGTAGGCAGTATATCCCTTTCAAAATTCAAAGGTTCATTTCTACTTTTCAACAAATTGAGCCAGTCCTCATTCATTATTTTTAGTTCATATTTATTTCCATTCCAGAATGCATTTCGCGGTAGCATAGGGAGGTTTCTTCTTGAAAAAGGATAGATAATAGGTTCATATCCAGATGGAAGATAGCGGTATTCATGGTCCTGTTTATAAAATATTCCTCCTCGGCCTTCAGTAAGGTGTAGGACAGCATCCATAAAGGTCAAGCCTATTCCTTTGATGGCAACATCGACCTGTGCTGGAATCTCATCCAATAGCTCCACAGGGTAAGTTTGCGGAAGATAGAGGATGTTTTCATTGCAATCAGATGCTAAAAGATCTTCTTCCTCCATATTGGAATAACTATGGCCAGTACAAAAAATCGCTGATTCGTATTGGAAGGGCAAAGTCATTTTCGAACTTGTCAGTTGTACTCTGTCCATGTGTATATCCATGTCCAAGATATTGCTGTTGACCAGGTTGACTTCGATCTGATTGGGTTTATGGCTTAAGGTCTTGTGCAAAGCATCCATTAAGTAGAGCCCCATCAGCTCCCTAGAACAGAAATCAGAAGGGTTAGGGCTGCTTTCTGCAGATTTGTTTTGATGGATCCAATCAATAAGTTTTAATCTGTTTGGAATATAATGTGACGATTCCGGCTCTTCCCAACAGCTTATTTCTGCTATGCAATCATTCATGATGAGATAGGAAGGCAGGGTAGGTTGGAAGTGAGGTCCAGAGGCAAATTCTCGGTTGTGATTAAACCAATGAATGTTGATGGGTTTATGGATGTTTTGGTCTATAGCTTTAGAAATAAAACGGTCTAGAGCATAAAAACCTTTGGGACCACCTCCAATAATAGCAATGTAAATTGCGTCTGATTTTTCGGCAGGCAATTCCTCGTCATTCACAATTTGGCTGTAAATGTGTTTAGGCACCTTACTCAGGTGTGGGTCTAGATATGCAGAATTCCAAATCATAATCTAATTTTTTATTAATCATTGGAGCTCAATTAAATTCACTAATAGATATAAAGCGTTTTAGTGCAATGCAAATCTTGCTATGATTGGATAATCATAGCCTAACTAACAGTTTAGATTCACTTGTTTAGAAATTCACTTTTTTTGCTTCAATCAATGTTTTAACCCTTTGGATAAATTCATACCCCTCCAAGGACATCTAACTGATATCTCCAAAATTGTTAATTACTAAATCACATTAATAATATTTGTACCTTATTAAGCTAGACAAGCGTTAATGTGCCACTTGTTTCGCAATCTTTTTAACAAAGATTTAGTTTTGTGTGATGTAGTAAATATAACAGTAAATAACCATAAACGTTTTAGAGAAATGTGTTTTTTGAGTTTATTTTATTAATATTTTTTATCAATACCCTAATGTTAGGGTATAAAAAAAGGGATTTACGTTAAATCCCCTTTTATTTATTACCTGAATGTGTTGAAATTGCTTATTCTTTGTTAATTAAATCGAAAGTATCCTTAATCAATTCTAAAGATTTCAATCTTTTTTGGTCATCATATATATAATTAGTGGTCATGATCTCTTGTGCATTTACCTCCTCAATCAATTCTTTAAGTGTCCTGGCCAATTGTTCAGGGTTGCCTGTATAGGTACTGGAAGTCATGGATTGGACTGCTTGCTCGATTTCAGGTATTCCGTGGAAAATGGGTTTTTCCGTTGGTGCTGATAAAGGCATCCTCCGGTTGGTCACTATTCCTGCAAAAAGGTTCTGCAAGCTGCTGGATAAAAATATGGCCTCTTCATTGGTCTCTGCTGCCACTATATTTACACAAACCATAAAATAAGGCTCCTGCAATTGTTCGGATGGTTTGAAGTTCATTCTATAGATATCGGCCGCAGCCTTTAACATATTTGGGGCGAAGTGTGCCGCAAATGCATAGGGTAAACCTAATTCCGCAGCAAGAAAGGCACTGTCCGTGCTGGACCCCAGAATCCAGATAGGGATTTCTAAACCTTCTCCAGGGAATGAGCGAACCTTGGAGCTGTGGTTGTCGGAACTGAAGTAGCGTTGGAGGGACTGCACATCATCTTTGAAGTAAAATGCCGTATTTAAATTATTCCTCCTAAGTGCCATTGCGGTCAACTGATCGGTGCCGGGAGCTCGCCCAAGACCAAGATCAATTCGGTTGGGATAAATAGATTCTAAAGTTCCAAATTGTTCCGCAATCACCAAAGGGGAGTGGTTAGGGAGCATAATCCCTCCGGAACCAACCCGGATGTTTTGCGTTTGGCTCGCAATATGGCCGATCAAAACTGAAGTGGCCGAACTGGCAATAAATTCCATATTATGGTGTTCGGCGAGCCATATCCTGGTATAACCTAGTTTGTCAATATGTTTGGCGCCTTCTGAAGCTCTTTCGATCGCTTCAGTGGCTGTATTATTCTTTCTTAAAGTGGCTAATTCCAGTAGAGAATATTGGATGTTCTTCATAAGGTAAATATACGTCTCAAATTACATTGAAATGGTAATCTTAATGTATGGAATTATTTAAGCTTTGTCACGATTCCTAAAATTTATAGAGAAGCAATGATGGTAGTCTAGTATTAACATAGGATTTGAGGGATTTTTTATTTGAGTAAGTTCAAATTTTACCTTTCATTTTTAATCAAAATTGGAATAATTTTTAACATATATTGTCAATTTATTAAAGGATATTGTCATTTCATTTTAGCAAGGTAGAATTATCGCTACATTTTCATTTCAATTAAAATAATAAATACCTTAAAATCCCTTAAAAATCGCCAAAAACGTTGAAAAATGCATTTAAACTGTTTAAAGGCACATTATAGAAAAGGCTAGTATTTGCTGTATAAAATTGCTAAATTAATTATATCTATATTTTTCATTTTATTTAATTGAAAATAAGGTAGTTACAATTGTGTAAATTTTACAATATGCTAAATTTACTTTTTTTATTGCTAAAAATATATATAGCTTTGTTCGCAAAATAAATCCTATATATGACAAATTTAATCAGTAGTCAATTGGAGTCACTTGGGATCCGTCCTTCAAGTCCAATTTATTTTCAACTTCCAGTACCAGAACTGGTGGAAAGAGCGATTAAAAATAATGAAGCTTCCTTAACAGAAACAGGAGCATTGAGTTTCAAAACTGGCATTTTTACAGGGCGCTCGCCAGAGTCTAGATTTATCGTAAAAGACTCCGACACAGCAGAGCACGTAAATTGGGGAAAAGTAAACAAACCCATGAGCATCGAGCTGTTTGACCTGTTGCTGGCTAGAGTAACTGAATATCTTTCATTAAATCCCATTTATGTAAGATCTGTACAAGCTTGTAATCATAAAGATTATTCCCAAAATGTACTTACGGTTACCCAAAGTCCTTGTCAGGATATTTTTGTGAACAATATGTTTATCAATGTAGATGTTGAAACGCAAGGACCAGTCGATTGGACAGTCTTAGCAGCTTCAAATTTAAAAGTTGATGATTACCAGGCCTTGGGCTTGCCAACTTCACACTGTGTGGTTTTGGATCTAACCCGTAAAGTGGTTATCATCATCGGAACGGCATATACAGGAGAGATTAAGAAGGGGATTTTCTCTGCACTGAATTATTACTTGCCTTTAAAGCATAACGTGTTAACAATGCACTGTTCTGCAAATGTCGGTAAGAAAAACGACACTGCTTTATTCTTTGGCCTATCTGGGACGGGTAAAACAACGTTATCATCTGATCATGGTCGTTTATTGATCGGAGATGATGAGCATGGTTGGACGGAAAATGAGGTGTTTAACTTCGAAGGAGGTTGCTATGCGAAGGCCATTGGTTTGACGCAGCAACATGAACCACAAATCTTTAATGCTATCAAATTTGGTGCATTATTGGAGAACGTGAATTTTAAACCTGGAACTCGTGAAGCAGATTATGACGATAGCAGCATCACAGAAAACATGCGCGCTTCATACCCAATCGAATTTTTGGAAAATGTAAATCCTAGAGGATATGGTGCTTCACCAAAGCATATCTTCTTTTTGAGTGCGGATGCATTTGGAGTACTTCCTCCGATCTCCAAGCTTACTGCTGAACAGGCCATGTACTATTTTATCAATGGATATACAGCTAAAGTAGCAGGAACAGAAATGGGAGTAAAGACGCCTACGGCTACTTTCTCCGCTTGTTTTGGTGCTGCATTTATGCCATTGCATCCTATGCACTACGCGGAAATGTTAAGGAAGAAACTAGAAGAAAATCCGGATATCCAAGTTTGGTTGGTCAATACGGGTTGGGTAGCTGGTCCTTACGGCGTAGGAAGAAGGATACAGTTAAAATATACCCGTCAATTAATCCGTACCGCTATGGAGGGCCATATTGGCGAAGCAGGATATGAAAAACATCCGATTTTTAATCTTCAGATGCCAAGGGAATGTCCTGAAATCCCAACTAATCTATTAAATCCTAAACGCGTTTGGGACAATCCAGAAGCTTATGAGGAGTTAGCGGAAAAATTAAAGGGAATGTTTGATGAAAATTATGCTCAATTTATCCCGAAACCAGTTGAAAAGGTATTGAGTTAATAAAAAGAGAAATGGGAATTCAAACATTAGAGCAATTTATTTCTGAGCAACAAACTCAATTTCCTCAAGCAAAAGGAGAATTGACACGATTGCTACAAGGGATTTCTTTGGCCGCTAAAATTGTTCATAGGGAAGTAAATAAAGCTGGCTTGGCTGACATCCTAGGGAAGCAAGGTAATACCAATGCCCAAGGTGAGGAACAACAAAAACTAGATGTATTTGCTGATCATTACTTTATGGATGCATTGGAACGAGTTGGCGAATGCTGCTATCTAGCTTCTGAAGAACATGAAGACGGAATAGATCTGACAAAACGAAATAAATATGCTGTAGGTAAGTATATGGTTTATTTTGATCCTTTGGATGGTTCTTCCAATATTGATGCAAATGTGTCAGTAGGTACTATTTTCTCCATCTATAAAAGAGTAAGCTCTGGAGAAGAGATCGAGAACATTGATTTTGCGCAGATCGGTAGAAAACAAGTTGCCGCAGGTTATGTGATCTATGGTTCTTCAACCATGCTTGTTTATACTACTGGAAAGGGAGTGAATGGCTTTACTTTGGATCCATCTATTGGAGAATTCTGTCTTTCCCATCCAGGTTTAAGGATTCCTGAAAATGGGAAGACCTATTCTGTAAATGAAAGCAATTACAACCAGTTTTCCCTTGCGATTAAACAATACCTGCAATTCTGCAAAGAAATCGATAAAGAAACCAACCGACCATATTCTTCTCGATATATTGGTTCCTTAGTGGCCGATTTTCATAGGAATATGATTCAAGGAGGTCTGTTCTTATATCCGGATACCTATCAGTATCCGAATGGGAAACTTCGATTGATGTATGAATGTAATCCATTGGCATTTATTGCTGAACAAGCTGGTGGTAAAGCTACAACCGGTGAGATGCCAATCTTGGACATTGAACCTGTCGAATTGCATCAAAGGACTCCGTTGATCATCGGAAGTAAGAACATGGTTGAAAAGGTAGAACAATTTATTGCAGAATATTCAAGTGTAGAACCGTCTTTTGTATAGGCTATTATTTAAGTAATTGAAAATAATTATGTTTGCAGAAACATCTAATTATGAAAATACTATTTGCTGTACTGTGTCTGTTCTGCTTTCAGCTTTCCTATGCCCAAGATAGATTACCTCTGTTTTTAAAAGGTCATTGGGAAATACAGGGAAGCAATAGCGAAGAACATTGGGATGTTCTTTCTGACAAGAGCATGAAAGGCTTTGGTTACAAAATTGATGGTGCTATTCCTCAGGTTTCTGATTACCTGGATATCCAATTGAAAAAAGGTAAAGTGGTCTTGATTGCTACGGTAGTGGGTCAGAATAAGGGATTGCCAATTGAATTTACTGCCGAAGGAAAACCATCTGATAAGGAGATCAAGTTTGTAAATCATAAGCATGATTTCCCGCAAGAAATTACCTATAGCAAGGCTTCAGACTCTACAGGGAATTTGATCGTAAAAATCGCTGGTCAAGGAAAGGAACATACGCAAATCTTTCTTCCTAAGAAGGTTTCAGGTGCAAAGCAGGATACTGTCTATGATGAAGCTTTAGCACAGAAGTTAGGTTCAGATGAATACGGTATGAAATCCTACTTTTATGTGGTTTTGAAGACTGGAGAAAATAAAGATCAGGACAAAGATTTGATCAATACGGCTTTCAAAGGCCATATGGATAATATCAACAGGTTGGTTAAGGAAGAGAAGCTGATCGTTGCTGGTCCTTTTGGGAAGAATTCGGATCAATATAGGGGTCTATTTATTCTAAACAATATAAAGACAGAAGAGGAAGCGAAAGCAATTCTGGAAACTGATCCAGCTATAAAAGCGGGGTACCTGGCTTATTCTATTTATACCTGGTATGGTTCAGCGGCACTTCCAATGTATCTTCCATATTCAGAGAAAATTACCAAATCCAAATTCTAATATAGTTAAAACAGATTCGGCCAGTCTTGCAGAGCAATGACTGGCCGAGTTTTTTATTAAATATTGTGATTTATTTAACTCCCATTTCTTGGATAATGAATTGAGCATTGTCAACCTTATCTGCTATCCATAACACATAACGGATATCGACACCGATCGAACGACTGTAGCTCTCGTTCCAAGCGAAATCATTGATAGTAGCATCATAAGCTCTATCGAAGTTCACTCCGATCAATTCTCCGTAAGCATTCATGATAGGAGATCCTGAGTTTCCGCCCGTAGTGTCCATGTTATATAGGATGTTAACAGGTACATCATTCAAATCCTTTTTAAAGTAGTTTCCGAAGTTCTTGTCCAGCCAATTGGTCTTGATTGCTTCAGGATAGGTGAATTCATTTAAACCTGAGTTACCCTTTTCAATGATTCCTTTTACGGTAGTGAAGGGTTCCATGTAGGTGGCATCTGCAGGACTATAGCCCTTTATGTTTCCAAATGTCAACCTTAAAGTTGAATTCGCGTCAGGGATAAAGCTTTTTGATTGGAACTTTTCTTTTACGGCAATATAATCCGCCATTAACTTGTTCAAATTACCTTCTCTTCTTTTTTGTTCCGCATAGAATGGCTGCATTTCCGTTTCCAGTTCTTTTTGAAACTTCATTAAATCATCTGAATACTTTAAGAAAGAATTTACATCCTTTAGGACAGTGTTCTCAAAATACTCTTGATTAGAAAGTTTGGAATCTTCGATGGCCTTGCTGATATAATCAGAAGCTGCCTGTTCGTTACTGAATTTGTGAGCTGCAACAAATGGAAGGGCATTGCCATCTTTTAATTGGTAAGCTTGAGCAAACATGCTGCTTGCAATACTTTTATCTACATTTAGATTGAAGCTTTCATAAAGGCCAGCTAACTGTTTCTTGAAATTATCAATATTGGCCTTGTACAATTCTTCCTTACGTTTGCTTGATAGTTCTTTGTTAATAGCATCTTGAAAGCTATTGGTCAAGGAAGCAAATTGTAAGGAGCGAATTCCAGAATAGATGTTGTTATACCATAATTCTTTTTCTGCATTTTGGAAAACCAATCCGTAGTGTTGGTCTATATCTTTCATCAAGGAGCCATATTGAGCTTTTAACGCAGCATCATTCTCAATGAATTTTGCCAATTCCTCATCCTCCTTGATCTTGGTATTGACAAGGTCGATGTTTCTCAAGCCTTTCAATTTACCTCTGTAATTCTTCATTACATTTGCATTCCTCTTGATCCTTGTTGCAAGTGCCAATTCAGTAGCTTTATCATCTTTTCCTGCAAGTAGCATCTGCTGATTTTGGAAATCATAAAGTTCTGAGGTGTAAGGCAATAAATATTGCTGCTGATATTCAATATACTGGGCAGGTCTATGACGGAAAGTACGACCAGGGTAGCCAAGGATAAAAACGAAATCATTTTCATTTACACCTTTAGGATTTACCTTTAAATGTTTCTTTGGTTTATAAGGGACATTATCTTTAGAGTATTTCGCAGAAGAACCATCTTTGGCAACATAGGCTCTCAAGAAAGAGAAGTCACCTGTATGTCTAGGCCATACCCAGTTGTCCGTCTCACCACCGAACTCTCCAATGTTCTGTCTAGGGATATAAACCAAGCGCACATCTTCTATGGTTTTATATTTGAACAAAACATAGCTCTTGCCGATGAACATCTCAGAAACTTCAGCCTTGATGGATGGATCTTGGGCTTCAGCTTCTTTTGCAATTTCTTTTCTTTTGTTGGTAATGATATCGATACGCTGGCTAGGGTCAGTTACATTTGCAACAGCTTCCCAGATTCTCTGGGATACATCCTCATAAGAGTCCGTAATCCGGATATTCAGTCCCTTGGCTTCGATTTCTTGCTCATGCGAATTCGCGACGAATCCATTTTCTAAATAATTGTGTTCGGGTGTGGAGGCTAATTGAACGGCACTGAAAGCACAGTGATGGTTGGTGATGATCAATCCATTCGGAGAGACAAATGAGCCAGAACAACCACTAACCTGTACCAAGGCATCGACTAGGCCTATCTGTCCGGGATTATAGATCTCCTTTTCGCTAATTTTTAATCCTGCTTTTTTCAGACCGGCTTTGCCCAGTTCGCTCAAAGGGAACATCCCTTCATCAGGAATGGCATTCGGAATGATGACCGTTCCGGTGGTTAAGAAAGCAGCAATTATCCCTGCTTTGATAAAGTTTAACATAACTATAGATTTTGTTTCATCCCAAAAATACTAAATGTTAATTGGCAAAACAGATTTATTGCTGTAATACCTGGGGTATTATTTAACTATTCGATAAATGGTTCCTATATTTGCAGAAAATAGGGAATTTTATTCACGCTAATTTAATAATAGGAACCTTAGCCTTTATAAATAGCAAACATTAATCTTTAGCTATCTAAAAGGGGAAATGACCAACGAATGAGACAAAAATTTCTAAAGAAACTAGAGGCTTTAAATAGGTGGAGAATGCAGAAGATTTCAAACAGAAATTTTCTAATCGTTCTAGCCTTTGTGGTGGGTATTGTAGGTGGGTTGGCAGCTGCTCTCTTGAAAGGATTAACTCATTTTATCGCGGCCAAACTACAGGATGATCTTGAATGGCATTTCAAATATTCCCTTTATTTGATATTTCCGCTGATCGGTATTTTCCTGAGTGTGCTATATGTCCGCAAGTTCATAAAGGGAAAAAAGCTTGAGCACGGAATCACACCAATCATTTACGCCATTTCCCGACGGTCCAGTCGAATCGATCTACATAATATTTATTCCCAAATTGTTACCAGTGCCATTACGGTTGGCTTTGGAGGGTCTTCAGGTTTGGAGGCACCGATTGCCTATTCGGGTTCCGCCATTGGTTCCAATATTGGACGGTTCTTCGGATTGAGCTATAAGGAAGTTACGATGCTTTTGGCATGTGGAGCTGCAGCAGGGATATCCGGAGCATTTAATAGTCCCGTTGCTGGGATGGTATTTGCCATTGAAATCCTATTGCCCGAGTTCTCAATCCCTGTCTTTATTCCATTGTTGATTTCCTCGGCCTTAGCTGCGGTTATCTCAAGGATCTTATACAGCGAACCTTTGTTCCATACTGCTGCAACAGATTGGGAGGTGAGCTCGATATTCTTTTACATTCTATTAGCCGTTTTGGTCGGCCTCTATACCATCTATTTCTCCAAGATCAGCCAAGTAGTAAAGAATTGGTTTTCGAAAATCAAGAATCCATATAATAAGGTATGGGTCAGTGGGATTTCCTTGGGAGTCATGATCTTCGTATTCCCCGCCTTATATGGAGAGGGCTATCTGACCATACAGCAGATCCTTGATGGGCACTTTAACTCGATTGTCAAGAATTCCCTGTTTTCAGATTATCGAGACATGGCCTGGGTAGTTGTTTGTTATACAGTTTTGGTTCTATTTGGTAAATCCTTTGCATCACTATTTACAATCAATGGGGGAGGAAACGGAGGTATCTTTGGACCTAGTTTGGTCATGGGTGGATTGATAGGCTTTGCCTTCGCCTATGGCATGAACCAAACTGGTTTTGTGCAACTCAATGTTCCTAATTTCGTGATGGCTGGTATGGCCGCCGCACTTGCAGGAATTATGCATGCGCCGTTGACAGGAATTTTTCTTATTGCCGAAATCACCGGCGGATATACTTTGATGGTACCCTTGATGTTGGTTGCTTCGATTTCTTACTTAATCAATCGAGGGGTGATGAAGCACTCTGTCTATACCAAAGTATTGGCAGAATCCGGAGATCTTCTATCTTACGAAGATAAAGACCGTACTGTTCTCAGTATGATGAAACTGAGGTATGTGCTTGAAACCAATTTTGTTGTTTTGAGACCGGATCAGACCCCATTGGACCGTCAATCGGATATTTTACATTCCAAACGGAATATATTCCCAATCGTTGACGAAAAAGGAAAACTTCTAGGGATCCTATATAGTGAGCGATTATTTTCCATTCTATTAGGTGAAGAAGAGGGAAGAGATAAAACTTTTGCCACTTTAGCTCAAAAGCCTAATGATATAATTATTGAAACGGAGAATATGGAGCATGTGATGACGAAGATGAATAAAGAGGATGTTTGGATCCTTCCAGTGGTCAATAAGGATGAACAATACCTAGGTTTTATATCAAAGTCTTCTGTTTTCAATAAATATCGCGGGCTTTTAATTAGACAAGGCCAATATTTGGAGTAATCCTATCGATTTGACCAAAATATGTTGCTTTGTTTACCATCTGTAGCAATAATATTCCCTCTAAATTTCGTTGAAATCATACAAAGGATTGCCTTTGACTGCTGATTTTCCAATTGGTTTAATTAAAAAAAATAAAGAAATCCCTTTTTTTATTTTTTCAAATGCATGGTTTTAGCCTTTGAAAACCAACGATTTATAGCTTAAATGTCTTAGAATTAACAAAATATTAACTAAAGTATAATCTGTTAACAAATGTTAAACGGTACAATAATTGTTAAATGATACGTTAATAAGATGGAAGTGTAATAAAAATATTACGAATACAAAGTACAAAATCGGAAAATTACTGTGAAGAAAACAAAGTTATCAATTTTAAAAGCAACATTATTATTAATAGGAACAGTAGGCATCATGTCCAGTTGTTCTGAAAGTAAATCCAAAGAAAAAGAAGATACCGCAAAACCCATGGCGTTACCAGTTTATACCGTCGATAAATCAGACGCTGTAACGGTAAAAGATTACCTAGGTACCATAGAAGGTAAGGTAAATGTTGAAGTACGTCCTCAAGTAGAGGGTTTGCTGCAGGAAATCTATGTAGATGAAGGTGCTTATGTTCAAAAAGGGCAGAAGCTATTCAAAATAGATCCATCTTTCTATCAAG
Source organism: Sphingobacterium sp. NPDC055346 (assembly GCF_053645235.1). Taxonomy (NCBI): domain Bacteria; kingdom Pseudomonadati; phylum Bacteroidota; class Sphingobacteriia; order Sphingobacteriales; family Sphingobacteriaceae; genus Sphingobacterium; species Sphingobacterium sp. NPDC055346. The sequence continues at coordinate 411,168 of NZ_JBSHMI010000002.1, forward strand.
AGGATTTAAATAATATGTATGCTGCAGAGAAAGTGGCGCAAGCCAAATTAAAGAATGCAAAGTTAGAAGTTGACCGTTTGAAACCATTGGTAGAGAACGATGTCATTGCAGATGTTAGGTTAGCATCAGCGGAATCTGACTATCAAGTCGCAAAAGCAGGACTGGATCAAGCTGCTGCAGAAGTTCGCTCGGCACAGTTAAGTAGAAATTTTACAACGATCACCGCGCCAGTGAGTGGTTATATAGGTCGTATTCCAAAGCGTATCGGAAACTTGATTACCAAAGGTGACAAAGAACCTTTGACTAATCTATCGGATATCCAAGAGGTTTATATCTATTTCGCAATGAACGAATCAGACTTCTTGTACTTCTCAAAGGCACAGGCTAAAGCTGATAGTGTCGAAGGTCGTAAATACGATAAATTGAAACGCCTGACTTTCCCAGAGGTTACCCTGATGATGGCCGATGGCGAAGAATACTCCTCCAAAGGTGTTGTAGATGCGGTTAATGGACAAGTTGATAGAACCACTGGTTCCATCTCATTGAGAGCGACTTTCCCTAATCCTAACAATATCTTGCGTTCAGGGAGTACGGGTACATTAAAAATTGCCGAAGTCAAGAAAGATGTATTGCAGATTCCGCAGATTGCGACCAATGAATTGCAGGACAAAACCTTTGTGTTTGTAGTTGACAAAAACAATCAGGCTCAACGTCGTAACATCAAATTGAACGGTTCTACCAAGGATAAGTATATCGTATCTGAAGGACTGCAAGAAGGTGACCGCGTAATTTTAAGTGGATTCGAAGAGCTTACTGATGGCTCTGTGATCATGCCTATACCTCAACAAAAATAATTGTCAAATTAATTTTGCTTATTCTGACCTTTCCATTGCGCATGCAGGAAGGGCTTAGGATAGCTAAACCCTAATATTGCTATATGCTTAAAACATTCGTAAGTCGTCCCGTTTTAGCTACTGTTGTATCTATTATCTTGGTTATTTTGGGATTGGTTGGGATGAAGTTACTTCCAGTAACGCGTTTCCCTGAAATCGCTCCGCCAAGTGTGGTTGTTTCCTTGAGTTATCCCGGTGCAACTGCTGAAACTGTAGCCAGCTCCGTTCTATTGCCTATTGAAGAAGCAATCAATGGGGTAGAGAACATGACTTATATCCGGTCAACTGCTTCCAACTCAGGATCTGGTTCGGTAACCGTATATTTTAAAACCGGTACCAACCCTGATGTGGCCTCAGTAAACGTTCAAACGAGGATCTCAAAAGCTATATCTTCCATTCCAGCGGAAGTAAACGAAGCTGGTATCACCACGATGCCACGGCAAAGTGGGGTTATCATGACCATCAATATCTTCTCTAACCAGAAAGATTCGGTCTATGATGAAACATTCCTACAGGCATTTGCCCAGATTAACTTAATGCGCCCATTGCTTCGTGTTGATGGGGTAGCCCAGGTTTCCAGGTTAGGAGCTAGGGATTACGCCATGCGTGTTTGGTTAAATCCCGAGAAATTAGCCCTGTACAATCTGGTGCCGAAAGATATATCGGATGCCATTAAGGATCAAAACTTTGAGATTGCACCTGGTAAATTTGGTGAAACATCTGATGAGGCCTTTGAAACCGTTATTAAACACAAAGGACGATTTAGTCAACCGGAAGAATTCCAGAATATTGTCATCAAAACCAATAATGATGGTTCCGTTCTATACCTGAAAGATGTTGCCCGGGTCGAGTTTGGTGCTACCAACTTAAACTCTGATAACAAGGTTGACGGGAAACCAGGTTTGACGCTTAACTTAACTCAGACAAGTGGTTCCAATGCCCATGATATTGATGTGGAGGTGCGCAAGGTATTAGAGGAACAAAGGAAATACTTCCCGAAAGGAATTGACTATGACATCACCTATTCCGTGCGTGACCAGATTGACCAATCCATCGATCAGGTAAAACATACCCTTTTCGAGGCGTTTATCTTGGTATTTATCATCGTATTTATCTTCTTGCAAGATTTCAGATCTACCTTGATACCTGCCATTGCGATTCCTGTATCCCTCATCGGTACCTTCTTTTTCTTGCAGCTCTTTGGCTTCTCGCTGAATGTACTGACGATGTTTGCACTCGTCCTCGCCATTGGTATTGTGGTCGATGATGCCATTGTCGTCGTCGAGGCCATCCACCATAAAATGCATGCCACGGGACAAAAACCGCGACAGGCGACTTTATCGACCATGTCGGAGATTACTGGAGCCATCCTTTCCATTACGATGGTTATGGCGGCAGTATTCTTACCTGTAGGGTTTATGGAGGGACCGGCCGGTATATTCTATCGACAGTTTGCCTATACCTTGGCTACGGCCATTTTGATTTCCGCCTTGAACGCTTTGACCTTAAGCCCTGCATTATGTGCATTGCTTCTTAAGGCACCTCAAGATGAAAAGGAAATCGGTAAGAAGAAAAATAAATTCAATACTTATAAAGACAGGTTCTTTACGGCCTTTAATACCTCATTCGATAGGTTCACTGATAAATATATCATTGGCGTTAAGAAGTTGATCAAAAATCAAAAGGTAGCATGGGCTGGTTTAGCTGTAATTACGGCTATCGGAGCATTTTTGATGATGAAATCACCAAAGTCGTTTATCCCGACTGAGGATGATGGATTCGTGACCTTTAATATTGCCATGCCTGCTGGTGCTTCCTTGGCCAGAACGACAGAAGTTCTCAAGAAAGCTGATAGTATCTTAAGGAGGCATAAGGATATCGAAGGAATGACTTCCGTTTCAGGTTATAATGCCCTGGATGCGAGTTCCAGTCCCGCATTTGCTGCTGGCTATATTACATTAGTTCCGCATGCTGATCGTAAGTATATCAAGAATATCCAAGACTTTATGGATACGGTCAGGAATGATCTTTCCCAACTTCATGAAGCTAAATTTACGGTATTCCCAAGACCAACCGTTCAAGGTTTTGGTGACTTCGCCGGTATCGAGCTGGTTCTACAGGATAGGTTAGGAGGTGATATCCGAGATTTCAACGTCTTGGCTGATACCTTTATCAATCAACTGAATGAATTACCGGAGATAGGAAATGCCTATACCAGTTTTAAATCAACCTTCCCGCAATATGAAGTCAATATTGATGTAGTTAAGGCTAAATCATTGGGTGTTAGTATCAATAGTTTGATGTCGACCATCCGTTTATACTTCGCAAGGGTACAGGCCTCAGACTTTAGCCGATTTGGTAGACAGTACCGTGTGTATGTACAGTCAGATTTTGATTTCCGTACCGATCCGGAATCCTTTAGTTCTATTTTCGTAAGGAATACTGAAGGAAAAATGGTGCCTATCAATACCATAGTCACATTGAAAAAGATCGTTGGACCTGAAACCATTACGCGTTATAACTTGTACAATGCGATCGTTGTCAATGCTGAGCCAGCTAAGGGCTACAGTACAGGTGATGCCATGGAGGCCATTGAGAAATTCTCTCAAGATAAGTTGCCGGGAAATATCGGTTATGAATGGACCGGTATGAGTTTAGAAGAAAGTCAGTCCGGTTCACAGACCATCCTCATCTTCGCATTGAGTATCCTGTTTGTGTACTTTTTATTGGCTGCGCAATATGAAAGCTATATCCTCCCTTGGGCGGTATTGCTATCCATTCCAGTAGGTCTGATCGGAGTTTATGCAACGATTGGTCTGGCAGGACTTCAAAATAATATCTATGTGCAGGTCGGTTTGATCATGTTGATTGGTTTGCTGGCGAAAAATGCCATCCTTATCGTCGAGTTTGCCGTGCAGGAAAGAGACAAGGGAATGAGTATAGTGGATGCCGCTATCAATGGTGCAAGGTTAAGGTTAAGACCTATCCTAATGACCAGTTTGGCATTCGTAGCAGGTTTGATCCCATTGATGTGGACTGTTGGTCCATCAGCTATCGGTAACCATTCCATCAGTTTCAGTGCCGCCGGCGGTATGTTGTTCGGAGTAACCTTTGGTATTTTCATTATCCCAGTGCTATTTGTTGTTTTCAAATCCCTGGACGAAAAGGTTCGTAATAAAATTAAAACGGAAGAAGAAGAATAGATCATCAATGAATAAGAAAATAATATTTAGAGTTTTAATCGGTTGTCTTTGTGCTGCATTCTTTATGGTGCAAGGCTGTAAGGTAGGGCAGAAATACCAGCAACCCGATTTAAACATGCCTGAAAAATTTAGGGGCGATACCCTGGCATATTTTGGTGATACTTCGAGTATCAGCGAGATTTCTTGGAAAGAATTTTTCCATGATCCTACCCTAAAAGATTTGATTGATTCTGCATTGAGCAATAACTATGATATGCAAACAGCATTGAAAAACATTGAGATTGCTAACAAATGGATGCGCCAGAACAGGTTTAATTATCTCCCAGAAGTGGATGCAACCATTGCCGGGGTCAATAAACAGTACAGATCCAAGCACTTTGGTTCTGGTCCATCAACCAGATGGTATGAGTTCAATGGTAAAAAAGCTCCTGAGAACATGTTTACTTATACTTCCCAATTTGGTACAGAAATAGGCTTCAGTTGGGAGATTGATATCTGGGGCAAGATCAGCAATGCCAAAGACCAATTGGTTGCAGAATACCTGAATACACAGGAGGCGAAGAATGCCATCCAGACCAATTTGATCGCTAGTGTTGCCAAAGGCTATTTTAACTTATTGATGTTAGACGCCAAAATCGAAGTTGCTAAGCGAAATGTGCAACTGAACGATAGCACCCTTCAGATGATCAAATTGCAATATGATGCAGGTGAAATTACAGCATTAGCTATCCAACAAACCGAGTCCCAGCGATTGATCGCGGCCTCCTTGGTGCCTGAATTGGAGAAAGAAATCGTCCTTCAGGAAAATGCATTGAGGATTTTGATTGGTGAGATGCCAGATTCTGTATCTAGAGGGACCAGTTTTGAGCACTTATTTGCTGAAAACAAAGATATTTCTTTAGGCTCTCCGCTTGAGATCATCCGGAATAGACCTGATGTGAGGGGCGCGGAGTTAGGTTTGATTGCCGCTAATGCCAATGCAAATATCCAACAAGCCATGCGTTATCCAAGCTTATCTCTTGAAGGGGTATTTGGAGTCAACTCTAGTTTGCCAAAGAACTGGTTTTCCATTCCAGGTTCCCTATTAGGTGGAATTGGAGGTAGTTTGACTGCTCCAATCTTTAAGAACAGAAAATTAAAGACCGAGTGGGAAGTTGCAAAAATTGAAAGAGACAAGGCTGAAATAGATTTCCAAAAAACGGTATTAGAAGCTGTTTCAGAGGTTTCAGATGCCGTAGTGACCGTAGAGAAATTAAGAGAACAATTAGAATTTGCAAGATTAAGAGTCGAGAACTCCGAAAAAGCAGTAAAAAATGCAGGATTGTTGTTCAAAGGTGGTTATGCTACCTACTTGGAGGTGATCACTGCACAAGGTAATGCACTTGATTCAGATTTGGCTTTGGTTGAATTGCGTCAAGAACACCTGGAATCCTATGTTGACCTTTATAGGTCCTTAGGCGGTGGCTGGAGATAAAACCACCTATTAAACAAGCTTCACAGTATCATTATGATACATTTCCATCGTTCTTAGCTTTCCGATTAAAAGCAAAGAACACCAAAAAAATGGGTTGGGTTTCGATGAGATTCCCACCCATTTGCTTTTTAACCGAAAAATTAATTCCTTACCGATTTTCAACACTCCAATTCAGCTCAATAACCTAAATTCTACCTGCTAAATAGTATATTTGAATACCGACCAGCAATTTATTGCATGAAAAACATTATTAACTGTTAACCGAATATTCTTCAGATGGAGAGGTATTTTATTTTCTTGGTTTTAGCACTGATCACAGAGATTATTGGCACAGTGTCTGGGTTTGGCTCGTCCATTTTATTCGTTCCGACCGCTTCCTTGTTCTTTGATTTTAAAGCCGTATTGGGGATTACTGCTGTTTTCCATGTATTCAGTAACCTTTCCAAGATCACTTTATTCCGGAAAGGTATCAATAAAGATATAGCACTGAAACTAGGCATTCCCGCTGTATTATTTGTGATAATCGGAGCTATGTTGACCAAATATGTTCCTGTCAAGGAAATGGAATTGGGAATGAACCTGTTAATTGCCAGCCTTGCCGTATTCCTTCTTTTCCGATTTGATAAACCCTTGAAACAGACCAATCAGAACTTATATTTAGGTGGGGTGATATCCGGATTTTTTGCGGGTCTTGTTGGGACTGGCGGAGCCATCAGGGGAATTACTCTCGCGGCCTTCAATCTGCCCAAAGACATCTTTATTGCCACTTCTGCCTTGATAGATCTTGGTGTCGATTTCAGTAGGGCTGTCGTATATGTATCCCAAGGCTATTTTCCTTCAGAATATATCAAGCTGATTCCTTTTCTGATCCTTGTGAGTATTTTGGGAAGTTATTTGGGTAAAGTAATCTTGAAACATACATCAGAAAGGGTCTTCAAATACATTGTCTTAGGGGTAGTCATCTTAACTTCGGTATTTCAGTTTATCAACTATTTCACCAAAGCCTCAGGATCTTAAAATCTAAAGTTAGGACGGTTAGTAAAAGGAGAAAATGACCAAGGAATGGAACTTAAAATGATTAGACTGATCCATATGTATCTTTTCCATAAATAAGTAAAACCATTGCTGCCAATCTTTTTCTTTACTAGGTTGTTCACGATATTGATCATGAATACCGCCAAAGTCATCATTGACATATGCTCCAAACCGAAGAATCTAAGTTGACGAGTTTTTACTCCTACTGAAATATCATTCCAAAAGGCCGTAACGATGGGGCTGTTCAAGTATAAAATCCAGCCAATCAGAAATTGTATATTATAGATCGTGGTCAATCTAAGTAAGATCTGATAATCCTTCAAACTAAAGATCTTGTTATTTCTATGGTTGATAAATATCCAGGCGATTTGAAATAGGAGCGCAAATAAAACCAGCCAACGGAAATAGGAGTGAAGGATTAGAAGATAATGGTACACAGATAATGAATAAGTAAAATGATGCTAAAATTACATACGAATAATTAAATTCGTGTCGTTTTTACATTGGAAAATATATTTACATGAAGAAATTGACTTTAATATTAGGATTTAGCCTAGTGATGCTACTTACAGCATTCCAAACACAGAGTTTTGCCCAAACCAAAAAAGTAAATCCAGAATTGGATTCCTTAGCAAAACCTTATCATCCTGAGGCGGATGCTCAAAAAGATATTGATAGTTTAGTTGCATTGGCTAAAAAAGAAAACAAGAATATTATCATTCAAGCTGGCGGTAACTGGTGTATTTGGTGTCTGCGGTTCAATAATTTTATTCATCAAAACAGCAAAATAGCCAATCTGCTCCAGGATAACTTTGTGTATTACCACCTGAATTATTCTCCTGAAAATAAAAATGAAGTGATATTTAATAAATACGCAGCTGGTAAAGGAGAGGAATATGGCTTTCCATTTTTTATCGTTATGGACAGCAATGGCAAAGTCCTTTTCACACGAGAAAGTGGTAGTCTAGAGTCAGGAAAAGGCTATGATGAAAACAAAGTAATGGCATTCTTCAGTGAATGGCTTCCGAAGAAATAAAATATTAGACTAAAGTAAAAAGAGCTATAATTTTAAATTATAGCTCTTTTTTTTTGCCTTTTTTAGGCGTAACAACTTCTCGTCTTGCATTGCTACAAGATGGAAATTCCTATCTAAATAGTTGTTATATGGTTTTGATTTAAATTAGTGGCTTTAAATTGTTCTGCTGATAGTATTCAATTTTATATTGAAACATTTCAGCCATTCTAGCACCTTGCCATTTTGCCCTTTCTGCCTTCTCACCTTCATATAAACTGTCCACAGTCTTAGAAAACATGCCAACCCATTGGTCGAAATGTTTCTTTTCTACTGGCATCTTTGCATGAGGTGGAAATGGACTTCCATAATAGGTGTGCTCTTCCAAAAGAACGGTTTGCCAGAAACGGTACATTTTTTCTAGGTGTTCCGGCCATCGATCTTGAATGATTCCATTAAAGATCGGTCCCAACAACTCATTCTCCCTTATTTGGTCGTAAAATGTATTGACCAAGACTTTGATATCCTCTATATTCCGAATATCATGTTTAATGCTTTCCATGCTTAAATTCCTTTAACATCTTAGGCCTATTGGCCTCCAAAACTGCATTACCTCATTAAGATACTTTCACCGGAAATAATGCCTACAGCCAATTCATAGACCGTAGTTTTTTCCAACATATTCTTTAAATCGGTCCTGATCTTCACAAAACTATTGTGCATAGGACAAGGTTTTAAAGCATTACATTCTTTCAAACCTAATCCACAGCCCATGAAGATCTGATCTCCGTCTACCGCTTTCACAATTTGCGATAGACTGATATTATGTATCTGATTATGGTCCATCTCAAATCCTCCGAATGGTCCTTTAATCGAATGTAGGATCTGATGCTTGGTCAATAGCCCTAAAACCTTTGCCGTAAAGGCTTCTGGCGTACCAGTATGCTCAGCTACCGCCGTAATCTTTACGCGGTTTCCTTCTAATGATTGCGTGGCAATATAGATGATTGCCTTAATTCCGTGTTCACAAGCTTTTGAAAACATAATCAATACCTAAAGTTCAAAGATAAGCAGTATTTTTTATTAAAGAGTATTTTGTCTTAAATAACCGCCGTTATTACAATTATTTGATAATGTACAGATTGTAATACCTTCTAATCAGCTGGAAAAGGAGTGAAGTCCTTTTCATAATGATTCCAGATGATATTGGCAATTTTTCTCGTCAGGACCTCGGCCTCATTGTTTTTTGTCCAACTTCTATCTTTGTTGTTATTGCTGAAGAAGGAGAAAACAAAATCACCATGTGGCGCATTCACCAAGACGACCTCAGAACGCACTTCATCCAAAGATCCTGTCTTTCCGATCCAGCTGACTTCAGCAGGAAACTGGGATAGTGCCCTTTCATTATAGAATTGGTTCTTTAAGAACCGATACATCTTATCTGAATGTGCAGGAGAGATCACTTTACCCTTTCGGATCATTTCATATAATGTTGCCATTTCCCTTGGCGTAGTTTGTCCCCAACCATACTTCTTCCAAATTTCTTCACGTCCGGGAGTCCTCGAATTGACCTTTGTGTTTTTAAGGCCTAACTGGTCCAAAATAGGATTGATGCTTTGACCTCCACCTGCCAATTCCTGACACCAAATGGAAGTTACATTATCGCTATAGCTTAACATTAATCCAATCAAGGTGGCTAGGTCAGTTTCGGTACTGTCCTTGAAAAATTGCATGAGTCCAGAACCTCCATAAGCCCGGGAATCTCGGTATATAAACTTCTGGTCTAAGCTTAAATCCCCGTCTTGAATTTTTTGAAAAACACCTACCAGTATCGGAACCTTTACTACACTTGCTGTAGGGAAGGTGCTGTCAGCATTGATGTTAACTATCTTGTTTTGCTTCAGGTGTTTAACATAAATCCCTAGGTCCCCCTCGAAACCCGCAATAGCTTGATTGATTTTCTCGGTCAGCTTTTTGTCGATCTTCTGAGCATGGGCTTGACAGATAATTGATAAAAATATAATGCACAGACTGAATAGTTTTTTCATGGATTAGAATTAAATTAGTTGAACCTCGAATTTAAGGAATAATAAAATACTATGGAATTATTTATGGTCGTAATTGGCGGAAAGCCTGAAGGAAGGTTTACTGAACAGCATGATGTTTTCTTTGGAATTGCTGATGAATTGAAAGATTTAGTGCCAGCTATGAATGAGTTTTGGCCAGCTCTAGAAGGTAGGATGCATATCGATTCCTGGAGAAAGGTAAGCAAGGTTACTGGTAATAAAATCCAAATCGTAGAGAAGGGACCGCAAACGGACGGTAATTTCAAGAAGTTATTTTTTGTCAATTTAGGAGGATACAAACCCAATGACATGGAGGAATATCATTACAAGCAATTGGTGGTGGCAGATGATTTAGCTGAAGCGACCAGGGTTGCCAAGGATACCGTTTTTTGGAAACATCATGAATCATCCCACATCGATGATAAATATGGGATCGATGTAGATGATATCTATGAAGTGTCTGACTTGTTAAACCCCAAATTCAAAGCCCAATATCATATCAGCATACAGGCGACGACCGATACATCTGAAGATATACTTGAAGTAGGTTATTTAAAGATCAGTAAGCTAGTGGGCTAGAGGTACACTCTCAATAGCCGGCTGTAAATCTCTTTTTGATGAATTTATTGTTTTCAACTTCATCTACCACAGCTACGGCCAAATCTTCCACGGAGATATTGGAATGACCATCATGATCAAAAACAGGATGGTCTGTTCCAGTCCTATATTTTCCAGTTCTTTTTCCCTTTTTACTTGGATTCATCTCAATGGCTGGACTGATAAAGGTCCAATCCAATTCTTCTTCCCGTTGGATAACCTCATAAAAATCCGCTGCTGCCAGGGCACCAGGTTTAATCTCCTTTGGAAAATTAGGGTCATCCACAAGCCTATTGTCATTTTCATCCAAGAGGCTTCCTGCACCTCCAATGACAATGAAACGTTTTATTCCGGTCTCCTTTAATTCTTTTAGAATATGTCTGGATCCTTCTAGGTAATCATCATAGATCTCAGGATTAGTCCAGCCTGCATTAAACGCCGAGATTACTACATCATTGCCATTTAATGCACTGCCAAGGCTAGTGTCATGCATCACGTCCATTTGTACCGCTAGGACATGAGGTTTATTTTTGAGGTTTTCTACATCCCGAGCGATCGCTGTCACTTCCATGTTTCTGTGTACCAATTCTTCCAATATATGGGAGCCAACAAACCCTGTTGCTCCGATCAATGCTACTTTCATATCTGTCCTATTTTATTCAATAAAAAACAGGTTAGCAAACTTCTCTCAAAGTTTGACTAACCTGTTATTAATACAAATTATTGTATAAAATGTTTATTCCAAAAAACTTATTGCTTTATTGGCTCAACCTTATTTTTCTTGAATTTAGCATAGGAATCCAAGATATAAGCTTTTAGATCTTCTGGTGAAGCTTGCTTGATAAACTCATAGGAAGGCCTATAGCCATCTTTGAACAACAGAAGGTCTTGTCGCTCCATTGGAATCAGTGAAAGGATGACATCGTTTGTAAACACGCGGTCTACATTTCGTTGTTCTCGCTCTATTTCCAAGATATCTATCGATGCCCTTGCCTGTTTAGCTTCTTTGCCAAATAATCGGGAAGGGGATATCCTTAAACCTCCACGGGTTGTGCTGGTTTCAACAGCTTTACTGTTGTTCTTGGCCCTTTCGATTTCTCTGGTCAATCGGCTATCCGTAATCTTAGAAACAACAACTTCATCAATCGTAATGGTGCTTTTGTCGTTTACTAAATAGATACGGGTAATTCCTTCCTGATAGATAAATGCAGTATCTCGGTCATAACCTTGGGCGGTTAGACTTAAATAATCACTCATCTTTCCAGGGATTGTAAAATTCCCCTGTAGGTCGGTCTTTACTTGATCGTTTGTTCGCAGGTTCTTGATCAGTACATCAGGCAATTTCTTGCTGGTTTCCAGATCATATACTATTCCTTTGATCTCTTGTGCAAATGAAATAGTTATGTTGCCCAAAAGCAACATAACCAATAGCAATAAATTTTTGTGAATCTTCATATATTATTTTGATGTCCAGTTATTGTTCTCTGGATTGATATCCGGATAAACATTGTCTGGATCTATTTTAACGCTAGTAAGCTTCTCGGTAGTATCTAAAACAAACTTCCAAGAGGTATTTCTTTCCCAAACTTCAACTGGTAATTTCTTTCTCACTTTTTTACCACTTGCTGTTGTTGCTTCAACCACAACGGGCATCGCCATTTTTTGAAGGTTTTCGATCGTGATCACGGAACCTTTAGCTGGATCTAAATCTACGTAGCTTACATCGCTAATCGCTTGATCTAAAGACCAATTGTTCAAGAACCAACCTCTCCAGAACCAATTTAAATTTTCTCCGGTTTCATTTTCAATGGTACGGAAGAAATCATTTGGTGTCGGGTGTTTGTAAGCCCAATAGTCGATGTATTTTCTGAAGGCAGCGTCAAATCTTTCAGGACCTAAAACCTCATCTCTCAAGATCCTAAGGGCAAATCCCGGTTTATAATAAGCCAATAAGCCAATGTTTCTTTCTTTCATGCCCTGTGGACTGGTGAAAATTGGCTCTAGGTTTGGATGCATTAACGCTTTCGCCATGGCATTTCTATCGCCCATCCTGCGGAAATATTCGCCGTTGTTGAAGGCCTCTGTGGAAAGGTCATTGATAAAAGTGTTGAAACCTTCATCCATCCAAGCATATAGGCGTTCATTCGAACCTACGATCATTGGGAACCAAATATGGCCAAATTCATGGTCAGTTACTCCCCAAAGGCTTCCTGCTTTAGCTTTGCTACCACAGAACACAATTGCAGGATATTCCATACCCCCAACATTGGATGCTACATTCACGGCAACTGGATAAGGGTAATTATGCCATTTCTTTGAATAATATTCTATGGAAGCTTTGGTATATTCTGTAGATCTTTCCCATGCATTTCCACCATTGCTCTCTTTTGGATAAGCAGATAGCGCCAGTGCTTTTTTGCCATCTTGGAGGTTAATCTGTGCTCCATCGATGATAAATGCCTTAGAGGAAGCCCAAGCTACATCTCTTGCATTTTCCAATCTATATTTCCAGGTCAATGTGCTTTTGTTTGGCCTAGAATTTTTATTCGTCACTTCATCTTGAGAACGGATAATGACGGTTTTATCACTTGATTTTGCTTTGTTGTATCTTTCCAGCTGTTCTTTGGTCCATACCTCTTGTGGGTTCAATAATTCACCACCAAGTACAACGATGTGGTTTGCAGGAGCAGTTACCTCCACATTGAAATCTCCATATTCAAGGTAAAACTCACCTGGACCAGAGTATGGTAAAGTATTCCAGCCAGTTACGTCATCATAAACAGATACTTTAGGGTACCATTGTGCAATAGCATAAATATCTCCGTTTTCCGTAGGAAGGATACCGGTACGGTCAGCGCCATACTGAGGGACGATATAGGAGAAATCCATGCTGATTTCTGTTTTTCCGCCGTTAGCTGCCAATGGAGTAGGAAGGTCGATTCGCATGCGGGTATCGTCGATGCTATACTTTACATCAGCCTTACCACCGCCTGAAACATTGGAAATCGTATATCCACCATTGAAATCGGATCCTGCGTCACCATAGCGACTGTTTGTCAATGGGACCACGGCTTGACCGATGGATTTTTGATTGAACAGGTTTTGTTCCAATTGCAACCAGATGAAATCCAATTGGTCGGGGCTATTATTTGTATAATGGATTTTTACGGTTCCTTTTACCTCATGGGTCTTATCGTCCAAGCTTACTTTGATATCATAACTTGCCGCATTCTGCCAATAAAGTTGGCCTGGTTTCCCCGAAGCAGAACGATAAACATTTCCATTCTGTGTATAAAAACCAGGTTTAAAAGCCTCTTTGTAATCGTATTTACTCTCGACTTTTTGTGCAAAACTGCTTTGTAAAATACCAGCTTGGGCCAATAGGAGGCCTAAGGATATCTTAATAATAGATTTATTCATGCGTGTTTATAATTTAGATTTGTATTCGTCTTCATCAAAACCTAATAAAATACCCTTTGGACTTTCGATCAAGGGTCTTTTTATCATACTATTGTTACCAAGAAGGACTGAATTTGCACTCTTTGCATCCTTAACGGCAGCCTGTTCTTCAGGGCTCAGCTTTCTCCAGGTTGTTCCTTTTTTATTCACTAATTGTTCCCAAGAAACTTCTTTTTCCCATTCTTCAAGTTTGTTTAAGGTTGCCGGTTCTTTCTTATAGTCGTGAAAAACATACTCTTTATGGTTCTCATTTAACCAATCTATTGCCTTTTTTACTGTATTACAATTTTTAATTCCGTAGACCTGAAGCATAGCTATTATAATATTAGAAAGTTATATTCAGCTAAAGATATTAATAAAATCTTTAATAGCTACGGAAGGAGGGTATGGAGGATGCCTAAAAAGTTCATAGTGTATTTTTTACACTATATTCTTTGAACTCACAAAAAAACTTTATCTTTATTGGTATTAATAAAATTTAGAAAATATACTATGAGCCTAAAAGATTTCAAAGGAGTTTTAACTGGAGATCAAGTTCAAGAGCTTTTTGAAAAAGCAAAAGAGCATAAATTTGCATTACCTGCAGTAAACATTATCGGTACAGATTCTATCAATGCTGTTATGGAAACGGCTAAGAAAGTTAATTCACCTGTGATCATTCAATTGTCAAACGGTGGAGCACAGTTCTACGCTGGAAAATCCCTGAATAATGATAATTTACAAGCATGTATTCTAGGAGCTGTTTCAGCTGCTCAACACGTACATTTATTAGCAGAGCATTATGGTGTTGCCGTTATTTTGCACACTGACCATGCTGCCAAAAAATTATTGCCTTGGATTGATGGATTGTTGGACGCTGGCGAGAAATTCTTTGCTCAACATGGCAAGCCATTGTTTTCATCTCATATGTTGGACCTTTCTGAGGAGCCTTTGGAAGAGAACATCGAAATCTCTAAAAAATATCTAGAGCGCATGAAACCACTTGGTATGACTATCGAAATTGAATTAGGCGTTACTGGTGGTGAAGAGGACGGAGTGGATAACTCTGACGTTGATAGCTCAAAACTATATACTCAACCAGAAGAGGTTGCTTATGCTTTTGAAGAGCTTTCTAAAGTTTCTGATAAATTCACGGTAGCTGCTGCATTTGGTAATGTACATGGTGTTTATAAGCCAGGAAACGTGAAGTTACAACCTGTTATCTTACATAACTCTCAAGAATACATCCGTGAGAAATTCAACTTAACGGCTGAAAAACCAGTTAATTTTGTATTCCATGGTGGTTCTGGTTCTTCTCCTGAAGAAATCGTAGAAGCAATTTCCTATGGTGCTATCAAAATGAACATCGATACAGATATGCAATGGGCTTTCTGGGACGGTGTAAGAAAATACGAAGCTAAAAACCACGATTTCCTACAGGCGCAGATCGGTAACCCAGAAGGTGCTGATTCTCCAAACAAGAAATATTACGACCCTCGTGTTTGGTTGCGTAAAGGTGAGGAAGCTTTCGTTGAGCGTTTGGAACAAGCTTTTGCTGAATTGAACGCTGTAAATGCTACAGATAAAATTTAATTCTTAATCGAATTACAAGTATAATAAGGGAGCTTTCCATTGCGGAAAGCTCTCTTTTTTTGTCCAGGTATCGGCTTTAATCCTGACCTCATTCGAGGCATATTCGAGAACGCCGAATTGGGTAAAGGATTTCTCGAATATGCCTCGAATAATACCCGATGCGAAGTAAGTAGATTTCTCTCGGAATGTTGGAGGGTAAAAAGGTCTTTTGGCCATTTTATTCTCCTTATCATGGAAAATCTGAATCTGTTGAAAACAATTCCGGTATCAGCATACTAAGCTAAGTTTAAACTCGTATATATTAATAGGAATACCTTATAAGAGGGGTTAAGAAATTGTGAAGTAAGTCAAATGTAAAATTGTCCTTTATCACATGTTTTATGCTATATAATCCTTAATATTACAATAAGAAGCAAATAAGAATGTATAAGGATCGATTTATAAATTATTTAAAATTTGAGAAGCGGTATTCTGAACATACGATCATTGCTTATGAGCGTGAAATAGATGGGCTGTTCCAATTTTTGGAAGTCGAGTCCATGCCCTTTGAGGAAATTGACTATCGATTTTTGAGGTATTATTTTTCTAATTTAAAGGAGCAGGGCAAGGAGGCCACTTCGGTGAATCGGGCGATATCTTCATTGAAATCATTCTATAAATTTTTAATGCGCGAAGGTCTGGTCAAGCAGAATCCGATTGCCTTGATCAAATCCTTGAAAACAGCCAAGAAACTACCCGTAGTCGTCGAGAAAGAAAAGATGATCAAGTTATTGGACCATATGAATTCATCGTCTGAGGATTTTGAGCAAATCCGTGATTTCATCGTTTTGGAACTCTTGTTCGGAACCGGTATTCGTTTGGCGGAATTGTTAAAAATAAAGGAGCAGGATATTGATTTTTATAATAAAAAAATACTTATATTCGGAAAAAGGAGCAAGGAGCGTTTTGTTCCCATACACCAAACATTGGCCAACGAATTGAGGAAGTATTTGGATTTGAAAAAAGCAAAAGATTTTCAAAACAAATCAACAGAATTGATCGTTAGCAAAGAAGGGAAGGAAGCTTATCCTAAACTGATATATCGAATTGTCAAGAAATACTTAAGTACGATCACTTCCCAAAAGAAAAGGAGTCCGCACGTATTGCGGCACAGCTTTGCAACCGCCCTGTTGGACAACGGCGCAGATTTAAATGCAATCAAGGAATTATTAGGTCATGCTGGGTTATCGGCAACACAAGTGTATACCCATAATTCGGCAGAACGTTTAAAATCAATTTATAAACAAGCTCATCCAAAAGCTTAAAAAAGGAGGAAAAATGAACATTACAGTGCAATCTATTAAATTTAATGCTGACAGTAAGCTAATCGAGTTCATTAAGAAGAAAGCGGAAAAACTAAATCAGTTCTTGGATAACATCATCGAAGGTGTATGTTATTTGCGACTGGAAAACGTAGAAGATGAAGCCAACAAAATAGTAGAACTTAAATTTAATGTTCCCGGCAATCAATTGTTTGCCAAAGCACAAGCTAAAAGTTTCGAGGAAGCAACGGATATTGCAATTGAATCTATTAGACGACAGATCAACAAACACAAAACCAAAACAAGAACTAATCTGAGTAATCACAAAGAAGTATTAAATCAAGAAGAAGAATTTTAACTACAATATTTAAAAACACGAAAAGGCTCCTGATGAGGGAGCCTTTTCGTGTTTTTAGACATTAGACAATAGACATCAGACATCAGACCGTTCTGGGGGTATAGCAGGGATAGATGGGTGGATGGGTAAAGATTTAAGGTTCCGCAGGAAGTTTTGTTAGCACACTGCTATTCTGAACGATCAGTGAAGAATCTGTAGACTCTTTTTTTAAAGGACGCTGTCATTCTGCACCGAAGGTGCAGGAACTGTACGCTATGTTGAGCCAGGATGCCCTTCGCGTAGCTCAGGGAATGGGATAGGAGGATGGACCAAGATCTGGTTTTGAGCCAGGATGCCCTTTGGCAGAGCTCAGGTTCTGGATAGAAGAACAAGATAGTTTTCCAACTTTGAAAATTCTGTTGTCTTATGTCTTATATCTGTTAGTCTAAACTAAACAATATGTCTATTTTAATTTGGAATAATTCTTAACAATATTTAGATTTGTTCCAAATTAAAAGAGAGCACATGATTTGTCCATTAGCAAATTTTGAAGAGATTTTCCAAACTGAGGATGGGGCTGTATACCAATGTAGCCGTAGGAACTGTTATTGGTTAGATTTTCAAGGGTCTACAACTGCTTTTAGGGTTAGGGACTTTTTTGCTTTTAAGAAGAGGGTAGATGCCATTGATCTGGAAATGATGCTGAGCAATTCGGCTAGAGCATTTGATTTTGAGATCATTATGCCCTTCAGGACCGATAGTATCTTTGTTTTATCTGTGCAAGACATCATTAAATTAAAGGCTGTACTTTCTGGTGCGAAATTTATGATCGAGCTGAATAGCGAAATCAAAGCCTGCCTACAGGCCAAAGCCTTGATTGCTATTTAATATTCTTTATAATTATACTGATTCTAAATAGCTTAGCTAATATTATGGCTAATTTAGACTGAATTTGTATTACATATTTTTCCTACAATTTCTTTCGTTTAGCTTTATCTTTGTGTTAAGGAAATCGACATAAGGTTTCTTGTTATTACATAAAAAGGAAAATATATTATGAAAGATTTATTGAAATTAAAAACATCTATCTCAGAGGAGATTGAAAACATATTGAATGAACAAGTTAAAGTAGAAGCACACTCATCAGCATTGTATTTGGCAATGTCAGCATGGTGTGATGATCAAGGCTTGGACAATGCAGCAGATTTCTTTGCTAAACAATCAGATGAAGAGCGTACTCACATGCTAAAGATCTTCAAATACATCAGCGACCGCGGTGGACGTTCTATTTCACCTGAAATCACGAATGTACCAGTTGATTTTGAATCTTTCAGAGGTGTATTCGAGCAAACATTGGAGCAAGAGATGTTCGTAACGGAACAATTTAACAAGATCGCTGACAAATGTTTCAAAGCAAAAGATTTTGTAACATTCAACTTCATTCAATGGTTCCTAGAAGAGCAAGTAGAGGAAGAATACATTGCCAGACGCATCCTAGAACTATTCGACGTAATCGGCGAAGAAGGTACTGGACGTTGGGAAATTGACCGTCATTTAGTGAAAGTAACTTTCGATGGAGAATAAAATTCTTTAAAAAGTAAAAAAAAGGGGCTAAAATCACATTTTAGCCCCTTTTTTTTATACAATTATTTTCAGTTTATACGTTTTAATAGTAAATTTCAGTTTATAGTTATTTAGTGAATTTTTAGATTGCCAATTTAGTCTATAGCTTTGTGAGAAATTACTGTTTAGGTATACTTATTTTGCTTCTAACATTTTTAGGATTTCATGAGCTCCATGCTCAAGAAGCCTTGAAAAATGTAGAAGGTGTGGTAGTTGACAGTACGGGGCTGGGGATGAAAGATGCATCGGTAAGGTTAGTTAGCAATATCGATACCATGAGCACTACCACTGATGCAAATGGCTTCTACCAATTCAGGAATGTCAAAGGGAAAAACCTCAATATTTCCTATAGTATGTTGGGATACCAGATCGTAAACAAGAGTATTCCTACTACAGTATTCATCAATAAGATTTTCGTACCGCGAGTTGTACTATACCCACAGTCCACATTAATTCCCGAGGTTAGGGTAGTAAAAGTCATCCCTGTCGTGGATCGCGGGGATACGATCCAATTCAATATGTCCGCATTTTCTTTTCCTGAACATTCACTTCTTGAAGAGGCCATCAAGCAATTGCCAGGTTTTCAGGTCCTGCGTGATGGTACAACATATTATAATGGTCAATTGATTCGGGGAGTACGAGTGGATGGCAAGAAATTCTTTGGTGGTGACCTGCTGACTGCTACGCGAAACCTCCCTTCGGAGTTTGTAAAACAGGTTGAAGTCATCAATGACTATGGCGATCTCTCTATGGCAAAAGGTATTAAGACATCAGATCCGGAAAAGATCATCAATATTATCCTAGAGGAAGATAAGAAGCGGATTACCTTTGGGCAGGGAACGATTGGTGCGGGTACACGGGACCGATTTATCGGTAGTTTAGGTATCAATAAATTCAATGATGGTCAGGAAATGTCCATTATTGGTTCCTTGAACAATACGAATACCAGTCTATTCCTTTTCGGTTCGCCAGATGGAGCTGGAGGTAGGAATACGGACCTTTCTGAGGTAGGAGACTTTTCAGACCCTAATGATGGTTTGAACAAATTAGGGTCGCTAGGGATTTCTTTTACCGATAACCTAGGCGATAATATTACCTTGAATGGAGGATATTCCTATCAAAGTAAGTTTAACCTAACGGAAGGAAATTCTTTGTTGACCTCTTCATATGCAGGCTATAAGATCCACCGTTTCGAGAAGTACCAAAGCCGTTCCTATGATAACTTGCATACCTTGAATTTGGAGATGAATGCCAAGTTCAAAAATAACGATGTATTAAAGATCAATCCAAAAGTTGCCTATAATCGGGAGTATTTCTATAACCATAGAACGACGGATTTGACCAACCGAAGATTGCATGATATAGGTGAGAGACAGGATACGACCATCAATAGTAAGCCTTCGGCTGATATTTCAGTTCTCTATTCCAAATACTTTCACAAGCCGGGAAGAAAGCTCGTTGGTGATCTGAAATTAAATTATCAATCATTGACCAAGGATGATGTGGTATCGGAATACTATGAAAGTTTTGATTCTACTGGAACCATTCCTACGATGACGAGTTATCGACAGCGGCAACTGGTGGATGCAAGAAATGATGTTGCAGGAGTAAAGAGTTCGTTATCATATGTGGAGCCTTTCTATGAACATAGTTTATTGGAGATATTCCATGAAATGGACATCAATAATATTGAAGCTGTTCGTACCGTGCGGGATCCCTATTACCTAGGTGGGGAATTTGTTGATTCCTTGGCCATGGACTATGCCTATCAGTTTAGGAGCTTTAAAACAGGATTGAACTATCAATATGAACCTAACAAGAAATTTAGGGTCAATATGGGTTTTTCGGTACAACCTGTCAATCTATCCGGAAGGGTGCGAGGTGATACCACGATCTATAAATATAATAACGTGAACCTGGTACCCTCTACCACCATCCGTTATAAATTCAGCAATGACCTGGAAATCAAATTGGCCTATTTGGGAAGAAACGTACAACCGACTTTTTTACATATCTCGCCAGTAAGGGACAACTCGAATTCAAGGAACATTATTATCGGTAACCCTTCATTGAAAGCTGAATTTTCCAATCAGTTTTCTACCACATTAAGGAAGTTCGTGCCGACCCGTGGACAGTATTTCCAGACCGATTTTGCCTATACCTTTATTGCGAATAAGATCGTAACAGCAAAGAAATCATTATCCAATGAAACCATTCAGGAAACTACTTTCGAGAATACCGATGGCTATTACGATATCAAGTGGTATTATGAGTTTAATTCGCCTATTTTTTCGGATGAGCTGAACTTAGGACTTTCAGGAAATGTAGATTATTATAATAACCTGTCCTATATCAACGATAGGAAGAGTACGACGCAACAGGTGTTATTTAACCAAAATGTGCAGTTTAGGTACTTGCCGAATGAATATTTTGAATCGGTTTTCAATACCAATTATTTCCTGAACCGTGCTGTTTACGAGCTTCCCTATAAAAATAAGATTGCTGCCCATTCCTTTTTGTTGAGTTTGGCAGGTAGAGGTTATCTTTCGGAGAATTTTGTTTTAGGTGCTGAGATGTCGCAAAAGTTTTATAATGGTTATGTGAGCGAATTGAGTGATGTAAATCCAACTATTATCAATACCTACCTAGAATATAGCTTTTTGAAAAACAAAGCAGCATTAATTAGGTTACAATGTAATGATATCATGGACCAGAACAAGAATGTGGGGGTAATGACTTCATATGTTGGTAACGATGTATTTGAATCTAGGAACAATAGGTTGGGGCGATACTTTATGTTGACCTTTAACCTACGTTTGCAAACTTATCCGAATAAATAAATGAGAGCAGCAGTAATGACAACATTTGGAGGGCCTGAGGTTTTTCAAATTGAAGAAAGGGAAGATTTAACACCGACTGGGGATGAGCTAGTGATTGAGGTCAAGGCTGCTGGAATCAACCGTCCAGATGTCTTTCAAAGAAAGGGGCATTATCCAGCTCCAGCGCATGTCATCCAAGAAATTCCAGGTTTGGAAGTTTCCGGTATCGTTAGCTCCATTGGACCAGAGGTGCACAGATTTAAGGTTGGGGATGAAGTGATGGCTCTGTTGCCAGGTGTAGGTTATGCGACCCAAGCTTGCGTATCAGAAAGAGCATGTTTGCCAAAGCCCAAAAACTTGAGTTTTGAGGAGGCAGCTTGTATTCCGGAGACGGTTTATACTGTTTGGCATAATGTCTTTCAAAGGGGGCGATTAAAGAGGGGTGAGCGGGTACTGATCCATGGAGGAACAGGAGGCATTGGGACCACGGCAATTCAGATTTGTAAGCAATTTGGTGCCATAGTCTATTGTACCGTAGGGTCAGAAGAAAAAAGAAAGGTAGCTTTGGACCTTGGTGCTGATAAAGCCATTAATTATAAGACTGAAGATTTTGTTGATGTCCTCAAGCCGGAAGGTCTGGATGTAATATTGGACAGTATAGGTGGGGTATATTTCAACAAGCATATCGCATTGCTGCATGAAGATGGAAGGTTGGTACAGATCAATGCCATGGAAGGCGGAAAAGTGGAATTGAATCTTCTGAAGCTGATGCAAAAACGGATCACGGTGACGGGTTCGACATTGAGAGGGCGAGACCTTTCTTTCAAAGGAGAGTTGACAAAAGAAATTGAAACAAATATTTTACCTCTTTTAGAAAAAGGGGAGATCAGACCACTGCTAACTAAAATCTTTCCCTTTGAGGAGGTAATTGAGGCACATCGCTATTTTGAGAGTCCAGAACAGTATGGGAAAATAGTGCTTAGAATGGATAGCTAAATACTTTTAGCGATTGGCTTTGTCAATTATTTTCCTATATTTAGAAATTGATAAAACCTATTTTTCACAAAATGAACTTAAAATTTATTACTACAGCTTTATTGATAGGTACGACTGTCTTATCAGGATTTGCTCAAAAAGTTGGGAAGGTTGAGAAACCGATCGATTTGGTGAGCACCTTGGTGGGTACACAATCTACTTATTTTTTATCCAGCGGTAATACTTATCCAGCGATAGCCCTGCCATGGGGGATGAACTTTTGGAGTCCCCAAACCGGAAAGATGGGCGATGGATGGATGTACACCTATACCGCAGAGAAATTGCGTGGAATAAAACAGACCCATCAGCCATCACCTTGGATGAACGATTATGGTCAATTTTCCATTATGGCGATGGTCGATAATAAGACTTTCGATCAGGACAAACGTGCGAGTTACTTTTCGCATAAGGCCGAGGTTGCAAGACCACATTACTATTCAGTATACCTTGCTGACTATGATACGAAGGTGGAGCTAACTCCGACAGAACGTGCTTCATATTTTAGGTTTACTTTTCCAAAAACAGATTCAGCTTTTGTATTGATCGATGCTTTTGATAAGGGTTCTTACGTAGAAGTTATTCCTAAGGAGAACAAAATCGTTGGTTATAGTACGAAGAACAGCGGTGGAGTTCCTGAGAACTTCAAGAATTATTTCGTGATGACCTTTGATAAGCCATTTGCGAATGTTTCAACTTTCGCTGATTCAGTTTTGACTGATGGCCGGTATATGGTAAAAGCAGACCACGTGGGCGCTATTGTAGGGTTCCAGAATGCGAATGCAGGTGAACAAGTGTTGATGAAAGCTGCCTCTTCTTTTATTAGTCCTGAACAGGCGGTTCAGAACTTGAAGGAGTTAGATGGTGTAACATTTGACGAACAGGTTAAAAAAGGAGAGGATATCTGGAATAAGGAATTAGGAAAGATTGAAATAGAAGGTGGAAACATTGACCAGATGCGTACGTTCTATTCTTCCCTGTACCGATCGTTATTGTTCCCAAGGATGTTCTATGAGATCAATGCACAGGGCGAGGTGGTTCACTATTCTCCATATAATGGGAAAGTGCTACCAGGCTATATGTTTACTGATACCGGATTTTGGGATACGTTCAGGGCATTGTTTCCATTCCTGAACTTGATGTACCCAGAGATCAATGAAAAGATGCAGGAAGGCTTGGCAAACGCCTACCGTGAAGGTGGTTGGTTGCCTGAATGGGCGAGTCCTGGATATAGAAATATCATGGTCGGTAACAATTCTGCTTCTGTAGTAGCTGATGCGTACATCAAAGGGGTTAGATCTAAAGATATTGAGACCTTGTATGAGGCGGTATTAAAAGGTGCCAACAATGCAGGGCCAATAACAGCCGTAGGTAGAGCAGGTGCCGAATACTATAATGAATTGGGTTATGTGCCGTATGATGTGAAAATTAACGAAAATGCTGCCCGTTCTCTAGAATACTCTTATGATGACTTTGCTATCTATCAATTAGCAAAATCATTGAACAAAGATTCCGATAAAGATTTCTACAAAAAGAGAGCTTATAACTATCAGAAGTTATTTGACCCATCATCAGGCTTGATGCGCGGTAAGAATAAGGATGGATCATGGTCTACACCATTCAATCCATTCAAATGGGGAGATGCTTTTACAGAAGGTAACAGTTGGCATTACAGCTGGTCCGTATTCCAGGACGTTGAAGGGTTTTCGAAATTGTTAGGTGGACATAAGGCAATGGAAATCAAATTGGATTCTGTATTTACCTTACCTCCAATTTTTGATGATAGCTATTATGGCTTCCCAATCCATGAGATCCGTGAAATGCAGATTGCCAATATGGGTCAATATGCGCATGGTAATCAGCCTATCCAACATATGATCTACTTATACAATCATGTGGGAGCTCCTTGGAAGGCTCAGTATTGGATCAGGGAAACGATGAACAGAATGTATTCGCCAAATCCTGATGGATACTGTGGTGACGAGGATAACGGCCAGACTTCAGCTTGGTATGTGTTTTCAGCCATAGGCTTCTATCCAGTAACTCCTGCTACCGATGAATACGTGCTAGGATCGCCAGTATTTGATAAGGTCACTTTGCATTTAAGCAATGGCAAGACCGTGAATATCGAGTCTAAGAACAACTCTGACCAGAACCGTTATATCCAGAACATGAAATGGAATGGCAAGAACTATACAAAGAACTATATCAATCATAGTGAATTGTTGAAAGGTGCTAATCTGCAGTTTGACATGGGTGCAGAGCCTAATAAGAAAAGAGGGATCAATAAAGCTGACCTTCCTTACTCCATCAGTAAGGACGATCAATAGACTGATCAATACCTAGTGAAAAAAAAGCTCCAAGATTAGTCTTGGAGCTTTTTTTAGGTTAATAGGTTGGAGAGATTAAAAAAGGCTTGAAATCAATTCAAGCCCATAAAAATTCGTTTTATCTTACCCCATACCTTAGGGCGCGCACATGTTCCTTTACTAGATGTATTCTGGTAAATTAATTGCTTTTTGGCTAGTGAAGATTAAAAATCTTCATCATCGTCATCAAAATCATCGTAGCCGCCGATCGAATCGATATCGTCTAATCCGAATTCATCATCGTCATCAAAGTCATCATCATCGTCATCAGGACCGTTGAAGTTGAGCACTCTTTCATCAACCTTTACATCTGTTTCAATTGCTTGCATTGTAGCCATGTTGTTTATTATGATATTTTTCTTTTGTTATGTAAAATTATAGAAGAAAATTCAATTGATAAATTTTTTTTAAAAATAATTAAAACAAATTTTATCCTACCTTATAATGATTTAATCGACGATTTCACCGATACTGTTCTCTTCAGCTACAATATCTTTAAGCTGAGGGAGATCCTTGGTGCTGGATAGCCCAAAGTGGTTCATGAACTCGCCGCTGGTCGCATATAGCAGGGGCTTTCCAATGCTGTTCGCCTTTCCTGCAATCTGTATCAAGCCTTTATCCAAAAGCCTTTGAATGGAATAATCACAGTTCACACCGCGAATCTGTTCTACTTCCAATTTGGTAATCGGCTGCCTATAGGCGATGATTGCCAAGGTTTCTAGTGCTGATTGGCTCAGTTTTTTTCTTTCTTTATGGATTTGAAGCTGATTGATCGCATCGTGGTAGGCCGGTTTTGTCAAGAACTGCAATTGATCATTAATGGAAACCAATGCCAAGGGATAATCTTCGGATTCATACTTAGCCTTAAGTTTTCCAATAAACTCTGCTAATTCCACTTTACTGATCTCAATGGCCAAGGCTTCCTGTAAAATTTCACGCAGGTCTTTCTGGCTTATACCTTCGGAAGATGCAAAGATGATAGCTTCAATATTTAATATAATATCTTTCAAAACGATGCTTAATAATTAATAACCTGTTCTTCCATCTGTTCTGGTAAATCCCTGAACTTATAGGTCTGCGTCCTTAGTTGAGGTTCAAATCCAGCTTCAATGATTGCATCCTGAATGGATTTTGAAGTGAACCTGTGGGGAGCACCAGCAGCGGAAACTACATTCTCTTCAATCATGATGGATCCAAAATCGTTAGCACCGGAATGAAGACAGATTTGTGCAGTCTGCTTTCCGACGGTTAACCAAGAAGCTTGGATATTCTTGACGTTAGGGAGCATAATTCTGCTTAGGGCGATCATCCTGATGTATTCATCTGCCGTTACATCATTGGTGATGCCCCGAAGGCGTTTCAATAAGGTTCCGTCATCCTGGAATGGCCAAGGGATAAATGCGATGAATCCATAGGCATCGGCAGGTTTTTCGCTTTGTACCTCACGGATCCATACCAAATGCTCAAAGCGTTCTTCGATGGTCTCAATATGACCGAACATCATGGTTGCTGAAGTTGGCAAGTTGATTTTATGGGCTGCACGCATGACATCCAACCATTCCTGGCCGCCACATTTACCTTTAGAGATTAATCTGCGTACGCGGTCATTCAATATTTCTGCACCAGCACCTGGCAAGGAGTCAAGACCGGCCTCTTTCATGGCCGTCAGGACTTCAAGATGGCTCATGCCTTCCAATTTTGCAACGTGGGCAATTTCGGGAGGGCCTAAGGAGTGCAGCTTCAGGGCTGGGTAAAGTTCTTTTAATTGTTTGAATAGGTTGGTGTAGAAACTCAATCCTAGATCAGGGTGATGTCCACCTTGCAACAGTAATTGATCACCACCATAGCGGAACGTTTCTTCGATTTTCTGCTTATAGGTTTCAATGTCCGTAATGTAACTTTCTTCATGGCCCGGGCGTCTGAAGAAATTACAGAATTTGCAGTTAGCGATACATACGTTGGTCGTATTCACGTTCCTGTCAATCTGCCAAGTTACCTTACCATGGGGAACTTGAATCTTACGCAGTTCGTTGGCTACAAAAGCAAGGTCTGCGGTTGCCGCTTCTTTATATAAGAAAATGCCTTCTTCTTTTGTCAAGAAGTCAAAGTTCAAGGCACGTTCTAACAGTTTGTTTACATTCATGTAATAACAAAGATACGGAGCTTTTTATGAAATCGGAAGATGTAAAATAGAATTGAAATGGATTAAAATTAACCTAAATAACACCTAATCAATTTGTTGCTTGAAGATAAGTGCTTGTTCAGGTAATCAAATTAATTTTTAGAATAAATTTTGGAATACAAAAACTTATAAATCAGTTAGTTGTTTTAATAATAAGCTTACATTTATTTTACTTACAGTTTACCGTTTTATAATAAAGTAGCGTTGAAAATTCATATATTTAAGTACACTACAAAGGAGGTCATTGATGAGCCACGACATTATCCATATTGAACGTACATACCCAATTTCTACAGCTGCATTATGGCAGGCTATGACCGATAAGCAAAAGTTAAAGGACTGGTTCTTTGATATCCCTAATTTCAGTACGGAGGTTGGTGCCCAATTTGAGTTTTCAAAGGTTGAAAGGCAGGAAAAGGATTTTCACCAATGCCAAGTTTTGGAGGTAAAACCGGAGGAACTATTTAAGTTTACTTGGCGCCATCCAAAGCAAAAAAAAGGGAATTCAGTTATTACTTGGAGGTTTATTCCAAGGAGGGGAGCAACCACTTTGCATTTGACCCATGAAGGTTTGGAACATTTCAGAGATGCCGGAGAACAATTTTCCCAAGAACGTTTTGAGTCGGGTTGGGAAAGGATCTTGGGTGATTCACTAACAAAATTTATCGAAAAATTGTGACACAGGGTTTTGTCATAACCCTTTGAATATCATTTTTCTACTTCTTAATTAATGAATTCTTGCTGCGAAGAATAGCAATGGGAATTCATTTTTTTTTACATTTAGTTTTGAAACCTATTCTATTCGTTCACGGATCTAAAGATTTATATGAAGAAAATTTTCTCCAGTTTATATGTACAAGTCATATTAGGCATCCTTATCGGTATTTTATGCGGAGTGTTCTATCCTGATTTTGCTGTTAAACTAAAGCCTCTCGGTGACGGATTCATTAAGTTGATCAAGATGATCATCGCCCCGTTGATCTTTAGTTCCATCGTAATCGGTATCGCCGGAATGCAGGATATCAAGAAAGTCGGAAAGATTGGTTTGAGTTCCTTGATCTATTTTGAGATCATGACCACCATTGCCCTGATCATCGGATTGGTATTTGTGAACCTGATCCAGCCAGGTACGGGGATGAACGTTGATCCCAAGACTTTAGATCCTTCAGCCGTTTCTCATTATATACAGGAGTCCAAGGAACATAATAGCGTGATGGATTTTATCCTGAGCATTATTCCCAATAATGTTATTGCAGCCGTCGCATCAGATAATCTTCTTCAAGTGCTATTGTTTGCTGTTTTGTTTGGAATTGGGCTTACGAAAATTGGTGAAAAGGCTTCAGCCCCAGTGATCGATGTCCTGCAATCCTTCTTAAAAGGTTTGTTTGCAGTCATTAAGATGATCATGTATTTGGCACCGATTGGTGCAATGGGGGCGATGGGCTTTACCATTGGAAAGTATGGGATCGAAGCATTATCCTCCTTAGGGTTATTGATGCTCAGTTTTTATGGCACCTGTATCGTTTTTATTGTAGGTGTGATTGGTGCTGTGCTCTATTTTTATGTGAATGTCAATATCTTCAAGTTACTAAAGTACATTAAAGAAGAGTTATTGATTGTTTTGGGTACTTCTTCTTCTGAATCGGCATTACCTGGCCTGATGCAAAAATTGGAAGATGCAGGCTGTTCCAAACCGATCGTTGGTTTAGTTATTCCTACTGGTTATTCATTCAACCTGGATGGTACCTGTATCTATCTGACCATGGCAGCTGTGTTTATTTCACAGGCCCTTAATATGCACCTCAATCTAGAACAGGAAATTACCCTGCTCTTGGTTCTCTTATTAACTTCTAAAGGCGCCGCTGGTGTAACCGGAAGTGGTTTTGTAACCCTTGCGGCAACTTTGCCCGTTGTAGGGCATATCCCTGTTGAGGCAGTGGGTTTGATCTTAGGGATTGATCGTTTTATGAGTGAGGCTAGGGCATTGACCAATATTATTGGAAATGCTACTGCTACCATAGTGGTCGCCAAATATGAAAAGGGCTTGGATGAGGACCTCCTTCATGAAAAGCTGGGTTCTGCGCATGCAGAGATTAAATAAGATCTGGAATCGCCTCATAAGGGCGATTTTTTATTTAAAGAATTTGATAAATCACAACACGAAAACTAAAAAAGTAAAACATTAGCCTCCTTTTATTGGTTAGAGTAATATTCCAAGTTGATATTGTATCACAGTTTAAGATTTTTATATGGATTTAAAGTCTAATGAACCTTTTTGGTTGGTCAAGAATGGAATTATTTCATCTTATCCTTCCTTGAGAAATGATTTAGCATGCGATGTTCTGGTCGTTGGGGCTGGAATTACGGGTAGTCTGATTGCACACCAATGCGTGGAGCTGGGTTATGAAACGGTCGTGATCGATAAAAGAGAAGTCGTGAACGGGAGCTCCTCGGCTACTACATCCATGTTGCAATATGAGATTGATACCCCCTTGTATCAATTGATAGATATGGTTGGAAAGGAAGGTGCAGTAGAAAGTTATAAGGCTTGTTGTGAATCCATTGATAAGTTAGGGAAAATCGCCTCGAAGATAAAATCTGAAGCAGGTTTCAAAAAGAAATTATCCCTGTACTATGCCTGTAGAAAAAAAGATATTTCTTGGTTGAAAAAGGAATTTGAAGCCAGAAAGGAAGCTGGATTTGATGTGAGCTGGTTGGAAAAGGATGAGATAGAGAAAAAGTTGGAAATCAAAGATTCACATGGAGGGATTCTTTCCAAGCATGGCGGAAGTGTCGATGCCTTCCGTCTGGCGCATGATTTATTGGAGTACAATCAAAAAAGAGGATTAAAGATTTTTGATAGGAACGAGCTTGTGAGAGTGGAAGAGAAAAAGGGATTCAACCTTGTTCACTTGGATACCAAGGCTAAGATAAAAGCCAAACATATCATCTATTGCATTGGCTATGAAAGTGCCAATCTGATCAAGGAGAAGTTTGTCGATCTCCTGAGTACCTATGCCATCGTTTCGGAGGTAAATCAAAAGCTTTACGAAAAATACAATGATTATCTGATCTGGAATACCTCAGATCCCTACTTATATATGCGGACCACAGATGATGGCCGATTTTTAATAGGCGGTGAGGATGAGGAGTTCAGAAACCCTCAGAAGCGGGATGAGCTATTGGGTGAAAAATCATTGAAATTGGAAAAGGACTTTAATAAGGTCTTTGAGGATAAGTCTTTTGTAACTGATTTTACCTGGGCAGGGACATTCGGTGAGACCAAAGATGGTCTGCCATATATCGGTACTCATCCGGATTTTAAACGGTCATATTTTGTCTTAGGCTTTGGAGGGAATGGGATTACCTTCTCGGTAACAGGGATGGAAATGGTCTCGGATTGGTTAAAAGGAAAAAAACATAAACTGTCATCATACTTCGCTTTTGGAAGATAAATGTCTAATTAAAATTATAATACCATGAAAAAAAGAAAGAATACTGATGCACCTCATATTGACAGCCATCTTGTTGACAATATGAACAAGGTAATGACCACTAATGACGGCGTGCCTGTTTATGACAATAACAATACGCTAAAGGTTGGAGATAGAGGACCGTCTTTACAGCAAGATCATATCTTTTTTGATAAGCTCATGCACTTTGATAGGGAACGGATACCGGAAAGGGTGGTTCATGCCCGTGGTTCAGGTGCTCATGGATATTTTGAAGCGACCGCGGATATGAGCGAATATACTTCGGCGGACTTTCTCAAAAAAGGAACGGTGACTCCTTTGTTCGTGAGGTTTTCGACGGTTGCTGGATTTAAGGGTTCAACAGATCTAGCAAGGGATGTGAGAGGTTTTTCCGTAAAGTTCTATACCCAAGAAGGGAACTATGATTTGGTTGGGAACAGTATTCCTGTTTTCTTTATCCAAGATGCTATGAACTTTCCAGATGTCATCCACGCCGTAAAGCCTGAACCCAACAATGAGATTCCTCAAGCGGCTTCTGCACATGATACCTTTTGGGATTTTATCTCTTTGATGCCCGAGTCCGCACATATGTCTTTATGGGTGATGTCTGATCGAGCAATTCCAAGAAGCCTTCGGATGATCGAGGGATTTGGCGTACATACCTTTAAATTTATCAATTCTGCCGGAAAAGCTACTTTCGTGAAATTTCATTGGAAACCTAAATTAGGAGTGCATTCTGTAGCGTGGAATGAAGCCCAGAAGATTTCAGGTTTTGATGCTGACTTTCACCGCAGGGACCTTTGGGAAGCCATTGAAAATGGACAGTTCCCACAATGGGATCTAGGTGTTCAATTGATTCCAGAGGAAGATGAAATGAAATTTTCATTCGACATCTTAGATCCAACGAAAATAATACCTGAAGAATTGGTGCCAGTAAAGATCATTGGAACCATGACCCTGAACCGTAATCCTGAAAACTTCTTTGCAGAAACAGAACAAGCTGCATTTGACCCAGGAAGAGTGGTGCCAGGGATTGATTTCTCAGATGACCCACTATTACAAGGAAGAATCTTTTCCTATATGGATACGCAGAACTATAGGCTTGGAGGTCCAAATTTCCATGAACTGCCAATCAATAGGCCCATCAATGGAAAGCACAATAACCAAAAAGATGGTTTTGCGAGGATGGATATCCTAAAAGGCAATTCGAGTTATTTTCCAAATAGTCAAGGAAATGGTTGTCCATTTCAAGCGATGATGAAAGGAGAGGTGGGCTATCAGACCGGTAAGCAGCAAGTAGATGGAAAGAAAGTAAGGGCAAGGTCCAATTCCTTCGCAGATCATTTTACACAAGCCAGGTTGTTCTTTCATTCCTTGAGTACAGAAGAACAGACTCACCTGATAAATGCCTTCAGTTTTGAATTGTCAAAAGTCAATAAAGAAGATATCCGTAAAAGGGAATTGGCTATACTTTATCAAGTTGAGCCCGCCCTTGCAAATGCAATTGGTAAAAACCTTGGATTGAAGCCTTCAAAATCCTTAGATCCATTGACGGTAAAGTTTGCGAAGCAAAACCATCCAAACTATCCGATCCAGCCTAATAAACCAGAAGTAGAAAAGTCTGCATTCCTGAGCATGAAAGTCAAGGGCGATGAAGGAACCATAGCAAGTAGAAAGATTGCTTTTTTGGTAGATGATGGTGTTAGTAAGAAGTCGGTGGATAAAATGCGCAAAGCATTGATGAAAGAAGGAGCAATGGCTGTATTGGTTTCCTCGCATGTTGGAAATCTTAGGTATTTGGAAGGCGATATGGAAGAAGTGCAGCATTCTTACCTGACGGATTCTTCGGTTTGTTTTGATGGTTTCTATACTCCAGCTGGGGATAATATTGATAAACTTGGTCAAAACCCAGATTATCTTCAATTTGTAAATGAGGGCTATAGACATTGTAAGGCTTTAGCCTTTGCAAAAGAAGCGGAGAAACTCATTGGGAAATCTTTTATTGATAAAGATGCAGCAGTAAATTGTGAATCTGCGGGAGCCAATTGGATCAATGATTTTATCCAGGCATTGAAAAAGCATAGAATCTGGGAAAGGGAGAACAGCAGGAAAGTTCCTTCCTAGAAAAATTAAAAGAGGCCAACTTTTTACAGTCGGCCTCTTTCTTTAAAAAGTTATCTTCTTTTTTTCTTTTTATAACTCACGTCATAATTGAAAATAAAATAACCTTTTTTGTATAATTATAAACGCCCTAGTATCTGCAATATTGTGCATCTATTAACTTTTTTTTAATATTTTTTTAATAATGCCCTCAATTGGGCAATAAACAAGCTTTTTTTAAATAAAAAAGATTGAACAAAAGTAAAATTAAGAAAAACGGTTAAAACCGTTACTATGCAGTAGTTTATAAATTGACGGTCTGAATTTGGAAGGTAGTGTACATCAGGTTTTGGGCTTAAAAAGACAGAGATAGGTTACTAAATCATTACCTGTTTTGGATTGTACAAGATAGTATAATTAGCTATATTTCAGCATTTTGCACTCTTTTTTATCTTTCCTTGTAACTCGCTAAAATTTAATTTTAAACATTAAAATTTTGAGTTATGGAGACAGTTAAAAGATCCACTTTCAAGCTATTGTTTTACTTGAAGAAAAATGAACCCAAAAAAAATGGTAATGTACCTGTAATGGGACGTATTACTATTGATGGTACACCAAAAACTTTTGGAACCAAACTGGAAATTGATCCCAATACTTGGGATTTAAAACACGGACGCGTACAGGGAAAAAGCACAACAGCACTAACTACCAATCAAAAATTGGATAAAATTCGTGTACGTATCAATAAGATTTATGATGATATGCTTAAAGATGAAGGTTTTGCTACTTCACAGAAAGTTAAGCTCTCTTTTTTAGGTGTCGGTGTGATGGATGATGCAGTACTCAAAGTTTTCAAAGAACAAAATGAGGATTTTGAAAAAATGGTGGCAAAAGGTAAGCGCTCGTCAAACACTTATTATAAGTACAAAGTTGTTTTCAATCATCTGACGGAATTTATAAAAGCTAGGTATCATCGGGATGATATGGCTTTTCGTGAGCTTACATCTGATTTTATCAGGGAGTTCGATTTTTTCCTTCGCATTGATAAAGAATGTACACACAATACGGTATGGGTTTATACAATGCCTGTTATAGCTTTAGCTGACCTAGCT
Organism: Sphingobacterium sp. NPDC055346; assembly: GCF_053645235.1. NCBI lineage: Bacteria > Pseudomonadati > Bacteroidota > Sphingobacteriia > Sphingobacteriales > Sphingobacteriaceae > Sphingobacterium > Sphingobacterium sp. NPDC055346. The sequence continues at coordinate 444,827 of NZ_JBSHMI010000002.1, forward strand.
ATTAAAAAAGGATTGATACGTCAAAATCCATTTGAGGATTACGAAATAAGCATGCAGGAAACTGATCGTAGCTATCTTTTGAAGGAGGCTGTGGAAAAATTGTTATTCTTAAAACCCTCTAAGCCGAAATATGAACTGGTTAAAGACATTTTCATTTTTAGTTGCTTTACAGGGTTGTCTTACATTGACGTTAAAAAGCTAAAGTGGAGCAACATTCAATCCTTCTTTGACGGTCATCAATGGATTATCAGCCGAAGAAAGAAATCGGATGTTGCATCAAATGTTCGTTTGATGGAAATTCCCAAACGGATCATTGAAAAATACAGAGGTATTACAAGAAATGATTTCATATTTCCAGTTCCATCCAATGCAACATGTAATAATCATGTAGCTAAACTGATTGAAGAAGCTGAAATTGTCACTGAACAAAAAGTGACGTTCCATACGGCACGACATACTTTTGCAACAATGTTTTTAACAGAGGGAGTACCTCTTGAAAGCCTTAGTAAGATGATGGGACATAAGAATATTTCTACCACTCAGATTTATGCTAAGATTACAAGTCAGAAGATCAGCAAGGATATGGATTTGGTTTCTCCGAAATTTGCTTCTCTGGAAACAGCATTCATTTCAATGGAACCAGATACGCCTTCACAGCCCGATTTCATAATAGTTGAAGATGAATTAGAACTGGTCACTTAATGGTGTAATATTTATTGAAAAGCAGGATTTTATAATTCTGCTTTTTTATTTACCTCTTTATGCAAATTAAAGCCACCTGTTATTTTTTATATTTACAAAACAAACTTGACCTATAGTGTCGTTAAAAAATCCTTATAAAATGGCAGAAATTGACTTGACTAAAATAAAATACTACCCTGACAGATTTTATATCTGCCTAGATGGATTTGATATTGATAACTTAACCACTTTTATAACTGACCTACAAATCGGTCAAGAGCAATCTATATTCATTCATGAATACTACCACTACCTTACCAACATTGCTACATTCTCTGGAATACGTCAATTTAACCTTAATTTTTGTGATAGGTTCCGAGCATCAACCATCTTGACGTCAAAAGAAGGGCTTAACGCTTATCCAATAAACAGTAACACCTTTGAAAGCTGTAAGAATATGGTAGATTATTGGAACGAGATAACAGCCATATTGAATGAGGATGATATTGACTATAATGTGGTCGAAGAAACTGATAAAACGCCTAGTAAAAAATTTGGTATAGCATCGATAGAACGAACCGAAAAACCAATGGAAGTCGTTGTAAATGGTGTTAAGTATAGTGGAGCGAGGATTCTGATTAAGATATATACAACAGAACTTATTAATATTAATAGCTTTTACTTAACATTTGGTGCTATTGATGAGTTTCTGAGTTCTACAATTGACGAGTATATGTATGAGAACAATTTATCGGATATTAACCCAAGTATGCTTAGTCGAAGACCCTTTTATCCTTATGGTTTCTTTGATGAATTGCTTTCGTTTTACGGGATTAAAAGGGCCCCGGCATTTGAGAAAATTCTTATTGCATACTTTGCCTTGAACTCATCAAACCCGCCAGTGATTTTAATTGATATACTTGAAAAATTAAAAGATGGTGGCTATGAACAATTTCAGGAGAATCCCGAAATATATTTGCTTACTAATTTTTTAGAAGTACCTCAGTACAATGATGTTCTTAAAAACATTAAGGACTTTGCCGATCTAACATACGAACAAGGACGTATACATATCTCACAGGCATTGAAATATTATTACGATAAATTTTATATGGCACAAAAACTAAAAGAAAATGACTTCTTTTATTTTGTTAGACCCTTCTTTGCCAACGGTAAGGATACTATTAGTTACAAACAAAAGTTTCTTCTTGAACTTTCAAGAATAATAAACCTTTTTACACCTCCTGTTATACTAAAAGACAAGCAGTTTTTTTATATTGATAAATTGACCACTTTCGGTGAAGCTACCGTATTGATATTGGCTACCTATGAAATTTTTGAAAGTATAAGGACAAACCGAATCGCATCAAGACCTGCACACCAGAAAGCAAAATATAGCTTCCCTGACGGCGATCCTGAGTGCGACAATCTTGAAAAATTTACTCCACCCCCTATTAACGGTATAGTATTCAGGCTTGCTCTTAACGAATTGAACCTATATGGCCCATATCTTAAAGAGTTGGATGACCTTAAACAAAAGAATAGTTAGATATGGGTATTTCAAGACGTCATCATTATATTCCGCAGTTCCTTATCAAGAAATTTGCTGATTCGGACAATATGCTTTATCTGTATGATAAAGAAAAAAAAACCTTTGCAAAGGAAAAGAGAAGCCCCAAATCTATATTCTTTGAGATGAATAGGAATATCCTTGATTTTGGCGGAACAGCAAACGATAATCTTGAAAAGTTGTATGCTGAACTTGACGAAAAATTTTCCCGTGATCTGACAGAAATAATTGCGACTAAAAATATCACTGAAGAAGGGCTTACTTCTTTACTTGTAATGGTTTCTTCATTAAAATGGCGATTACCCGTTAATGATGAACTGTTCTATGATAAAGATAGACAGTATACATACGATAAATTACCGATCTCGATAAAGGCCATAAATGATGATGGCTCTCAAAATACGGAGGCTATCGAGCATCTACTCAATTCTGAAATTTTCAACCGTACAAAACGACTAATCTTTCCGTTCTTACCATTCTATAATAATTATGAAATAGCAGAAGATAAATTATCAAAATTACATCAGAACAGCTATATTGATTCAAATGAGATAATTACATCTATCCTAGGAGATTCACCAATTATTGAAAGCAAACGTTCCGATATAGAAGATTTTGGGAACTTCATTTTACCTCTAGGTAATAAAGAAACTTTCATTTGCAGTGACTCGGGTAACAAGAAGGTCAACAGTATAGCTTTTTATGTAAATAAAGATTTAGCAATGTTTCATCAGGCAAAAAAGTATGTCGTCTGCTGTAATAAAGACCATCTTGCTGCTATTATTTATGCGTACCAAAATTTACATAGTGTAGGGCAAACAAATCTTATTCATGAACACATTTTCAAGTTTGTGTAAACATTACCTATTACAACTGAGCCGAGGTCGATAAACCTCGGTTTTTTTTCCTCTACAAATCCGTAAAGCACATTTACCCTCCCCATATCCTACCATAAAAGAGCTTCACTGGATATTCTTGAAAAAGACAAATTCCAAAATGCCTGTCTACTTCCAAAACATTGTTTTTCCATCTCTCTTTTAAGTGACTCTTAGGAGCCACGAGTTTTAAGAAAACAGTTTAAAATTCGTGCAGGTGATGCCTGTATTCTAATCTAATCAGCCATTTGCTCAATGCCTTTTCCAATGGCTTCCACATTATTTTTTATCCAAGAACCGGTATGCTGTTTTTGTCCCATTTCAAGAGCAAAGGTATTTCAGTGTTCTTAACGCAACAGCAAGATCATGCCCTCCGGGTTTGCAAAATAATCTCCACCCATACGGGTCGTATTTTTTTGACAAAACCTTGCTGCTGCTAAACACTAACCTTTTATGCTCGTGAAACGAAACAAAGCATACTCCGGCTCTTTACACGAATAAAAAAAATGTCAGAAATGAAAAATATCAGCATTGGAAATGGAAAAAGTGAAACGAAAACAAGCACCTCCTCTCATTGCCGAATAAATCAAATCAAAAAAAATCAAACAGGAATTTAACAACGTAAAAATCGAAAATCATGAACATCACAGGAAGATTGACAAGGGATGCGGAAGTACGCACAACGTCACAGGACAAACAAGTAGTAAACTTTTCAGTAGCAACAAACGACAGCTACAAAAACAAGCAGGGCGAACGCATAGAGCAAACCACCTATTTCGACTGCTCGTACTGGATAACTCCCAACGTAGCCAGACTACTCACAAAAGGCACACTGGTAGAACTAACAGGCAGAGTAAGTACAAGAGCGTGGACAGGAAATGACGGAGAGCCAAAAGCAGGACTGAATTTTCATACCTCACAAATCAAACTGCACGGAGGTAGCAGGAAAACAGAAACCGTACAGGCTACTAATAATAACAAAGGTAAGGTTACAGCGGAGCAGACCAAAGACGACCTACCATTTTAACAACAATCAAATATTCATTTTTCAAACTTTTAAAATTTCAATATCATGGCACATAATATCAATTTCAACAGCAAGACAGGACGTTACTCATTCTTTAGTGTAAAGGAAAAAGCGTGGCACGGTTTGGGGCAAATCGTACAGGATTATCCGACAAGCGAGCAGGCTATCAGACACGCAGGGTTAGATTATGAAGTGGTAAAATCTCCACTCTTTACCAAAGGTTCGGGTATTATCGAAACCACTAACGGCATAGAGATAGGCAGTAGCGAACTGGAAGTACATAACTATTTCGCCAACATACGCACCGATAACAATGCCGTATTGGGTGTGGTGGGTAAAGACTACCATATCGTACAAAACAGGGATGCTTTTTCATTCTTTGACAGTATTGTAGGCGGTACAGACGGTATTTTATACGAAACCGCAGGAGCTTTAGGTAATGGGGAACGCATTTTTATTACAGCCAAATTGCCGAGTTATATCCGTGTGGGCAATGGCGATGATGTGACAGAAAAATACATCTTCCTAACAACTTCGCACGACGGTAGCGGAAGTATTACAGCCGCTTTTACACCTATCCGTATCGTTTGCCAAAATACCTTAAACGCTTCTTTGCGTAATATGAGCAATGTGGTACGCATCAAGCACACCGCAGGAGCAAAACAACGTTTGGACAATGCTCATAAAGTTATGGGATTGGCTAACCAGTTTAGCGACCAGTTAGAGGGTATTTTCAATGAGTGGACGAAAGTCAAAGTATCAGACCAAGAGGTTAAAAAGCTAATCCAACTGGCACTTTGTCCGAATAAGGAAACATTGGAATTACTGAAAAAAGGTGCGGAAGATGAAGTTTCCACCGTATTCAAAAACGTGGTTGAAGATGCTTTTGCTTATGCAATGGTAAGCGATACCCAACAAATGGACACCACCAAAGGCACATTGTTCGGGGCATATAATGCAGTAACAGGCTACTATCAGAACGTAAGAAGCTACAAAGACAACGAAGCCAAGTTACAGAGTATTGTAATGGGCGGTACTGCTCAACTCAAATCACAGAAAGCATTTGAACTGTGTACCTCTTTTCAGAAAGTCGGTGAAGAGGTTTTTCAACTTAATTAATTACACCACAGGCTACCGCCTTGCAAACGGTGGTAGCCTTATATTATTAAACATGAAAGTAACGGATTTGAACGGATGCTCTATCGAAGTCACTGACCTTGATGAAGCCATAAAGATTAGCAAACGGTACACTGGTTACAGACACGAGGACGAAAGTTTCTCCGAGTTCGACAAAAGACAGAACGCTTATTGGACAGATATGTACAATAAACTGACAGCAAAGAAAAAACGATTAGAGGACAAACAAAAAAATTAGAACGATGAATACAAATTTTTTCAATCAGATACAGCAGTTGGACTTTACAGGAGTATTGCAACTGAACATTTCAAAGGGAACAGAAACCAAGCTAATAGTATCGGTTATGCTTAACAATGATGAGTGCGGAGATAACGCCAAAAACCTTATTCCACCCCTTACATTCAATGCTACCGCACAGGAGTTTGACGAGGGATTTTTTGAGCAGATAACCGCACCAGTACAAACCGTTTCGGGCATGATGGTAGATATGGAAAAGTTTCTAAAACAAATGGAGGAAGTCAAAAAGCAATCGGCAATGGAAAAGGAAAAAGCCGATAAGGAGAAGAAAGAAAAAGAAGCCAGGGACAAGAAGTATAAAGAAGCTATGGCAAAGGCTGACGAATTGGAAAAAGAGGGCAAATTCCGTGAAGCGTGGATGAAAGTGCCGAACCCTGCCGATTTTCCCGACTATGCCGATGCCATACGCAAACGCAAAACTTCACTATCGGACAAATTTGCCACACCGAGCCTTTTCGGTGCAACAGAAGAAACAACACCCGAACCGATACAATCGACTGTAGTTACAGAGGATTACCCCATTGATGAAGCAGGTGAAGAAGAATAAAAGTGTTAACCAAAAAATTAAATGTTATGTTATTAGCAACGCAATTACAACGAGTTTTCATATTAAATAACAAGGGGCAGGAAATTAAACTGAACGACCCCGAACCGCAATGGAGTGTACAGGCAGTAATGAATTTTTATTCCAATACATACCCCATTCTGACCACCGCAAAAGTATCAGCACCACAAATCAAAGACGATACCGTACAGTACCGCTTTGAAAGTGCTATGGGAACAAAAGGTTAAACCAAAACAGTAAAACAATGACTTATGCAACGACATACCGTATCGGGAACATTCCAAATGCCCCAAGAACCCAAGCAAAAGCAATTACATCGTCAGTTGAGCGAGTTCGCAAACTGGATGCAACGACCGAAAGACGCAAACGAAATCCAAAAGGACAAACAAAAGTCTGTACCAGTAACTATGTTGCCAATGGTTTTCTAAGAACTTCGTTTCTCCCAAGACTGGAAGAAACGGAAACTGTACAGGCTTGCAGGGATAATATCAAAATGGAAAGGGATTTTTATCGTTCCCTTTCTCAATTAGCAGAGCATTACGGTATCATTCCGAAACCAACGCAGGCTTTAGGATATCCGTACAATATCGCATTGGCTTTAAAAGATATAGAAGAACAGTTAAAACTTAAAGTAAGCGATTGGGAAGAAATCAAACTGATACAGGATAGTAAGAAAGTGTTTTTTACAAGTGAGGAAAGATATAATACAGGTGCAACGCTGTATTATATTCCTGTAGTACCCTTATTTCGTTGGTTGAAAGACCCAAAGCGAAAACATACCGCTCAACTGCTTATATCGGTTTGTAGTTATCTGTACCACATTGCCGACATTCCCTATTACAGACAGGAAAGCAGTTATCTGTACTGGATGTATGAGATGCATAAAGATTGGGTAACAGAGGACGATTATGGAGAAGACACAGAAACCTATCTTAGTGAATTTGCACAAGCGGAATGGATTGGCGACCGTATGGAACAGAAGATATATAACGAAGCCAATTTAAGGCTCTTTAAAGACCGTTTAAACCGCTTTAAACCAAAAGATAAGATTGATGCTGATTGCTATAAAGTAGCACAGGAAGCCTATGCAATTTATGAGCAGTACCCCAATGCAACCGTCTTCCGCAATGCCCGACCAAATGGCGAAGCCAACGAAGAAGATATGGAAAACATTATATCTATGGAGAAATATGTTTCCTTCTGTGCAGATGGTACAGGGTGGCTAATGGATAATGTAGTAGAATCTGTAAATAACGAATTACAGGAATACGGACAGATGGAAGAACCGATTATTATCAAACGGTTTGACGGAAGCGATATAACCGCCAATACATTGGAGTTTGAAAACCGTTTGTTACCGATGATAAACGAACTGACCTACATTTTAAATAATTTTTAAAAACAAAACTATGAACGATATAACACAGGATTTCGGAATGCTGTACTATCCAAAATCAGCATTGGTATTTTATCAGACTACTGGAAAGGGTAACGATACTTATGTAGAGCATTTTGATATGGATAAAAACGGTATGCCCATTAATGCACACCCTTTGACCGTAAAAGAAGCGAACCAATTGGCAAAGGCTTTGAAGACCGCCAAAGAGGAAAAAGAACCGCTATTGAAACCGCAGGGAGTATTGAGCAATCAGGTTTTATACTTTGAGCCGACAGGAAACAAAGTGGTTTGGTTTACCAAAGCCACACAAAGGGAAATGTATTTTATTGAAAGTCTGGGAATACCCAAAGGCAAAGCCAATGTACCGCCTATGCTGTGGGTAGCGAACCGAAGCGGTTTAGCCGTTTTCGCTTTAATAAATGGCAGAAGACCTACGATAAAAACAAAGCTTTACAACGCTCCTTTTTTTAATGTGTACGAGGACGGCAATGTATGTATGGGTACAGTAGATGTACGCATAAAGAAAACCGCTTCATTGGAAGAATTTACAAACAAATGGGAAGGCTTTTTCTTTAACAGTTATTTCAGTCATTTAATGCACGGTCATAACCCGATAAAAGGAAATTGCGTAAGCCTTTGGGAAAATTTAATTGCCACAGGCGAAGCTTTTCCAATGGAAGTATTGACAAAAAGTAATCTAACCTTAAAAGACATATTGCGATGAATACCGAAAAAATAAAAGTCCATTTTACGGACAATAGTTTAATAAATGCAACCAATCCTATATCGGTAAACCTTATCGGTGCAGGTGGTACAGGCTCAAAGGTTTTGACCGCCTTAATGGAAATGAACCATAGTTTGATTGCGTTAGGTCACGCAGGATTGTCCGTTCGCCTTTGGGATGATGATGTTATTACGGAAGCTAATTTGGGCAGACAGCGTTTTGCAGAATGCGAAGTAGGATTGTATAAATCTGCTGCTCTAATCAACCGAGCCAACCGCTTTTCAGGTACAAATTGGAAAGCCGAAACGCAGAAGTTTGAAAAGGACAGTTTGGGCAAACTTCCCGAAAACGCACAGGCTACTATCTTTATTACCTGTGTAGATAGTGTAAAGGCAAGATTTGGTATTGCTGAAATATTAAAAGCACTGGATAACGGAAAATATTATCATCATAAACCAAAATACTGGTTGGATTATGGTAACAGCCAATATACAGGACAAGTATTGTTATCAACTATTGGAGATATAAAACAACCCAATTCCGATATATATGAAACGGTAGCTAATCTGCCAATGGTTACAGATGAATTTGGTGCTTTGTTAAAGCAGTCCGAACAGCAAGACGATACACCAAGTTGCAGTTTAGCTGAAGCATTGGAAAAACAGGATTTATATATCAATTCGTCATTGGCTCAAATGGGTAGTTCTTTGTTATGGGGTTTATTTCGTAATGGATTGACCGAATACAGAGGTTTTTTTCTCAATCTGAAAGATTTTAGGTCACAGCCTATTCCAGTCGCCCGATAGCCAAAATCGGGCCGCAAAAAGACACTCCCTCCGATGGTCGGGGCAGTCTTTTTGCATTTAAGCGGTACAACCCCTTTGCCAAAATGTAAGGCTACGCACCGTCCTCACTTCACATTTTATCAAACAGGTTGCGATCTGTTTTTGAAGGGATATTCCAGTATCCCTTTCGTTGTTTTAGCGAACTTCTTTTCTTTCCACATCTGCGACCAAAGAAAAGAAGCAAAAGAACGCCGCTTGGTTATTATTGGTTTTTACCTTAACGATTCCTAGTGATATTTTTATTTGAGTAAATTTGCTAGTAAATACAATGTATGAATAACTGGCTATAAAGAATGCTCATTGCGTTCGCTTTAGAGTTAAGCATAATCTTAACAGTGACCGTACCAATCTGAACCGTTAGAAAAATGGACGACAATATCCCTTTTGTTATTTTTACAGTTTAGTTTAAGCAGTGTCTGTTAGGCAACTTTAATTTATATTTTTGTAATAAAAGGATATTTAATAGATAATTTACATTGAATGGAAAAATTGATTATAGCATTAACCGAATTAGAAAAGTTAAAATATGTTGAACGTGGTACCAATGTAAAGGGAAGAAAAGAAAGTACAGCAGAACACTCTTGGAGTTGTTTGCTGATTGCGGATATTCTAATCGATTATGTTGAAGAACCATTAAACAGATTAAAAGTTATTGAGTATTTAATTTACCATGATATTGTTGAAGTTTATGCAGGAGATGCCAAATTCAATAATCCAGAGGAAATGAAACTCAAACATCAAAAAGAAGAACAAGCATTAGAAAAAATCAAAACACTTATTCCTAATAAATTAAGATTTGAAAAAATTGTCAGTGAATATGAAAAAAGAGCCACACGAGAAGCTGAATTTGCTAAAGCTGTTGACTGTTTAGACGCCTGTATTAGAAATATTAATGATGATACTAAATCTAATAATGATGGATTTACAGAAGTCTTAATAAGAAATAAATATTTGCCACATGTGTCAAAGTTTGACATTACAAAAGAATTATTTGAGCATTTAATACACCGACTGCAAGTATTAAATAAATTATAATTACTATATTTTGTTTGATAAAGATGCAAATCAAATTTTCTTTTGCCTTGTAAATACTTTTTTTCTTTCCACATCTGCGACCAAAGAAAAGAAGCAAAAGAAAGTCGCTTGGCTATTATTGGTTTTTACCTTAACGATTCCTAAGGATATTTTTATTTGAGTAAATTTGCAAGTGAAAACAATGTATTGATAGCTGACTATAAAAAATGCGCTTTGCTTTAATAGATAATAATCGGACAGAAGCTCAACCGAAACTTAACGGATTGTGTTGTTGTTGTTCGAAGCCAGTTATTGCAAAATGTGGTACACGAAAAATATGGCATTGGGCACATAAAAGCAAAACGGATTGTGACAATTGGTGGGAACCAGAAACAGAGTGGCACCGAACTTGGAAAAACAATTATCCATCCGATTGGCAAGAAATATCTTTGTTTGATAATGGAACAAAAGAAAAACATATTGCTGATGTTCGTACCGCTCATAGCCTCGTAATAGAGTTTCAACATTCGAACATTAATCCTCAAGAGCGAACTGCACGAGAACAGTTTTATAAAAACATGGTTTGGATAGTGGATGGCACGCGACTAAAAAGAGATTATCCTCGTTTTTTAAAGGAATGGAAAAGAGACGGAATTAGTGAAGTGCATCAAACTGAAAAGTCGGGGATTTTTGAGGTTTGTTTTCCAGAGTTTTGTTTTCCAGAAGCTTGGCTTAAAAGTTCTGTACCTGTAATCTTTGATTTTCGAGGAAACAGTTCAATAGATGATACAGAAGATTTACGAAATAATCTTTACTGTTTATTTCCACAGGTTGGTAGACATGCAAAAGTTGCAGAAATCTCACGTAAAGCTTTTTTGAATACAACCACAAATGGTGAATGGACTTTGAGAGTTCAGGAATTCATAAATGAATTTAGAAAGCAAGACCAAATAAAAGAAAGAGAAAATCGACAAACATTGTACTCATCAAATAGAGGAATATATTCATGGAGAGGAATTCCAATTATTGGATATAGAAAGCGTAGACGAAGATTATAAGCATTCCAGCTACTAACATGCAATTTGGCAAAAGAGCAAAGTTAAGAGCAATTTAAACGATTCGGCTCCCTATTTCGAAAAAACCACTTGCTTTTTGTTTTTCTTTTTTTAATTCAAGATTCATGAATCATGATTCATGATTTTTATCCGTAAAAACCATTTTCGGTTCCTCTTTTTTGTATTTTAGCAAAAACGAAAAATGGTTCTGCTAACGCAAGTGCAAAATTGAACGTTCGATCTTATAAAGTTCACTCTTTTGCAAGGCTATGGCTAGTTCCCTTCAATACTATTTTTAACGATATGCCCAAAAATTATACATTTGAAATTAGAGAAACTTTTGGAAAGAAATATTTAAAAGTATTTCTAAAAGATGGAATTGATCCTGAAAATATTGCTAATCATTTACAACAATTAGCCTCAGTACATAAGTCAAATGTTACGAAGCAAAAAAGTGGTAATATTGACTTAACAATATATCCATCAAAATTATACGAAATAGAAGAAACACAAGATGAAGTCGCTCTAACACTTGAAAACTATTTTAATGGTTCTCCTGTTGATCCGCAATTCGTTGACCAAACCGTTACTGGCGTCAGTGAAAAAGCATTTTACCAAGTTATTGATTATATGAATATTCTCGGTAAAAATTTAGAAGGTTTCAAATCTCTTAATGTTCGTTTTGATGAAGAAAGATACAGAGATTACTTTATTCCTTTCTTAAACTCTATTTCAAAGAATCATTCTGCTAAAGGTGAAGTTTTTAATAGAAACGGAAAAACAGATATTTTAATGTTCGACAATAATGGGAATAATCTTTTTATTGCAGAGTGTAAATTATGGAAAGGTGAAAAGTACCTAATTGATGGGTTAAATCAGTTACTATCAAATTATGTGAATTGGAGAGATGAAAAAGTTGCTTTGGTAATTTTCAATCGTGATACTAAGAATTTTACCGATGTAATAGAAAAATCGAGAAACGCAATATTAGCACATGAACTGTGTGAAGGTTTGGTTAATCAAAGAGCACAAACAAATTTCACTTTCTCGTTTAAAAATCCGGATGATCCAAATAAGAAAATATTGGTTGAGTTAGTGTTATTTAATTTTGCGTAAGTAATACAGATAACAGTGCTTTTTTAACCACCAATTCTCACAGTACGGGCTTTAGTATTAGTTATATTCGTCGAGTAATAAATCCAAAATATCATGCTGACATATAACGAAATTATCCAATTAAAAGACAAGTTGGAAAATAATGAAATCACATTAGAAATTGCAAAATCACAATACTGGATTGATTTCAAAGGTGGACAGCGATTGTGGCATTCTAAAGATTGGAGAGAAAGAAGAATTGAATTCATTAAAAATAATTGTGAGATATGTAATAGTACAGAAACATTAACACTTCAACATTTTTCTCATCCAACTAATTATTAAGAATATATTACAGAGATAATAAGAGCATATCCCAAGAATACATCGGTGCTAGTCCAGATGTGGAAAGAAGTAAATTCAGTAATCTACTGTGGGAATTTAAAATCTTGTTCAATTTTTCTACTTAATGCATTATTCCTTATTGTTTTTTTTTAAATTAGCCTAAGGCATTAAAATGCTATCTATGTTTCAGTTAAATTGATGCGTTAATAGCTTGTCGATCTTTTATTAGATTAAACCAAATTAACGTAAAAAATGCATTTAGCTTATATAAAGATTGAAAACTACAAAGGAATTGAGGTAATTGAAACCGAATTTGATCCAAAACTAAATATTATTATTGGTGAAAATGGATGCGGTAAATCAGCTGTTATTGATGCCATACGTTTACTATACAATATTGGAGAACCTATAAGGGAGTTATCAGTTTCATCCGATGATTTCCATCAAAAAGCAATCGACAATGATGGTCATAAAACACTTAATAAATCTACCCTAATAACCATTACTTATATTTTTAAAGGATTATCTACCGCTCAAAAAGGAGGGTTTTATGAATATATGGTAATTGATCCCAATAATATTGAGGAAGATTATGCTAAAATATCCATCTCTTATGAAGAAAAAGACGGAAAATATCCATATTTCACTTATAATACCGGAAATATTGATGGTCAAAAAGCAGACTATAAAACCTTCGAACTTTTTCAGCATTATTATTTAGGAGCTTTAAGGGATAGTACCAAGGATCTGTTGAGTACTAGAAATAATATTTTGGGCAAAGTTATAAGACGATTTGTAAAGAGAGAAAAGTCGGAATTGCAAATAGAACAGATAATAAAAGATGCAAATTCTCAGCTGTTAGAACGTGATGAAGTTAAAAATACGCGAGATGGTGTTAACACGAATCTCGAAAGTATTTTTAAGAGAGTTATTGACAATAAAATCGGCGTCAGAATTGAGGAAGCAAAAACAGAATATATAGTTAATGCAATCAAACCTTATCTTCCACATAATAGAGCTACTTTGATGGATGAGGGGTTTCATTTATGGCAAAATAGTTTAGGATTGAACAATCTAATCTATATAGCAGTTGTTCTAGGTGATATAAAAGAACAGATTAAGGATAATGGCCTACCTCATTTTGCACTTCTAATCGAAGAACCCGAATCTCACCTTCACCCACAATTACAGCTAAGCCTTTATAACTTTTTAAATAATGCAAATGCGACTGAAAACAGCCAGCTATTTATAACTACCCATTCACCAACGTTGACTTCAAAAGTACCCCTTAAAAATCTTATTTTATTAGATTGTGGTAAAGCAACAAAACTGGATAAACAATTTCAAAATAGAGAATCTGAAAAAATAATTGAAGATACTACTAAAAGCAAAGAATTGTTGGATACAGATTTTGAGAATAGAATGAAGAAACTTCAGAGGTACATTGACGTAACCAAATCTCAGCTTCTATTCGCAAAATCCATTTTATTCATTGAGGGAATATCAGAGGAACTTTTGATATCAGCATTTACTCTTTTAGAGGACTATAAACTTGAAGATTACCGGACGGAAATTGTAAACGTAAAAGGAACTTCATTTTATCCCTTCCTTTACCTTTTTAATCACTCAGATGTACTGAAACGAATAAACAAGCCTATTTCCATCATTACAGACGATGACAGGTTTACTGACTCAAAAAAATCTGATTATAGCTTTAAGAATTTGATAAATGATACCACCGTGCTAGATCTTTTAGATGATTGTATCCAAAAAGGTAACGCTGTATCAAGAATTAGGAATTTAAACTCTGTTAAAAACAAGGCTGAAAATATAAAGATTTTTGAGTCATTTAAAACTTTGGAATATGAAATAGCATCGCATAACGTAAACAATGACAGAAGTGCTTTTAAGGACAACTTTTTAGTGAAGTATCTTGACATGATAGTAAGTGATAAAATCAGCAATATAGTCACATACATGTCAACGTTTCCAGCAGATTTGATGTCTGAACAGGAAAAAAGAAAAGTTGCGATTCTCTTATGGAAAACGTTCCCTGACAAAGCTGAATTTGCACAGGATTTCTCAATTCATTTAATTGATAATTTGGAAGAGGCAAAAGCCTCATTTATAGTTCCGGTATATATATTGAACGCGTTAACTCATTTAAAAAATGGATTGTAATGTATTATGAAAATGAAGAAAGACTGGCTTACTTACAAGCTAGAGGAAAAGTTATTTTAAATGCCTGTCCTGGAAGCGGAAAAACAACTACTATCGCAAAGAAGATATTAAATTTAGAGAATTTAAAAGAAGTTGGAGGGCATTCGGGAGTAGCTTGTTTATCATTTACTAACTCTGCTAAAGATGAAATCAATGAAGCCTATAGGAAACTGGCGGGTAAATCACTTCAATTCCCTAATCATGTATCAACTATTGATAGTTTTATAAATAAGTATATTACTCTTCCATTTTATAACCTACTTAATCGAGACTTTAATAGACCAAAAATACTCGACCACACAACGATCTTAGATGATATGTGGAAGACCACTTATGTTAAAAATGGCAAAACACTTGAAGGCTTACTAAGACCACTTAATAATCCAGAATACAAGGCAAAGAATAATCGAAGTATTTATCATCTATATCCTCCCAGTGAAATTAGAATTGAGCCAAATGGATCTTTTTCTATTAATGGAAATCAACCATCATCTGATAAAGTTGAAAAAGTTAATTTTGACAACTACTGTAAACTCATCAAGAATGCTCAATTTCGAAAAGGATTAATTTCAACTGGAGATTCAGCATTTATAGCCCTTCACCTACTGAAAAATAATCCTAAAATTTGCAGATGGCTTAGTTTAAGATTTCCTTTTATTATTATAGACGAGGCTCAGGACAATTCACTAATGCAGCATGCCATATTTGAAGAATTAGTGAAGCAAGGCCTTAACAATATTGAACTGATAGGAGATCCTTACCAAAGCTTATATGAGTGGCGAGATGCAAAGCCTTCTGAATTTTTAAGAAAGTACGAAAATGACGCAACATGGAACTCTTACGACTTAACTGATAACCGACGATCACCTCAAAGTATAATTGATATATTTTCAAAAGTTCGTCGATCAGATGATTTAAAAATCAATAGCGTAGATTGTGAAAATATAACGGATTCGATTGTAATTTATAAATATTCAAACGTGAATCATCAATTAATTATTAAACATTATGATGACTCTTGTTCAATGAAAAAATACATCAGTAGCTGTATTGTTGTTCGAGGAAATTCGTTGAAAGACGCATTGTTAGGAGCAAAAACAGAACAGAGACCTTGGGGTATAGACTTGCCAAAACAAATTATATATGCTAAAAATCTTTACACAAGTGGTGATATTAAAAATGCAATAAAAGAAATCAGAACCATTTGTATACCCCTAATGCATTCTGATGAGGCTGATTATCATTTATTGAAAGAGATTGAGAAAGAAAAAAGTATAGATCCTTACTTTAATTCATTGATGATTACTATTTTAGATGAATTACCAGCTTTTAGTAAAACAATTCAAGATTGGACAGCTGCTACTCAGCAGTTTTTAAAAAGTAAATTAGGCCTTAGCCATGAAGTAGATTTTAATCTACGGAGTCGAAAATCGAAATATTTAGAAAAATCTACGCTTGCTGAAACTGTAAGCCAACATTTTAAAAAATCTTTTTCTACGTTCAATATCCCCATCACTACGATACACCAAGTAAAGGGACAAACTTTGGATTCTATTCTTGTTTTTTTCAACGAAAGGAAACATAAAGATAATATCACATTTGATAACATATCAAATATTGACAATGGCTTTCCTGATGAAACCAAAAGATTAATATATGTGGCATTATCTCGACCAAGACATCTATTAGCAATGGCTTTC
Source organism: Sphingobacterium sp. NPDC055346 (assembly GCF_053645235.1). Lineage (NCBI taxonomy): Bacteria > Pseudomonadati > Bacteroidota > Sphingobacteriia > Sphingobacteriales > Sphingobacteriaceae > Sphingobacterium > Sphingobacterium sp. NPDC055346. The sequence goes on from NZ_JBSHMI010000002.1 coordinate 461,377, forward strand.
CCACATTCAGTAACAGATAATGAACTCAAACAGAAGTTCGGCAACGAAATCAGGATAATAAAAGAAGAAGAGTTAAATCAGTTATAATCTACATACAATATATGACAGAATTTGAAGAGGGCGAATTTAGAGGCCCATTATTCAACCAGCTTGAAAAAGGTAGTAATCTATTATGGGAACCAGGACAGGTCTTTGAAAAAATAGTAGGCATTGATAGAGCCTCGCTATGTATTAACGATTATTTATGGAACTTACATGGATTTAGCTCTCCCCTAGGTGGTTTATCACTTCACAGAAGAAAGTTTAGATATATTTGGAATACATCAAAACCTAAAAAAATATTACCTGATTTCAATCTAAATCTCTTCATACAAGCAAAGCGTTCCGATTATTCATCGAGATCAAAAAAAGGTCTTAAACCGCACATTAAAGGAGCACACTGGTATTTTGAAATTACACCTCACCAACAGACTGCTCTAGAATTGTTAGAGAAGGAACTTGGTACGGATGCCTTAGTTATATATGCAGCTCCAGTATTCCACAAACAGCAAGATCTTTACAATCATACTTCTGGGCAGACTATTGTAGCAAATTCTACATTTCCAAAAGTATCCTTACTTAGAGGTCATAAAAAATGGTACTTTGACAGAGGTGGTATAAAAGGTGTAGCAAATCCTGAGTATGAAAGCTTTGATCAGGAGGATCTTTTATCACAAATTGAAGATATGAGAATACAGAAGGGACAATTTGTTTCTGAAGGAGCTTTGTCTAATCTGAGTAAATTGTCACGTGCTGTTAGGAATGTGGCCGAAATTCAATCTGGTAGTTTTCTCGCAACACAATTTGCATATGAAAATGAATTACTTGATGATTTCATCTACCAATATGATGTTGAAAACTATCGAGAAACTAAAGACTATTTGCAGGTAGAATTATTTTCTTTTTTATGGAAATTGAACTGGTTGACGTTTTAATAATAAGTTCCGTTTATGAAAAAAAATATAAATCTCAATAATCTAATAGGCATTCCTAAGATTTATATAGATAAGCTTGAAAAACATAAAAAAACCTTTTTAGACAACGAGTTCTTGGAGCATATCTTAGAAGGTAAAGAGATCAATCAGCTGGTAAAGGAAATCAATGAAGTTTGCCTTAAAGCGAGTATTTATGGTTTTCATTACACGAGAGCAATTCCAGAGCATATTATTGAACAGGGGCTTAGGTGTAGAACCGGCGAGGAGATAAGACAATGCTTTATCAATAATCACGGCAACTTACTTTCAAGTAATGAACTGGAAACTGTACTACAAGCTTGGAACAAGCACTTTGATTATAGACAAAAAGAGTCAAGAGATAATTATTTATTCTTTAATTTCACAACTTCTGCTCTTTACAATGGCGGTGCAGAACCATTGCTGGTGAATTTTGGAGGAGAACAAATTTATATGCCAATTTTCGAGATGGATTCTATTTCTGCTAAAATAAATAATTTAGGAATTCCCATGATTCTTAAATGCACACTAAACCCAAATAAGATAAATACATTCTATGAATATCCATGGGGCAAAATAGCTGTATCTACATTCCATGCACTATGTAATCCAAAAGCATGTAGATTAGATCAGGACGGTTACCAATCTATTAATGTGCAACCTACTGAAATTGAGATGTTTTATTATGATAGTTCCCAAGATTTTCGATTAATTTAAAGGAATTGAAAACATTTTTACCGTCTACACAGAATCAATAAGAGCCTTTTTTAAATCATCTATATCAGTACCAAGTAAGAAATAGCTTAAAAAACCAATATCAATTATATCTTTTGCGATTTTTTCATCATCAATATCACTATGTGCGATCAGTTGAATAGTTGGATAAAGGTTTCTTAATTTTTGAAGTTGCTTTAATATACTCTTATCATAAAAATCAAGATCAATAATACAGATCTCTGGTAATTTTTTGATCACTTCTAATTCAGATATTGCGTTTTCAATGTTTTCAGTTTGGAATAAAATTTCAAATTTTGCACTTAATAAATCAGTACATATTTTATCTATTATCGGACTTTTGTCATTGATAAATGCAATCGAAACTTTGTCTTGTTTTGTGTCAGTATCCATATCAAATTATTTATTCGATTAAGTAGAGTACTGCAAAAAAAAGAAAGTGCAGGCCACTACAACTTATCGATACTGAGGCACTGGTATACCCGACAACGAATAAGCGAGCGCCCACACCTATAGCGTGAGCGTTCCTACTTATTGTCTTGTCGTCTTAAAAATTACCAGTTTTCAGTACCAAGACTTAAAGCAAAAACACTTTAAGATTTTTATATTTTACTAAGCAAAGATAATAATGTTCACAATGTTATACAACTATCAAAATGCTTATTCAGCTTACAGATTATTATTTATTCATCACATAGTTTTGTTCCAATACGTTCGCAATATCCGATTGCTTAAAAATGATTTTGCCCCCAATCTGAACGAAGGGCAAAATTTTATCGTCCCGGTACTGTTGTAAAGTGCGTTTACTTATATGCAGTAACTTACACACGTCCTGTCCTGACAGGTATATTTCACCGTTCATTACTGGCCGGAAATTTTGCAGTATCAACTCTATATTTTCCCTAAGCTCTTCCAGTTTTTTTCTGTGGGATGCCAGTTCCATAGCATCATCAGTCAGTAGTTCCATGTCTTTCCTCTTTAATGCTTTTATTAAATTCCAGCAAAGCCTTTACATCTGACAGCTTGAAATAGTTCTTTCTGTTGAGTTTGGAATAAGGTAATAAACCTTTATCCTTATAAGTTTGCAATGACCTTTTAGTGATATTTAGCATCAAACATACTTCCTGATTATCCAGCCACTTTTCTTCTTTGAAAATGGATGCATATGCCTGACTTACCGTCTGAGTAAGTTCAAGCATATCATCTAACTCTTGAGTTAGACTTTTAAAAGCCGATTTTTGTATCGCGATTACTTCCATAACTGTTCTTCATTTTGCTGTGAACAGTGAATTTAATAAGGATAATTACTCTTATACTTTTGGAAGGTTTGTTTGGCTATGAGAGGTAGATTTTGGCTTATCGCTGTTGTATAGAAGTATTAGATTTTAATCTTTCAGATTTATCTTTATCTTTTTTTGACCCGTAGTATGTAAACAGAAATAAAATGCCGAATATGATAAGTACGATGCTTGCTAGTTTTCCTATACGTTCAATAAAAGAAATTACAACAGACTTTTCATAACTTGAGAATCCCTCTGCTCCTGTAGAGCTTCTTCTATAAAATTTGCGACGATTGATCCAGTAACGAAGACCAAGCCCAAAGACCAATGCTATTATACCTAAAACCAATGTTTCCATAATCAATCTATTTCAATATCATGAAGATAAATTTAGCAAATATTGATGAAACCATATACAAATTAACAGTAAATAAAAAACGACCTACCGAAAGGTAAGTCGTTGTAAATTGAATAGTTAACAAACCCTTTAATCACTACTATTAAACTGAAAACTTATCTGTTTTTCGTTTCCAAAGCTGTCAGATATCCATATATCGAAAGATTGGGATACCGTCGAGGCTGAAGTATAATACAACCGAAACTGCGTTTGTGGTAATTGGTACAAATCATTAGGCATATAAGGCGGTTCATTGTAGTAACGAAGTGCCCCCTGTCCGTCAAACTGAAAATACCGAATGTAGTAAGCGTTATTTCTGTAATTTCCTGTACGCTGTATTGTAACACGGATTTCCACAGTTTGACCATTCGCTACTTCAGAAGGAACTGGCATTACATTTACGTCAAATGGATAATCTTGTTGTATTTCCAGCTCTTCTTTATCGCAGGAGCTCAAAGTTATTGATCCTATCAGGATTGCCAGCAAAATATGAAGTGGAAACAATCCTATTCTGAATTTATTGAAAATTACTATCATAGTTTTATGTTTTAAAAGTTAAACCTTAATCCAATTCCCGCTGATGGTCGGAACTGGTCCCTTGATGTATTCCAAAGCACTTTAGTACGACCTTGTATCAGTAATACAAAGCGATCGGACAAATAGGTTTCCAAAGACAAACGTCCTCCGGCTCCATAGACAAAACTTTCTTCGTTCAGTATTTCGGCTCCATCAAAAAGCATTTCCTTTCCACGGTTAAATGTTTCGTAGCCAATAACTCCGTTGAGTGTTGCGTTTAGGTTGATACTTTTTCGGAAGTTTCCCAACAGCCGAAGACTGTATCCTCCTTCGGCCATATAGGTCTCAACAGGTATTTCAAGCTCTTTGTAATTAGAATATTCATGGTTATATTCCAGTGCCCATAGCCAGTAATTTCCGTTTTTACCGTTTACTGTCATTGCCAGATTTATATAGTAGTCATTTCCAATTTTATCATCTGATAATATTCCAGCACTTACTTCAAGTGCTTTTTGTTTGGGTACCATCCGCTGTGCGTTTGCCGATGTGATACCGATAAGTATCAATATCACTGTATATATATAATATTTCATTGCCTTATTTTTTTGATTAGTTAATTTTGAGATGCATCGTATTGATAAGTCTTGCATTTACCAGATCGGAATTTTCTATTTGCAAAACCTGATGTCTGCCTCCGTTTTTCTCGAAAATCTCAATCAATAGCACTTTATCATCCGTAATTGTAAACTGATCCAATAGGAATACGTTTTGCTCCGTAGTATTACCAATAATTTCGTCAAGAGGCTTGTATATGCGTAGTGGCTTCATTGGTTTTTCTTGTATTACGGTACGTTTTGCAATCTTCTTATCCACAATTTTGAAATTCACAAAATCAATCTGAAACGGAACATTACTCTTATTTCGTAGTTCAGTATGGAAATAAAACTTACCATTATGGATATAAACCCCTTTCAACAAAAACTGTATGCCGTAGCTTTTTGACCCGATATGTTTGATGATCCTCTTGTCCTTATTGTAAATAGTTTCCAACAGCAACCCCGCCAATGATGGAGAGTTCTTACCCAACTCTTCAAATAATACATCATTTTCATTTTCCCGGCTAAGTTGTTTCTGCATGGTCAACAAGTCATAATTTAATGACGATGGGTATGAACTATAAAAGACATTGAAGTTGTAGAAACGGCCGTCTTCGGTAATCACCGAAAAATTCGTTTCTTCTTCAAAATCACGTACGGTAGCCTTTATACGCAATACATTTTCGGCATCTTCTGCTTTACCCGCTATCAGATACTCGCTTCCCAAATCCACGTAACGAATAGCCGCTGGAAATATCAAATGCGAGGTTTTAGTATAGGTTACTTCCATTTGATAAGGTTCTACTTTACCCATTGCTAATTTGGATGTGTTATTGGCATTTTGTGCCTGGCTTTTGCCGATCAGTCCAACCAAACAGGTTAACATCAGCATACTTTTAATTATCGTTTTCATATTTTAATCTTTATATTTTTTGATTTATTAGCTTTTAGACACAAGAAACACCTGATGTCCAGCCTTCAACGTTACTTTAGGCGTCCTGACTTTCTTAGAGAAATAACCGGAAACTCCTTGTACCACACCACGACTCAAATCGCCTGCTACCTGCTGACCTGCCGAACGTGTCATCATAATACTCGTACCTGAAGTCTGGCTCATGTTAGCTGCTATTTCCGTCAGGGCATTCATTTCAGGAGAATAAGGTACATATAGTCCCTGTTGACCATCAATATCGTATATGGTGATATCTACAGGGATAATGTTTCCTTCCAGTTCTACTGAAGTCACCTTTAATTGCAATCTTCCATTTAGGAATTTTGCAGTAGCCGTTAACACCGTTCCTTTTGGAATGGTACGGTTCGGAGTTTTCGCATCTTCTAATATGCGAACACGAACACCAGTTTCTCCGGTTACTACCTGTGTTTCCTGTACTACAGCACGAATACTGTTTTTTGGCTGTATTACCTGCTCTGAAACACCTGCGGTGTAAAATCCTCGATTTCGGGTTTCACTCCAATTTGCCAGAAATGCACTATCTGTTGGCTCTCTGTACAATGCTGACACAGCACTTTTTTTGACAGGTGTAAATGCTACAAAATGTTCTTTTTGAGTAGTAGATGATGATGCAGGTATTGTTGTCGGAAGTTCAGAACCGGGAACGACAGTTGTAGGCTGAGAGGGAGTATTGGTCGGTAGATACTTCGCAGCCATCTGGTAGGACTTTTCCATAAGTGCCAATTGGGTTTCGACCGGATCGGGTGCCACCACGTCTTTTTCTGCTAATTGCTGTTTCAGTTCGTCTAATTGTTTGCGAAGTTCCTGTGTTTCATAGTTGGGTTCATTATAGAACGAACCGAGAACGCTTTGAGCATTTTGATAACTATTTAGTGCAGGATTACTTCCTCTACGTTGATTACCACTGAATAAACCCGTATTTCCCTGTGCCTCTTCAGAAAGATCTGGTTCCATGGAGTTTGCTGAATCTGTATTCCAATAATCAGCTAATGTGGTCAACCCATTACGCTTTTCCTGATTTTTCTGCTCCAACATTTCCAGCTCATAAGCTTTCTGTTTGTCCGACTGTAAACCTGCATCCGTAGCCTGTGGTACAGCATCGTTTAAACCAATATCCTCTATCTTGTTTTTATCTTCTGATGGTTTAAATATGAGCCACATACAGCCAACAAACACGATTCCCATCAAACCAAATATGATTGGTTTCTTCAACTTTTCAGTCTTATTCTGTGCATTGTCCTGCAATACATCAGGGTTTTCATTCGGGGTACCTTCCGTAACCCGAACTCCCAATTTTTTATTTCCATTTTCTTTCATAAAACTTTTCTTTTAAAATGTTTGACAATGAATCCAATCCTCCCGTCTCGGATTTCTTTTTCTGTATAACTGGATTTTCGATATGTCTGATCTCTATAGTGGGATTAGGCTTAGAGGTGTCGAACCAAACTTTTGCGATGACGATAACCGTTAAAAGCAGATAGCCCATAAAAAAAAGCAGCGTATATTTATGTTGTCTCTTTACAGGCAACGACCGCCAACGTTCATCAAGTTTGTTAAACCAATTATCCAATCTTTCCCTTAGTTTTTTCATACTTTAATTATTTGAGGTTATTACATTCTGAACCCTCTTTTGCAGGAAGAGATATGTTCTTTAGGTTTTTCAGTCACCTGGGAAATGGCTTCTTTTATCATGGGAAACGAGCTTGTTGTAAAGTTGGTTAGCTTAGATTGCTTCAATAGTTGTCCATAAGGATCTATTCTTCTTACATACATTTCCGTTTCCTGTAAATCAAATTTCCCATTCTCGTATTTTACCCACATATCACATTCAATCTTTGGCTTGTTTTCACCATTCCATTCGAGATATGTAGATAGATGCAAATGGCTTGCTACTAATGGTGCTTCTTTGCCTTTGCCCCAAGCCTCCAAAAATTCACTGATGCTATCCTTTAATTTGCCTGCATAAGAACTTTCAGTATGAAAAAAACCAGAGTATCCTTTATCAATAAGGGTTTTCACGAACGTGTCTAAATCAAGTAAGTGTTTCATGTGCTTAATCTTCAGCGTTCTATAACTTCAATATCCTTGTTTTCTAACACCGCAAATTTTTCTATTGTAAAGCCTTGTGGGTTATTGTCAGAGCGAACGGAGTTAACCAAGTAGCAGGATGTAACCAGGTTACGCCTTGTCACATTGCTTGACCTGATAATGAACTGTTTTGCATAAGTTTTAACAGCATACGGATAGGTATCAAAGTTGCAGATTACGCTGTCCACTTCAGTACGTTGTTGTACGTTACCGGATATGATACGGTTGTAATATCCTTTTTCGGACAAATCCTTGTAATAATCAAATGCCGATTTGTCGGCAAGATTAAATGCTCTTTTCATATTGCTTTCAATAGCATTCTTTTCAGGTGCGAGCGTGAAGAACAATTCGTGAAAACGACGGATATGCTCACGAGCTTCAACCGGACGGTTTATAGAAGCGTCCTGAGAGAGTGCCAACATGAGTGATTTGCCGTTATCCAACACATAGACTTTTTGTCGTTGCTCCTCCGCAAAGCGGTAGGACTGCCAAACGGCATATCCTACAACTCCAATGCAGAGTACCGCAAAGACAATAGCATACAGCCTTATCTGCTTAAAGCTGTTTTCGATATTTCTTAATGTTTTAAATTCCATTTCAAATGATTTAAATTTTATTATTTACCCATTAATTTTCCTCCGATATTACCTGCGGTAGAACCAGCACCGGCACCGGCAATATTTCCAGTTTTCATAGCAGTCTGGTTCACGTTACGCATAAAGTTTCCGGCACCTCCTGCCTGAATGATCCAGCCTGCGGCTGTAGGAACGGTAAAGTATCCTACGATACCGATAATCATAAAAATGATATAAACCGTATTTGAAGTGTCAGGGATATAGGTTGGGTCGGCAAGCATCTCTATATCTCTTTCAAGAATCAATGATTGTATTTTGGCAAGCATAGAACTGAACAAATCAGCCACAGGTAACCATAAATACACACTGATATACCGTGTGAGCCATTGTGTGAGCGTACTCTGAAACCCATCCCACACAGAAATAGCAAAGGCTATTGGTCCCAGAATGGACAAGACAATCAGAAAGAACGTCCGTATGGTATCTATGACCAGAGCGGCTGCCTGAAAGAGTACTTCCAGAAATTCCCGAAAAGCATCCCTTATCCATTTTTTCATTTGATACATACCACGTTCCATATACATTCCCGACATCGTAGCAATGTCAGAGGGTGACCATCCCAATTCTTCAAGCTTCCTGTCAAATTCCTCATTGGAAACTAAATAGGCGGTTTCGGGATTTCGTACCATAGCTTCGTATTCCAATTGGTCTTTCTGAGCTTGCAACTCATTAAGGTCAAGCACCTGGTTTTCCAGTATAGCATGAGTGCCCTTTACTATGGGACTGAGTACCGCATTGATAGTTCCCAAAACCATAGTTGGAAAAAACATAATGCACAATCCCAAAGCAAACGGACGTAGTAAGGGGAATACATCTATAGGCTCTGCACGGCTGAGTGCCTGCCATACTTTGAGAGCTACATAAAACAGAGCCCCCAATCCGGCGAGTCCTTTTGCTACAGCCGCCATATCGGCGGACAGAGGTACCATCTCATCATACAATGAGCGTAGAACTTCATGAAGATTATTAAATTCCATAGTTTACCAGTATTTTTGTTCAGGATTTCCGTAAAGTTCAAGTACTCTTTTGCTATTATTTTTCTTTTTAGCTCTTAGAAAACTGACCGAAATATTTTTACTGGTATAGTACCGTACAAGGCTGTGGTACTCTTTAACTTCTTTATAAACACGGTCGATGATATCCATACGTTCTTTATCGTTTAATGAAAGACTGGATGAGGAAACAATCTGCTTCAATTCTTTCAGTAGCTCCGTGCTTTCATTCAATAGTGCAGAATAACCATTGGCGATAGCAGCCAATTCTTGTTGTGAGAAATTCGGATCGTTCATCATCTTGCCGAAATTCTGTACATACATTTCAGATACGTCTCCAACAAGTAAGACAGTTTGCTGTACCTTTCTCGCATCTTTTACCAGATTACTGACCGCTTTCAACTTGTCGTAATATTCCTTACCTTGTTTATACACCTTTTCTACTTCCTTAAAATTTTTGACCACATTGGAAACTGTGGAAGATGTTTGTATGATTTCATTAGCACTGTTAAGAATGCCGGAAGCCAGGTTAGCTGGGTCAGTGACAACAAATTGTGCCTTGGCAGAAGGTGTAACAGCCAGTATAATTACCGTGAACACCATTAACATGATTTTTTTCATTTTATTGATTTTTAATTGATTAATAATTACCTGATTTCTATTTTCGCTCTTCAGCAATTCGTTTTATAGCGAGTTCTACATTACCGTCGAGTTCCTTAGCAAGCTGCATAACCTCCATTTTTTCGGTTTCTTCCGTAGTGTATGCGAGATATTCCTGCATGCTTACTTCTGTAGCATAAACGGCGGAGTGCGTTCCGCCCAATCCAATCCAGACTTCTTTGTACAAGCGTTTGGGGTCGTTGTTCATATTGATAGAAAGGATCTGAGATTTTTCTTTTTCAGTGAGCCCGAGCATCGCCTGGATGTCATGAAATTTATTCATATACTTTCGCTGATCGAGCAGTATTTTACAATCACTATTATTGATAATGGATTCTTTCACAATAGGTGATTGGATGATGTCGTCCACTTCCTGCGTTACTACAATTGCCTCTCCAAAGAACTTTCTGACTGTTTTAAACAAATACTTTATGTACTCAGCCATACCTTCCTTTGCAATTGCCTTCCAAGCTTCTTCAATTAAGATGAGCTTACGGATACCTTTCAACCTTCTCATCTTATTGATGAAAACCTCCATGATGATAATCGTGACAATAGGAAAGAGAATTTTGTGATCCTTTATAGCATCAATCTCAAATACGATAAAGCGTTTAGTCAGCAAGTCAAGTTGTTTGTCTGAGTTAAGCAGATAATCATATTCACCTCCCTTGTAGTAAGGTTCCAGAACATTTAGGAAATTGGCTATGTCAAAGTCTTTTTCCCGAACCTGCTTTTCTTCTAATACTTTGCGGTAGTCTCTCTGTACATATTCGTAAAAACCATTAAAGGATGGATATTCATCATTGATCTTAATACGCTCTATATAACCGCTTACCGCATTAGACAAGGCTACTTCTTCTGCTCTTGTCGGTGGCTCATCATCTCGTTTCCATAAGGTTAGTATCAGGGTTTTGATACTTTCTCTCTTCTCAATATCGAATATGCCATCGTCTGTAAAGAATGGATTGAATGAAATAGGATTATCTTCGGTATAAGTGAAATAAACACCGTCTTCACCTTTGGTTTTTCCATAGATCAGCTCACATAATCCCTGATAGGAATTACCTGTGTCAACCAACAGCACATGTGCCCCCTGTTCATAGTATTGACGAACCATGTGGTTTGTAAAAAAAGATTTTCCCGAACCTGAAGGTCCCAAAATGAATTTGTTTCTGTTCGTGACGATACCTTTTTTCATAGGCAAGTCCGATATATCCAAATGGATTGGCTTTCCCGTTAACCTGTCTGCCATCTTGATACCGAACGGTGATGGTGAACTTTGGTAATTTGTTTCTTCTGTGAAGAAACACAACGCGGGTTCTATGAAGGTGTAGAAACTTTCTTCAGAAGGAAAATCCCCGGCATTGCCCGGCATTCCTGCCCAGTACAAAGTTGCTACATCAGTAGTATTGTGTCTTGGTTTGCATTCCATCAAAGCCAGAGCACTACCGGTATCATTCTTAATCTGTTTTAGTTCGATCGGATCCTCAGACCATGCCAGTACATTGAAATGTGCACGAATGGAAGACAGACCATGTGAATGAGCCTCATTGAGATAGCGTTCTATCCATTCTTTGTTAATCTGGTTGGCACGGCTATACCTTGCCAGTGAATGCATATTCCTTGCAGACTTTTCGAACTTTTGGAGGTTTGCTTCGCTGTTATCTAAGAAAAGGTATTGATTATAGATGTGATTACAACTTAACAGTAGTCCAACGGGAGAAGCGAACGACAACAAACAGTCACTTCGGTCTGTAGATAATTTTTCGTAACGCGTATCAGCAGATACTGTTCCCGGTAGATCATCCGTATCAGATAAGGTATGTAAACATAATCTTTTGTTCCCTATACGAACTTCTTCAGACCCCAAAGCAATGTCCTGTAAAGGCCTTCCCTCATCTCTTGACAAGGTGAGGTACTGTTCCAGCAATCCTTGCTTGCCACTCGTTCCGACGATATCCTCTTCGCTCAGACGTTCCAGTTTTACAAAATCGCTATCATTCACTATCCTTTCAAACTGTGCCACAGCTTCCATAAAGCGATGAATGATTTCCTTATCCCTTATTTCTTTAGGGATAAGCACACCCTTGCAAAGTGAACTAAAGTTGCTTTGCATACGCATACGTTCTTTAGTGGTCTTGGTAAGAAACAAGTAACAATAATGATTCAGAAAAGGACGCTCGTTAAAATGCTGTTGATACGATTTTGCTAAAAAGCTTTGATCTTCTTTTGCAATATCAGGAGCGTAATTTTCTTTGATATACCAATCTTGTTTGTGAACGACTGTAAAATCCGGTAAAGTTTTGATCGCCTTGTGCCATGCGGAATGTATAGCTTCGTATTCTACGGAAGCAACCGTAAACAGTTCGGGCAAATGTACCCGAAAGCAAGCCGTAATGTCTGCATCTTTAGAGATGATGCAGTTGTTTTCCACAGCCAATAATGGGAACTTGCTTTCCAACGTAGTGGCTTTTGCTACATTTCTCATAAGCCGACAGATTTAGAGGTGAATTTTAAATAGCGATGTACGGGTTTCCGGCAGATGATATAACGTGGATGCCTCTTATTGGCACCCACTTTCATTAATCCGTATTCACCATACTTCTGGTTCAGAGAGAATGTCTGCCAGACAATAAGAGAGCCTCCTCCAACTCCAATAAATAGACACACATAAGAACTTACGCCTGCCATATACAGTATCATCACCAGAACAAGCATACCCAGTAAGCCACCTGCAAAAATGAACAGATACTGTGCTTTCAATCCTTTGAACTCGACTGTACGTCCAATGCCTTTATTAATATTGTATTTACTCATAAGGCAAAGGATTAAAGGAAGAATGAACGAAGAATAGTTGCAGCAACGATCAAAAAGATACAAGCTCCAAACCATGATGCCGCAGTCTTGCTTGTATCAGGATCACCACTACTGAATTTATTGTACACTTTAACACCTCCGATTAACCCGACCACGGCACCAATGGCGTAAATAAGTTGTGTGGCGGGATCGAAATAAGAGGTTACCATTTGCGTGGCTTCGTTGATTCCCGCAGAACCGTTTCCCTGTGCAAATACCCCAAATGCTGACAGCAAAGCCGCACCTGTCAGCAGCACTTTTTTTCTTTGTTTTTTCATCTTTAAAACGAATTAATTTGTTACGATTTCCTGCACCTTGCAGGCTTTCGGAACAAATGTGCGACGTAAAACAAAGCACTCTTAAAAAGTGTCGTTCAGTGGAATAACTTGGCTTTCAAAGGCTTTTCGTATGAAAATTGAGTATAAAAAAACGCCAGCCTTTTGATGGCTGACGTTTCGTTCTTTTTACAATATTCTCACATTTTTCTACCCTTTTTCCTTTCTGAATTATAAGGAGTATTCGAGTTCTTATTTTCTTTTTTAATTTTATCTAAATTCTCTTTGATTTTTTGAGGCACATAAATGTCTTCCCATTTTCCTTTTTTTGCTGTAAAACTCATTTGCAATCCTACTTCCATTAACCCATCTTTCAGATCAAATCCGTGTTGCCTATTCCATCCGATAGGATCCAGTTTTAACTCGTTTGGAAATTCTATTACAACAAGATTTTTTGGAATTTCTGTAATATTTTCATAGTCAATTTCGCCCATTTCTCTTGTCTTAGGATTGTAGGGAATAAGATATGTTCCAGAGCTATCATTAAAATAGTCTTCTATGTGTGAAAAAGCAATTCCATTAGAGAGGAAGTCATCTTTTGGTCTAAGTTTATCCATTCTTATATCTACATAGAAAGTGTGTCCTTCAATATCAATGGTGGGCAGCATTCCTTTGTTCACACGCAGGTCATAAGCAACGGGGTCAACCATGATATCATAGTCGTTCCTTTTCTTTATGACATCTAATGATAGCTTATATTTATTCCCCATCCCAATAGGATCTAATACGGAGAATTCGGGAATAGTGACGGTTACTTCGTGATTTCCCCATCCCGATGAAAGTCTATTCTTTTCAACGTCGTAATCAAAACGATATCCATTTCCTAAATATTCCATTTCATCAAACCGAATAATATTCGTTTCATCTTCTTTTTCTCTCAGTTCTAATTTATTCACATCCACAAGAAACACTGTTCCGTGGATATCAAATTCTTTCAGTTCTTTTTCCATACCTTAACGTTTTAAAACACAAAGGAGAGTCTATACAAACTCCCCAATGTCAAAATCATTAATATTATTTTTCCGCAAATTGTAAGAACCAGAGTCCATTTCTTTACCGGGAACACCACTGTCCAACAACGCTGCAATTTTCTGTGCAGCACCCTCCATTGAGTTTTCCAGTAGACTAAAAAGATCGGTTCCCTGTATTTTCTGAACTATTCCCACCGCTGTTTCCTTCTGAGCTGTTTCCAATTTCTCTTTTTGGAGCAACATCCCCACGGTACTTAGTTCTTCAAAGGTAACCCCTGTGGCAAAACCGTTTTCTTCCTCATAAGTTCCATACCCGTTCCATTCTTCTTCCTCTTCCTCCAAATCAGGTTCGGTATTAAAAACTTCATCTAGCTCTTCCTGCGGAATTTCTTTAGCAAACCCTTTTAGGGATCTTTCTTCTTCAAAATTATCAGGTTTTTCCTCTTTATCTTCAAGTTGTCCTTTAGTGGTATTCTTTGGCGGAGAAAGGCGTTCAATCGGCTTGGGTTTTCCCATAATATCTAAAAATTCTCGCTTTTGACTAGGAATTTGCTTCTCCTGTTTTGGATTTCTTTTGATAACCACCTTGTCCTGCAACAGCAGGACAATGACAATTAATAGGGATATAAGAATTGCTGTTTCCATAGCTATAATTTAGGTTTGTCGATTGCGTTATAAATGGCTGTGAGTTCCTCTCCGAAATCCTCAAAATGGTATTTCAGCACATTGTGTAGGTAATCAGTAATAGTCAGTTTACCTCCACCCATCATAAAGACGATAAGCGATAACTTTTCGTGAAACTCTGTACTGATATAGGCTGTTTTGCTATCTCTTGCCTTAACGCCTTTCGACTGAAGAAATTCAGTTTTGTACTGATCTATTCTTAATGTTGCTTTCTTTTTTTGTTTTGTATTTTTCATAATGAAACTATTATATAATAGGTTTATATCTTTCATTGAAATAGTCGGTAATATCATCACCAAATTCCTTGAAATGATGTTCAAGAATACTATCTATATATGAATAAAGAGTAGTTTTATCTTCCCGTGTGAGTTGAACAATGCGGATTAATCTTTCATGATATTCAGGACGGATATAGACTACTTTACCGTTACGCCCTGACGGAAAGCGATTGACTAAAAAGGTTTCTTCATAATCTACTTTTTTGGTAGAAGTCGAACGAGATCGCTCACGTGGTTTGCTTTCTTTTATTTCCTCTTGTGATTTGGGAATTGGTTTGTCAGGGACAGGCTGGTCACCGCTCATGATGTTCATCAGGTATTCCTCATCAACATCCGGTTTCTCAAAGTCTTTTCGTTTGTTATCTGTTGCCATACATCATCGGTTTTACAGGTGAATAATTTTTAAAAATTCCTGCACAAAAGCATCCATGCGGGTGGTTTTCAGCAATTGCGGTTCGGCAGGGAGCAGACTGGAACGGAATACATAATTTCCTGTATCGTCTGTTTCTTTTCGGAAACGCTTGCTGTCCATAATGCGAGTTTCCATAATTGGCAATCCCAACTCCTCTATGACATTTTGATATGCGTCGTACAAACCTGTTTTTTCCCTACCATCTACTTGATTCCAAAACAACCATATTGCCAGATCTTTGTTTCCGGTTTCTGTTTCTGGTAAGTGAAGAAAGGCCTTGGTAAAGCCCAATGTACTTTCTACCACCAGTCGATCTGCCGTAATCGGTGAAAACACAAAATCCATCGTTTTTAAAGTCGATAATACTCCCTTTGTATTTGCAGTTCCAGGAAGGTCGAAAAAGATAATATCCGGCTCTACCTTCGATTTTTCTGTCTGCTCAAATGCGTTTTCCAATGCGTTTTCCGCTTTGCTCTTGACGATGGTGTAGGCCTTCTTATTGATAGTCTGAAACTGCTTCATAGCAGCTTTCTTGTGATAGTCATTTTCCATGACCGTTTTTAAATCCCTCGCACGCATATTGGTTAAACTGTGTTGCGGAAAGTCGCAATCCATTACTAGTACGTTGTAACCTAAACGGTAGTGCAGCACACTAGCCAACAGCGTAGTGATCGTTGATTTGCCTACACCTCCCTTTTGTGTGTAGAAGCTGATTTTTAAAGTTTTCTTTGTCGTTTCCATTATTTAAAAATTTATTGATGCTTTTCTTTAAATCGGTACAGGCAAACAAAAACCTTCATTTGTACCTTTCTTTGTTCTAATATTTCTTTTTTACCTTTTGCGTAATTGCTTGTCGTTTTTCCCTTTTTCATTCACATGAAACCTGATTGTAAAATTTCAATCCGTGAAGTTTTGCAGGTAGAAATATGCTTTACTTCAGTTAAACTTTCTTTTCTGCTTTTCTTATTTACCGCTTTTACGTTTTAGCGTTTTTATATTTTTAAAACTTTATGCTTTTATTTTTTACAGGATTTGCACAGATACATATCTCTTTTTTTACTTTTTTCTTTACTGTTTTTTTCAAAGCTTTCTGTAGAACCTTGAAACAAAGAAAGCGATTAATAGAGGTGGTTTTTAAAGCGTTGTACACTTTGGCTTTTAACGGAATACTTTGGCAGTATTCTATATATCAATAGTTTATAAAATCAACCTTTACTTTGCAAAGGGGGTTTTTCTGACGGTTTGATAGAATGCTATTCCATCAAGAAAGGTAAAATAAGAAGCAGCATGAAGCTGCTTTTTCCACTAAATAGAATCCGTCCCGCAGGGCGGATTTTCTATTCACCAGAATAGAGCAAGTTATGTTTTGAGGCACTCGAAACGTATTTCGTGCCCCAAAACAACTTGCCCTGCCGGGAGCCGAAAAACACCCTCCAAAGTCGGGGTTTTATAAAATTTTAAAATGGATTTGTGATGAATGAGAACAGTAACAACAAACAGAACAAAGGCGGACGTAAGCCAAAGCTAAACCCAAGCACGCACCGCCATGTTTTTCGTCTGAATGACGAAGAGAATGCGAAACTCCTGTCGCTTTTTGAAGCGTCAGGTATAAGCAACAAAGCAAAATTTATTATTTCTCTTTTACTACAACGGGAGATTAAGACGGTTAAAATTGATGTAGCTGCTATGGATTACCATGCACAACTGACCAAATTATACAGCCAGTTTAGAGCAGTTGGTATAAATTATAACCAGATAGTGAAGATACTTTATCGCAATTTTTCAGAGAAGAAAGCCGCTGCTTATCTCTTTAAATTGGAAAAGCAAACCGCAGAAATGGCGACATTATGTCAACAAGTTATCCAATTAACGCAGGAGTTTGAAACAAAATACCTATACAAAAGCGAAGAAAAATGATAGCAAAAATTGGAAAAGGTGCGAACATGATCGGAGCAATTTCTTACAATCTGCTTAAAGTGCACGAGGAAAATGGACATGTTTTGCTCACGAATAAGATACCCGAAGTGCTGAACGACAACTACACTACCGCTTTTCTCAACCGCTATTTCGAGCCTTATTTGCTGGCAAATAACAAAACAGAAAAGCCTGTTCGTCACATTTCGCTGAATCCTGACCCTGCGGATAAGGTTAGTGATGAGCAGTTCAGAAATATAGCGGAGCAATACATGCAAGAAATGGGTTATGGCAATCAGCCGTATGTGGTATTCAAGCATACCGATATTGAACGCACCCATATACATATCGTAACCACCTGCGTGCAACTCAACGGTGCAAAAATACCGGACAGTTATGATCATCCACGTTCAATGGCTGTATGCAGGAAATTGGAACAGCAATATGATTTGAAGCCCGCTACAGAGCAATACCAGTCAAATAGTGACCGAATTTTTAAATCCGTGGATTATACCAAAGGAGATATAAAAAGCCAAATAGCATCCGTTACCCGCCACTTGCCCAAATATTATCAGTACCAAAGTCTAGGAGCTTACAACGCTTTACTTTCTCTTTTTAATATAACTTCCGAAGAAGTTAAAGGTGAATTACACGGTCAACCAAAACAGGGTTTAGTGTATTTTGCTTTAAATGAGTATGGACAAAAGGCAAGTAATCCGTTCAAGTCTTCACTGTTTGGCAAAGAAGCAGGAATGACCCAGCTTGAAAAACACTTTGAAAAATCAAAGGAAAATATGAAAACCAACCCTGCAAAAGAGGTGCTTAAAAATACTATTGAAGCTGGTATGCATACATCCAATAATGAAACAGATTTTAAGAAGCAGCTATTGGAGCAGGGCATTAATACCGTTGTCCGCAGGAATGATGAAGGTCGTATTTATGGAATGACTTTTATAGACCACGAAAGCCGTACCGTATGGAACGGCTCGCAATTGGGTAAAAATCTATCTGCTAATGTATTTAATAAATGGTGGGATGAACAGGCAATAGAAAATAGGAAGCAAACCACAAATGACAATACAACACATTCAAGCCGCTCATCCCAGAATAATACTAAGGAAGAGTCCGAAACACCACACGAGCTTTTTGATTTTCTGAACAAGGAACAACCTGCCTATAATGAGCCTGATCTGATAGAGGGGTTGGGCAGTCTGCTTCCCGATGTACAGGACGAAGATTACGAGGAACAAGAATTTGCCAATAGAATGAAGAAGAAAAGGAAACGAAAAAGAGGTAAATAGAAACATCAAACCAAACAATGCCACCGAACGCCATCGGTTACCGTTTATCCAAAACCAACCCGAACAGACTCTAAATTCACTCTCTGTCATTTTAATCATTACAAATTATGCAAGGAGAAGACGATTTAAGAGGTTTAGCCAAGATTATGGCTTTCATGCGTGCGGTCAGTATCATCATTGTACTGATGCACTTTTACTGGTTCTGCTTTGGTTTCTTTTTGGAGCGTGGCTGGACATTAGAAATAATAGGCAAAATATTAGCCAACTTTAACCGAACGGCGGGGCTTTTTGCTCACAACCTTTACACCAAAATTTTCGCATTGGTATTGCTGGCATTAAGCTGTCTTGGAACCAAAGGTGTAAAGAACGAAAAAATAACATGGACAAAAATAAACACCGCCTTGGTAATTGGTTTTATTCTGTTTTTTCTCAATACACCTTTACTAAAACTGTCTCCCTTTATAGGTACATCTCTCTACATTTTTACTACAGCATTAGGTTACATTTCTTTGATGAAGGCGGGTGTCTGGATTACCAGATTGCTCCGCACGAATTTAATGGATGATGTATTTAATAATGAGAATGAGAGTTTTCAGCAAGAAACCAAACTGATGAAAAACGAATATTCTGTAAACTTACCTACTAAATTTTATTACAAGGGAAAGTGGAATGAAGGCTGGATTAACGTAGTGAATCCTTTCAGGGCAACAATTGTATTAGGCACGCCAGGTTCAGGCAAATCATACGCAGTTGTAAATAATTATATTAGACAGCATATAGAAAAAGGGTTTTCAATGTATATCTATGATTTTAAATTTGACGACCTTTCTACTATTGCATATAACCATTTACTAAAACACCGAGATAAATACAAGGTACAGCCTCAATTTTATGTTATTAATTTTGATGATCCTCGTAAAAGTCATCGTTGCAATCCACTTAACCCGGTTTTTATGACGGATATCTCTGATGCTTATGAAGCTGCTTACACGATTATGTTGAATCTTAATAGAAGCTGGATCCAGAAGCAAGGGGATTTTTTCGTTGAATCACCAATTATTTTGCTGGCAGCAATCATCTGGTTTCTGAAAATCTATGACAGCGGCAAATACTGCACTTTTCCACACGCTATTGAATTACTGAATAAAAAATACTCTGATGTATTCACTATTCTGACGTCTTATCCTGATTTGGAAAATTATTTATCGCCCTTTATGGATGCTTGGCAGGGCGGAGCACAAGACCAACTGCAAGGACAGATTGCTTCTGCTAAAATCCCATTATCAAGAATGATTTCTCCACAATTATATTGGGTAATGACCGGTGACGACTTTTCTCTGGATATCAACAATCCGAAGGAGCCTAAGATTTTATGTGTAGGTAATAATCCAGACCGTCAAAATATTTACTCAGCGGCATTGGGTTTATATAATTCAAGAATTGTGAAACTCATTAATAAAAAAGGACAGTTAAAGAGTTCTGTCATCATCGATGAGTTACCGACAATTTATTTTCGAGGATTGGATAACCTGATTGCAACGGCCAGAAGTAATAAAGTGGCAGTATGTTTAGGCTTTCAAGACTATTCTCAATTAATCCGTGATTATGGAGATAAAGAAGCTAAAGTAATTCAGAACACTGTCGGTAACATTTTTAGTGGTCAGGTAGTGGGAGAAACTGCTAAAAATCTTTCGGAACGTTTCGGGAAAGTGTTGCAAAAACGTCAAAGCTTGACAATTAACAGGAATGATAAATCTACTTCAATATCCACACAGTTAGATAGCTTAATACCTGCATCTAAGATTTCTACACTTACACAAGGAATGTTCGTGGGAGCTGTTTCCGACAATTTTGACGAACGTATTGAACAGAAGATTTTTCATTCTGAAATTGTAGTAGATAACGACAAAGTTGCTGCCGAAACCAAAGCTTTTAAAAAAATACCAGAGATTTTATCTTTTAACGATTCACATGGAGCTGATAATATGAAAGAACAAATTGAAGCTAATTACAAGCAGGTAAAGAAAGATGTTATAGGTATTATTGCAAATGAAATAGATCGAATCAAGAATGATTCTAATTTAACGCACTTACTTAAAGACCTATAGATAAACTACACTTCTCTTAGTAGTGTTAATGCTCACTAAGCTTTTTTTCAACCTTTTAATAATACTGAATAAATAATTATTAGAATCATTGATGCACTATTCTGTTTAGAACAAGCTACAGTAAATAGAGGTATTTACTGTAGCTTTTAAATTTTTATTATATGACTTTGTTCTTTCCCTTTTTAATAGAAAACGGTTTGACATTAGACGAATCTATTTCTTTTGTGATTCCTCATTTTTATGACTGATGGAAATACAAAATCTGTAAAAAATAGAAACTTTTTTATACTGAACACAAAAGAGGTATATTTTAAAATATTTAACAACTTCAATCAGGCAAAAAATTACGATACACAAAGTGATTATTTATAATCCCCTCTTAGATTTCTCGAATTAAAAACAGGGAATAAATCCTCCTTTCCGAGGTATAGTTTAATTTTATTTAAGCTAGCAGCAAGTTCGTCCTTCTGAATGGGTTTCATTAAGTATTCTATACTTACACTATTATTACTAAATGCTCTAAAAGTATATTCATCATAGGCAGTTGTAAATATTATCGGGCATTTAATAATTGACTGATCGAATATGGAAAAACTAACCCCATCAGCCAAACATATATCCATTGTAATTAAATCTGGTGAATTGTTTAAATTTAACCAGGAAACTGCATCCTTAACTGTATCAATTATTTGCAAAATTTCACAGTTAGGTTCCAATTCTTCTAACAATCTTTTTAGGCGACGAGCATTTAAGTCTTCATCTTCTATAATTAAAATTCTCATACTGTTTATAGATAGTGGTGATTAATTAAGTGAAAATTCTATTGGTATTATTGAAAATTAAATAGGACCTATTAAAAATGATTCTGACTTAAAGACATTGCATACAAGACCCTATACACATTTGATCACTAGAAATACTTACATTAATTTGGTGTCATACGTACATGCTAATAACAATTGAACATCTTTGTCGATTTCAATCCCATTAACTTCGCTATATCAGCGTGAATTGTGTGTTGCTTATTCCGCTTTTAATTTATCCACAATGGTTTTGATTTCAGGTATAGCTTCATCCACACCTATATAACCAACGTTTTTGTAACGTATAAAACCATTCTTGTCGATAAAGAATTTAGCAGGAAGTCCAGAAATTTTATAGGCAGCTGAAACAGGGCTTTTTCCAAGAACCTCGTCCTTTAAATCCATGTAAACATCAAATCGGTTTCCCCTTGCAATTAGCATCTTTTTAGCATCATCAGCAGCATTTGGGCTTTTTTCTTGGGTATGAATAAACATAAAAACAACGCTATCATCGTTTTTGTAGTAATCTACGGCCTTCTGCATACCCGGGAAAGAGGCTATGCAAGGCTGGCACCAAGTAGCCCAAAAGTCTAAGATAACGATTTTACCCTTTAGACTTTTTAACGAAACGCTTTTTCCGTTTAAATCTTTAAGTTCAAAATCTGGAGCCAATTGGTTAGTCTCCATTTTTGCTATTTTTGTCAATGTGCTATTATGGTCCACAGTTTCCATAGAATCGAGCAGAAATTCATAGCGTATCTCGTCACCATATTTATTTTGAAATAACTTTCTTGAAGCATCTTTGAATCTATCACTTCTATTTGCCGAAATTTTCAGTAATCTATTAACTTCATTGAAAGCATCCAGCTGTTTATCAGCTTCGATCAGTGCGAAAGGATAAATTTCAGCATCTGCACTTAAAAAATCAGACTTGTCTTCATTATTAGGCTTTAGATACTCCAATGCAGCTTTAAACTCCTTACGTTTATAGAGAATCAAACCGTAGTGAAAGTTGTTTGATCCAGTTTGACCCAAAAAAGGCTTTACAAGTTCTTCAGCATCATTCAGCATCCCAGCTTCGATAAGAGCTCGAGTAACTGTAGATAAACTGCTTGTCTTCCAACTTTTATTATTAATCTTATTCATCCAGTAGTTTGCCTTCTGAGCATCTCCTGCGTGGGCATAAGCTTTAGCGGCTATGTATCGGCCAGCATCTAATATCATGGCATCTCTTGGTTCCGATGCAGACTGCTTTTCCATTTGAACAAGCATTTTTTCAATGCTAATTGGATCTGTTTCAGATTTTATTGCATTATAGAGGTAAGTAGTTGACTGTTCCTCAACAACAATTTGCCCAATTGCTTTTATTGGAGTAGCCATTACTACTAAAAGCAAAATTGTCACGATAATCATACATTTTTTTTCCATTTTCTTTTAATTAGGTTATCTATAGTAATAGACCACTAAAAACACAATTTGGGGGGGCAACTATCATTTTATTAATATCCTTCTATTAGCCTTATTAATTTTTTCTGTATTCATTTGGTGTCATACCTACTTGTTTTTTGAAGAATTTACCAAATGATGTGGCATCAGCATAGTTAAAATGTTCTGCCAATTCTTTAATGGTAATTTTTGAAGATTTAATAAGAGCCTTTGCTTCCGCTATAATATATTCAAAGACCCATTCGTTGACCGTCTTTCCTGTCTGTTGTTTTATGATCGTCGATAAGTATTTGGTCGATAATAATAGCTTTTCGGCATAGAACAATGTGTCTTTTTCATTCTTGTAGTGTTTAAATAAGAGCTGATAGAACTCCCAAACTAGTTTTTCCTTTTTTGTCAGGCCTTCGGTATTTAAATATGTATGGTTTTTTTCAATCAGCGCAAACTCGTACATGCCTGACAATAATGAATGCTGTATGATCTGTCTTCTGAACAAATTATCTTTCCGATTATATTTTTCAAGCAGATTATCATAAAGCTTTAATAATATATTATATTCTTCAATATCGGCTTTAAAATAAGACGTCTGTCTTGCATCGGGATAGAGATATGAAGCATCGAAAGCAGCGACGAACTCAAGAGATATTGACATATATTTCATCATAAAATCACTGCTTATTTCTTCTGGCACATATTGGATGATAGTGCCGGGAGAGAGTGCTATGACGTCTCTTTCAGATAGCGGAACAGATTTTAAGTTGACTTTCATATTACCGTTCCCTTTTATACATATACCAACAAGTAAGGAATTAATCTTTACCGGATGTTCGAGCGTTATTCCAATAATATCTTCACTTGTATCTGATATCGCAAAATCGTTCCTCAGATTATCATCCGCCAAATTCAGGTGTGAAACTTCCAAGGTGTAAATAGTTTTTTGTTTCATCATCACATTATCTTTTAAGACAAATAAACCATTTTTTTTCAATTTATCCGTCTATTATTCCAAAAATAGTACCATCTGACTATAAATTAGGAATGTGTGACCTTTTTAATATATGCTGTAGAACGGAACTTTGCAATGTTAAAATATTGAATTAATCGGTATGAAAATTAGAAACTATTTAGCAATCGCCTCTTTTATCCTTTTTCTCATTACAAGCTGTAAGAACAAAGAAAAGGAAATCCAAAATGAACAGCAGATTCCAGTAAAGGCAGTATTGATTGCACTGAATGATATTGACGGACAGAGAAAGTATATCGGTTCCGTCGAAGAGTCTGCGCAGACCCAGCTAAGTTTTCAGGTTGCTGGAAATGTAAAGCAGATACTTGTTTCCGAAGGAAGTAAGGTCAATGCAGGTCAACTCTTAGCAACTTTGGATAAAGGCCGTTACCAAAAGGCTTATGAGGTAGCAAAGTCCCAGAAAAAGCAAGCTAAGGATGCCTATCAGAGACTTAAGATTATTTATGATAACAAGAGTTTACCTGAGATCAAGATTATTGAAGCTCAATCTATTCTTGAACAGGCAGAAGCTGCAGAGTCTCTTGCTCTAAAGGATGTAGAAGACTGTAACCTCTATGCCCCTTACAGTGGAGTAATCGGGACCAAGGGTATTGATCTGGGTGCAAATGTAGCTGCTGGTATGCCGGTTTTTACAGTACTTAAAGTAGAAAAAATACGGGTTAAAGTTTCTGTTCCCGAGAATGATATAAAAGAGTTGAAAATCGGTGATGATGCAAATATCTACTTAAAGACACTGGATAAGACTTATACCGGAAAAATTATCGAGAAGGGAGTTGTGGCCAATCCATATTCCAGAGCATATACGGTTAAGGTAGATATTCTAAATGGCAGCGACGAACTGCTTCCGGGGATGGACTGTAACATTACATTTAAATCGGATAACTTGACAGGCTATTCACTTCCAATTTCTGTAATTCAAATTTCTGCAAGGAATGAACGGTATGTGTGGAAGGTCAGTAAAGACAATACTGTGTCAAAACAAACAGTGAAAATAGGAGAACTGACTTCAGATGGCGTGGTTGTCTTAGAAGGTATTGGAGAAGGAGACCGGATTGTTACCGAAGGTTTTCAAAAAATCTTTGAAGGATCTAAAGTTATCGTTAACTAAAAACTTGAACTATAAGAAATGGCAAATAATATTAAAGCAGTAGCATGGGCTATGCGTTACCATAAAGTTGTCTTTTTAGTAACGGCGTTACTTCTACTAGCGGGAATTGGTGGGCTTCTCTATATGCCCAAACAGGAATATCCAACTGTAAATATAAATCAGGGGATTATTGCGGGAATATACCCCGGAGCTAATTCAGAACAGGTCGCAAAACAACTGACCAAACCTTTGGAAGAACATCTTTTCAAATATAAAGAAGTAAAAAGAAAGGCTACCTATTCACAGTCTAAAGACGGTATTGTTTACGTTTACATTACCTTGAATGATTATGTAAAAAACAAGGATGAGGTATGGGCAAAAATAAGACACGGCTTAAATGAACTTAAACAGGAACTGCCTCCCGAGGTATTGGCGCTGGTAGTAGATTCAGAGTTCGGTGAAACTTCAGCTTTACTGTTTTCAGTCGAGTCCGAAAGTAAAACTTACCGACAGCTTGAAGGCTATTTGGAGAAAATAGAATCGAGACTAAGACAGGTACCCGAAGTTTCAAAGTTGACAAAATCAGGAGAGCAGAAAGAAAGGATAGCCATCTATCTAGATAAAGGAAAAATGGCAAAAAATGGCATTCAGGTTCAGGAAATCGGAGAAGTACTCTATACACAAGGACTGAAAGGGTATGCAGGTGATATAGATAACGGAGATATGTCAGTCCCAATCTATCTAAATACTGCGAATCAGACCGAACAGAACATTGCCAATCAAATTATCAGGGGTGATGGACAAACGGATATACTTCGGTTAAAGGATGTAGCGAATATTGTGAGAGAATATCCTACACCAGATAATTTTATCAAGAATAACGGAAAAAAGTGCTTGTTGATGTCTGTCGAAATGCAGACAGGGAATGATATTACCCGTTTCGGAAAGGAATTAAACTCCATCCTTTTAGAGGAAGGAGCCAAACTTCCTTCCGATGTTAAAATCAGTACCATTGTCGATCAATCAAAAGTTGTACAAAAATCAGTCGATGAGTTTCTGATCGAGATGCTTATAGCCATAATCTCGGTTGTACTTGTTACTGTATTTTTTATGCCCGTACGTGTTGCAGCAGTAGCAGCTACTTCTATTCCCATTACGATTTTTATCTCATTGGGAATTATGTATGCAGCAGGTTTCGAATTAAATGTTGTTACGTTTGCAGCACTCATAGTTGTACTCGGTCTTATCGTAGATGACTGTATCGTTATAGTAGATAGCTACATTGAGCATCTTGATGAGGGCATGTCCCGCTGGCATGCATCAATTGCAGGTGCGGGAGAGTATTTCAAATCTCTGGTTTCTGCAACACTTATCATTAGCGTTACGTTCTTCCCCTTTCTTATCACACTGAAAGGACCGAATAAAGACTTTATGTTTTCTTACCCGTGGACGCTTACAATCACACTCTTTGTTTCTCTTGCAGTAGCCTTGTTTATCATTCCTTTTATGCAGTATATCCTGATAAAAAAAGGTTTGCATAAAGATAAGGAAGACACCAAGAAAAGTTTTCTTGACCGAATTCAGTCAGGTTATGATAAGCTTCTTCCGGTATTCTTTAAACGTCCGGTATTAACCCTATCTATCTTAATTACTTCTGTGGTGTTGGCTATGTTAATGCTGGGAAATGCCAAGATGAGAATGATGCCTATTGCTGAACGTGATCTATTTGCAGTAGAAATTTATCTTCCACAGGGCAATTCTTTGGTTCAAACCGAAAAAGTGGCTGACAGTCTGGAAAAAGTCTTGAAAAAAGATGATAGGGTACTATCCATTACTTCTTTTATCGGAGCAAGCTCCCCTCGTTTCCATTCAGGTTATTCACCCAATATGCCTTCGAAAAACTACGCTCAATTTATTGTTAACACCAAATCAAATAAAGCTACAGAAGAAATACTGAATGAATATGCAGACAAATATGCCTTTCATTTCCCGAGAGCTTATGTTTTCTTTAAGCAGCTAGATAATGAGGTAGTACGCTATCCTATAGAAGTAAGATTGACAGGTGCCGATGAAACCACATTGAAATCCATGTCTAAAGAGCTGATCCGTGATTTATCTAAAATGGATGAATTCCTTTGGGTACATAACGATGCAGAAAATCCATCGTCGTCGGTACAGATAAATATAGACCAACAACTTGCTAATCGTCAGGGAATCTCTAACAATTCTGTGGCACAGGAACTTGGTGTGATTAATAAAGGCTTTGATATAACAAATGTTTGGGAGGATGACTACAAGATGAATATCACGTTGAGAGGTGAAGTAGACAGCCTAAGGCAACTTAATCGTTTAGGTGATATATATGTGCCAAACATGGCTGGTGTATCTGTACCGTTGAATCAAGTTGCCGAAGTTTCGCCTGCTTGGAGAGATGGACAGATAAACACACGCAATGGCATTTATACGATGTCTGTACTTGCCGATCTTAAGCGAAATGTAAATCCAAATGATATATTTCCTAAGGTAAGTACCTTGGTAGATTCCCTTCTTAAAAAAGATGACTATAAGAATGTTGAAGTTAAATATGGTGGTGTTTCAGAATCAAATGAAGAGTCAGTTCCGCAAACGCTTATTGCTCTGTTGATAGCCATATTCATCATCTATTTTGTACTTGTTTTTCACTACAAGAAAATCAGTCTGGCCAACCTGACGCTGGCATCAACCGTACTCTGTTTTTTCGGTGCCGCATTTGGAATATGGGTAACCGGATTTGAATTCGGAATGACTTCAGTTCTGGGATTCGTATGTCTAATCGGTATTGTAATGAGGAATGGTATTATCCTTTTTGACTATGCTGATAAGCTTAGAAAAAACGAGAAAATGACAGTAAAAGAAGCTGCATTGGAAGCTGGAAAAAGAAGGATGAGGCCAATTGTATTGACTTCGGTAGCCGCTTCAGTTGGTGTAATTACGATGTTGGTTGTTGGAAGCCCTCTCTGGGGACCAATGGCAGCTATCATCTGTTTCGGAGCACTATTCTCCATGGTCTTTATATTAACAATCCTGCCTGTTTCTTATTGGCTCGTTTACAGAAAACAGGATACTAAAATCGTAAAATAATGAAATCTCTTCACTATATATTTTTTGCCCTTCTTTTTTTGGCTACAAGTGCTGCTTCAGCACAGACTACATATACGCTGGAACAGTGCAAAGAACTCACGTTAAAGAATAACAATGCGCTAAAAGCTGATCGTTTGTCTATGGAGGAAGCATCTTTAACTAAAAAGGAAGCTTTTACCAATTATTTTCCAAAAGTAAGTGCCTTCGGATTAGGTTATCATCTTAAAGAAGGAATGATTGGCAAAGAATCCGCAGAAATGATAAACATGCTTGGTTCAAGTTTTCCGGGAATGCCCAATGTAAGGGACAGGAAAAATGGCTATATGCTAGGTATATCTTTAGAACAGCCCGTTTTTACAGGAGGACAGATTTATTATGGAAATAAATTAGCAGAGTTAGGCGAAGATGTCAGTAAATATCAGACTCAGGAAGCTGAAAAGAATTTACTAGTAAACGTAGAACAATACTATTGGACATTAGTATCCCTATATGAGAAACGCAAAACTATTGATGTAATGAAAAATCTAGCTGATAATCTTTTCAGCGACGTTAAAGTTGCTGTAGATGCAGGCGTTACAAATAGAAACGATTTATTGCAGGTACAGTTGAAACAGAACGAGATAAAGACAGCTAGTGTAGAACTAGAAAACGGTATCAGTTTATTAAAAATTCAGCTTGCACAGTTAATGAATGTAGATGGTGGTCAATTCGAAATAGAAACCAAGGATCAAGAGTATATTTCCAATCCCGTTACTCTCCTTGTGGATCATAACCAGGCCGTAACAAATACGAATATGCACAAGCTCCTAAGTAAAAACATTGAAGCTAAACAACTGGAAAAGAAAATAGAACGTGGTAAATTGCTTCCATACTTTGGTGTTGGAGCTGGATATTACCAATACAATGATATTTTTAAAAATAGAAATCCGTCTACTATGGTTCATGCAACTTTAACCCTTCCCATTTCAGACTGGTGGGGCGGTTCTTACAATCTCCGTAAAAAGCAAACTCAGATAGACAGGGCAGAATACGAGAAAAAAGATACTGATCAAAAGCTATTTGTGATGTTCCAAAGTTATTGGAACAAATTAAATGAAAATTACAATAAGTTACTATTGGCCAAACAGGCCATTGAGACAGCTGAGGAAAATGTGCGAATAAATAAAGACCAATATCAGAATGGGCTAAGCATATTAAGCGATCTTATTGATGCCCAGTCACTATTACAACAGAGCAGAGATCAGTACACAGAAGCATACACGGGATTTCTAGTTGCTAGATACCTCTATCTTAGAGAAACCGGAAGATAAATTATACAACAATGGATAAAAGCAATTTTAAAAAGACACTTGGTTTTATATTCTTTGGCATCACGCTCATATGCTGGGTTGGTGCACCCATAATACCATTTACTGATATCCCTAATAAGGCAATTGTGACAACAACGGTGGTTATTGTCGGCGAGGTATTTTTTGTATCAGCTATTGCACTTCTTGGAAAAGAATATTGGGGTAAAATCAAGCAGTGGTTCAAGAACTTATTCAGTAAGAACACCAAAGAAAACTAGGTATATTAATAAATTTTAAATGGTTCACTAATCAATAAAAATGAAAACATGCAAAAGAGCGTAAATTTTACAGTAATATTTTTGACAGCATTTCTATTTCTTATCTGCTCAGCTTATGGGCAGAATAAGGAAGATAAATTTACAGGAAAGTGGCTTTCAAAAGATAAAATGATAGTCGAAGTCTACAAAGTAGGAAAAGGTTTTAATATCAAACAATTAGAAGCTCCCAAACAGAAAGAAAAGTTAAATAATGGAAAAGTAGTGGCTAAGAACATACTTGAAACATCAAAAGGTGAATATAAAGGAACTTCAATTGACCTAAACGACGATAAAGAATATCAAAGTATGTGGATTATCAGTGATGGTGATGGAAAGAGTTTGACATTTAAGCTTAAATGGGGATTTATTTGGCATAGTGAAATTTGGACGAAATTATAGACTTAGTAATATAAATTTTAAATGTCAAATGATTGTATGTAATAATTTAAATCATTGGGAAAATGATCCCATCTAATAATAGGTGTTGTATAATAATTGCTTTTTTGTTTTTTTTTAGCAACTACGTATTTTCTCAAGACACCATAAGTAACAGCTATAGAGATAAAATAGAGATTACTACTTCATTTGGACTCAGCATCCCGCGTTCAGATTTTATGAAGCATAGTAATATTGGTATAAGAACGATGACTGGCTTCCAATATCGGTACAACAAGAGTATATTCTTCAGAGCCGTATATGAGATATCACTTTACAGTTTTACAAATAGTAGATCAGTCGATGGATTTTCCGTTATAAACAAGGGGAATCGCTCTTTAATCGGTGCGTTCGTAGATATCGGATCAAATACAGTTATTGGTGACAGAATTGAAATTGGGGGTTTTACTGGGTTTGGTTTATTATGGCTCACAAGCCCTTTTACCGAGGTTCAGGGAAGTGTTGCCAGTATCAATACGCGCTCGGAAACAAAAGCTTACGAGACTTATAGATTGGGTGGTTTTGCATCATATCGTGTTAATAAAAAATTTGCATTGTATATCGAATTACAGCATTTCAATGCTCTACGGCGTTCTCATGTCTTTGACAGTAAGCTTGGTGGTACCAATATCGCTTTAGGTTTTCGAACGAATTTGAGCAATCAAAAAAGATGACGGAACGTCAGTAAAAGCTCTTAGTAACAAAAAATAAAAGATTATGGATAAAGTAAATTCTAAAAAAATAAAGATCAACTGTTCTGTGGAGCAGGTTGTAGATATTTTTTTTCAGCTACATAACGAGCTCTATTTTGAGGGTAAGCCGTTAATCGGTGGCAATCCTGAAGACTTGGCAAGAATAATTACGAACTCTTTCCTAGACAGTGAAGGCAAAGCGCTAGATCCCTCGTGGGTTAAAACAATGTTAGTTCCACCGACACCTAGCAGGGAGTATAAGGTATTTATAATGTAATTCCTAAGTCAGATAAAGTCTCAAAAATTACGGACTAGAGACACTAATAATGTCGAATAATTATAATCTATAAGTAGGAAGGGGAATTGAATAATGATAGTAAATAATAAAATTGGGATTACACTTTCAGGAGGTGGGTTTAGAGGAATAGCTCACCTTGGTGTTCTCCAATGTATGGAAGAGTTAGGAATCTCATTTGATGCTATTTCAGGTGCAAGCGCAGGTGCACTTATTGGTGCCTTTATTGCGGAAGGCTACAGTCCTGCAGAGATTTTCAAATTTGCAAAAACAGAAAAGTTTTTCAATTACACAGATTTATTTCGAGGTAATGGAGGAATGTTCAGTCCAGATATATTTGAAAGGATTATTACCAAATATATCCCTCATAACAGTTTTGAGCAGCTCAAAGTCCCATTATATGTTTCTGTTACTGATTTGAGTAATGCTCGGTCGTTGGTGTTCAATCAGGGCTGCCTAAGTTTGGCAATTAAATCTTCATGTTGTTTCCCTATGGTCTTTGTCCCCGTCAATTATCATAATGATACTATATTATGCGATGGAGGTATACTAAATAATTTTCCTGTTGAACACATAAATGCAACATGCGGAAAGAGTGTTGGAGTGGATGTAAATTCTATTGAGATTGCAAGGGGACATATGGGATATGGTGAAATCATGGACCGCATTATCCGAATAATTACTTCAAAAATAGATAAAGAAGGAGCAAATTACTGCGACGTCTTTATACAGCCGGGAGAACTTCGAAAGTTTTCAACTTTCGACACAAAACATATGGATGAAATATATCAAATAGGATATGAACATGCTAAAAAATTTGAAGATGATTTGCTGTCTTTAAGACAGGATAATAACTGTTGAGTATAAAACATTAGTAGACTATTGCCTATTGGATAAATATCATATTAAGTTTCATAACTCAAAAATCGCAACAATTTAATAGATGAAAAAATACTGTTATGAAAAATTACAGCAGCTAAATGACCACCTAAATGATTTATCATGTGATAAAACAATGTTGCTTGCAGAAGACGCAATTGAAATTGCACAAAAAAAACTCAACGAGGTAAAGGAGTTTATCATTGAAAAGGGTTTTAAAGATGCTAATGAAGAAATCTGCTTTTTTAAGAAGATAAAACCGCAGTTTGTTGCTAAGTTGATTTATTACAACGGTATTTATAAGATTGAGGCTAAAATCCCTTATGGTGGAGATAAGGTAACGAAAAAGTATCTAAAAAATGAGATTACAAAATTGAAGCTATATTTTGATAATAATCTTGAGTTTTACAAATATTACAGAACAAATAGTACTTACCTAGATGATAAATATTTTTTGCGAGGGAAATATGATATCAAACTAAGCTTAGATAGTTATTATTTTGAGACAGATCATAGATTCTGTACTAGCCATGATTATAAAGTTGCAAAAATTTTAGCAAATGATCTTATCCAACTATATATTGAAGACAGAATTTTTGGGCTTTCAAACATTTCAAGTGCAAAAAGTCCACACTATTCTTTGAACTGGACAGGAAGTAAAGCTGCATTAGTTGAACTTATTTATGCCTTGCAAGCTCAGGGGGTATTGGATTATGGTCATGCTGATATCAAACAGATCTCAAGAGTGTTTTCAAGAATGTTTAATGTAGATATCGGTGATTTTTATCATACTTATTTAGAACTACGTAATAGGAAAATCAACAAAACCAAGTTTCTAGACTCTCTTAGAGATGTTTTAAGCAAAAAAATGGATGAACAGGACGATAAGTGAGAGTTTATTTATATTTACGCTAAAATGTATTTTTAGTACTTATATTTTTTGTCATTGAAGCAGTTAATTCTGGTAGCTTAGCCTCATTTTGAGTATCTTCCTGTTTATTTGATTGGGGTGTAATGGATAGTTGAATCTTACGGTCGATTGCGGCAAGTTCGGTTTTAAGCTCGCTCAGTCGACATTCTTTTGTCCATATACCATCCACTACTCCCTGAAGTATTGGAATATCTTTTTGAAAATCAGTTATATTTTCTTGCTCTTTAGCGATATAGGATGGTAGTTTTTCCAGTGCCCGCAAAAAATTCATTGAGGCAGTTTCCGGCTCTTTCGCCATTATTCCATTATTGAATGTATATTTTATATTTCCTTCGCCTTGTACAAAAAAACGGTTCACTCGAATATCGACTCCATCTTTTTCTGACATTTCGGTTTTTACCAATAATTGAAAACCATATAAACTTCCGATTTCTTCATAATCTCCACCTGTTCGGGATTTATCTGTTAATTCATTAAGGTTAGTACCTATTTGCTTGATGGTAGCAGTAGCAGGAAGACCTGTGAGCTGAATAGCGTTTACAATCGTACCATCCTGGTTCTTTTGAATACGTTGTTGCAGATTACTCCAATCAAGACTCATACGATCATGTCGCGACTGAGCTTTGTTAAGCTCTGCTGTGAAATCTTCAAGTTTATATTTAGCACTATATTTTGACCTATTAAATGCCTGTTTCTCACTTTCCAAGCCTGCAATTTGCTTTTCTACTTTCGCCTTGTCTAAAAGGTCAGTATTTCCTGATAGAATTGCTACGTATTCAGAAAAATTCATTCCTGACTTTTCATCCATACTTCCTTCATCAATAGTTCTCTTACCGAGATTATTTGATTTTAGCTGGTCTATGAATAGTTGTTTGTTGAACAATAGATTAAACTTATAACTGTCCAGTGATTTTTCTACGGCATAGATGACCACATCCACTTTATTATCGGCAAAATGCTTGGCTATTTCATTGCCTTTACGAATTGCCCGACCATCTCTTTGGGCAAGATCACTAGGTCTCCAGGGTGTATCTAAATGATGTATAGCTACAGCTCTCTTCTGTGCGTTGACTCCTGTTCCAAGCATACTTGTAGAGCCAAATAGTACCCGAATTTTACCTTCATTCATTCCCTTAATCAGCTCCTTACGTTGATTATCTGTTTTAGCTTCCTGTATGAAACGGACTTCGTGAGCAGGAATACCATGTGTTTCTACCAGTTTTTTCTTGATTTCAGAATACACGTTCCACTCTCCGGACTTGTAGGTCCCCAAATCAGAAAAAACGAATTGTGTTCCTTTTTGTGCATTAAACTTTTGGTAATATTTGGCGATATTATCGGCACAGTGCGAAGCCTTGTTATCAGGATGATCATAATAAGCACCACTCACCATACGCATATCCAGCGACATTTTACGTGCGTAGTCTGTTGCAATGAGCATTTTTGCTTTTTCTTCCGTTTTAGATAATGGCGGTCTTCCAAGCAAGGTAGCATCCCCGGATTTTGCAAACTGCATCAGGTTTTGTATAAATTTTGCCTGGTCTGGTGTAGGTGGAATATTGTACAGTATTTCCTTTTTCTCCGGTCGGTCAATCCCTATATCCTTTGCTGTGCGATAATCTGTAATTTCAGAATAGAACTGAGCTAGCTCCGGTACTTTAATAAAATAACGAAATCGTTCCTTTGCCACAATATTATTGGCTACAGAAAATTCATAATCCGTAGTTTTTCTTGCATAAATAGCCGCCCATGCATCAAAACAGTTTATACCTTGTTTTTCTAATGCCCTTGGTCTAAGATATTTGAATAACAGATACAACTCCGTTAAAGAGTTACTGATGGTGGTTCCCGAAAGAAAGGTAGCTCCCATGTCGGCATTGGTACGATCCTGAATAGTACGTATAGCAAACAATAAGTTCAGGGCTTTCTGACTACCATCTACATTTCCCAATCCTGCTACACGACTATGTCGGGTATTAAACATCAAGTTCTTAAACTGGTGGCTTTCGTCGATAAACAGATGATCTATACCCATCATTTTAAAATCTACAATATCATCTTTTCTATTCTCAATATCGTGTTGCAGCGTTTTAAGTTTTACTTCGAGGTTTTCTTTCCTTTTGATAGCTCCTGCAAGCATACCTCTTGTTACTTCAGCACCTTGCGATTGCATAGCATCAAGATTTCGTTCTACATTATCCAGTTCAATTTCAAGAATTTCCTTTTGTACTTCGGGCGATTGCGGTATCATTCCAAACTGATCATGCGTCAATATCACGCAATCCCAATCATTGTTTTTTATATCGCCAAAGATTCGCAAGCGTTTTTGAGGTGTAAAATCATCTTTCCCTGGAAACAGGATTTTAGCATGCGGATATGCAGTACGATAGGCTTCTGCAATCTCATGAACATTGCTTTTCAAACCAATGATCATTGGCTTATGAGCCAAACCCAGTCGTTTCATTTCCTGTGCCGCTGTACACATTACTAAAGTTTTTCCTGCACCGACTTCATGGTCGCAGATGGCTCCGTTATTCAGCTTAATCATCCAAACGGTATCCTTTTGACTTCCATAAAGATCATTTATGCCCAAAGCCTTGCGATCCAGACCAGGAAAATCCTGATGGCTTCCATCATAATTGGGGCGGACAAAACAATTGAACTTATCATTATATTGATCTGTAAGTCGTGTTTTGAACTCATCGTTTTGAGCATGGAGCCATTCAGTAAAGGCTGTTCTTATTTCATCAATTTTACTGTTTGCCATTTGTATGGCTTCCATATCCCTTACTTTAACCTCTTGATCTCCAATCGTAACTTTTTTAGTAATATCGGGTGTCGTGTTTACTAAAGCGTGTTTCAGTAACGCAATTCCATCAAATGTTCTGCTTTCCGATTTTACGGCATATTTTTCCCAAATATGTTGATTGCCCTGTTTAGAGGTTACGGAAAAATCATCTGAACTATCTGAATAGTGTATTCTTACTTCTGTGTCGAAAAGATGTGAGGCAAAGCGTGCGTAGATTCCGGACGGTATCCATCGCTCACCTAAATTAAAATCAAGTTCTTCAAACTCTATTCTTCTTGGTCGGGATTCTTCCAATATAGTTAAGCTTCGTGCAGCTTCTTTATCCTCAGGATTATTTTCAACATGGCTTCTAAGTTCGTGTGCCTTTTCAACCACATTTCCTGCAATCCAACGTTCCGCTATTTCGTATTCATTAGCTAACGGATTGTAATAAATACGGTCATTCAAGGCTTCTTTAAGAGCATCGGCAGACATACTGCTGATTTCAGACATGTATTCCAGATCTACAGTTCCGTATTTGTTTAATGAAGCTGCTAATGCTTCTTCTGGATTGTCCGTTGCCAGTGTAGAGATGGAAAAACTAACAGGATGACTAAATACATCGGCTTTATGTATCACTCCACCAATTGTACGTTCCAGATACGGTACTTCTTTCCCCGCACTATCCGTTTTAATAAGCTTAATATTATCAGCACTATTCAGGTTACCATACTTTCTTACAAAAGCATCATACAAATAGTTAAGGGTTTCTCTTTCTGAGTTATGTTCGGTTTGTTTCTCTGCTTCCTTTTGATAAAGATCTATGTAGGTATCCCTTATAGCAATATAGGCTTCAGCTCTTGCTTTCTGTGAAGAAGTCAATTGCAAAGGATGGAATATACCTGTTTTGTCAACTTTGTCAACATTTTGTAAATGACCAACCCAGCCATTGTTTACCACAAGGCAGTCATTACGGTGAAATGCTTGTATTTCCTGACTATACAAAGCAGGCTCTGGAAGTGTGTTTTTTAGAACTAGCTTATCAACAGTATCTTTTTCGTTTACCTGCGAAAATAAATCTCCGATTAGCTCTCTTGGCTCATTGTTTTTAGGTTTACTTATAGATTCATTGTTAACAGGCTGTACATAGGGTTGTTGCATACCACCACTGAAAAGATTGGTTTGCTTTCCAATCGGAGTACGGTTTCTGTTAAACTTTTTCTTTTGACTTTGGGCTGTTTTCTTTGGTGGTGCAATTACTGTTATAGACTCATCATCATTGCCAAATAAGTCAAAAATACTCAGCTGTTTTAGTTCTTGTGGCGGTGAAATTCTTTGTTGTTCCTGTTGGGTAATTGCTGATTCAATTATAGGAGGTGTAAAAATTGGTGTAACGGGAATTTCTATTGCCGGCTCCTCATTTCGTTCACCTTTGTATAAAGCTAAGTTTAAATTCCTACCAAAGTCTTTAGAAAGCATTTGTGTTAGGTCTTTAGCAATTCCATTTACACCATCATTGTGTTTATAGATCAAAGCGGGCTGTCCGTAAGGGTCAGTATCTAATTTACTTTCAGTATGTACAATCCTGCTGTTATTATAAAATAATGCATTCCCTGGTGTATTGTATACAGTCTGTTGACTTTGGCAAAACAGTTCTTCTGCTTCAGATAAGCTTTGCTTAATTGTATTCTTTTGTAGGATTATCAAATCAGAGCCTACTTCTGTGCCTGCATACTCTGTAAATAAGTTATTTGGCAATCGGATAGCTGACACCAAATTGTTGTTTTCCATTAATGCTCTACGTATCGGCTCATTCTTAGGACTATTTAATACTCCTTGCGAGGTAATGAAAAACTGTAAACCTCCTTCCCGAAGCATATCATTCCCTTTCAAAAAGAAATAGTTATGAATACT
Organism: Sphingobacterium sp. NPDC055346; assembly: GCF_053645235.1. Taxonomy (NCBI): domain Bacteria; kingdom Pseudomonadati; phylum Bacteroidota; class Sphingobacteriia; order Sphingobacteriales; family Sphingobacteriaceae; genus Sphingobacterium; species Sphingobacterium sp. NPDC055346. The sequence continues at coordinate 499,120 of NZ_JBSHMI010000002.1, forward strand.
TCTGGCTGCTTGTACTTTTGCATAATCTTTACTTCGGGAATAGGATAAATCAAATACAGCAGTATCTCCAAACGGAATATTACTTGCGATTACATCATAGCTGTTCTGTTCTTTTTCGGAAATTTCCTCAAAGCCACTTACACGGATATTACTTTCTGGATAGAGGTGTTTTAGTATCTTCCCGGTTAATACATCTTTTTCATAGGCAGTAACCCTAGTCTCTTCGTTATCTGCAAAAGATTGTATGAATGCACCAATACCTGCTGATGGTTCCAGAAAATTCTGTATTTTAAGTCCACTATCTTTCAGAGCAAATGAGATAGCATCTATAACCTGTGGTGGTGTGTAAAATGCTGTTAGGACAGAGCTTTTCATACTGTCCACATATTTTCTGTACTGTTTATCATCAACGGAATTCTCCATTAATAGTTGGTGTAATTCCTGTGTAATTGGAAAAAGATCATGTTCGTTTTTTCGCCAATGATTGATATCTACTTCACTGGAGATAGGGTTCAATACGAACTTTAGACCACCAAATCCGCTATAATGCATCATTAGCAGTCTTTCGCCTGCGGTAGCTTGCCGCTGTTCCTTCTCCAATTTAAAAGCAGTACGTAAGGCTTCAATATTCTGTTGGAGATGAAGACGTTTACTGAAGCCCATTTTCCTCTATCCAGATTGAAATGGTACCGGTTATTTCTGTGTAGAGCTCATCAAACTCATGACAGTATGCGAAATCATCGGTTAATTCATATTTCAAGAAAACAGATTCACAGACGGGAAACATTTTTAGGGCAAATGGTTTCAATTCTTCATCTGCCATTAAAGCATCAAACTCATTGCAAACCACTTGAAAAATGGTGTCGAAACGGGAGAAATGTAAGCCTTCAAATAATATGTAATTGGCAATTTCACTACATTGCTCTATAGCGTTGCCCGAAAGAAATGCTCCTTCATAAGCATTTGCTGCCCATGAAGATCGTTGGTCAATAAATTTCTGGTCGCTTGCTTTTTCGGGGAAGCTGCTGTTAAGGTGTTCTTGCAGTCGTAGTCTGAAATACGACAAGTCTTTTTGCAGTGTACTCATGGTAAATTTTATTTAGAATTTTTGCGTAAATCCTAAAATTAGAGCAGTAAGGCAAAGTTTTTATAGAAGTGGTAGGATTTGGCTTTGAGAGGTAGGATTTGGCGTAATATGCAACGAGAATTTCAATCATCTGAGAGGTTCCAGATTTTAAGAGACAAATAGTCTATTAAAAAAATTATAATGAATTTGCACAATCAAATACCGTACGGTATATTTGCAATATGGTAAGATCAGAAAAAACACGACAATACATTATTGAAAAAACAGCTTCAATTTTCAACAAAAAGGGATATACAGGGACGTATTTATCCGATTTGACTGATGCAACAGGCTTGACAAAAGGTAGTATTTATGGAAACTTCAAAGACAAAAATGAGGTTGCTGTAGAAGCTTTTAGATACAATTACAAATTCCAATCTGAAAAAATACTCGGCAAAATAAATCAAATAGAGCATTCAGCCGAAAAAATGATTGCATTCTTAGGTCATTACAAAACGGAATTTAAGCCAATATTCCAAAACGGAGGTTGTGCCATCTTGAATACATCCGTTGACGCAGATGATGGAAATGATTTGCTAAAAATGGAGGTCACTAAATCAATCCAAAGTTGGCACAAGACCATTGTCTCCATACTGGAAGATGGTGCCAATAAAAATGAAATAAAAAATTTGGATGCGAGTGTTTTTGCATATCGGTTAATTGCTCTGATTGAAGGAAGTATTTTGCTAGCAAAAACACTTGAAAAACCAGAAATATTGATGGAAAGCATCGATTTTTTACAGTCTGAAATTAATAGTCTGAAAATTTAAATAAAAAAATTTGAACAAGCATATACCGGTAGGTATATGCGTAAATATTAAAAAAATGGAAAGAGTAGTTATCACAGGATTAGGAGCAATTACTCCTATTGGAAAAAACACAATGGAATATTGGAACAACTTGCTTAACGGAGACTCTGGTGCCGACAAAATAACGCGTTTTGACACAACAAATTTCAAGACAAAATTTGCATGTGAAATCAAGAATTATGAGGCTTTAGATTACTTCGATCGGAAAGAAGCAAGAAAAATGGACAGATTTACGCAGTACGGACTTATTTGCGTAGATGAAGCTGTAAAAGATGCAGAATTAGATTTTTCGAAATTGAATGTAAACCGGATAGGTGTCATTTTTTCCAGTGGAATTGGTGGCTTTGAAACGTTCGAGCATGAAGTCATCGATTATGCAAAAGGTAATTTTCAACCAAAGTTTAATCCATTTTTTATTACCAAGATCATTTCTAATGGCTTGTCTGGTATAATTTCTATCAATTACGGATTAAGGGGAGTTAATTATTGCCCTGTTACCGCTTGTGCTTCTTCTACACAAAGCATTATTCAGGCATTTAATTACATCCGTTTAGGCAAAGCGGATATCGTTATTACGGGCGGTTCTGAAGCTCCCATAACAGCATCTTCCATTGGCGGGTTCAACGCGATGAAGGCCATGTCGACCAATAATGAAAATTTCGGTACTGCTTCAAGGCCTTTTGATACAAGCCGTGATGGATTTGTGGTCGGTGAAGGAGCCGGGGCTTTGATTGTCGAAAGCTTAGGCTCGGCAATAAAAAGAGGAGCTAAAATTTACGCGGAAATTGTAGGTGGTGGAGAAAGTTCAGATGCCTATCACATTACGGGAACGCATCCCGAAGGAACTGGGGCATTTTTGGCCATGAGGGAAGGTATAAAAGAAGCCAACTTAAATCCAAATAATATTGATTATGTTAATGCACATGCGACATCGACTGGACTTGGTGATTTATCAGAAATTAAAGCGATTGAGAAATTATTTTCATCAAACCTTGATAAAATTCAGGTAAGTGCTTCAAAATCTATGACTGGGCATTTATTGGGAGGTACAGGTGCTATTGAAGCCATTTCAACTTGTTTAAGCGTAAAAACCGATTTAATTCCACCAACTATAAATACGACCGAAATTGATGAAAATATACCAAAAGAATTAAATCTGTCCTTAGGTAGTAAGGCGTTTTCAAAAACGGTGAATTATGCCTTGAGCAACAGCTTTGGGTTTGGGGGACATTGTGGAGCTTTAATCTTAAAAAAATACATTTACTAAATTACAAAGTAGGGAAATCTCTATGAAAATGCTTTAAGCATATTTTTTTATTTTTGCATCACAATTTAATCCATTATCATAATGAAAGAACTAATCGAAAAAATCAATGCTTCATTTGAAGCGTTAAAAGTAGATGCTGAATTACAGGCAGACAAAGGAAACAAAGCAGCAGGAACAAGAGCTCGTAAAACCTCTTTAGAACTTGAAAAACTGCTAAAAGAATTTAGAAAAGCATCTTTAGATGCTTCTAAGGCATAATAATGACAAAACCCTCCATATTCGGAGGGTTTGTTATTTGTTAAGTACCTGAAGAATTTTGCTCACTTCTATATTCATTCGTGAAAATGCGAACCATTTTTTGCCCAGGTCTTTAAGCGAAGCCCCAATGTGGTAAAGTTCCGTACTGTCAATAATTAATAAGCGGTCGTGGCTATCGGCAAAAACTTCAACTTCAATACGGGGATATTGACTGTTGTACCTTTGTAAATCCAACCGAAGCTGATTGCTGATGCTTTTGGTATAGATTGTTGCGGTTACAGATTGTTCTCGTTTACCTAGTAGCGTAAGTACAGTATCATCCACATAATTGTCAAGCAAGATAATGGACTCTTTAGCACTTCGAATAATATCTGATACAAAGGCGTAGGCATCGAAAACCTGTCCACTATAGAAAATCCCTTTTTCAATGTGTAGCTTGTCACTTTCCAGAGCTTTGAATATCTCTTCAAATTTTTGATCGGTTTCCAACTGTTTCAGTTCCATTTTATCCAAACGATGAAACAAAGAAGCATTACTGATGAGTATTCTACGCATTTCTACAAAGGCTTCCATAATCTCAACACTGACCTTAATCGCTGTAGACGAACGAAGAATGGCGGAAGCCATTGCCACACCTTGCTCGGTAAAAGCATAGGGTAAATAACGTCTTCCACCATAGTTTAAACTTGAGGTTCCAATCTGGAACCTCAAGTTTTCAGCTTCCTCTTCGGTTAACTGAAAACAAAACGATTGTGGAAATCTTTCGATGTTCCTTTTCACGGCTTTATTTAGGTTCTTAGTTTCTACCTGATATAAGGAAGCCAGATCGCTATCCAGCATTACGTGTTTATCTCGAATGGTGAAAATCAGTTTTTCTATTTCTTTTTTGGACAGGATTATATTACTCATTTCTTTTTTTGTTTATTGGGTGGAAATTCGAAAGAGCTTTTTCCGGTTGTATCCAACACAATGTATGCATCGAATTTTTTGCCTGATTTACTTTGCATTCCTTTTATGAGTTTTGTTCTTCGTGTTTTTAAAAGACTTTCAATATCATTGGTACTCAATAATACTCCGCAAACATTACGAAACTGTATCCAATTACAAACTTCATCGGGACATTTTATCACCTTATTCCAAATGAGGAGTTGCTGTTGTTTACATTTTGGACATTCCAGTTCAGGTTGTTTCTGTTTTACAATAGTAGATTCTAATAGTTCCTTTGTAATAAAATCTGCATATAACTCCATTTCTTTAAGAAATATGGTGGCATCTTCTTGATCATTTTCAATTTGCTGTAATGTTAACTCCCATTCTGCGGTCATAGCAACATCAGCAATCTTTTTGTCTTTAACTAAATCATAAACCTGCAAACCTTTTTCTGTTGGGATGAGTGATTTCTTTTCGCGACGAATATAGTCACGCTTAAAAAGAGTTTCTATTATAGCTGCTCTTGTAGCTGGGGTGCCAATACCAATCCCCTGTAAAATTTTACGTTCCTCTTCACTCTCAATTTCCCTCCCAGCACTTTCCATTGCTGATAACAATCCGGCTTCGGTGTACAATACAGGAGGTTTAGTTTTCTTTTCTATTACCTGCATACTTTTGATATTAACTTCTTCACCAACTTTCAGTTCGGGGATATCTTGTATAGGCTCACTGTCATCCTCACTAAAATTTCCACGAATAGCACGCCAACCCGGTTCAAGAATTTTACAACCTTTCAAAATAAAATCATAATGTATTACTTGTAAGGTAATATCTGTTATTTCTTTGGAGCATGGATGTGAGATGGCTTCCAATAATCTGAAAGCTATCATATCATAAATTGCATTTTCTTTGGCAGGTAATTCAGCGGGTATTTTTTCAGTAATGAGTAAACCATGATGATCCGTTACTTTGACATCGTTCACCATACGTTTATTGAAACGTCCCCATTTCACTTTTTTGCTGGCTTCCTTACACGATTCTCTGTTTTCTAGTAGTCTTACTAGACCAGGGATTTCAGCCCATAGATCTTCAGGAATATATTTACTACCTGTACGCGGATAGGTAATCAGTTTCTTTTCGTAAAGGCTTTGAGCAATGTTAAGCGTTTCATCCGCAGAGAGTCCAAGTTTTTTATTAGCTTCTTTTTGTAATCCTGTCAGATCGAACAATAGAGGCGGTTGCTCTGCTATCTTTTTACTCTCTGCTTCAATCACTCTAGCTATTCCAATACGCTGTAACGATTTCAGTATGTCTTCAGCTAGCTTTTTATCGTCCCATTTAGTTTTTGAAAGACTTTTGAAATCTATTGATTCCTTATGATGTTCCAGATTTATCTGCCAATAAGTTTTTATTGAGAAGTTTCTATTTTCCAGATACCTTTTACAGATGAGGGCTAATGTGGGTGTTTGCACTCGTCCAAGCGAATATACACCATGCCCAGCGGCAATACTCAATGCTTGTGAAGCATTGATGCCCACTAACCAGTCGGCACGACTTCTGCCTTGTCCGGCATGGTAAAGTCCATCAAAGTCACTACCAGGTTTTAGGTTTTCTAAACCGTGTTTAATGGCTTTTTCGGTCAAAGAACTTATCCAAAGACGCTCAAAAGGTTTATTGCATTTAAAGTAATCGTATATATAACGAAATATCAATTCCCCTTCACGTCCGGCATCAGTAGCTACAATGATACTTTCGCTTTTACTGATAACCTGCTCAATAATTTTTAACTGTTTTAAAGCTCCGTTATCAGGTACGTACGATTTGCCTTTTTTGATTTTCCTTACTGTCAATAAAAAGGGATTAGGAAGCATTGGTAAGGATTCTCTTTGAAAACCTGAGATACCATAATCTTCAGGCATTCCCAAAGCAACCAAATGCCCAAATGCCCAGGTAACGTAAAACCCATTACCTGTCAAGAATCCTTCTTTCTTTTCTGTTGCACCCAATATTGTGGCAATCTCTCTTGCAACACTTGGCTTTTCTGCTATTACTACTTTCATATTTTGCTATTTTGGAGATTTACATTTTTTTGCCTTTGGATTTAGCGGGAGCTTTTGGCTTTTCCTGTTGCTCTTGTTGCGTCTTACTGTCAGGGTTTTTCTGCCCTGTCTTTAAAGGCTCTTTTAAATTTTTTGTAGCCTCATTAGTTTTTCCCTGAGAATTAACAGCTGTCTGAGTTTTATGTGCTTCAACAGGTTGGATTTTTTCTTTCAACCTATCAGGGTTGTTAAACGAAAAGCCTGTTTTGCCTGTTTCCTTGTCAAAAGTTATATAACCCTGATATTTCTGGCCTTTTTTATCCAGTAATCCATCTACATATACAGTTTGACCTTCTTTGAATTTCTCGTACTGTTTGTCATCCAGTTCTTTTCCTCGGAAATTTCGCGGAGCTTCCTGAGAAGTACCTTGTAATTGTGTTTGCTGCTGATTTTGTGTCTGCTTATTGTTGGTGGTTCTATCAAATAAAAACTCTACATAACGTTTGTCGGCATTGAATTGAACTGTAGCATCGAATGAAGTACCTTTTTTTGAGATCATTCCCTCAATCAATAGTGGCTTACCCTCCATAAGAGTTTGTTTCTGCTGCTCATTCAATTGTACGCCTTTTAGTTCATCAGGTACTTTAATCTTATCTGTCCGCAGAGCAATAAGCTCATTGGTTAGTCTATCTACACTTATAATGGAAGGTATTGTTTCACCTGTTTTAGGGTTTTTAAGATCAACAGTTCGCCCCATATTGCCTGTTTTAATCAGATTCTCTTTATCCTCTTTGCTGAATTCATGCCCAAAGAAAGGGAAGTTTAATTGAGGTTCTTTTCTTACGCTATGGATAAGCATAACAGCTTTGCCATCTTCGCCGGGCTGTAAAGACAACCTGCCTTCAGGACGGGAAACAGCAGTTCCGAGGTTTAGCGTAACTGTTACCAATTCATTGGTTTTATATCCTTTTAAAAGAGGATCAAGCAAGTTTCTCTTTTCCAGATATTCTTTGCTCAATCCAAGATTGTTCATCATTTCCCAATCAATCTGTTCCGGCTTGAAACGGTATTCGCCTGTTTCCGGAGTTTTTTGTGTTGTTTCCATATTTTTATGATTTTCTTGTTTTAACTCTGGTTCTTTTACCTCATGCTTTGCCATTACTGATTCCCCTTCTTTAGTAGGTGTATCAATCTGTTGCTGCATTTTTTTTGCCGTATCAATTGCTTCATCAGCTGGTACTTTAAAAAATTTAAAATGGGTAGGATTCTTCAGTTGACGGAAAAAATTGGAAAAGAAGTTAGAAAACATATCTCCGTGTTTATCCACACGCATAAACTGATTTTGGTTTTTCTCATTTGGCTCTACAGTTTTGAGATTGCCGTCTTTATCAATTCCTTTGACAACCTGAATCCTGTTTTTTTCTTTGTCCAATACCAAAAGTGTTTCCGATAATTGATCCGGTAATTGCGGACTATCTATTGTTTCTTCACTCATAATTTTATTGTTTTAAAACTGTTATCTTTTCGAAAATAACCTATACACAAAAAGGTATGACCAAAGCGTCCTTTAGGGGCATTATTTGTCACTTGCTGTCTTTAGTACGGTGCAATGGAGTATTGAAGCTTTCTCTTACAAACTGATGTACGTCAGTTAATTTGTAATATAATTTACCGCTGATTGTATAGTATGGTAACTTGCCAGAAGAACGATAACGTTGTAAAGAACGACTACTGATTTTAAGCATCTGAAGTAAATCCTGATTATCTAATAATACTTCACCATCTATGGTGTTTTTCTTTTTTTCAATATCTGTTAAGCTATCTTTTAGCATATCGAAACGATCCATAATGCGTTCCATCCACGATATAAATTCTATTCTATCTATATTCATAATGTAGTCCTTTAAGAATTCTTTAGTTTTCTACCTTTCTCAATGTAACTCTTGCCTTTAGCCATAAGCTCCTGTACATATTCATCGCTGGTCTGTACGGCATTGGCATTAAGCATATCTTTTATAGCTCCAATGGTATAGAAATACTGTCCATACATTTTGGAATAAGCTATTTCTCCTTTTGTACGTATTCGCCAAAGTGTTTTTTCACTAATATGGAGATACTGACATACTTCATGGTTGTTCAGCCAGAGGCTATCATAGCTGGTATCTTCTGATTTCAGGATAAAATCATTAATTGCCTTTAACCGCTCATTGAGCTGTTTCCACGCTTCTTCTTCGATTGTTATAATTTTCATTGTACACGTATTTATTAATTACGATACAAAGTTGGATTGTCTGGCTGGTATTGTCTGCCAAGCTCTGCCAATTGGTTTGGAGTTTTTTTTAAATTTTCTTGAATCATATAAACACCTAGTTGTTAGGCATTAAGAATACATGAAAGCATCAGCAATAACGGTTTGTGAACATTTGCCAATTGGCAAATATGGGTAAAGAAAAAAGCAGTACGTTTAGGGTACTGCTTTTAAGATTGGTGTATCGAAGTAACTATAGATCTTTATCCATATATTCTTCAAGAGATATTTTAAGCTGATCTAAAAATGTAGTTCGCGAACCACTCCTAGTTTTCATTCTATGAAATGCATGATGTACATCGTTAAGAGGAATTTTAAAAAGTATCTGACAGATCAAGCCGAGCTTTCTAATCCCAATTTTGCCATGACAAATTGTTCCTGACGCATGTATTGCATAAATTAGTTCAATAAGTGCATTTTTTGAGTTTGTCCATGTTAATTCTTTTATAGAATCTATATGATCCAGTTTTATACCTGTATTATCATCAGGGGCTATCTTATTTATTAAATAAGAATATAGCAAATCATTTGAAATGATTTTGGCAATTTTGTAGTCATAGTAAGTTGAGAATTGTAAATCGATTTCAAAAGCAATACTATTTAATCCATCATAACAATTAACATTACCTAACCTGAAGTATAAATCATCTCTGTCAACCCTGCCTGAACGATAGTATCTATAAAAATCAGAATTACAGATGTGCTCACTGTAATCTATCTTCAATTTTTCAAGATGCTTAGAAAAGTACTTATGATAGATCTCACCTTCATTGACTGGACAAACGGTTTCTATTCTAAACAGCTTATTGTAGTAGATTAATTTTCCTAAAATATATGGTTTGATGTTTCGGAAGAAATCAATTTCTTCTTCGTTGTTTTTAAATCCGTTTGAGATTACATAATCTTTCACAGAGAGAAGTAAATCTTGCAAAAAAATCGTCATTTGGTAGGCTTCTTCTACAATCAGAGATAACTCTGAGGATAATCTACTCTCTTTACTGTTTATTTCAGCAATAATATTTGGCAGGGATATTCTCATAAGTGACATATTTAGAAATTAGATAGTCTCTTCCATATTTTACAAAATTTGTTATTATAAACGAGAAAATTTCCCAAGTACTAACCAACTTGGGAAATTTTTATCCATTTCTAGTAGCAATATTTTTATGTTTTAATCAGAAAAACACCATGAGGACATGTCTTATTAAAGGACATAACTGTTAATGAAAAAGTATTTAAAATAATTAATGATTCGATGTCAAAACAAACCAAACGTTCGGTATCTTTGCAAATGTTGCTTGTTATAAACTATAAAGATATAATTTGGAAAATAGCTCATATACCCGAAAAAAGGAACCGGAATTAAGTAAGCAGTTGATTATCGACGCGGCTATTCACATTGGATCAGAATCAGACTGGCACCACGTAACTTTTCAATCTATTGCTGATTGGACAGGTTTGAGTAAAGGAGGGATTATCCATCATTTTAGGAATAAGGAAGAATTACTGGATGAGCTAGTAAATCAAAGCCTGATTAACCTTACGGATAAAGTAAAAAAATACAGAGATCAAAATGTCGATAAGGATGGTGCTTTTGCTTATCTGAAATTTATCTTAGAAAAGAAAAATGATGAAAAATACGCTAAAACAATGCGAATCATTCTCCAAGCAATCATGATTAACTCCAAGTATCGCCTACAATGGGAAGATTGGTACAATCTTCACATTTTGCCAACCGATGGAGAGGAGTTGAGCATACATAGTACTATTGTTTTTCTGGTGGCAGATGCTATCTGGTACTCAGAAAATATGGGTAGTATACACCTTACTGAAAAAGATAAACCCAAGGTTTTAAATTTTTTACAGCAATTAAAGTAACCGATTCTTTATTAGGTATTAACACCAATTAATGGATAATATATTGAATCACAAAACAAATAAAATGATTCTCAAGTGCTTACTTAAAACTGTTGATATTTAAAATTAAACTTGTTTGGATATAAAATATATAAAATGGAAGAAACCGTAATTCATCAAGACAAAATATTTTCCGGTATAAATTACTCTGAAAAGAAACTGAGAAACAGAGAATTCATAAAGTGTGAATTTGTCAGTTGTGATTTTAACAAGAGTGATCTAAAGGACAATAATTTTGAAGATTGCACTTTTAAACAATGTAACTTTTCAATGGTGGACGTTGACGGAACCGGATTCAGGAATGCTGTATTTATTGGGTGCAAAATGCTGGGGGTAGACTTTGCAAGATGTAGCAAGTTTGCGTTTTCGTTTTCGTTTACGGAATGTCATTTAGACTACAGTAATTTTTTTGGAACAAAGCTTCGAAAAACTACTTTCAAGAACTGTACATTAAAAGACGTTGAATTTGGTGAGGCTGATCTGACGGCCTCTGAATTTTTAGGATGTGACCTTTCCTCTGCTATATTCTCTAATTCTATTCTAGAAAAAACAGATTTCAGGACAGCAGTAAATTTTGCTATAGACCCAGACGTTAACAAGATGAAAAAAGCGAAGTTTTCGGCACTTAACCTTGTAGGTCTTTTATACAGACATAATTTGGATATAGATTATGACAGCTAATAAATTATTTGACCAATCATAACCCGTTGAATTATCTGATAATTATCACTGAAGCATGCTGTACCAAGTAATTGCTTTTCCAGTGATTCATTGCTTTATTTTTTGTACTTTTGTAATTGAGTTACAAGGAATTTGAATATAAATGAATGCAGTAAGCACCATTACTAAATCATTACCAATAATAATTTCACACTGCCTAATTCGCTCTTAATTAACCGCTTTGGTCCTAATTGATTTTTTTTAGGAAAAAAATATTAAAAAAATCTTTCATAAAATAGAAAAGGTTGACATTTTTCGATTGTCAACCTTTTCACTTAAAAAGTTATCTTAACTTTTTCTTCTTGAAACTAATGTCTCAATGATTTTAAAATAACCTCTTTTGTATAATGATAACGTTATTGTTTCCTGGATATTGTGTAAATGTTAATTATTTGTTTTCAATACTTTAACTGTGTAGCTAAGCGTCCTTAAAAATTAGAGAGAAAATAATGAATTGCTCATTAAACCGTTTTACATTTGTGAGGTCTTATTAAAAACTGATGAAAAACAGAATGAAAAAAAACTATTTTAACAGGGCATTGTTACTGTTTAATACTTTTAAGAATAGAAAATTAACAAACGAAGATATAGAGATCGCTGAAGGAAAAGCTCAGCATTTAGAAGGCAAAACCAATGAGTTAAAACTATTGATATCAATGATAAAGGATACTTTCTCCGGTCGATACAAGATGAACAAATGGAATATGTCCATTATTGTGGGGACAATCGTCTATGTTATTTCCCCAATAGATGCTATTCCAGATATTATCCCTGTGTTGGGATGGTTGGATGACGCTTCCATCGTTGGCTTTGCAATTTCAAAGTTAGCAGATGAGGTAGATCGCTATAGAAAGTTCCAGAAAACTGGAATAAGCACAGTAAATTAGGTCAAGTAAAGTATAAGTTAGGGATAGGTGTTAATGAAAATTAACGCCTATTTTTTTTATCTAGTTAAATAATTTTTGTTTCAGGTCTTTGCAATTAATAATAATTATATTGGCTGAAATTAATACCTAAATTATGAAGCAGACCATCATTGCCATTATTTTATTATTCAATTTGCAGTTTACTTTCGCACAAGAGGATGTGAAGTCAAAGATAGATGACCTTATGAAGGAGTATTATCCCAAGGATAATGATCCAGGGATCGTACTGGAAGTTTATGATAATAACAATAAATCCATTTATGCAAAAGGGCAGGGCATTGCTGATTTAAAAACTGGAAGGAAGATTGATGTCCAAACAAACTTCAGAATGGCATCGGTCAGCAAACAGGTTACGGCTGCTGCTATTTATCAATTGATTAAGGAGAACAAAATAGATGTTAATACTGCAAAGTTGAGTGATTTCTTCCCAAACCTTAAAGGAGAAATCAGGAATGCGACAGTACCTCAACTCTTGAACCATAGTTCTGGAATTGTCGACTATGAAGAGATCATTCCTAAAGGTCTGAAGGAACAATTACATGATTCGGATGTGCTGAAATTAATTGAGCCTTTAGATCGAGTATATTTCAGTCCTGGAACTAAGTTTCGTTATAGCAACACGGCCTATTGCCTTATGGCATTGATCGTGGAGAAAGCATCGGGACAAGGCTTTAGCGAATTTGTTTGGGATCATTTCTTTAAGCCATTGAATATGCACAATTCCTTAGTCTATAATCCTGAAGACGAAATTAAGGATAGAGCCTATGGATATCATTTGAAGGATAATGAGTTTGTTTTTGCAGATCAAAGCCTTACCAGTGCTACAAAAGGAGATGGTGGGGTATATACCTCAGCGAGTGAATATAAACTTTGGAACCAAGCTTTCATTAAATCTATGGAAGAGGGTTCAAACTTTAACGAATTTTTTGATAAAAACATCATCGCTATAAATAAGGACTGTTCCTATAGTATGGGCAAGTTTGTAGCCACCGATCAATTTGGGAATAAGGTGTTTTTCCATACCGGAGAAAGCACAGGTTTCAATAATTTGGTGATGAGCATTCCTTTGAGAGACATCAATATCAGTCTGTTTACCAATAGAGATGATAAGAAAATCAATCCTTTTATAGAAGAGCTATTAAATATCTTGGATATTAAACTGAAGCAACAGGAGAAAAAGCCAGTATTCAAATGGTTAAGTGATACCTATGCTAACGAGCATTAATCATACTCCTTTACATTAGCAATCTTGATCTGATTGTTGTCTAGCACAAGTTTAATGTCACGGTGATAGTCCGTTTGCAATTTGCAATCTGAAATAATCAGCTTTAAGTTCAATTCTGAAGCGTTTTCATCCAAGAGATCGCAACTTGAAACCTTGATTTCTCCCCAGTCTTGTCCAGAGATCAAAAACCCTTGTCCTAGACTAGCTGTATCTATTTCAAATTTATTGCCCCATTTTTGCTTGAGTTCAAATTTGGTTATGCTGCTGTCTATATCCAATCCGGTATTCATGGCATCGACCTTAAAGTTGTAATAATCCTCGGTGGTCAACAATTTCATTTTATCGAAGCCACTATCTTTTACAAAATAGCTTTCAATACTATCTTTTAGCCATTTACAGCCAGCTTCTTTACCGATGGGGTTCTTATCGAATTCAAGATTGGCAAGCGTATCTAAGGGATCTTGTTTTGATTGTTGGGTATTATTGCTACATGCCATGGTCCCCAACATTAAGGCAAAGAAAAAATATCTTTTCATACCGTTAATAATTAGTACAATAAAAATAGATAATATTCTTGAATAAAAACTGAAGTCTATTTAAATGGAAATTGCCATACTGCTGATTCTCTTGATTTTATCAGAGCCAGCAGATGAAAACTCATAGAAGTCATGAAAGGCTATTTTCTCGGTATTAAAGCAAAGAATTCCGCTTGCTGCCGCATGTTTTCCATGGCTGATGATCTGTTTAAGTTCCAAGGAATTAGCCTTGGAACTTTTTATTTTTTCTAGATATTCGACTACAGCATCATAGCCTGATATGGTTTTATCCCCAATCATTTCCCATTCGATATCCTTATGGAACTGTTCCGAGAGTGCCTTAACATCACCTTTCGCAAAGGCAATATTGAGGTCCCTGATGATTCTTCGCTTGGGTGCATTGTCACAGTCCTGGGGCGCAATTACATTCATCTTACCTATTTTTCTAGAATCTCCTTTAAATGGCGTAATCCTGCATCAAAATCCTTGTTCATATCAAAGAACAAGCCCATGAGGTTGAAAGGATATGGCATTTTGCCATCAATTTCCCAAACAACTTTTGAGCTTTCCGGATTGATCGCATCGACTTGCATAAAAGATTTATTGGCGTCTCCTGTTCCGTTAAAGAATAAGTCCATTTCAATTCTTCCAGCAGCAGAATCCACTTTGGTCAGCACTTGTTTCCCATCACCAACTTTCTTGCTTTTCCAAGTGTAAACAAAGCCTGGAGTACCATCGGTGCCTTCATAATGACGCTCAATATTTGGATCCTGTCGGGACCAATTGTCGTAATTTCCTTGATTCCTCATTAGTTTCACATACTCAAAGACCTCTGATTTCGGTTTGTTGATGCTGATTTCACTACCAGCATGGAAATCCTTAGGGACAAAAGCCGCTATGATCAGAATTAATGCAACTATACCTAGTACAGTCAATAAAAAATACTTTAAAAATTTCATCTGTGGTTAATTGTTTTGTTTGATATTATTTAGTTATCAACGTTAGCATTTTGTTAATGGTATTCAAGTTCCTGCCAGTTGCATTCACTTTCAGTTTCTTCTCAATGAAATTATTGTTCAACTTGCTTTTTGCCATCCCCGAAGGCAAATAAAAGTAGAATAGTTTTCCTTTATGCAAATATTCCTCTTGTCCAAGATCAATAGCTTTAAAACCTTCTAAAGCAGCATTTTCAGGCTGGTTGTCCAAATAGGTAATGAATACATGATTCGGAGCAAATTCAGAAGGGAAGGGGCAAGCCTCCAGTGAGGCCATTAATTCTTCTTCTGTGAGAACAAAGACCGAGATATCTAACCCAAACTCTTGAAGGATCAACGAATTAATTTGTGTTGCAACCTTTTCGGAATCTTCATCCGACTGCAGGACGATGTTGCCACTTTGAATATAGGTCTGCACATCCCGAAAGCCTGCTTTAGCGAGCTTTTCTTTTAAATCTGCCATCTTGATCAGGTTCTTGCCTGAAACATTTACTGCCCTTAAGAAGATGATATATTGCATAATTAGTGTTCTCGTTAAGCATTTACTAACGAAGATATCTCAATTTTTTTCATTTTCATGAGTGCATCAGCAGCATTTTTATTCTGAAGCAATTTACTGATGTCCTTTGGAACCACTTGCCAACTTACCCCAAACTGATCTTTGCACCAGCCACACATGCTTTCTTGGCCGCTTTCGGTAATTTTATTCCAGTAATAGTCGATTTCCGTTTGATCTTTACATACAATGGTCATTGATGTAGCTTCATTGAAGCTGAATGGTTGAGGAACTCCAGAGTCCATGGCAGCCAAGGTCACTCCATTTGCCTTAAATTGCGTATGTTGGACCTGTCCTTTTATAGGACCTTCTGGATATTCCAAAACGCCTTGTAACTCAAAATCTGGGAATAATTCTTCGTAGAACTTCAATGCCGCTTTACATTTTCCCTGTTGCTCAGCACAGAACATCAAGGTAGGGACAATTGCTTGTTGGTTGACATTTTCCAGTTGTCCATAATACAGCTGCCAATTGTAACCATATTTATCAGCAATCCATCCATAGTATTCAGAAAAAGGATATTGCTGTAATGGCATCAATATTTGACCGCCATCCAACAATTTGTTCCATACCTGGTCAATCTCTTCTTTACTTTCAAAGACCGGCATAAAGGAAATTGCAGGGGTAGGTTTGAAAATAGGACCGCCATTGATCCCAATAAAGTTCAAACCCATGATATTGACTTCAACCACGACGCCATTGTCTTTAATGATTGAGCTGTTTGGAAATACATCCGTATAAAAATCAAATGCTTCTTTAGCCTGGTTATCAAACCAAAGTGAAGGTATTATCTTGTTTGCCATTATTTTATAGTTTATAATATCGTTTAATTGAGTGAGGAGTATAATTTCTTCGATAAAGGACATGGCTACGCTATTTTATTGGATTCTGCACCTAATACAAAACTTGATATATCGAGTTTACAACAGATGATGGAAAGGAATTGTTCGACACTAATTTTAACTTCAAAAGTTCTTCCTGTTCGGATAAAAAATGGTAACCTTTTCCAATGGCTACCGGACAGACCATGAGATGTAGTTCGTCTACTAACTTGGCCTCAAACAAGGATTTCGTTAAACTGAGGCTTCCCCAGACTACTATATTCTTTCCTGGTTTTGCTTTCAATTCATGAATGAAATCTGCAAAGTTTTCATTCACCAAGGTGGCTGAATCCCAATCGCCCCAAGAAACAGATTCCAATGTATTGGAGAAAATATATTTTTCTGTGGCGTTCAGACCAGGTCCCACTGGTTCCTGGGAAGGATCAACATTAGGCCAAAAGTCCAGAAACATTTCATAGGTCTTTCTACCTAACAGGATGCTATCAATGGTTTTGATGAATTCCACCATATACGTATCTATCTCTTTTCCGATATGCATGCGCGTTCCGTCAAAGAAACTGGTGGTTTTATCACGGTCGGCCGCAAAACCGTCCACCGAAACATATTCTTGTACGATTAATTTTCTCATAATGTGTGATTTTTATTAGAAGCCGAGCTAATAATCTTTGTTTTCAGTGGATAAGTGAAGGATGTTTCCTGCAGGATCCCTGATCCAATCCACATTTTCTAATCCTTCTTCATCAGGATTGACCAGCTCAATATCATTAGCTTTAAAATAAGCAATAGCTTTCTGAAGCTGGTCTGTGCTGAGTTCAAATAGTACTTTCGGTTCTTTTCTATTAGGAACTGCATCTAACCAAAGGCAGATAGGACCAAAGGATACCTTTGCTGACCTGCTGACGGAAGGGTCATTTACTTTAATTTCCTCGGTATCCATCAAGAGTATATCCCGATAGAAATGTAATGTCTTTTCGAATGAATCTTCTGGAATCTTTAATGCGATATTGTTGCTAGCATTGAGTTTGAATTTTCCCATACGATACCTTGCAATAAAATGAATTCCTTAGCAATCAGTACCACATTTCAGAAAATGTGGTACTGATTGATTAATTGTTAGTGATCAGAGGTCTTTTAACCCATTTTCTTGTTTCCTTCAAAATGGATCATCCAATTGATGCCAAATTGATCTTGGAAAGAAGAATACAGTTCAGCAAAGAAAGTTTCTTCCAATGGCATTTCAATATTTCTTGCTCCTGCAGAAAGCGAATTGAAAAGTTCCTTGGCTTCTTCAGGATTCTGTACATCCAACATGATATAAATAGAGTTTCCATTGGTCAGTTTATGTCCGAAACCTTCCACTACATCCGAACCCATCAACATGGTATCAGGATTGATTTGCAGGGAGGTATGCATGACCTTTCCTTTGGCATCTTCAGGTAGAGGTGGGAAATTTGGATCTGCTGGCATATCACCGAATAGATATGTCCCTTGGACCTCTGTTTTGAAAACCTTCTGATAAAAATCAAAAGCTTGTTTACAATCACCGTTAAAGTTTAAATAAGCATGAACCTTTGCCATAATGTTTTAATTTTTCTGGTTTATATTTAATTAATGTGTCTAATTTTTTTCAATGATTACTTTTTGAGTAGGGCCTCCAAGTTGTTCAATCCCATTTCATAGCCTTCGAGAAAGCCCATATCCAAATAGGATTTAAGGGTCTCTGCCGAGTCGTACTTGCAAGAGGAGGTCACTGTGCAGACCCCATCACTGGAAGAAAAGTCATTCCTCCAGGTTGAGCTTGGAAAATCCTTGTTTGGGTTTCCATTTTCATCACAGAAACCATCTTCTCCCGTATAATAATTCTGAGGGTCAATTTCTTTATAGTCTAGGTAGGACCAATGGATCTCTCCGTTTGGACCGGTCATGTTGTATAACCAGCGTCCTCCAACAGAAAAATCCTGCTCTTTGGTATTGCATTTCCAAGGTTTGGGAGCCCACCATTCGTCTAATATTTTAGCATCGGTAAATGCATTCCATACTTGTTCTTGAGAAGCTTCAAATGTACGTGTGATGATGACTTCGTTCTCCTTGATCTGATGTTGAAATTTCTTTTCCATGGCTTATATGTTTTGTTTTTCTTCAAATAGTAAATCTAAGGTACGGAGCGACTCAAGGAATCCACTTGCCATAGGACAAGTAATGAAACTTCAGTTCAAAAAATGGAATGGTCAGCTATTTTTTAGAAGAACGCATGGCTGGGAGCTTCTTGATCGAGTCATCCCTTAACATGGTTTGATATTCATCGCTAGAACTGTCTATCAACCGTATTTTACCTTCTGAATCGTAATAAATGCCCCATCCATAGGTTTTTGCAAGAGGTGAGGTCCTTAAACAGGCTTGGCCTTTGGAATAGAATTTTTCTCGTTCTTCTCCCAATTCCTCCTCAAGTAAATCTTTCCTTTGCGCATGGATGTCAAAGATCAGATCATCTGAATTAACCTTTGCAGGTTCTTTCATCAATCTATCATATTGCATATTGGCAACAGTCAATTTGTCGATCTTTAGAGGTGGTATTTCACCTTTTAAAGTTTTACAGTCCTCAGCCACAGTGATCAACGTGTTGTAATAATTCGTGCTATGTACTTTCATGATACATTCTTTGGATTACAGAATAAAATTAGAGCCTTGGAGTGACAACAGTTTGTCAACTGCAAACATTAAGTTTATTTTTCTGGATGGATCCTTTCGTATTTATCTGAAATAAATGCAATCGATTCTTTCATCATGTTCTTGAGAACATTAATGTTTATATCCTCCAGTTTTTTGATATAGATACAGGCTTTACCCATCTTGAATTTTCCGAAACCTTCCAAGAGATGCTTATGTTCCTCACATCCGGTAAATACATATAGGGAAATGGCAGCTTTCCTAGGAGAAAAACCCAATAAAGGGGCGTCTCCCCGATGCCCCGTAGGATATATGTAATGATATTGACCAAAACCGATAATACTTGGTCCGAACATTATTGCTGGTTCTCCAGTAGCTTCTTCCATCAGCTCAATCAGTGCCAAGGAGTCTTTTTTCTTTTGTTCATTGTCTATTTCATCGATATATGCATAGACATCATCTGCAGTAAATTGCGTTTTTACTTTAGCCATAACTATTGTTCACAGATTTCCTTTAATTTCTTTAATGCATCAGGCCACATTTCATCAAACATGTGTAGATCATCTTCATCAGAAATTTCCAAAGAGCAGAGGACATTTGTCTTCCCGCCTTCTTCCTTAAACCTATAGATCTCCAGCGCATTTCGCCAATTGTCAATTCCTGGACCTTCATATTTTTCGCCGTTTTGGTCAAACATGCCCAGATGTCGGATGATCACGATCTCTCCAGGGATATTCTTGTCTATTACCGAGACCATTCCAGCCTCATTGCCATTTTGATCCAAGGATAGAAACTTTACTTTCGAATTTTCTTCCCAATTGCCTTTTACATCTGATGTAGGGCTGAAGGGTTTAGTCCATTCCCGATAACTATCCCGGGTTAGCATTTTGGAATGAACAGTTTTTGCATCAGCATTGATTTGCTCGCTAAAATATATTGTTTTCATTTTATTGGAATTTACCGAACCCAAAAACTGCACCAGCTGGATCCTGAATGATTACATAATTATAGGTGCCATCGGCTTTCTTGTTTTCATGCACAAGCTTTCCGCCACGGGCAATAGCCTTTTCCAGTGTAGCTGCCACATCATCTACGCAGACATACATGATCCACTGTGGTGGGATGCTCGCATTGATTCCCCGTTGGTTGCAAATGCCTCCAGCTGGATTCTTCTCGTCATAGAGCATCGCATAATCGTTGTAAGATTCCTCGCCATCTTTCATGGCCACTGGATATTCCTGCCAACCTATGACATCTTTATAGAATTCCTTCAAGGAATCAGCTTGATTGGTCGTCAGATCTGCCCATACGATCTGACCTGCTTTATATTTCTTTTCTGTCATGTTCTTCGTTTTTTATTTGCTTTCCACGTGTTTCTTGAAATTATCCAAGATCGCTTGCCAGCCTTCCCTTTGCATATCCTCAGGATTTGAAGCCTCCATGTCAAAGTCAATGCTGACAGCTGTCTTTCCATTCTCGTCTTTAAACTTGATGTCCGTTTCGCGATTGTCCCCCAATACATAAGATATGCTGTTCATGGCGGTAACTTCCGTATAGGTGCCTTCAAAATCAAATTCAAAACTGCCATCCTTGGCTGCCATTTTGTTTTTGAACTTACCACCAACGCGTAAGTCATTTTCAGAAGAGGGGCAATGCCAATCCTCTGATGCATGGTTCCATTGTTTAATATCTTCTGGATTATTGTAAGCATCCCAAACTGTTTGAATAGGAGCATTGATTAAGGTCTCAATGTGAATTCTTTTCTTTTCCATTATAGTTTTTTCTTGTGTTAGTCGAATTTAAAGGATTAATATTTACATCAACTTGCCCTATGGCAAGAAATTATTTATTGCTCCCCAATCTTCACTAGGTTATTGATCGAATTGATGATCAGGTTCCAATCCTCCTCATGCAATTCATGGCCTGTACCCTCAAGCACAACCAAATTTTGGCCTTTTATTTTTTGCATCAGGGATATGGCGTTTTGAAAATGACAGATAATATCCTCTGTACCATGGATTACCAAGACCGGAACATTGATTTTATCCAACTGATTATAGTATTCCATACCACCGGCAATACTGGCATGATTGAACTGGCTCCTGAAATTTTTTGCCCTGCGATAGGATTCCCGTAAATAATTCTCTGCTCGCAAAACGTTCAAAGGTTTTTTGCCACTCATCAAATGGGATCCCTCCAGCAAATAATGGATGACCTTGTCTTCATTTTCCCAATCAATTTCAGCTGCTTTTGCATGGAATTCTAAAATCATAGGGTCCATTTCCGGGACGGGAATGTCCGAATCTCCCCATGGCATCGTACTGAATAGACATAAAGATTTTACCCGTTCAGGATGCTTGATTGCTACAATCTGCGCAATCATTCCGCCCAAAGATATACCGACTAAATGCGCTGCCGGAATTTCATAGGCATCTATAATAGCGACCAAATCCTCAGCAAAATCTACAATGTCATAGCTTGCTTCACCTTCAGGCACAGAAGTGGATTGACCGGTATCCCTAAAATCATATCGAATCACAAACACCCCCTTGTCCGCCAGCTTTTGGCAAAACTCGCTGTCCCAAAACAACATGGAAACTGTTGCTCCTGCAATCAGTACCACGGCAGGATTTCTTTTATTTCCAAAGGATTGAGTAAATAAACTGATGTTTTGATGCTGTACAATCTTATCCATCATATGTTATGTAAACTGGTTTTTTGTATAAATTAGTCCGTCGTTAATGATAAAACAATGTAATCATCTTTTCTGTTTTATTCTGTCCATTAGGATGGATTTATAAATAATATCTTTTTCAAGATAAATTAAACATTAAATTAGATTTATAATTGAGGGCGTTAACAAAACTAGAGCTACTTTAATAATCCATTTTCAGCCTAGCATAACACTCAATTAGGTTTACACTATCAAATAAAACAACATGAACGAAAATCTAAGTGCGAGAGCATCGATACAGATCTTGAAACCTATCGAAGAGGTTTTTGAGGCTATAGTAGATCCTGAAAAAATGAGCAATTATTTTATTGAAAGATCGAGTGGAAGATTAGAGGAAGGAGTGACGGTAGAATGGAAGTTTCCTGAGTTTGAAGATATCTTTCCGGTAACCGGAAAATTTATCCGGGCATACGATTACATATCATTTGATTGGAGTGGAGGCGAAGAAGGGATGATGGTAGAGATCTTTTTGGAACCTTTCCATGATAATTTTACGGTAGTCCGAATCAAGGAAAGCTATATGCCGGTCAATGAAGAAGGTATAAAGCAAGCCATTGGACAAACTGAAGGTTGGGCTAATTTTCTTTCATCGCTGAAAGCTAGCCTTGAATATGGGATTAACCTGAGAAAAGGGGCTTTTGATTTTATGAAACCTTAAGCTGATTACCTATGTCAACATTTACCAATATCGATGAATACATTGCAGGCTTTGATGGGGAAGGCCAAAAAACATTGAAAGATGTTCGCGCAATCATCAAAAAAGCGGCTCCAAAAGAAGCCAAGGAAACTATCAATTACAGGATGCCAACTTTTAGGTATAATGGAAACTTGATCCATTTTGCCATGTTCAAAAATCACCTTGGACTGTATCCCGGAACAGAAGCTATCGAACATTTTGCAGATGCCCTTAAGCCATATAAAACCTCAAAAGGAGCCATTCAAATTTCATTGGACCAAGCGCTGCCTGAAAAATTAATTACAGATATTGTCCAATTCAATGCCGAGCGATTAAAAGAAAAGGAATATCCTAGTTGGGAAACCAAAAATGAACGCTGGAACGATTGTCAGGAACTGATGAACCAAATCGTCTTAAAGAATAAAACGCCACTCAAGCGAGAAATTAAATGGGGATCCGATGTCTATACTTACGAAGGTAAGAACGTCATTGGATGGGGTGGATTCAAGGATTTCTTTTCTTTGTGGTTCTACAATGGAGTTTTCCTTGAGGATAAAGAACAAGTTTTGGTTACAGCTTCGGAAGGAAAAACCAAATCTTTAAGGCAATGGAGGTTTACCGATATCAAGGATATGGATGAAAAGAAAATCCTAGCCTATATCGAAGAGTCCGTACAGACCATCAAGGATGGAAAGGAAATCAAACCAGACCGTTCTGCCCCAAAACAAGTGGATGGCCTGTTGAAAGAAGAGCTTGCGAAAGACAGGATATTCAATGAAGCATTTGAAAAGCTTACTCCCGGAAAGAAAAAAGAATATATCGAATACATTGACGAAGCCAAACAAGAGAAAACCAAACTCAGTCGGGTGGAAAAAATAAAACCTTTGATCCTCGAAGGAAAAGGTTTACACGATAAATACAAGAAATAAGTCTATCTTAATGATAGGCTTTTTTTGTTTTAATACAACAAATACAAATTTTATCTGTTCAGTTAATAGAGGGTTTTCATAAATCTTTAAATAATCAATGAATGAATAGAAGAGATTTTATCAACCAAGGTTTAGTTTTAGGTGGCAGCCTTTCCTTAGGCTGGAAATCCTATGCCGGAAATAGACCGATAAGCAAAGAAAATTTAATGGAAAAAAACAATCAATCAGGAAGGTTTCGTCCCAAAACTCTTAGTGGTTTTGGAGGAGTAGCGTTAGGAAATGGATTTAACCATAACACAGACCTGGCTTGTCATGAAGCCATGGATGCGGCTTGGAATGCTGGAGTCAGGTATTTTGACACTTCGCCATGGTATGGCCTAGGTATCAGTGAAAGAAGGATGGGCCTGTATCTGAAAGAAAAAAACAAGGAGGAATACAGCATATCCAGCAAGATTGGAAGGATATTGGTGCCGCACGATAATTACAAACAAGAAGGTTTGATGTGGAAGGGGCAAATGAATGCCTCCTATAAATATGATTATTCGGCTGAAGGGGCAAGGAAATCGGTTGAAGATAGTTTACAGCGATTAGGCATTGGGTCGATGGACATTGTATTTGTCCATGATCTGTCTCCCGACAATGGCGATATGGGGAAAGATTGGCTCTCATATTTTGAAACGGCAAAGAATGGAGCATTTAAGGAACTGACCAAAATGCGTGAGGAGGGAATCATCAAGGCTTGGGGATTAGGGGTCAATACGATTGAACCTATCTTAAAGACGATGGAGGTAGCAGATCCGGATATTTTCCTCTCTGCTTGCCAATATTCCCTGATCCATTATGAGGACGACCTTACCCAGGTCTTTCCTAAAATTGCCGAAAAAGGTTTATCCATTGTGGTAGGCGCTCCACTATGCGCGGGTTTCCTAGCCGGCAAGCCTCGGTACCTCTATGGATCCAAGATCCCTGAATTTGCAGCTGAAAAGCTAAAACAGCTTCAACAGGTAGCCGATAACCATCAGGTTGATCTCAGGACAGCAGCTCTGCAATTTTCAGCAGCACCAGAGGTGGTGTCTTCTGTTATTCCTGGAGCTAGTTCAGCAGAACAGGCCAAGCAAAATGCAGCTTCCTTTGAAGTGAAAATACCAAGTGGATTCTGGGATGAGCTGAAACATGAAAAGATTATTTCTGAACAAGCTCCAGTACCAAATGCTTAAATTGCAGCATGGATATAAAAGATAAAATCGGCTTCATCGGTTTGGGAAATATGGGGAAGCCAATGGCAAAGAATCTAGAAAAAGCTGGATTGGACCTCTATGTATACAACAGGACTGCAGAGAAAATGCAAGATTTTGCTGAAAAAAGCACTCCTTGCAATGATATCGGAAGCCTCGTAAAGAACTGCGATATCATTTTTACTATGCTGACCAATGATGATGCCGTGCATGCCGTCTACGAGACGATATTGACCATGGACATCAAAGGGAAGTTGTTTGTGGATATGAGTACCATTTCCCAAGATGCTTCCAAGACCATCTCTGAAATCACGAAATCGAAAGGTGCCAGTTTCATCGATGCGCCAGTTGCTGGTAGTACCCAGCCAGCCAAAGAGGGAACCTTGATTTTTATGGTCGGTGCCGAGGAAGAGGACAAACAGCGCGTTATGCCTTATCTGGAATTGATGGGCAAGGAGGTGAAATATATGGGTAAAAATGGAAAGGGTGTTTCGGCAAAACTCTGTATCAATTATTACCTGTCCATATTATATCAAGGAATGGCTGAAACTGTTCTGTTTGCAGAAAAACTGGGAATATCTAGAGAAGATATGATGAGCATTATCAATGAAAGCGCCAGCGGTAGTGGAGCCTCCAAAGTTAAGACCGCTTCCATCATCAAGAATGAATTCCCCGCAGCCTTTTCGGTTGACCTTATGCTGAAAGATGTAAAATTGGCGGTAGATGCCGGTGCTGATTACCCATTGACCCAAGATATCCTAAAGACCTATCAGGGAGCCAAGGATGCTGGGTTTGCTACGATGGATGTCATGAGCATTATCCCATTCATCAAAGAGCATGGAAATTTAGAATCGTAAATCAAAACTATAAATTATGAAAAATCAATCTTTTATAATTTTATTAAGTCTGCTGTTGAGCAATGCGGTATTTGGCCAAGAGCTTAAAGAAGTGGATTATAAAGAAGGTAATCAGGCCTTAAAAGGGATGGTCAGCAGTAATGCGGGCCAAAAACTTCCAGGAGTTCTCATTCTTCCGGCATGGAAGGGAATCGATCAGGAGGCAAAAGATGCCGCTATAGCACTTGAAAAAGAGGGTTATATCGCTTTTATTGCTGATATCTACGGAGTCGGCAATGCACCAGCGGATAATGCCGCATCTTCAAAATTGTCCTCCCAGTATAAGAATGATTACCAAACTTATCAAAAAAGGATCCAAGCAGGCATAGACGAACTAAAGAAAGCTGGGGCAACCAAGGTCGCTGTTATAGGTTATTGTTTTGGTGGTACCGGAGCGTTAGAAACGGCTAGGGGAGGTTTACCAGTAGAAGCAGTGGTCTGCATCCATGGTGGACTAGCAAAAGCTGCCGACCGACCAAATGGAGAAATCAAAGCCAAAGTATTAGTCGAGCACCCCGCAGATGATGCTGGGGTAAAACCGGAACATTATGAGGGCTTGGTCAAGGAATTAAATGAAGGGAAAGCAGATTGGCAGATCATTACTTATGCCAATTCCAAACATACTTTTACAAATCCGGAATCTCCTGATTATAATCCAACGATGGCTAAACGCGCATGGAATCATACGCTCATGTTTTTGAAAGAGGCCTTGAAATAAAGGAATCTATTCATTAAAATTATTTTTTGTTTTATGCCCCAAGGAATTGGGGCTTTATTTCGATGGGGTGGAATCTTTGTAGAAAGTGAATGTTTGAAATGGCCAACCCACAGCGCGGGTGTAATATTTTTCAATAGATCTTTCTGAATGGAATTAAATCAAAAAAAATGGTTTCCTCATCTTACGATTTCGGAATGACCCCAAATTCCCAAAAAAAATAAAAAATAGATTCTTCGTTTCACTCTGAATCCCCCTGTAGCGCATTTTGATCCTGAACGATTAGTGAAGAACCTGTACGGTTCTCCTCCCTCAGGTCCTGTCATGCTGCAGCAAAGGTGCAGAACTGTTCGCCAAACCAAACTATCTAAGATTGACGCACTGTACGCCAATCCAAATTCTTTTATATTAGGTTTGCATTGCTCCGAGATACTTCGGATGAACCTCAGTATGAAAAAAAAATAATCAAATGATATTGTCTGGGGAGGGGAGTATGGAGTCAAGTATTGACCTTGTTTTGGTCTTGTTTTCAAAATTCGCAATATGCATCAATCTATATCCACATTCCATTCGAAGACTTCTTAACTTGATGGAAAGTCAAGTCCGAAAGAATGCTGAAAAAATCATGATCAATCACCTTATTTTTTCAAGGTAAATTTCGGCTGTTTCTCGAATATGTCTCGAATGAGTCTCGAATAAAACCTGTATAAATCACTGGGTATTCTGATCAAAAACAAGAGAGTTTTTGAGTTAGTTTCTACAGGTTAATATAGGATTGATTTGTTTAATATCGAGGTACTCTTTTATATTTCTTCTTATAGATCCATAGATGGAAAAGGGAAGTGATAAATAAAGCAAAAAACAAGGTCCATTCGCTGGTCATAATTTGGGTTTTTATGGAGTATACGGCAGTCCAAAGAAAACTACTGAAAAAGATTAATAATGTTAGGATGGTTTTCATGTTAATAATTAATTCTTGAAAATATTTCTTTCAAGATAATGTTAATATTATTGAAGGTCAACATTTTAGTTATAAATATATATTAATTTTTTGTTTACTTATAAATATTTCGTATAGAAATAAATTGAGCTTTTGTTATAAATTTTTGAAAATTTAGCCTGTTAATTAGATTATCTTTAGTTTTTGTTACAATATGTTGTGAAATTAGTATAGATACTCCGATGTTTTTTAATTTATTGAAAAGCAATAGGTTGATAAATGTTTGTTGAACATTTAATTTCTTTAAAAAGAAAATTTACCGGATATAATTAGCGTTTTATTTAGCGAATGGTTTGCACATCTTATCCTTTTGTCTATCTTAGGATAACTAAACATAAATCTATAATAACTTAAACGCCTTAATTCTATGGTTAAACGCCGCCATCTTTTCAATGGAAAGGGTGGGTTAAAAATGCTTCGGGTTGGAGGAATCACAATGCTTTGCAGTATTGCCTCTGTGTCCGCATTTTCCCATTCCGCAGTGCATGCAACTCATTTTGCAACGCATTGGCAAAATCAAGTAACTGTAAGAGGAACAGTGAAAGATATCTCGACAGGCCAACCCTTGGCCGGAGTAACTGTAAGTGTTAAAGGAACTAACCAAGCCACAACAACCGATGAAAATGGAAATTATTCTTTGGAAGGTGTGCCTGGGTCAGCAACCTTGGTATTTACTTCAGTGGGACTAGAGAAAAAAGAAGTCTCTGTCTCCAATCAATCCAGCATCAACGTAGATCTAACCCCGACATCGGATAATATCGATGAGGTGGTAGTCGTTGGTTATGGTACACAAAAGAAAGAAACCGTAACAGGAGCGGTATCAGCTGTTAAGGGGGAAGAGCTGAAAAAATCTCCTGCAATCAACCTATCCAATGCGATGGCCGGACGTGTTCCGGGTGTGGTAGCAACGAATGGAAGTGGTGAACCGGGTTATGATGGTTCCAATATCCGTATCCGTGGTACGAACACCTTGGGAGATTCAGGTCCACTGATCGTAATCGATGGTATCCCTGCACGTGCTGGAGGTATCGATCGTTTGAACCCTGCAGATATCGAGAACATCTCGGTGCTGAAGGATGCGTCGGCAGCCATTTATGGTGCCCGTGCAGCAAACGGGGTAATCTTGGTAACGACAAAACGCGGTAAGACAGGCAAGCCATTGCTTTCCTATACCTTCAACCAAGGTTTTTCGCAACCTACTGTAGTCCCAAAATTGGCTGATGCAAGCGAATATGCCGAAATGAGAAATGAACTGGAAATCTACAAACTTCCGGTGGCCGAGTGGGGCGCTGCATTGGATGCCTTTAATTCAGCAGGTTCCTATAAGCGACCGAATGGTAACACGATAACGGCTCCATTTGATCCAGAGGACAAAAAACTATTTGCTGATGGATCTGATCCTTGGGGTCACCCAAATACCGATTGGTACGGAGAAGCATTAAAGAACTGGTCACCACAAGCCAAGCACAATGTGCAATTGGAAGGTGGTACCGAAGACCTTCGTTACTTAATGTCAATGGGTTACCTGAACCAGGATGGATATTACAAGAATTCAGCAACGGGGTATAAACAATATGATATCCGTGTGAACTTGGATGCCAATATCAACAAATACATCAAAACACAGTTTGGTATATTGGGCAGACAGGAAAACAGGAACTTTCCAACAAAAGGAGCAGGAACCATTTTCCGTATGTTGATGCGTGGTAACCCGACCATGCCAGCTTACTGGCCAAATGGAATGCCGGGACCTGATATCGAATACGGGGAAAACCCAGTGGTAATTTCTACGGATGCAACAGGTTACGACCGCGACAAGCGCTATTATTTCCAAACCAACGGACAGATCGAGATCAAGATCCCTGGCGTGGAAGGATTGAAAGTGACCGGTACAGCAGCCGTGGATAAATATGTAAGAGGTACCAAAAGATGGGAGATTCCATGGTTCCTATATACCTGGCAGGGTGACTACGAAGCCGATGGAACCACACCAAAATTGGTAGCTGGTAAAAGAGGTCCTGCAGAGCCTAGATTAAACCAAAGTAGTGAAGATCAAATGAACGTATTATTGGGTGCTGTTGCATCTTATGATAAAACCATTGGTGACCATATCTTTAATATCTTGGCCGGGGTAAACCGCGAAACGATCCGAAACGACAATTTCTCTGCATTTAGAAGATACTTTATCTCCAATAATATCGACTATCTATTCGCTGGTGGTGATACAGAAAAGGATAACAATGGTAGTGCATGGGAAAGAGCTCGTTTGAACTATTTCGGTAGGTTCAACTACAATTATAAGAACAAATACATCGCTGAGTTATTGTGGCGTGTGGACGGTTCTTACATGTTCCCTACAGATACCCGTTATGGATTCTTCCCAGGAGCGATGTTAGGTTGGATGGTTTCTGAAGAGAATTTCTGGAAAGAGAATGTGCCATTTGTAAATTATTTTAAAATCCGTGCATCCTATGGACAGATGGGTAACGATAATATCTATTTTGAAGGTGCATTACAAGAATACCAATACTTCAACACCTATGGTTTCAACTCTTACATTATCAATAATGAGATCGTAAAATCCCTAAGAGAAAGTCGCGTTCCGAATATGTTCATCACATGGGAGGTTGCCAATAACTACAACTTAGGATTTGATCTACAATTCTTGGGCGGTAAATTCAATGCTGAATTTGATCTCTTCAAAAACAGTCGTGAAAGTATCCTTTGGAGAAGAAATGCATCTATTCCACAAAGTACAGGGATGTCATTACCGGTAGAGAACATCGGTAAGGTAGATAACTCCGGTTTTGACTTGAATATCGGCTACCGTGAGACGTTCGGTGAACTAGGATTCAGTGCATCGGTGAACGGAGGTTATGCGAAGAACAAGATCATTTTCTGGGATGAAGCACCAGGAGCACCAGAATGGCAAAAGAGTACAGGAAGAGCGATCAACGCGGGCATGTACTATATCTATGATGGTGTTTTCAAAGATCAAGCAGAGATTGATGCGAACAAAATCGATTACAGTGATATCACCGGGAACCTACGTCCTGGGGACATGAAATATCAGGATTATGATGGCGATGGAAAGATCACACCGGATGACCGTGTACGTCGTGACAAGAACAATGTGCCAACCTTCCAGGGCGGTTTGAACCTAGGGTTTACCTATAAGAACTTTGATCTATCAGTCTTGTTCCAAGGAGCCATGGGGGCAGAAACGCGTATCGGTACGGATGAATCCGGAGCCATTGGTAACTACCTGATTGATTTCTATGAAAACCGCTGGTCTATTGATAACCCAAGCAGTGAACATCCACGTATTACAGACCGTAGTGATCAATACTTCTCCTACAACAATACCTATTGGATGCGTAACACCGATTACCTACGTTTGAAAAACGTTGAATTGGGGTATAATGCACCTACCGACTGGACGAAGAAATTCGGAGTAAGCAGCCTGAGGGTATTTGTAAGTGGACAGAACTTGTTGACTTGGAGTGGAATGAAAGTTTATGATCCGGAATCGACCAATGCTATTGGGCATTATTACCCACAAGCTAGATTGATCAATTCAGGCGTAATGGTTTCTTTTTAAAAATAGACAGACATGAAATTTAAATTCAAATTACAATATATATCCTTGGCCTTTGTGGGGTTAATGGCTTCCTGTAATGATGATTTCGTCAGCACACGACCATTAAACGAAGCGCCTGAGGAACTAGTGTGGACGGATGCCGCATTAGCACAAGCCTTTATCTATGAGATCTACAATGGATTTGGGGTTGGAGGATTCGAAGAGCAGCAGATGGCTTCGATGACGGATGAGGCATTGTTTACCCATCCAGGACGTGGAATCAATACCGTAACCGAGAGCAGATCCAATGCTGCCGACCAAGGTTATATCATGGGTACCTACAGCTATGGGAACATGTACAGCCGCATCCGTGCGACGAATGTTGCCATCCAAAAATTAAGGGCCCCGGAAATCGATAAAGCAAAAGCGGATCAACTTTTAGGTGAAGCTTATTTTTTAAGAGCCTATTTCTATCAGCAGCTATTGCGTTTTTATGGTGCTGTTCCATTGGTAACGAAGGTTTACCAATTAGGGGAAGCAGACTACATGAAAGAAAGAAATACCTATGAGGAGTGTGTGAACCTGATCGTGAGCGATTGTGATTCGGCGACAACATTATTGACAGGCGTAGCGAAAGTTAACGGTCGTGCCAATGAGGTTGCTGCGCTTGCATTAAAAGCTAGGGTATTGACCTATGCAGCATCAGATCTGCATGATATCCCAACAGCTAAAGGTAAATCTGCCGTTATCAGTGGATATGGAAAGCCAGAATTCTTGGGTTATTTGTCAGGCGACAGAAAAGCAAGATGGCAAAAAGCTAAGGATGCAGCGAAGAAGGTTGTTGACCGTGCTGAGTACGGTTATCAAATGAGCTTGACTGCTCCAGCAACAGCCGAAGAGGGTAAGGCAAATTACCTGGATATAGCGATGGGTGGTGGAAGTAAAGTGGCGAATGCGGATGGTAAGAAAGACCTGATCTTAGGTCGTTTCTTTGTTGACTTGAAAGATGAGCGTGGTGGCTGGGTAGGTCGTGATAACGGTCCTAACGGATACCATAACTGGTCTGGAAACTCACCAATTCAATTATTGGT
This sequence comes from Sphingobacterium sp. NPDC055346, assembly GCF_053645235.1. NCBI lineage: Bacteria > Pseudomonadati > Bacteroidota > Sphingobacteriia > Sphingobacteriales > Sphingobacteriaceae > Sphingobacterium > Sphingobacterium sp. NPDC055346. The sequence continues at coordinate 531,097 of NZ_JBSHMI010000002.1, forward strand.
TGATGATTATGAGTTTAGGTCAGGTGTGAAGTTTGACTGGAACAATCCAACCCATAAAGCAGCACCTTATACGGATCGTGACCCTAGGTTCTACGTGACCATCAGTGCTGATGGTGCAGGTTGGAAACCAAGAACGGAAGACGTTCGGAATAGAGATCCATTCAATCAGATCCAGACAGGCCGTTATGAAATCGGAAACGGTTCAGGAACGAAAACAGTGGTATTCGGATTGGATACCAGAAACAGTCCGATTGAGGATTGGAATGGTTCGTACACAGGTTATTACTACAGGAAATTTGTGGATCCAAACCCGGCAATCGTAGATCAAAATACACGTCAGCAGATTCCTTGGCCATTATTGCGCTACACCGAAGCCGTATTGAACTATGTGGAGGCATGTATCGAACTGGGCGAGGATGCAGAAGCGAAAACTTGGTTAAACAAGATCCGTTTCCGTGCAGGTATGCCAGCGATTACCGAAGCGGGGGCAGCCTTGAAAGAGCGCTACCGTAACGAGCGACGTATTGAGCTTGCATATGAAGAGCACCGTTTCTTTGATGCACGCCGTTGGATGATCGCTTCGACCACCTTAGGTCGTAAAGTAACGATCATGGATGTTTTCGGGCAATTGAAACCGGGAAAAACCGTAAGTCTGTACAAACATGATCCAGCAAATTACACGTATATCTATACGGTAAATACATTGAATCCAGGTATTGAAAACAGAAGCTGGAATGATAAGATGTACTTTAGTTCATTCCACCGAGATGAAATCAACAGGAACACTAAATTATTGCAGAATCCTGGTTACGAATAGGATTAGGTAAGTTTATAGATTGGCCCAACCGGAAGGTTGGGCTTTTTTGTGTAATAATATTAAGGTTATGATAAGTTTTGGTTAAATCTTAGGGTTAGAATGCCTATATTAAAGTTTAAACTGATTAAAATGATAGCTTTGCTGTCTAAACTAATTTTTAATGGATAATAGAAGAGAATTTCTAAAGAAAGCTTCGATGCTTGCAGGTTCCACTGCTGCCATAAACCTAATACCTGAATCAATACAAAGAGCCTTAGCCATTGATGCCAAACCAGGAAGTAGCTACTTGGATGCGGAACACATTGTTTTTTTAATGCAAGAGAACCGATCATTTGACCATTGTTATGGTACCTTGAAAGGTGTCCGTGGATTCAATGATCCTCGGGCCATGCGTCAACCCAGTGGTTTGCCGGTTTGGTACCAACAGAATAATAAAGCGGAGATCTATGCTCCCTTTCATTTAGATATTGAAAACACCAAGATTACCTGGATGGGAAGCCTACCACATGGCTGGCGCGACATGGTCGCCGCCCGCAATGAGGGGAAGATGGATACCTGGTTGGAAGCTAAACAAGCCGGAGATCCTGAGTACAAACATATCCCACTGACCATGGGCTATTTTGAAAGAAAGGATATTCCATTTTATTATGCTTTCGCGGATGCCTTTACGGTGTGTGATCAACATTTCTGTTCCTCCCTGACGGGTACCAGTGCCAATCGTTCCTATTTTTGGTCGGGTACAGTGCGCGAAGAACCCCATAATCCAGAATCTACGGCCCATGTCGATAATTCGCAGATCAATTACAAAGATGTGAGTTGGAAAACTTATCCAGAGCGATTGCAGGAAGCTGGAATTTCATGGAAGGTATATCAGAATGAATTGAGTCTGCCCGTTGGATTCGAAGGTGAAGAAGAGGATTGGTTGGCCAACTTTACCGATAATAACCTAGAATTCCATAAACAATATCAGGTAAAATTCCATCCAGCATATTATAGCTTTGCGCAGAAAAAAGTTAAGGAAATCGAGCATTTACTGACCGTAGCTAAATTTGCGAACCAAGAAGCCTATCAAAAGGTGGTGAATGAATTGGAGGGTTATAAAAAGGATGTAGAAAAATATTCAGCAGAGAATTTCAAGAAATTAAGCAAGCAAGAGCAAGAAATCCATCTTCGTGCCTTTGCGACCAATACAAATGACCCGAATTACCATAAGCTTTCCAAGATCAAGGGGCAAGATGGGGTCGAGATAGAAGTGCCTAAGGGTGATGTTTTTCATCAGTTCCGCGAGGATGTGAAATCAGGAAACCTGCCTGCAGTATCTTGGTTGGTAGCGCCATGTCGTTTTTCGGATCATCCAGGATCACCATGGTACGGTGCTTGGTATGTTTCTGAAAGCTTGGATATCCTGACAGCCAATCCCGAAGTATGGAAGAAAACCATCTTTATCCTGACCTATGATGAGAATGATGGTTACTTTGATCATATTGCGCCTTTTATTTCACCATTGAGCAGTAAAAAGGAAACTGGTGCAGTTCCAAAAGGGATGAATACAGCAGACGAATATGTAACCGTAGAGCAAGAGAATAAGAGAACAGGAAGGGAAACCGGGGTTCATGATAGTCCAATAGGATTAGGATATCGTGTGCCATTGGTCATTGCCTCACCATGGTCAAAAGGCGGGTGGGTAAATTCAGAAGTATGCGACCATACCTCGACCTTGCAGTTTTTAGAGCATTTTATCCAGAAAAAATATAAGAAAGAAGTCAAGGAGACAAACCTGACCGATTGGAGAAGACTGATCTGTGGAAACCTAACATCTTCCTTCAGGCCGATTCCAGAAAATCAGCGTCCGACCATTGATTTTGTCAACAGGGATCAATATGTAGAACGGATATTTTCAGCAAAGGATAAGTCCATTCCTGGTAACTTCAAGGCCGTTAACCCTGATAGTCTTTCCAAGATTAAGAATAACCTTTCCTTTAATACCGGTTTAGGATTGCAAGAGAAAGGAACAAAACCAGCCTGTGCCATTCCTTATGATATGGATGTGAACCTATCTGTGGAGGGAGGGAAATTATACTTCCATTTTGGTCTTTATGGAAACCTAAGCCATAGTAAAACGGTAGGAGTACCCTTTCAATTGATTTCGCATACCGCCTATGGTGCGAAGAACGAAATCGGGAGAACCTGGAATTTTGCTGTTAAAGCTAAAGAAGAGTTGGTTTACAGCATAGATCTTTCCGATATAAAAAATGATACCTTCTGTTTCTCCGTACATGGGCCGAATGGATTCTATAGAGCATTCAAAGGGAAGGTGAAGTCAGCATTTCCAACCCTAAAATCTGTAAGCGGCCATGCGAATATGGGTTTCCAATTGGAATTGAAAAACAGTACCGTGGACCTGAAAGTACAGGATCCTTCCTATGGACATTCGCCAAAGATCCTTGCTGCTCGTAAAAGCAAAAAAGAGAATTGGAAATTGGATCAATCCAATGGCTGGTATGATTTTGAGGTTACCTCGGATCAAGATCCAGACCTATTCATTAAATATGCAGGTCATATAGAAAATGGCAAAGCAAGTATTACTGATCCCTTAATGGGTGGAGAAAATATTCTCGCATAAAGAAGCTCGGTACAGTCAGTTCATTGGCAATTGATTTTGTCAAACTTTTAGAAAATAAATTAGCAAAGAAGCTTTTCCTGGTATAAGTAAGAAGGAGTAAATCTACTCCTTCTTCCAGGATCATTTGCTCGATGCAATAGGGGATTGGTTGTTTGACATCAATCCTATTGATCATCTGTTTACTTTTGAACGTGACTGAATTCACGCCTGTATGTTTAAGCATCTTTTCTTCCCAATATAGTATAGTGTTCTGGTCATTGCTTTTATTGGACTCGAGCACATGCAAAAGTGTCAAGTCAATTGCAGGACTTGTTCTATGGATAAAACTATCGATGAGGTCAAATTCTGTAGCCTGGAAATTGGTCAGCATCCCGATATTTTCCAGTTTAAAGTCCTGATATGATTCAGGAACGGCAATTACTCCAATTGGGGATTCCTGGATAATTTCGAAGGTATTGCTGCCAAACACCAATCCCTTTAATCCGCTAGCACCTTTTGTACCCATAATGATGAAGGGTGCATTGTTTTCAGTAGCTACCTTTAAAATTGTTTCCGTCAAATTTCCGTCGATACATGCGGTAGTCAATCCAAGATTAGGAAAATCAGTTTTTATCCTGTTTTCCAGTTTCAGCATTTCACCTATGGAAGCATCTTCATTGTGTTTCGCTACGGCTTCATTGAATTCTGATGTGGCAAGCAGTCTATCAAACTTTTGATATACATGGAGTACATGAATATCCCAGTTAAATTTGATGGCTAGGTTTGCGGCATATTTAATGGCTACCCATGCGTTTTCAGAAAAGTCGGTTGGAATTAAAAGTGCGTTTTTCATAATACTATCGGTAGGATGAGTGTATTCCAAATATAGCCAAAAGAAAGGCCTGAATCAAGTTTTACCCCTGGAAGGGCAGAATGGTGTCCCATATTAACTAAAATGCTGAGTGAAAGTGATTGAAATCATCGAAAGAAAGATGATTTAGAACTATTTTTGGGTTTAGGGTATTTACTATAATATGGCAGAAGAACAAAAATCGATAAGCAACAATAGTTATTCATTAAGTGTAGAAGAGTCTCTCAAGAACATGGGCGTAAATCCATCGGAGGGTCTGAGTGGTCCGGAAGTAGAAAAGAGGTTGCAGGAATATGGCAAGAACAAACTTCAGGAACAGAAACGGAAATCCATTTTTCGCATATTCTTTGAACAGCTGAATGATGCGCTGATCTATGTTCTTTTTGCCGCTGTAGGGATTACCTTTTTTATGGGTGAATATACCGATGGTATCATCATTTTGATCGTCATATTGATCAATGCCTTTCTGGGGCTATTTCAGGAAGTGCGGGCAAACAATGCCATTGATGCTTTGAGAAACCTTTCCCATCCAAAAGCTATTGTGAGAAGAGAAGGAAAGGTTTTGGAGATTGATTCTGAGCTATTGGTTCCTGGTGATATTGTGATGCTGGAGGCAGGCCGATATATACCTGCTGATTTACGCTTGATTGAATCCGCGAATCTTCAGATTGATGAATCTGCCCTTACGGGAGAATCTGTTGCTGCTGAAAAAGATGCAGGGGCAAAATTTGCTGAAGAATACATCCCATTAGGAGATCGGATCAACTTGGCTTATATGTCAACTTTGGTGACCTATGGGCGAGGAGTTGGTTTGGTAATCGGAACTTCCAATCAGACCGAGGTTGGAAAAATTGCTGGTTTTCTGAATACTGGGGAAACGGAGGAGACACCATTGGAGATCCGTCTGGACCATTTAGGCAAAACTCTGGGTAAAGTGGCCATTGGTATCTGTGTGGTCATATTTATAATATCTTATTTCCAGGGCAGAGACTTGACGGAGATGTTCCTGACTTCGGTTTCCTTAGCGGTTGCTTCCATTCCGGAGGGTCTAGCTGCCATTGTTGCGATCGTGCTGTCCATCGGGGTTACTAAAATGGCCAAGCAAAATGCCATTATCAAGAAACTTCCAGCGGTCGAGACCCTAGGGTCGGTAACCATCGTCTGTTCCGATAAGACTGGGACATTGACCCAAAATAAGATGACGGTTCAGGAAGCTTTTACCTTTAGTGATGATTTGATCTCCGTGGATGATGAAGGGGAGAATACTTTTGAAGAAAACCTATTGGCTGAAGCCATGGTGCTAGCATCCGATGCAACGCTTGAAGAAGATAAACAGACTGGTGATCCAACGGAAGTTGCTTTACTGGCTTTGGCTGATCAATGGGAAATGGACAGGAAAGAACTTCAGAGCAATCAACCAAGGGTGGATGAGTTAGCCTTTGATTCGGATCGGAAAATGATGTCGACCCTGCATAACCATGATGCTAAATATATTTTGTATACCAAAGGTGCTGTGGATAGCCTTCTTCCGAACTGTAAATATATTATTCAAAGTGAAGAATTACATCCCATAACGGAAGATCATAAAAAGCAGATCACTGATGCCGTGGAGGCGATGTCTACTAAAGCATTGCGGACATTAGCAGTAGCTTTTAAGGAGAGTGATTCCAAAATAGAGAAGGAGGAGTTTGAAAAGGACCTGGTTTTTATTGGGCTGGTGGGTATGATTGACCCTCCAAGGAAGGAAGTGAAGGACTCCATAGAAAAGGCGAAAGAAGCTGGGGTGACAACCATTATGATTACCGGTGACCATGGCAATACAGCATTTGCCATTGCGAAGGAATTAGGGATTGCCGAAAATTTTGATCAGGTTACAACAGGGAAAGAGATCAACGCTATTTCCTACGAAGAACTGGAATCCCATATTGCTGATTACCGGGTATTTGCTAGGGTTTCTCCGGAACATAAGGTCAATATCGTCAAAGCATTCAAATCGAAAGGAAACATTGTTTCCATGACCGGAGATGGGGTAAATGATGCGCCTTCCTTGAATGCTGCCGATATCGGGGTTGCCATGGGGATTACAGGGACAGATGTTGCCAAGAACGCATCGGATATGATCCTTGCGGATGATAACTTCTCGACAATCATTGGGGCGATAGAGCAAGGCAGAAATATTTATAATAATATCAAGAAATCGGTCGTGTTTTTATTGGCCAGTAATTTGGGCGAGGTTATTACCATGTTGGTGACCATCGTGGCGGGCTTGCCTGTTCCGTTATTGGCGACACAATTGTTATGGATCAATCTAATCACGGATACCTTGCCAGCAGTTGCCTTAGGGATGGATCCGGGTGATCCGAATGTGATGAAGGAGAAGCCCAGGGAATTAAATGAAAACTTTTTTTCACATGGCGGTACGCAAAGGGTTATCGTAGCGGGAATTTTGATCGGCCTATTGACGGCAGCAGCCTTTTTGATCGGTTATTTTGAACATGGCTACAACCCATTTAAGGATCAAATTCCTGAAGATATACATTCCTATGCACGGACTATGGCTTTCTTGACCATTATTGCCTGTCAATTGTTTTATTCCTTGTCATTTAGGAGCGAGAGTAAATCCATCTTTAAGGTTGGAATATTCTCAAATAAGTATTTAGTGTTTGCCATTATTCTAGGATTTGCCTTGCAGTTATTAGTGCTGTTTGTTCCAGTGTTGAGGGAGTCCTTTAAATTGCAAATTATTGGGCTTAATGATTGGCTAAAAGTTTTAGGATTTGGTTTGGTGCCACTCTTTGTCAATGAATTATTTAAGCTGATTAGAAATAAAGCCAATTAGAATTCTATTTGGCTTTCAATCTCTGTTGCTGTCTCTTGATTTTTCGGAATTCCCAAGGGGCAGTAACGGTCTTAAGAGACCAGATATTCATTTTATTAAGCTTTGCTTCAGCTTCAGCAAGTGCATATTCTTCTGATTGATCAAATTGTGTGAAATGCCAAGCAAGACCAACCTTTAATAGGCTTAAATTTACCTCCAGACCATCAACATATATTTTGCCAATGGCACGTTTGTAATGGTCGTAATCCAGGATGGCTACTTCTACCTGTTTTTGGAAGCAGAGCTGACCTGCATAATCTTTTGCAACCTGATAATAATCCTGACCTTTCTCTGGGCTATCAATTCCATGGAGCCTAATCCTGTGCTGCTGGTTTAGACTGTCCAAAACTGTCATCGTATCCCCATCTGAGATTTTTACCACTTTGCCCTTTAGCAATTCCTGACTGAAGGCAGATTGGGAAATCAATAAAAGCAGGAAGGATATGCTCAGTAGATGTTTGAATGTCATGCTGCAAAAATAGCAATCAATTCCACCTTACAAACCGCATAGCAGGAATATTACCATCTGTATACTTTAATGCATTTGTAGTTAGAAGGATAGTTTTTTTATATGCCTGAATAAGCAACAGGGCTGAGTTGTTAAATTATGTTAAGATTGGCAAGGGTTGACGCGATTTGCTTTTGAGTTGCGTTATATCATCAACAAAGTAAAAAAGTAAAAAAAAGAAATTTCATAATTTAGGTTAATAATTGGTTTGATAAAATCCTGAGGCTCCCCGCCTTGGGATTTTTCTATTATTTTGACAATTTAGCGCCATATGTTGTAAATACTAATTAGTAAATACTAATTTAGACCATGCTTAAGAAGATTTTGCTTATTGATGATGAGGATAAACTACGCCAATTACTCGCTAGGATTATCCAATTGGAGTGGGATGATCTGGAAGTTTTTCAGGCGGCCAATCTCAAGGCTGGTTATCAGATCCTAAAAACCAAAGAAATCGATGTGGTTTTGTGTGATGTGAAGCTTCCGGATGGGAATGGGGTAGAAGCAGTTCTGGAAATCAAGAAGCTACAACCCTTGGCCGAAGTTTTACTGATGACAGCATTTGGGCAAATTGCCGATGGTGTACAAGCCATTAAAAACGGTGCTTTTGATTATATGACCAAAGGAGATGATAACAATAAAGTCATTCCATTGATCAATAAGGCTTTTCAAAAGGTAGAAATGGCGAAACCCTTGATGCAACTGGAGGAGAAAGTTGGTAAGAAATATTCCTTTGATCAGGTCGTAGGGAAATCTAAAGAATTGCAAAATGCGATATCCCTTGGCAAGAAGGTTGCCCAGACTGATGCCACAGTTTTATTGTTAGGTGAAACGGGTACGGGGAAGGAAGTGTTTGCACAAGCAATCCACTATGATAGCAAACGGAATTCGAAATCCTTTGTCGCCTTAAATTGTTCTGCAGTGAGCAAGGACCTTTTAGAATCTGAATTGTTTGGCCATGTGGCCGGAGCATTTACCGGTGCACTGAAAGATAAAAAAGGATTGTTTGAGGAAGCCAATCAAGGAACCTTATTCTTGGATGAAATAGGTGAAATGCCCATTGAACTGCAAGCAAAACTATTGCGGGTGCTGGAAACGGGAGAGTTCCTGAAAGTAGGGGAAAGTAGACCAACGAAAGTCAATGTTCGCGTTATTGCCGCAACCAATAGAAACTTGGAACAGGAAGCTGAGGAAGGAATGTTTCGATCTGATCTCTATTATAGGCTTTCGGTATTCACGATAACATTACCTTCTCTAAAGGATCGTACATCTGATATTCCGTTGTTAGTGAAACATTTTGTGGCTCTCCAAGCTGCAAAATTGAATATGCTTGTTCCAAAAATAGATGATTCCTATATTGATTTACTGCAAAAGCATACCTGGAAAGGTAATGTCCGGGAGCTTAAAAACAGTATCGAAAGAAGTTTGATTCTCATTGAAGGCGATACGTTGGATGCGAACGCTTTGCCCTATGAGTTTTGTATGCAAGAAGGTACTTCCAATAGCTTATCAGCTATGGCACTCGCCGAAATGGAACGTAAGCATATCCAAAAGGTTTTGGCCTTTACGAAAGGAAACAAGGCCGAAGCTGCACGTTTGTTGGAAATCGGAGTAGCTACCTTGTATAGAAAAATTGAGGAGTACAAGATATAGTATTTAGTATTAAGTATTAAGTATTTAGACCTATGTCCATCCCTAAATAGGGTTGACCGTAATCCTTTTCATATGTGTTTGTAGTATAATCTTGGTTTATCCTAAAATCCTATGCATCCTGGTTCATTCCATGAGCTTGGTTTATCCTCGAATCCCATTCATCCTGGTTCTCAAAATGATAACAACCCTATCAAAATGATAGGGTTTTTTATTGCCTATATTTTTCTGTTTTAATTTATCCTGTTGATAAGTAGTTAGTTAGGGGTTTGTTTCATTGGCTGGAATAGAGATTGGCATCTAGGGTCAAATATGATTTTTTTTATTATGGAAAAGATTACATCCCAAGAGATGGCAAATTATGTAGGAAGGCATATCCGGAAATTATCACCACGGCTGAAGAGTCTAAAATCTGAAGGTAATGTGGCTGCGGTTATGCAGGTGATCGTGAGTTATATGCGCGAATTATGTCAAAGGAAAAATTTCCGATATGTGCAGCGGATATTAGCCTGCGTAGGTATCCTATATCAAAAAGGTGATCAGCAGATCAGGCAACATGTGGAGTATCTGTTTATGCACTGCTTAACGAGAATGGACCATTTGTGCAGTTCCAAGCAATGGAGCAAGATTATCTCAGAGCTCCCTCAAGGTCTTAAGGAAGTTTACATCATTCAACACATCAAGTAACATGATATTAACCGTAGCATTATTGATTTTGGGCATTGTCTGCTTTGCTCTATTCTTCAAATCAGTTGATTTTTTCGACAAAATCTAAGGACATGGAAAGTAAAATTATTTCAACCGTAAAAGCTTGGCTACCTCACTGTGTGAAGGGAGGGAAGCTGGAGTCAGAATATGAGGTTCTTCAACGTGTTGCTGAATATTGTTTGGCAAATTTTGAAGGTTCTTCAGATGAACAGCAAATGACCCGTGAAGCATTGCATGTCATAGGGATTTTGTATGGCGGGGGATCTTTGCATGTGAAGAATGCCATTGAGAATGAGTTTCTGGAACGAATGGCTTCCATGGAATCTCCGGCAAGCTTAAGGAAACATCTTACCTTTTTCCCAAAGGAAATGAGGTCAGTTTATGTAAAAACTATTATAGAAAATTAGAGATATGATCGCATTATTAATCGTCGCCATCATGGTTTTTTTGTACACCATGTATGTATTGTTGAATCCTGAAAAATTTTAAGGAAAAGAAAAAATGAATCTAATTAACACAGAAATATGGGGAGTTGTCTTAATGTTTATAGCAACTATCATCCTTGCTATACCCCTTGGTAAATATATCGCCAATGTTTTTTCCGATAAACCTAGTTTCTTGGATAAAGTGTTTGGTCCGGTCGAAAAAGGGATTATGCGACTTTCAGGTGTTGACTTTAAGAAGGAAATGACCTGGAAGGAACATTTAGTCGCTCTATTGACCATCAACTTAGTCTGGTTTGTTGTAGGGATGTTGGTCTTGATGTTTCAAGCCTATCTCCCTTTAAATCCTGATGGTAATCCGAATATGTCGTCAGACTTAGCATTTAATACCGTCATTTCCTTTTTGGTAAACTGTAATCTTCAGCATTATTCAGGGGAAACGGGTTTAAGCTATTTATCCCAAACTGGATTGATGTTCCTTCAGTTCGTGAGTGCAGGTATTGGGATTTCGGCTGCAATTGTACTGTTCAAGGCCTTTAAGGATAAGGGCAGTAAGCTGCTTGGTAATTTCTACGATATTTTCTTGAAATCATGTACTCGAATCCTATTGCCGATATCATTTGTGGTAGCCTTGATCCTTGTTTTCCAAGGAACACCTATGACCTATGAAGGCAAGGATAGTATGTTAAACCTTCAGGGTGATACCGTGGAAGTGTCAAGAGGACCAGTGGCTGCATTTGTTGCCATAAAACATGTGGGTACGAATGGGGGAGGTTTTTTCGGTGCGAATTCAAATCATCCCCTTGAGAACCCCAGTTATATTTCAAACATTGTCGAAATGATAGGGCAATTTGTGATTCCAGTGGCCATGGTATTTGCACTTGGCTTCTTCATAAATCGAAAAAAACTTTCATGGATGATATTTGGAGTGATGACCATAGGTTTCTTATGCCTGGCTATTCCAAACGTCTTGATGGAAGCACAGGGAAGTCCTGCCTTCGAACGATTGGGTGTGACGCAGGATTTGGGGGCCATGGAAGGAAAGGAAATCCGGTTTGGTGCGGCGGCATCAGGTTTCTGGTCGATTGTAACTACGGTAATTTCTACCGGTTCGATAAACTCCATGCATGACAGCAGTATGCCGCTTTCGGGAATGAATGAAATGTTGGCCATGATGATCAATGCCTTTTATGGCGGAAATGGCGTAGGGATCCTGAATTTCTTTGTATTCATTATCCTAGGGGTATTTATTTCTGGATTGATGGTAGGACGTACGCCAGAGTTCTTGGGTAAAAAGGTTGAGGCAAGGGAGATGAAAATCGCCATGATTGTAGCCTTGATCCATCCATTCCTGATTTTGATTGGGACCGCAATTGCTGCTGCCTATCCTAGTATTGGAGCAAGTACGACCAATGATCCTGGATTCCATGGTTTTTCTGAAATGCTCTATGAATTCACATCCGCTTCAGCGAACAACGGTAGTGGTTTTGAGGGATTAGGTGATAATACTTTATGGTGGAATATCAGTACCGGTATAGTGCTCTTGTTTGGTAGGTTCATTCCAATCGTTGGTCCAATTGCCATAGCAGGAATATTATCTGAAAAAAGATATATCCCAGAAGGTGCCGGAACCCTTAAAACCGATACAGCAAGTTTTGGATTTATGGTATTTGCCGTGATCGTGATTGTTGCTGCATTGGCGTTTTTCCCTGCTTTGACCCTAGGGCCAATTGCAGAGTATTTTTCTATTAAATAATTAATTGAGATTCAAAATGAAATCAAATAATCCATTCTTTGATACCGAGTTATTAAAAGTTGCTTTTAAACAGGCATTTATTAAGCTCAATCCTAAAGAAATGCTTCGTAACCCAGTCATGTTTACTGTTGAGGTTTGTACTGTGGTGATGTTAGTGGTATGTATTGCCATATTATTGGGAGATCAGTCGCAAGGTTCCTTCGGATATAACTTTATTGTCTTCCTTATCTTATTGATCACTTTATTGTTTGCGAATTTCGCTGAGTCCTTGGCAGAGGCTAGGGGAAAAGCTCAAGCTGATAGTTTGAGGAAAACGAGGGAGGAAACGCCAGCTAAATTGAAAGATGGCAGGACCATTCCATCTTCGCAATTGCAAAAAGGAGATGTGTTTGTCTGTACGGCGGGAGATATTATCGCCAGCGATGGGGAGATCATTGAAGGCCTTGCGACCATTGATGAGAGTGCTATTACAGGGGAATCAGCACCTGTCATTAGAGAGGCTGGGGGTGACCGTAGTTCCGTGACAGGTGGGACAAAAGTGTTATCTGATGAAATCGTTGTATTGGTTACCGCTACTGCGGGGGAGTCTTTTCTGGATAAGATGATTGCCTTAGTTGAAGGTGCCAAAAGACAGAAGACACCAAATGAGATTGCCTTAACCATTTTACTTGCTGGTTTTACCCTGGTTTTTATCTTGGTCTGTGTGACCCTGAAACCCTTTGCAGATTATTCTAATGTGCCTATTAGCATTGCAGCCTTCATATCGCTATTTGTCTGCCTTATTCCAACTACGATTGGCGGCTTGCTATCTGCAATTGGTATTGCTGGGATGGACCGTGCCCTAAGGGCGAACGTATTGACCAAGTCTGGTAGAGCCGTTGAAACAGCTGGCGATGTGGATGTATTGCTATTGGATAAGACCGGAACGATTACCATTGGTAATAGAAAGGCTACGAAGTTTCATCCTGCAATAGGTGTTGATTCGGCGGAATTAATCCGTGCAGCGACATTGAGTTCCATGAGCGATGAGACTCCTGAGGGGAAGTCTATAGTCGAATTAGCAGGTCTAGATTTGGCGCCCTTTAGATTGCAGGAATCCAAATTTATCAAATTCACTGCAGAGACAAGGTGTTCAGGGCTGGATATCGCCAATCAGCGGATCCGAAAAGGTGCCACTGATGCCATTAAAAAACTGGTTGAATCTGCAGGCAATAATTTTCCGGAGGATGTCATAAAAACGGTGGAAAGCATTTCCGGGAATGGTGGAACGCCATTGGTTGTCTCTGAAAATGAAAAAGCCTTGGGGGTCGTTGAATTACAGGATATCATCAAACCAGGTATTTCAGAACGTTTTGAGCGTTTGAGGAAGATGGGAATCAAAACGGTTATGGTGACTGGTGATAACCCTTTGACCGCAGAATATATCGCTAAAAAGGCTGGGGTAGATGATTTTATCGCTGAAGCGAAGCCTGAAGATAAGATGAACTACATCCGTAGGGAGCAAGGTGAAGGTAAGTTGGTGGCCATGATGGGGGATGGAACCAATGATGCGCCTGCATTAGCGCAAGCCGATGTGGGTGTTGCGATGAACAGCGGTACTCAAGCGGCCAAGGAAGCTGGTAATATGGTGGATCTGGACAATGACCCAACCAAACTAATTGAAGTCGTAGAAATCGGTAAACAGCTATTGATGACCAGAGGAACATTGACCACTTTCAGTATAGCTAATGATGTTGCTAAGTACTTTGCCATCATTCCAGCTCTGTTTGTTTCCATGATCCCTGCATTGGCTCCACTAAATATCATGAAGTTGAGCAGCCCTGAATCAGCAATCCTTTCAGCTATTATTTTCAATGCTATCCTGATTCCTATGTTGATTCCTTTGGCATTGAAAGGTGTGGCCTATAAGCCTATCGGTGCATCCGCTTTGTTGCGAAGAAATATTTTGATCTACGGTTTTGGAGGATTGATTGTGCCATTCATTGGTATCAAATTGATCGATCTATTATTATCAGTATTTATTTAAACAGAAATGAAAACACATATTTTACCGGCAATTAAGATGAGTATCTTGTCTTTTATTTTACTTGCTATACTATATCCATTTGTTGTGTGGGCAATCGCTCAATTGAGTCCTAATCAAGGAAAAGGCTTTCTTGTAGAAGGAAATGGAAAATCATATTATAAAAATATCGGACAGCAGTTTACAGAAGATCAATACTTCTGGTCTAGACCATCAGCTGTAGATTATAATGCTGCAGGATCTGGTGGCAGTAACAAAGCAGGTTCTAACCCAGAATATATACAGGAAGTGGAGGGCAGGATCGAACATTTTTTGGCACATAACCCGGATGTGAACAAAGAACAGATTCCAACCGAAATCGTTACAGCAAGCGGAAGCGGTCTTGACCCCCATCTTTCTGTTAATGCTTTGGAAATTCAGGTTCCTCGGATTGCTAAGTTAAGAGGTTTGGAAGAATCTGCATTAATGGAACTGATCCAGGAAAAGACTGAGAAGCCATTATTGGGTATGTTTGGTCCAGAGAAGCTGAATGTATTGGAGCTAAACTTAGCATTAGACGAAATGGCCAATAAGAAAGGAGTTCAAGATGCTCAATAAATTTCTTTGCTCTGCTGCTGGTTTTTTAAGTATTAGTCTTGTTGAGGCACAGGAAATCTCCGATTCATTGAAATCGAACCTGACAATCTCCGGTTATATCGAATCGTATTATACCTATGATTTCAATAAACCTGAGGACCACAAAAGGCCGTCATTTATTTATAGCCATAACCGTAGCAATGAGTTTTCTGTTAATCTGGCGATGCTCAAAGCAGCGTATGATGGGGAAAGGGTTAGAAGTAACTTGGCTATAGCTGTTGGGAGTTATATGAATGCTAATTATGCAGGAGAAGAGGGGGTTTGGAAAAATGTGTATGAGGCCAATGTAGGTTTTAAACTTTTAGAGAACCATGAACTCTGGATCGATGCAGGTGTATTGCCTTCTCATATAGGAGGGGAAAGTGCGATAGGTCTGGATAATATTAGCTTGAGCAGGAGCCTAGCAGCGGAGAATTCTCCTTATTTTGAAACAGGAGCAAGACTTTCCTATACCACGAAGGATTCCAAACTTTATTTAGGTGCCGTTGCATTAAATGGCTGGCAAAGAATACAGTTGCCAAATACAAGTAAAAATATGTCCTTCGGGCATCAGATCCAGTATAAGCCAGTTGAATCTGTTGTTTTGAACAGTAGCTCGTATATAGGTGATGAAGGCTCAGACAGCATAAGGTTTTTTCATGATTTATATGTTCAGGTTGCGATAAACGATAAGATGAATATCTTGGCAAACTGGGATTACGGGATGCAGAAGCAACCGCTCCTTTCAAAAAATTACCATTGGTGGAATGCAGGAATCCAAGCAAATTATGCCATTGGTCCTAAAGTTAAAATGAATGCACGATTGGAGTATTTTAATGATGAGGATGGGGTAGTGTTCGGAAGGTATGGAGAGGTAGGGACAAACATTCTTGGCTATTCTGCAGGATTTGATGTAGACTTGTATAAAGGATTGATCTGGAGAACCGAAGTCAGGAATTTGAATTCCTCTGAAAAAATATTTGTGAACAACCAATCAGAATTAAAAAGCAATAGTACTACAATTAGCACTGCCTTAGGTTGGCGATTCTAATCAGTTATTTAAAATGGAAGAACAACGTAAATCGGCCGAACACTTTCTGGAACTGATCAAACAGTCCAGAAGAGGAAAGTTTAAGATCTATTTAGGGATGTGTGCTGGTGTTGGGAAAACCTACAGGATGCTGCAGGAATCGCATAACCTATTAAGGAATGGTATTGATGTGCAGATAGGTTATATTGAAACCCATAATAGAGAGGAGACTGTTGCACAATTGGCCGGTTTGCCGTTGCTTCCAAGAAAGAAAATATACTATAAAGGCAATGAGTTAGAAGATCTAGACGTCGATCTGGTTTTGCAGAAACATCCTGAGGTCGTGGTGGTGGATGAACTTGCCCATACGAATGTTCCGGGAAGCAAAAACGAAAAACGTTGGCAGGATGTAATGGAACTGCTGGATGCTGGCATAAATGTAATATCAGCCGTCAATATCCAACATCTGGAAGGTCTACAGGCAGATGTTGGGGATTTGTTATCTGTTCCAGTCTATGAGCGGATTCCAGATCGGGTAATCCAGTCAGCAGATGAAATAGTCTTTGTTGATATCTCCGTTGAGGACCTAATCGGTCGATTAAAGGAAGGTAAGATCTATACAAAGGAAAAGATTGAGACTGCGCTAAAGAATTTCTTTCAATCCGAGCAATTGCTTTTGTTGAGGGAGCTGGCTTTAAAAGAAGTTGCTGCCCATGCGATCAAAAAACATGAACGCGAAAAAAAACCAGATTCAAAGCGCAAGGCAGAAAGGTTTATGGTATGCATTGGAACGGATGAAAAGAAAGCCAAGAACCTGATTCGGAGAACAGCAAGGCTTGCGAGTTACTATCAAGCCGATTGGTTTGTCCTTTATATACAGACCCCAAAAGAGAGCACCGATAAAATAGCGCTCGATAAGCAACGTTATCTCATTAATAATTTTAAATTGGCGACCGAATTGGGTGGACAGGTTATCCAGGTTCAAGGGAAGGATGTGCCGGAGAGCATCGTCGATCAAGTTCTTCGTATGGAGATCACGACCCTCTGTGTTGGTTGGCCATATTGGCCATTCCTCAGGATCCTTTGGTCCATGGGGATATTTAGAAGACTATTAAAGAAATTGGAAAAGATTCAAGTTGACATCATTATTCTATCATGAAAATTAAAGCTAAACTCTATTTAGGTATTGGATTGTTATTTCTAATGATCCTGATCCTTGCTGCGGTAAGCACCTTATTTGTCAGCTCCTTGAAGAAAGATACGGAGAACGTGCTTTCAGCAAACTACAATTCTGTGGAGTATGCCCGCAATATGCTGAAGGCTTCAGATGAAATGCATTTGAATAAAGAAGCCATAGCTCAATTGGAAAGCAATTTTGCTAGGCAGAAACAAAATGTAACTGAACAGGGTGAAAAGGACATCACCGAGAGGCTTTCCACGCAGTTGGCCCGCTTAAAGGAAAACCCAGACGATCCCATTGTAGGTCAGGAATTCCGTGCTGATTTGGTGAAACTGATGACCGTGAATATGGATGCCATTGTCATGAAAAGTGATCATGCCAAGGAAATGGCAAGCAATGCTTTCGTCCTGATTTCCGTTATTGGCGCACTCTGCTTCCTTATTGGTTTTGTATTATTTATCAATCTTCCAAGCAATATTGCCAATCCTATCAAAAAACTGACGGAAAGCATCTCTGAGATCGCCCGTCAAAATTATAAACAACGCTTATATTTCGAAGGAGATTCCGAATTCGTTGAACTGGCGAGCTCATTCAATAGTATGGCTGAACGACTTCAAGAGTACTCGAACAGTAAATTAGATCAGATCCTCGAAGAGAAGAAAAGGGTAGAAACGCTTGTCAATAGCATGCATGATCCTGTAATTGGTCTGGATGAGGACCGAAAGATCATCTTCATCAATGATGAATGCCTACAGGTTTCAGGACTAAAGCGCACAGACCTATTACATAGCAATATTGATGAATTGGTAAATCACAATGATTTGGTCCGTAATCTGATCGATGTAAATAATAGAGAGTCAACGCTAAAGATCTTTGCCGACAATAAGGAAAGTTATTTTGAAAAGGAAGTCATTCCTATGGAAATTACGCCTACAGGGGAATTGAAAAGCCAGAAGATAGGGGAGTTGATCGTACTGAAGAATATCACCGCCTTTAAGGAGATGGATGTGGCAAAGACCAATTTCATCGCAACGGTTTCGCATGAGTTACGGACTCCAATTGCATCCATACAGTTGAGCTCTGAGTTGCTTAAACATCCAAGAACAGGTTCATTGACCGATGAACAAAAAAAGCTATTAGAAGGAATTGAAGAGGATAGCCTTAGGCTATTACGGATAACAAGCGAATTATTGAATGTATCGCAGGTTGAAACAGGGAACATTAAGCTGTATTCCCAAATATCGGACCCATTGCCAATTATTCAGTATGCATTAAATGCGACCAGGATGCAAGCCGAACAGAAGCATATTGAAATCAGCACTGAAATAGAAGATGATATATCCAAGATATATGTGGATGAGGAAAAAACGGCTTGGGTGCTAACCAACTTTATCACCAATGCAATCAGGTATTCACCGGTAAACAGTAAGATTGTTGTATCCCTTATAAAGGAAAATAAGCATTTATTGTTTTCCGTCAAAGACCATGGTAAAGGTATTGATGCGGCCTATCGTTTGAAGGTATTCGACCGATATTTCCAAATACCAGGCAGCGTACGTACAGGAACAGGATTGGGATTATCTATCTCCAAAGACTTCATTGAAAATCAAGGCGGTAAAATTGGTGTCGAAAGTGAATTGGGAGTCGGAAGTACCTTTTATTTCAGGCTTCCAATGATAAACCCTTAATCAATCAAGTAAGTTTCAAAATGCGTAACATACTCTTCGAATTCTAGCAGGTATTTCTTGTCTTCCTTGTAATACCTTGCTTTTTCGAAGGTTTCTCCAGCAAATTCCTGGATGCTATTGACCGAATCCCATTCGGTAATGGTCATAAAGTGGCAAATATCATGGTCAATCCTCCTCAAGACTTTGGTGGAAAGATTCCCCTTTATGCTTCTATAGTCCTTGATCCCTGTATCAAAAAGGTAATTTAAATATGCGTCTGCATCCTCCTTTTTGGTAATCCCATGCCAAATCCTAGTGATGATCTTCATGATTTCCTCCTTTCGTTGGTTTATTGACCTAATTTACTTAATTCCGTTCTCAAATGTGATAGAACCTTCCTATATACTTACCCAAAATAGTGCGAAATTGTTTGTTATGGCCTTTTTTAGTTACAGAAATGGTTACTTTTTCCATGATAATATCGTTTTAGCAAATGTAATTCTTGTCGTGCAATTAAAAATTAGCACTGCAACTATTTTTCCTTCCGAAATTTAATTCATAAACCTTTTGCCGGCTTAATATATTTTATTTGAGGTTAATGGGGTGTATAATTACTAAAACTTTTTGTTGTTGAAATCATTTTAAACCTTACTCAAGACGCTAATATTACTAAAATTAAACCTATTATTTATTTTCGGTTTATTGTAACAATCTGGTTGTAAGGTTATTACTACATAACCGAATTAATTAAATCTAATGATTGAATACCCTATAATGTTGCCATATTTTTGTGCCAATAAATAATGATAATTTATTATTATTTAAAGAATGAATCAATAATTAATTAACTGGCTTGGGAGAAGTCAAATGATGACAGAAGGGTTTAGAAGATGCTGTTATAAAATCTTGGGGAACAGTATATCTATATTATCAATAAATCAAAGATCCTTCAAAAGCAACCATGAGAATGGTTGGAAACAAAAAAATAACTATGAAAAAGAAAGTATTGGGTGTATATGTATCACCAAAAATTGTGCTTTTAAAAATTGAACTCGAGCAAGGAATCCTTGCATCATCCGCAACTTTTACACCGGGCAACGGAACCAACGGTAACTACACTCCAGAAATTGATAACTGGATGGATTCCAAGGAAACCCATGAAATTGATTTATAGAATTAAGGGCAAAAAAATAAAATGAAATTATATCAAAAAATGTCAAATACAAGTCTTATTAGATTCTGTGTTTTAGGAGTTATCTCCTTAGGATTAATGACAAGTTGTGATAAGAATGCAGGTGCAGGAGACGGTGCCGATTCTGGGTCTGCAGCATCCCTAAGCATTCAGGTAGAGGGAATTGAAAACGAAATCGATACTAAAGCTAGTAAAGCTTCCAATTCAAGGAGTTCATCCCAATTGCCTACAGGGGTATTGGAAGAAAAAGATGTGACCTACAAAGAATTTGATGCTATTGTAAGACTGCAAGAAGATCAAGTTGCTGGAGACCGAACCGTTTCCAACAATCAGTTTGCAAAAGGAACAGCAGGAAAGTCAGCGACAAAAGCCCTTGCTATGGACCCAGGAATTAAGTACAGATTACTGCTTTATAAAGACGGTAAATTTGTTACTTCCTTACATGCTCAGTCGGGTGTAGCTTCACATGTGGAGGTCGTGAAAGGTGAAGAGTATACTTGGTATGCATATTCGTATAATACGACTGATAACATTCCAGATGTGGCCAATCCAGCTGCTCCAGTAATTGAATCGGCAGTGGATAAACCGTTGCTTTATGCAAGCGGAACCGTAACGGTTACAGGTGCTGGAAATGTTGATAAGCCATTGCTGGTTAGGTTTGCGCACAGAACCTCAAAAATCGGCGCTGAACTGAGTGCTAGAGGGATGTTTGCTGGCTTGGAAAGCATTACAGCGAATTTTGCAGGAACAGATTATATCCAAAAAGGTACTTTAAATGTTCTTACCGACCAGTATGAAAATATGACGGCAGTTGATGTTGGTAATCTTGTTTTTACCAATTTTAGTGTAAAAACAAAGGATACGATTAAAGTTGCTTCTTATTATACTGCTGCACAAACTCCAATCCCTGCAATGACTGTCAATGTACAAACCTTTACGATAAAATTGGATAAGGTCTATAATGGAGTAGGTACACGTACATTCTCGACTCCATTCCAATTTTCAATGGACTTGCCAGAGATGACATGGGGACATCGATTGACCAGTGCGATGGACTTGATTGAATCGGCCGTAACTGTAAATGGTATTCGTTGGTCAAGAGCTAACCTGTACTTTAGTGAGGCAGATAGAGCCTATCGTTTCAGACATCAGATCGAGCCTATATATGGCAGGGTTTCAGAGGAATATTGGAATTTTAAAGCTCCGTTTCCAGGGGGTACCATTGGTGCCCAGGACCCTTGTACTCGAGTTTATCCTTTAGGAAAATGGAAAATGCCTAACAGGGCTGAGACTGACAAGCTGATTTCGCAAACTGGATCTAATCGTCAATTGACTGGTGATTATGTTGAATACGTAGCTACTGGAACAGCGGCTCCTTATCCTAGCAACAAAATGAGGGTTAATAAAATTGGCTATTTCCATGTTATTGCCGGAATATTTGGTGTAAATGAGGACGGTACTAATGGATATTTTTGGACCAGCGAAACAGGTTTTGCCGGTGGAGCCATAACAGGAGTTTTTACCTATCGCGTTAGTGATGGAAGATATTTGCTTGTTGGTGACTATGTCTGGGAACACTGGGCGGCATCCTCTTGGGGAGGGAACTTAAATACTCGATGTATCCGAAAATAATTTCATTCTATCCTAATTCATAATTTAGGGCTGTCGGCATGGACAGCCCTTTGCTGTTCTCCATTTAATATTCCTGATTCTCCCCAGTTTCCAAGTTAAAATTGACTGTAGATAAACATTTACAAAATCATTTAAAGTCAAACTCAATTTATTGTTAAATAAAAATGTTATGAGTAAATTCATGTCATAAAAAGACAAAATTGTTTCTTTCAGAACGTCGTCTTTGAATGTATTTTAAATATTTGATGAAAATATATAAAATCTTGATGTTTTAAAATTAATTAATAGTATAATTTTGAGATTCTGATAAATTTGCTCCTGTTAAAATAGCATGTATATTCGTAATGTTGTTCAGAGAGAAATTGAAAAAAATAGAATCACACTAACTATTAATTTTCAAAAATTATAGAAAAGTATTTAAGCTGGTTGTATAGTTTAAATGCATTACATTCAGAAGCGTTCGTAAAAAGAAGAAGCGATTTTTGTTTGCTAGTATATAAACTGATAGTAATAAAAAATCTTCTTTTTAATCATAAAACAACATTAATGAAAAAGTTAAGTAGTATTGTTTTTGCAACATTGTTTGCAGTTGTAGGTTTCGCGAAGGAACCAGTTAATGACACCCCTTGGAAAACGCAATTCATAGCGAAGAAAGCTTTCCAAGAAAGTTCCGAATTGAATCATTGGTTTGTTGGTGCAAGTGTGGGCGGTCAAATATATTTTGGTGACCATGACAAACAACTTTCTGTCGGAAAAAGAATCACGCCTCAGTTTGAGGTGTATGGAGGGAAATGGATTAACGAAAAATTTGCAATTAGACTTGGGCTGAACGGTTTACATTACAAAGGCCTTACCCAAACTAAAATGTACACAACTGGTGAAGTTTTTCATTCTGGTCAATCATTGGAGTACCAAAAATTTAACTTCATTAATGTTCATGCAGATTTTATGTTCAATTGGACTAATGATGCATTGGGCTATGACCCAAATCGTTTGTACAATTTAATTCCTTACGTGGGTATCGGTTTCGGAGCCGTATTGTCTGATCCAGGATCACTGAAATTCAGTCCTAACCTTGGAGTGCTGCAAACTTTCCGATTAACTGATAAGTTAGATTTCACATTGGATATCAGGGGTAACCTGTATGGTGACGAATTCGATGGTGAAGTGGGAGGAAGGAATTTTGAAGGGGCCGTATCTACCTCGGTAGGTGTGAAGTATACCCTGAATAGGTAAGCTTAGATTCACTAACTATTAATAATTAGCCTTGATCTCGCCCGATTTCAAGGCTTCTCTTTTTTTATGCCTTCCAATCCCCAACAATCCTTCTTATTTTATCAAAAAAACTTACCTTGGCACAGTATTTCTAGTTAATGCCTTATAATAAATTGAATATGAAAATAAATAATATATTGACCTTAGGATTCCTTGCCGGATTTCTTTTATTGTCATCTTGTAACCAAAATACAAACTCGAAAAACAATGATGCCGAAGCCTTAGGTGAACCTACCGAAATTGTTGCCTATACCCCGCCAAAAGCACCTGATAATATCCAAGGGGAGGAGGCAAAGATCACTTATGTATTCAACCATTTCTGGGACAACTTCAATTTTAGGGATACCAGCAAGCTGTTTGATCCTAATTATGGGGAACAAGCTGTCGCTGATTATATAGGACATTTTCCATTGGTTCAACCGGATACCCTGAAAGATGGTATAGAAAATCTGTTAAATGAAGCGAAGATCGAAAACTCAGTTTTTGAATTCTTTAAGTACCAATTTGACAACTATCTTGGCAATCCTAATTCCCCAATGCGAAATGATCAGTATTATGAAACTTTTTTAGACTATTTGATCGGGTCAGGTAAGCTATCTCCAGATGAAAAGATTAAATATGAAACCTTATTGCCCCTGTTAAGGAAAAATAAGCCGGGCAGCACAGCCACTGATTTCAGTTTCCTTACAGCAGATGGCTCTATTTCTTCCCTAAATGAAATCAAAGCGCCATTTACCATGCTTATCTTTTATGAGCCTGGTTGTAGTACTTGTGAAGAGGCTATAGGTCAGATAAAATCTAACCCTGGCTTTAATGCTGTCCTTGAAAAAGGTGCCCTTAAGATTTTAGCGCTTTACCCTGATGGTAATAAGGAGATTTGGGAAAACTATCAAAAAAATATACCTAGCAACTGGATCAATGGCTTAGATGAAAATCAAACAGTCGTTACCAAAGGATTGTATATGATCAAAGCTACACCTACCATTTATTTAATGGATGAGAATAAAAAAGTCATATTGAAAGACACGAACTTGAATCAAGTCATCCAATTCTTCCAAAACATTTAGTGTTAAATAATATGTGTCCTTAAATGGAATGGTTAGATTGAACCAGTATTAAAGGGATGAGAGGATAGACCAAGATCATGGAATGAACCAAGATGTTCGGGATTCGAGGATGGACCACGATCTGGGAATGAACCAGGATGTTCGGGATGAGGGGATCGGCTCCGCTCACCTATCGGATGGGCCAAGGTCGTGTCAATCGTATCGCTGGAAAGGTAGCCGATTTTGTAGGGGCTTATTGCATAAGCCCGTCTGCTGCAATCCTAACATCAATATCACTCTTTAGGGTGATTAACTCCTTTTTCCTTTTAGGACAGATAATAAACCCACAGAGTGGGTGGAATCTTTGTAGAATCTGGATATTTAAATTGACCAACCCTCAGCGTGGGTGAAATATTTTTCTATACCCTTTCTGTGTCACCCTGAGGGCACCCCGATGGGTCTCGGAACTATCCCTACTACATTTGAAATAGTTCCCTCATCTTACGATTTCGGAAAGACCACGATCCTAAAAAACACCGAAAAATAGATTCTTCGTTTCACTCTGAATCCCTCTTTAGCGCATTTTGATTCTGAACGAATAGTGAAGAATCTGGACGGTTCACGCCTCAATGGGTCATGCCATCCTGGACCGAAGGTCCAGGAACTGTACGCGAAATGCAATCCTCAACAAATCAATGCTGTAAGCGTTATTCTGAAATCCATCCTTCGTACCAACGAAATTAATGTTGGATATCTCTGGCTATCCAGACCCACAATTTTTTTCCCGAAGATTATTTTTGACATATTGCCCTCGATGGAATAAGTCCAAAAAAGCCAAAGTGTCCTTGCACAGGTCTCATATCTCCAATCTATTCATCCCTAACTCCTTTACTTTGAGGGAGATTCTGTACGCTTAATTTTCCTGTATATAAATTGTATATAAGCCAAAAATGCCTTGTATACGCTTTGTCATTCTATATTTTCTTGCTTTTAGGGCTTTATCCTGACCTTTATCCCATCAATAGAAAATAGAAACAAATTAATTTTTAAACTTATAAAAATAGCACATGATGAAGAAGCATTTAAGTTGGATAGCCATTGTATTATCGGTTTTGATTTTTTCTGCCTGTACAGGTCAAAAGGGAGATGTGACCAAAGATCCTAAATACGCGGATATTGCAAACAATATTTTCATTACCAAAGAACCCCTTTATTACTATCATTACACGCATTCGGATGGTGGAAAATCTGGATATTTTCTTTCAGCAGAGAACAGTATGCCGAATGCAGAACTGAAATCTGAAATTCCAGTAGGTGGACATGTCAAGATTTCAAAAGTATTGGAGGTTCCACAGCAAGACGGAAATGTGCAGGTCATGGTACAAGGTGAAGTGATCAATGCTGGACAGGCAGGAATGGAATACATGGCTATTTATGAAGATATCAAGCCTGCCCTAAGAATAAATGAGTAGATTTTTTACGGTCAATAATCCATTTTTATTGGCTTTTATAGACTAATAATGAGAGAAGAAGCGCGATTTTCGCGCTTTTTTTATTGAGATAAAGTAAATTCTTAAAACCTCGCATTCATTTAAGGAGATTTATACCGGATTCTTTGGAATTCCAATTATTAATGCCTTACATTTGTGCAGTTTACCCTCCCAATAAGATTTTATTGTCTGGATATACGCTTTGATTTTTAATGATTTGCTTACAGCAATTTAATTTATTTGTCAGTTTATGCCAAAACAATCATTCTCATACGATCAATCGAAAACTTCTTACCCAATCCTCCTTGCTATCGCCCTTGCCCATCTTTCCAATGATATGATCCAAGCGATTATTCCCGCTTCATATCCACTATTGAAAGAAAACTTTCACCTGAGCTTTGCGCAGATTGGCGTGATTACCTTCTGTTTCCAACTATCTTCCTCTTTATTGCAGCCAGTTGTGGGCGCTTATACTGATAAGCATCCCAAACCATATTCCCAACTGATCGGCATGATGTTCAGTATCATTGGAGTTATTGCATTAGCCTATTCCAATAATTATTATTCGGTATTGTTTTCGGTAACTATGGTTGGTATTGGATCTTCCATTTTCCATCCTGAATCTTCTCGGGTGGCTTTTTTATCCTCTGGCGGGAAAAGGAGCTTGGCACAGTCCATTTTTCAGATCGGGGGAAATACAGGTTCTGCACTGGCACCCTTATTACTGGCCTTGTTTGTCGTTCCGCATGGTCAACGTTATATTTTATGGTTCTTATTGGTAGGTGTGTTTGCGCAGATCGTCCTTTCCTATATTGCGGTTTGGTACAAGCAGGTCCTTACTGCCGTAAAGGGACAGGCCAAAAAAATGGTCAAATTGCCTGACCTATCGAATGCTACGATCAACTTTTCCATCTTTATCCTTTTTCTGTTGATCTTTTCTAAATACGTCTATATTGCCAGCATTACCAGTTACCTGCAATTTTACCTGATGGAAAAATTTGCCATCAGCGATGTACAGTCACAGGTATATCTATTTTATTTCTTGATAGCTATTGCTTTGGGAACCCTGTTTGGAGGCTTTTTAGGAGATTATTTGGGCAGGAAGTATATCATTTGGTTTTCCGTTCTTGGCTGTGCGCCATTCAGTCTGTTGTTGCCTTTCGCTAGCCTTTTTTGGTCCGGCATATTGGTCTTTATCATAGGCCTGATCATGGCTTCTGCCTTTCCATCTATCTTAGTCTATGCACAGGAACTCTTACCGAGAAAATTAGGGATGGTTTCCGGACTTTTTTATGGATTTGCATTCGGAATGGGAGGGATAGGAGCTGCAATCCTAGGTTATTGGGCGGATCATACCTCACTGGAAAATATCTATATGGTATGTGCGTATCTGCCTTTAATTGGCATCACGGCATATTTCCTTCCTAATATGAAAAAAGTGAAGTTTAAGGAATCATTGGATTAACTGAGCGATCCAAACTGTAGCACCGCCACATTCGGGATCTTCAACGCTATGCTGGATAAGTTTAAATTGATGTACCGACAATAGCTCTTGGTACTGTTCAGGAGATAAGGAAGCATGATATAAGTTCTGCCCATAATTTTCACTCCAAACTTCCGCATGCTCATTGCCAGTGGTAAACATCAATATTCCATTAGGCTCCAAAAGTTCTTGGAATATGTTGAACATATTTTCTTGGTCCTTTGCCTCCAGATGAAAGAAACTGTGCCAAGCAATGATGGCATGAAACTTTTGATCTAGGTTCAATTGGCGCATATCCATCAATAGGAATTCATCTTCAGGAAAGTTTTTTCTGGCGATAGTCAGCATTTTTTCACTGGCATCTACGCCAAGCAGTTTATATCCCCTTTTTTTGAAATACTCGAAGATCGGTTTCCCGGAGCCACAACCCAGATCCAATATTTTCCCTGCTTTTGGAATCAACGAGCAGATCGATTCTAGATACTTTTCTTCCATCAGGTTCTGGCTTCTATTTTCATAGAAGCTTTCCCCAATGATATCATATACCTTAAATACATCTTTCCGCTCTTTATTTGACATCCTTGTTCTAATAAAAAGTTAAATTGATTTTTGTATAGCCTAATCCTTCTAATAAAGGACGCAATACATGCGTAGCGTTGTTTTTGGTCTGTTCCAAAATATCAGACTTCTTAACCTGATTGGTGATTTCTTGCTCAGCCGCCTTAAAAGCTTCATCTACCAAGGTCGCTTCCCTAAAAAATGCCATTTTAGTATCATACACCTTTGAAGCTTTGTGGTCTATTTTTACATAGCAGATTTCTGGTTTCGGTAAACTAATGGTTACTGAATCATCGATGACCTTTACATCTTCTGCTTTCAGTTTTCCCAAGTCAATACAACCAACCGCATCCGCTTTGATGATCAACAAAACACTGGCATCGGGAAGATAAGCTGTCATATTCTTATGCTCCACGACATCGCTCAAGCGATATTTTACAAGTTCTAGTTTACCCATTGACTCGATTTTCTCCACTAGTATCTGGTGATTGGTCTCTTTTGTGGGAGCTGGTTTTATCCTTTCCCATACAAACCAAGTGATTCCAATGATCAATCCTAGAACGATTAATACTTTCAATATCTTTGTCATATCCTGCTGTTCTCAAAATATAGACCATTCTACAAAATTAATGTCAAGAAACTGTAATGCTATCATTATGACTTGATTAGTAACCATTTAATTACAATTCCCTAATCTAATTACCCAAAAACATGACATAATGTTTGTCGATTTTATATATATCTATTAAACGCATTTAGCATGACAGCTTAGATTTTATTATTTTTATGTAACCCAATTTTTGAATCGATGAAGAGCGATATCCAACATCATTTAGCACTAAAATTTACAAATTTATTATGGATTGGTTTAATCCTAAGTGGATTGCTATTTTCATCTGGTCTTACTGCCCAAACAATCTATAGCATCGATCAGGTGCCTAATCCTAAATCTAAAGGTCAAGATTACTACGTCAGTGACCCAGATGGGATATTGGGTAGCTATACAGTCAGTTTACTGGATAGTATATCCTTAGATATCGAAAAACAGACAGGAGCAGAATATAGCATTGTGCTTGTCAATGATTATCAATCGGATGATGATTTTCAATTTGCCTTTGATTTGTTCAATAAATGGGGGATAGGAAACAAACAGGCCAATAATGGCCTTTTGCTGTTCATTGCTAAAGAAAAACGTCAATACCGTTTTATTTCTGGCTATGGAATGGAAAGGATCTTTCCTGATATCTATCTTAAGCAGGTAGGTGAAAAATATCTGGTACCCAATTTTAAGGAGGGAAATTATGAAATCGGATTACTACAGGCCAGTGAATTTATTTCCAAAATCCTAAAATCACCTAACTCGCTGGAAGAATTAAAATCCATGATGCCCGAAGCTATTCCATTTTTTAGCTTTCAAAATCCGTATTTCAAAAATAGTCTTTTAGTGATAGGTTTTTTTTTGCTCCTCTATATCTATATACATTTAATAGGTAAAAGGTTAAAAACTGACAAACAAAAACTAAAGCCCATAGCTCCGTTTTTCTATGGATTAGGCTGTATGGGATTCTTAATGTTTGTTTCTATTTTCATTTTCGCATTTATATTTAAAAATTTCGAACAAGTCTATCAGGTAAAGAATACGCCATATTTCTTGTTTGTTTTTTGGGGTTTGGTCCTGTGGATGAAAATCCATGATACCCAAGAAGCTATCAAAAAGAGCTATGTGGATGAGAAAGAAAAAGGAATAGCGCTGAAAAAATTTGCAGGCTTGACTTTAATTCCTTCCATCTTAGCGCCATTAGCGCTATTCAATATGGGCGGTATCCTGTTCCGTCTGAATAAATATAAACATCGTTATGATCCACCCGATAACTCTGGGGATTGGGAAAGAATTGTAAGAACCTCCAAAAAGGCTGAAACTAGCCAGTATCTGAACAAAGGGCAAATAAAAGAAGAAAAGATTGGGTCACGGCGATATGAGATCTGGAAAAACAATAAATCCCAAGAGATCAAGTTAATTCCATGGGATGTCAACAAGCGGCTTTATGAATGTCCGGAATGTCATTTTTTTACCTTGGAGAAGGATAAAGAAAAAGTTATCAAGAAAGCTACCTATACGAGTTCTGGTGAAGGTGAAAAGATCGACAAATGCGAAAACTGTGATTACATGATCGTATTGGGCACCTATATCATTCCAAAATTAGAAAGAAGTTCAGGGGGCAGTGGTTCATCTGGTTCTGGTGGAGGCGGATCCTCTGGTGGTGGTGGTTCCTTTGGTGGTGGTTCTTCAGGAGGAGGTGGAGCTGGAGGACGCTGGTAACCTGCGCTCCTCATGAGCTAATTTTTTATTATTAATCGGCTGATGGATGAAATAATAGAAAAGAGCACCTGAAAAATAACAGACCACATCAACTATATCAGCAGTATTGTAATCTGTGATTCTTGGACTTAGGTATTCGAAGAAAATGGATGTCATGAAAGCCAATGCCAGTAGCTGCCATAAGGGAAATGAAAAGCCTTTTTTTAGATCTAGTATGAATATTCCTGCACAAAAGGCAAAATGGGCGATCAAGGGAACAAAGACAAAATCTGTAAGCCAATTATTGATATAGGGTATAGGATGCCCTGACAACCTGCTGTACCTCACGAAGAGCCAAGCAAGACAATAACCTACAAAATAGGGGTTCAGTAAAAATATCCTTAGTGAGCAAAGGATACGGCTATTACCATGGATAGCAGTCCACATGTCATCAAAATTAAAAACATAACCCAACCTAATTTTTTTCTTCGCCTCTGTCCAGGACTGTCCTCTGGATCATAGGGAAAGATAGTATCCTTGATCTCATCCAAATGCCTTTGAAAGAAATTTTTCTGCTTGTTCTTCATAAATCGTTTCTAAAAGGCAAATTTAGCTATCCTAATCCATCTTTTGTAATATTCTGCATTTAATCCCTCAACTAGCTGGACCTTATCCAGATTATCTAAAACCATAAGCCCTCCAACCTGTTGTATATATAGATAATAAGCAGTATTTCACAATTTTAATTAATAAAACCTATGGCATTAAAAGATATAATTCAGTCGTTGACAGAAAAAAATGAATCTCCAAGTATAACACTTTCATTTAATACCTATAGAACCTTTCCTGATAGCGAGAAAAATCCAATCATTCTCAAAAACCTGATCAAGGAAGCGGAAAGCAGATTACTTGAAGAGTATGGAAAAAGAGATATTCCAGAGATCCTAGAAAAATTGGAAGCATTGCCAGAAAAGGTAACATCCCAAAAATTAATGGACAGCTTGCATGTATTTATTTCCAAGGAGGTTGATGAAATGGTCGTTTCACCATGGCCGGTGGATAATGAGGCCGTCTTTATTGATGATTCTTTTGCTGTTAAACCTTTGATCAAGGCATTGAATAGAACCAAAGAATATATGATTTTGTCCATAGCCCAAGGTGGTGCCCATCTGTTTGAAGCATTAAACGATGGAGTTGAGAAAGAAATCGTAAACGATGATTTCCCGTTTGATGCCAATCCATTGGAAGTGACGGGATCCGACAATAATAAAGTTGAAAACCGTTTGAAAGAATATTTCAATCAAATCGATAAGGCAGTTGTTGAGGTCCATAATGCAAATGATCTGGATGTTGTGGTTATCTCCACGGAGCCCAATTATGCGATGCTCATGGAGGTCGCCGATATTCCTAAGATGTACATAGCCCATGACAATATGAACTATGATGCCTCAGAACCTGATAAAATGGCAAAGCAGGCCTTTGAAAGCATTAAGGACCTGCAAAAAGAAGAGCGTTCCAATGCTATTGGCGACTTGAAGCAAGCCGTATCCTCCGGTCAGGTATTGACAGACCTTCAAGATATCTATCAAGCAGCCATTGACGGCAGAGGAGAGTTACTTATGGTACAGCAAGATTATGAGCAGCCCGTTAAGATGACATCAGACCGTACTTTTGATTTGGTTGATGATTCAAAAGAAGCGGGTGTTGTCGATGATATTGTCTCCAATATCGCTTGGAATGTACTTTCAAAAGGTGGGAAAGCTTATTTTACGGGTCAAGAAGAACTGAACGATTTGGGGCAGATTGTGCTTAAAGTACGTTATTAGTGCTCTAATATAATATTATCTTAAGGCTGTCTATTTGTTTAGTCAGCCTTTTCTTTATTAAGGAATTTCCAATAATAATAGCGGTGATATCCGGAATTTTTCAATCAAAAATGGAGAATAAGTTTCGAGCCATATTCGAGGCATGTTCGGGCCATATTGCGAAAATTCCGAATGTGTCTCGAATAAGGTCAAATTAAAGGTCGAATGAAAGAAGATTTAGGTTAACTAAACTTAAAAAAGAAGCTGGTCGAAATTGCTCTCGACCAGCTTTGCTATATTCTATTATTGGGTATAATCGTTTCTATTTAACCAGATCACTTTGGTAAAGTTTGCTATGGATTTCTTTCAATTCATTCGCAGGGATCTTCATAACTTTTCGGTCATATGTCATCAATCCGTTGGTTTCGACTTCCACATCCGTGGTCTGTGTGTATACTCCAGCAGATAATCCTTTAGGGATTAATTTGCTTAGGTCAGAAACCACCTCTTGATATCTTTTCTTCAACTCATCCGCATTTTTGAAAGACTGGTAACCCCAATTATCCTTTTGTTGCCAGGTATGGCCTTCTACCGGTAGGCCTAAACCACCATATTCGCCCAGTACCAATACATATTTGTCACCAAACAGTTCAGCTCTTGGCATTGCAGCATCTGGATAGTTGTGGATGTCAAAGATATGTCCAGGTGCATCGAAATTACCACCTGATGCTCCGTTCACTAATCTGGAAGGATCGTTTTGGATCGTCCAGTCCACAATTTCTTTGGATTTAAATTGTCCCCATGCCTCATTGAAAGGCACCCATACCACGATGGAAGGGAAGTTATGCAGATGGGACATGATAGCTTTCCATTCTTTTTTATAGATGGCTTCTGATTCTGGTGTACGGTCTTTATCATGTTTTCCGATCCTGATCTTTCCAGGGTTCATATCCCAGATGTTGCCTCCTAGGTCACCACTTGGCATATCTTGCCATACCAAAACGCCGATGCTATCGCAGTGTCTGTACCATCTAGCAGGTTCTACCTTGATATGTTTTCTGATCATGTTGAAACCCATTTCCTTGGTTTTCTCTACATCAAAGCGTAAAGCCTCATCCGAAGGAGCGGTGTGTAGACCATCTGGCCACCAACCTTGGTCTAAAGGACCATAATGGAAGACAAACTTATCGTTCAGGTACATTCTTTGGATGCCATTGGCATCTTTCTTCACGCTGATCTTACGCATGGCAAAGTAAGAGCTGGCTTCATCCACAACTTTTCCTTTTCTTAATACCTTAACCTTCAGGTCATATAGTTTTGGTGAGTCAGGAGACCATAATTTTGGGTTATTGATTTTTAATTGGGTTTCCTCTCCAGCATTTGCTTTTGCTTCTGCAACCTTGTTATTGTTATCAAAAGCTTCTACCAAGATCTCGTCACCAGCTTTTGCTGAAGATAGTTCAGCGGAGAATTTCAAAACTGAATTGTCTACATCTGGAGTCTGCTTAGTACTTACGATATGCGTTTCAGGTACAGATTCCAACCATACGGTTTGCCAAATTCCGGAAACTGGCGTATACCAAATCCCATGTGGATTGTTGATCTGTTTACCCCTAGGTTGCGGACCATCCGAGGTAGGATCCCATACGCGGATAGCAATATCTTGGGACTTTCCTTTTTTGATTGCTTTTGTAATGTCAATACTGAAAGGATCAAAACCACCTTGATGATTTCCTACATGCTGTCCATTTACATAGATATCGCATTCCCAATCAACAGCACCAAAATGCAACAGGATCTGACCTTTGTTCAGTTTTTTGTCGATGCTGATCTTATTGTTGTACCAAAGGGCATCATCTTTCGTTACTGGCTTAGCAACACCCGAAAGGGCTGATTCTACAGCGAAAGGCACCAAGATATCACCATCCCAAGAGCTAGGGATATCTTTTTGGTCTTTATTGGTAATTTTATATTTCCATAAACCATTCAGGTTCTGCCAATTGTTCTTTCGTTCGAGTTGTGGCCTTGGATACTCTCTGTGCGCATTTTGAGGGGTTACCTGTTCCGCCCATGGAGTAAGGATTTTATCGCGGACCGGCGCCCAGTTCTGAGCATTTCCCTCCGTGATAGAAGCGGCAATTAAGCATGCAATTGCAATTGTTTTCTTCATCATATTCTTGTTTGTTAATGTTTTCGTGGTTTAGATGCAGGTCTCATGGGCAATGGTTTTGGCTGTGCCGATAAGACTTCCTTAAGTTTTATAAATGCTGGATGATCTTCTCTCCAAATATTTTCAGTTTCTACCAGTCCATTTTTATAGTGGTAGAGTTCGTATTGTGGATCCTCAGTTCCTTGAAAATTCTGCCAAGAAATCAGTCGATAGTCTTTGTCCCGAATGGCCCTTCCAAGTTTTCCATCTCTCGGAAAACAATGGTACACGGTTTCCCTTAAGCTTCCATATCCAGAAAGCAGCATATTTGCATAGCTTATCCCGTCCAAAGGTTGTTTCGCTTCTTTTAGGTCCAGGCCGCTCATCGCTGCCAACGTAGGATAGATGTCAACTGTTTCAATCAATTCCTTGCTGAGTCCTGTTTTTTGCATAGCAGGATGTTTGATCAGCAAGGGAATGCGATTGGCTAATTCATAGTTTACATGTTTCGACCACATGCCCATTTCACCTAATAGGTAACCGTGGTCTCCCCAAATTACGACAATTGTGTTCTTGTCCAAGCCCGTCCTTTGTAAATGTTTTAATACTTTCCCAATTTGAGCATCTACATAACTGACCCCTGCATAATAACCATGGATTAAGGTCTTGGTTAATTCTGGTGGAAAGGGATCGCTGTCTTTTGCCGAAGGCACCTGGGCATATTGGGATATTTCACCATCTCTTTTTACCGCCCAAGAAGGTGCGTTCTTTGGATTGCCCTGTATGTTTGGAAACGGTAGTTCATCCTGGTCATATAAGTCCCAGTATTTCTTCGGGACCGTAAAGGGTAGGTGCGGCCTTGCAAAACCAACGGCTAAGAAAAAAGATTGGTTGTTGGCTTTTAGGTCGTCCAATCGTGCTATAGCTTCATTCGAAACCCGGCCATCGGCGTAGGCATCATCTGCTACATCCAGTTTTTCCCAAGCAGAACCTTTTTCCAGTTGATTGGCATATTCCCAACTTTTATTGGCGAATAATGCTTCTTCCCTGGTTTCCTTATTATGGTCTTTGGCTGCATATTCGATCACCTTGTCATGCCAATGGTTCACCGACCAAGATTGCTCGTCGTTGTACGTATTATGGCCAACATGGAATACCTTCCCAATGGCCGCTGTATAATAACCATTGTTCTTATACAATTCTGGGAGGGTCGTAGCATCGGGATAAAACTCCCGAAATGCCCTCCCAAAATCATATAATCCGGTAGATGTAGATCTTGAACCTAAGAGTAGGTTATATCTTGATGCTACGCATACAGCCTGATTGCTGTAGGCTCTTTCAAAGACCATGGCATTCTTTGCCCATTGGTCAATATTTGGACTGATTGCAGCTTTATCGCCGTATACACCTAATGTAGGACGTAGATCATCCACTAGGATCATCAATACATTATAAGGCTTTTCTTGCGCTTGGCAAAAGCTTATTATGGTAAGGACAATGAGGGTAATACGGCTTAAAATCTGCATATCCAATTATTTAACCTGATGTATGTTAGCGTCGTAAATAGCTTCAGTGATACCATTGATTTTAGCGGCAACCCTCGCAAATAGGATTGGATTCGATTGCAATTCCGGACCGATATCCACGGTCAAGGTGACATTTCCGTTCGAATCCCCCGATTTATTCGCTCTTTTCAGAAAATGACCTAAGTCGACAAACTTGGTCTTACCAACCAAAAGGTTGATATCATCCAAGGTTTTGCTGGGATCAAGTTTCTCTACATTGAAGGTTGCTGTTAGGTTGTTGCCGTTCAATTGATATTTGATATCCTTGAGGTCATAATAGAGCTCTACAGGAAAGTCAATATTGGTGTTACCATTTAGCTGCACGGTCATGGTATCTGTCTTGGATTTCCAAGGGCCATTTCCAGGAACCGTAATCAATTTATAGGTCCCGTTGAAAAGCGCTGCTGAGAAGGAACCATCTTGGGTGACAAAAACATCAATTGGGTTTTTAAGAGCGTATCCATCTTGCCATAACTGTAGGCGAACGGAATTATTGGAACCTCTCACACCAACTGCTGCACCCTTATAGGTCACTTTCCCTGTCAAGTTTGCATTTGGGGCGTCGTAATTATCCTTTCCGCAGGAAAAGAGTAGGGCAAGGCTTAGGAATAATCCGATGGCTAATATGTTTATTCTTTTCATTGTCTTATTGATAAGGGTTACGGACTAATTTTGGATTTCTATCGATCCAACCTTGGTCGATGAAGTTGTAATAATTTTGGAACCTAAAGTATCGAGGGTACATCACGTGACTAGATTTACGCTTTTCAAAAACCCACTTACCATGATTTGCAGTTCCAGGGGCATACACTTTGTAGGGAAACAGTACATACATGGTAGCCTTAGGGTTGTCCTGCTGGCCGTTCCAAACGGTATGTGCCAATCTCCATCTTTTCAGATCCCAATAGCGGTGATCCTCGAATGCTAACTCAACCCTTCTTTCCTGAACAATGTCATTAAAGGTTACCGTCGTTAATTTTTGGATTCCTGCACGGTCTCTCAATTGGTTAATAAATCCAGCAACTTCGGTCTGAGGTTTGTTTAGTTCCAGAGCGGACTCGGCAGCGATCAAAATGATCTCACCCAATCTAAAGCGCACAAACCACATATCGCTACCACGACCACGGGTTGAAGCATCCCTGTTTTCTTCTAAAAATTTACGGATATTGAATCCAGATTTATTGACAAATTGATCATTGGAAGTGGTAGGTCCGTCCATACTGGTAATCAAACCGTAGGGAGCTTCTGATTTTCCAGGTTCAGCTGTTTTTATCTTCCATGTACCACCTTCCAAATACCTTACGCCGGCTTGATAAGTAATGGTAGAACCTAAGAAATCAGCCCCAGAATAAATGATGGTTCCATATAACCTTGGATCCTTTTTGGCAAAGACATCTGATGGATTATTGTAATAGATGAAATCACCGGCACCGTTGGTCAGTTTTAAAGCGCCATCACGGTCATCTGTGTATTCAAAATCCTCTACTAAGTTCAAGACTGGTGTAATGATGTTGGCATCAATATCTCCGCGTACTGAAGAGGCGATGATATTGTTGGTGTACTGGTGGGTTTGTCCAGGATATTTATAATCTCTAGCCCAGATAACCTCCGTACTGCCTTTACTGCTTACAGCCTCGTAGAAATTTCTTCCTTTGTCAGCGTTTTTATTGTACAGTTCATATGGACTGTTTTGTAAAATATCCTTTGCAGTTTCATAAGCGAGCGTGTAATATTTTGGTGCTTCTGCAACTGGGATACCTACTTCACCACCGCTAGTCTTTACCTCTGGGGTCTTGTAATTGTATTTTGCAATAGATCCTGCATATAAGGCGGCCCTAGCTTTTAAGGACAGTGCAGCCCATTTATTGGCTCTAGCAGAATTGGTATTCTTGGCATCGGACAATAAGCTGCTGATTTCAGTACATTCTTTTATGATATAATCATAGATCTCTTTTTCGGTAGATCGTGGATATTGCAGGGTCGTGATATCGATTCCAGCCTGGTAATCAAATACCTCATCATTGATGATCGGTACACCACCGAGGCCTCGTGCCATGTTGAAGTATGTCCATGCCCTCAGGAAGCGAGCTTCACCTTCAAAATTATCCTGTGTGGTTTCACTGAAAGATGAGTTCCTTACACCATTGATAAATAAGTTGAGGTCTCTGAGTAGGGTATAGTCATACACTCGCCAAAGCGCATCACCATAATCTTGCATATTGTTGGGGCCTCCAGAAGAAAATGCAGCTTCATCGAGCATTGCCATACTGCCGGTATTTGCGATATGTTGCCCCCAACTCACTCTTCCATAATAATTGGCCAATACGGAAGCAACCATTTTTTCGTCTGAATAGACCTGTTGATCAGTTAGGATGGATTCAGACTCTCTGTCCAAAAACTTGGAACAGGACGCAGTACCTGCCAATAATGCTGCTGATAGTATATAAATTTTAAATTTCTTCATGACTAAAAAGTTAGGTTTAATCCCACATTGATAACTCGGTTAGTAGGGTATTGGATTCCAGACTCGGATGTGATTTCTGGGTCTATTTTCATCTCGCCCAAATTATCGATGCTGAATACGTTCTGCATCATGGAATACACACGAATGTTCCTGAATCCCCATCGTTCTGTCATTTTACTTGGCAAAGTATAGCCTACTTGAAGGTTTCTTAATTTTAGGTAGGTCACGTTCATGACCCAAAAGTCACTATGCCAATAGTTACTGTGGTTTTGGTTTCCTCTGATCAATGTCGGGAACTTACCGGGAATCAAGTCGCTGTTTGGATCTGTGATGTCGCTCAACATCCATTGGTTTTCCATGTAATACCCAGCGTTGTTACCTCCATCATGAAATGGTAGCATACCTTCCCAGTTTGCGCGGTAAGAAGCGAATGATGCACCGGTAAAATCCGCAGCAAGGTCGAATCCCTTGTATCCAAGACCAAGGTTAACGGCAAAGTTCAAGTAAGGTAATCCACCTTGCCTATAACCGATTGGTCGCTGATCTAGTCCATTGATAACCTTATCGCCATTGACATCATTGTATTTAATGTCACCTGGACGAAGGCTGGTATTGCCTTGGCCATCATTGTCCACATCATAGTTACGGATCTCATCCCAGCTTTGGAATTGTCCAAGGGACTCATAGCCCCAGTTCAAGAAGGCATAACGGTTTAGGATTGACCCTCTATATTGATCCCAAGCATTTCCAAATCTTGGTTTATATTGTTCACCATCAATCTGTCTGGCAAATGTGAAGTTACCTCCAATATTATATCTGAAGTCCTGTAGGGTGCTGCTCCACATAATACTACCATCCATACCACGGTGTATATCAGAATTCAGGTTTTCATAGGGTAAGCCAAAGCCCACTTCAGTAGGTAACAATACATCATATCTAGAGGCTGGTAAACCAGTTCTTTTACGGTTAAAGTAATCTAATGAACCGGATAATTTACCGCCGAACAAGGCGAAGTCAACCCCCACATCAAAGGTATTCGCTCTGATCCATGATAGGGTAGTCACTGGTAATCCGCGAGGCTGAGCACCTACCACATAGTTTCCATTGATCACGGAACCACCTTGTTTGTAGGTGTATCCTGGCATAAAGCCAAATGCGAAATAGTTCCAAGGGTCTAGGTTGTCATCTCCCAAAACACCATAAGATGCACGCACCTTGAAATCGGTGAATTTGGAGCCGAAATTAGATTCTTTCCAGAAATTCTCCTGTGAAATCCTCCAACCTGCAGAAACTGATGGAAATAAACCCCAACGGTTGTTTTCTGGGAACTTCCAAGAACCATCATAACGTGCCGATAATTCCAAGAGGTATTTTTGGGCAAAATCATAGTTGATACGACCTGCGAAACCTGCTCTAGCTTGCGTGTCATTACCGAAATCATCAAATTGGTCCATCGTTTGGAAATACATC
This sequence comes from Sphingobacterium sp. NPDC055346, assembly GCF_053645235.1. Taxonomy (NCBI): domain Bacteria; kingdom Pseudomonadati; phylum Bacteroidota; class Sphingobacteriia; order Sphingobacteriales; family Sphingobacteriaceae; genus Sphingobacterium; species Sphingobacterium sp. NPDC055346. The sequence goes on from NZ_JBSHMI010000002.1 coordinate 570,273, forward strand.
AATGATAGTGCATTTGAAGCAGGTCTATCATGAGCCCAGAATCTTGGAGTATCTCTTTGAATGGCCTCAGCAGCAAATACACCGGCAATGGTATGTTCTCCAAATGTGCGGTTATAGTTCAAGGTTCCCTGATAACTTAATTCTTCAATCATTCTGATATCACGCTCGCGCCAAGGATTGTCCATGCTGAAGACCACTGGATAGGTATCGGTCGCTTCATCATAACCATAAAGCTTATAGGTATATTCTTGGTTATCCATCCAGCGGTTCGCTAGATAATAGCCCATTAAACCAGTCAATTTCAAATGGTCATTGATTTTGTACTCTGCATTGAAATTCAATTGCATCACACGCCATGTATCCCTAAATTCACCAGAAAGATCATAATTCAACATCGCGAAGTTTGTTTCGGTGTTGGCAGCTGTCCTTGCTGGGTACAATGGGTTATCATTGGCATATGGTCTTGCGGTAGGTAAGTTTCTATAGATTGCAAACAAAGCTTGCCAAGTATCATCACCACCCGGTACACCTGGTTGTCTACGTTTCTCTATACGACCATTCAAGTTACCGCCGATCTTTAATCTTTCCGATACATTGGCCTCTAGGTTCAATTGAACATTGGTTCTTTTGAAACCACCATAATTTCTGATGATAGATTGCTGGTCTAAGTGGCCGGCACTTAAGTAGTAATTGATTTTTTCAGAACCACCTGATACGCTTCCGGAAAGGTATTTTTGTGGGCTTGTTTCCAAGATATAATCATACCAGTCCCAAGGTCGGTATCCTTTCTCCGTTCCTTGTTCCCATTTCGCTAGATCATCTGGCGTGTACTGTGGGTTGGGTATGCCCAAGATGGCGTCAGATTGGATATAACTTTTTACATAGGTAGCTGCACTTGCAGGTCTAGGGAATCTAAACATGCTCTGCCAGCCATAATATGAATTGATATTGAATTCATTTTTATCGCCGCGAGATCCTTTTTTCGTCGTTACCACGACAACTCCGTTCGCAGCTCGCACACCATAAATGGCGGCAGAAGCATCTTTTAGAACAGAGATACTCTCGATGTCATTAAAGTCCAGGTTGTTAAATTGTCCTTCATCTTTCTGTACCCCATCGATAACATAAAGTGGAGTTCCCATGTTACGGATATTGATACTGGTTGATGCACCAGGACGACCATCTGGCATCCGGCTGTTTACACCGGCGATCTTTCCGACCATGGCTCCCGAAGTAGTGGCAGCAACCGACCTTGCGATATCTTTAGAAGTTACCGTTGAAATAGCTCCGGTTAATGATTCTTTCTTCTGTGTACCATAACCAACAACAACGATCTCCTCCAGGTTATCATCTGAAGCCTGTAAGCTGATTGCCATATTGTTGCTCGCTGGAAGCTCTTGGGTAACATAGCCAATGTTTCTAAAAACAATGGTTTCGTTAGCTGAAGTAACAGTGACGGTGAAATTTCCCTGTTCATCAGTTACGGTGCCAGCATTAGGTCTTGATTTGGGGAATACTGTTACACCTTGTAATGGTTCACCTTGTTGATTGCGAACAGTACCTTTTACTTCCTGTTGCTGTAATGCTGAAGCACGAAAGGTAACTGGATGAGCATGGACAAACATAGGAACCAATGGCATCGATAAGCCCAAAAGCAATAAATACCGAATGTGCAAAGAGTTTAGATTTCTTTTTTTCATTGGAAGATTGGTTAGTATATAATTGATACTCAAATTTAAAGAGGGGGCTTTTCATTAAATTGACTAATTATCTCAATTTATAGCCATTTTGTATCAAAGCCTGTTACAAGCAGCTTATTACAGATGCTAAGTGTTTCTTTATCGGGAAAATTGTTATTTTGTCCTTATTAAACCTATCTGATGAGAAACCTGTTGATATCTGTTGTGCTTCTGATTTCCTTGCTTGGCAGGGTTTGGGGACAGGTATTTAATTTTGATCATCTCAATATTACCGAAGGATTATCCAATAATGCGGTCTTGTGCAGTACCCAGGACAAAAATGGATTTCTTTGGTTTGGGACCAAGGATGGACTGAATAGGTTTGACGGGTACACCTTTAAGAAGTACTTCAGTGATATTGAAGCAAGGAATGGCCTAGCCAGCAATTATATTACTTGCCTTTTGGTCGACCAATATAACGTCCTATGGGTTGGAACGGATAATGGACTGTATAAATTTCATGCTAATACGGAAACCTTCAAACTGGTGCCTGGCACTGAAATGAAAGAAATCATTGAGATGCAGCATGATGGAAAGGAGAATTTATGGTTCCTTTCCAGCTATAAACTCTTTAAGTTGAATTCCAAAGGATTGGAACTTAAAGCTGAACCTCTTTTTTCTGAGATCAATGTGACTTCCTTAACAAAGAATTCAAAGAATGAGGTCTGGGCTGCTGGTCACCAAAGCCTTTTCTCGGTTGATGGGAAGCACAAAATTCTATTCAAGGTAAATAAGGATAGATCCCTTAATGTAGAATCCATAGCCTTTGAAGATGATGACAAAATCTGGATCGGGACACAACATAATGGCTTGATATCGCTGGATTTAAAGTCTAAGGTATTTGAACAGGTAATTCCTTTTGTAAAAAATGGAACCAGGTTGTTTGTTCGGGATATCAAAAAAATAAATGCCCATGAATTATGGATAGCCTCAGAATCAGGATTGGTTGTTTTAGATACCAGGGACAATGCTTGGCGAGTATTCTGCCATGAGCGAGACAATCCCTGGTCAATTTCAGATAACGCGGCGTACAGTATCCTAAAGGACCATCAAGGCGGGATTTGGATAGGAACCTATTTTGGAGGACTCAATTATTTCCATCATAAGCACAATCTATTTGAAAGAACATTTCCGATGGAGAATCCTAATTCGATCTCTGGAAATGCAGTCCGTGAAATAAGACAGGATAAAAATGGGAATCTTTGGATAGGAACCGAAGATAACGGCCTAAATTTCTGGGATAAGCGCAATAATAGTTTCATGCATTTTTCTACCAAGAACGGTCTGTCGCATAATAATATACATGGACTAGAAATCGTAGGTGACAGCCTTTTGGTAGGAACTTTCAATAATGGTCTGGATATAATCAATATCAACAACAAGAAGATCATTGCACATTATAACCGAGAAAATACACAATCGGAATTAGGGTCCAATTTCGTCATGAGCACATACAAAACTAAAAATGGAAGAGTATTCTTTACGACTCCAAATGGTTTGTATGAGTTTTTCCCTGGAAAGGATAGGTTCCGATTAGTAGATGCCGTTCCTGACTCCATATTTTTCACTTCGATGCTGGAAGATCGAATGGGCAGGATTTGGTTGACTACCTGGCGAGATGGTGTATATCTAGTTGATCCAGAATTGAAATCAAGTCAGGTATTTAAGCATGATTGGGATAATCAGTCGAGTATCAACAGCAATAGGACCAATAGAATTCAACAGGATTCAGAAGGTAAAATTTGGATCGCTACGGAGAATGGCCTGACCATCTGTTCGGAAGATAATAAGATCGTCAAGCGTTTCACCAAATCGGATGGCTTGCCGAGTAATCTAATCCTGTCCATGCAGGAGGATTCAAATAAAAATATGTGGCTGTCCAGTACCAATGGTTTGATCAGTATAGATATTAATACATATGTGTTAAGTGTTTATAATAAGGAGTTTGGTTTATCGAATTTACAGTTTAACTACAACTCCATGTTTAAGGATAAGGAAGGTAATCTATACTTTGGTTCCACCAATGGATTGATAAAATTTCATCCTGATTCCCTTCTTAGAGAAAGGAATACCGAAACTAAGGTGCCTATCTATTTTACTTTTGCCAGATCATCCAAAAGAAACCTAGAGGTCAATTATGAATATGGACAGGAATTTACCAAGTTAAACTATGATAAGGTTTTACTGGATTATGATGAGTCTACGATTCAATTTGACTTTGCCGCGTTGAACTATGTGGATGCCGCATCTACATCTTATTTATATAAGTTGAAAGGTTTTGATTCAGATTGGGTCCTGTCCAAAGAAAACAAAGCGTATTATACCAAATTGCCTTCGGGAGAATATCGATTGCTGGTAAAAGCTCTTGATAGCCAAGGAAGGATAATTTCTGATGAGATTGCTATTCCAATTGAAGTTCGCAAACCTTTTTGGGCAAGCGGATTGGCATTTGCCGTATATGCTATAATCCTTATTCTACTGGTCTTTTTTATCTATCAATATTTTGACAATCAGATTAAGGAGCGAAACCGCAGGCATCTGATGGAAATCAATGCTAATCGAGAAAGGAGATTGTATCAAGCAAAATTGGATTTCTTTACGCAGGTCGCCCATGATATCAAGACGCCGCTGACCCTAATCAAAGGACCATTGGAAAAGCTGGTTGACAATAAAAATTTAGGAGAGGATAGGACAGACAGGCTCTTGACGACCATGCATAAGAATACTGAAAAGCTGGTCCGGCTGACCAATAGCATATTGGATTTCCGAAAGGTAGAGACCGATGAAAAACAGTTGAACCTTACGGTATGTAATATTTCCGAGTTTATCACGGAGTTTATTAAAGACTATCAGACTTCCTTTCAGATCGAAGGCATTGTATTGACACAAAATATTAATCAAGGCATATTCGGAAAGATTGATGAGGACATGATCAGTAAGATTGTGGAAAATCTATTTTCGAATGCGCTTAAGTACGCTGATAAAATGGTGGATATCCAGTTGATTGATGATGATAAGTTGAATTACTGGATATTGGAACTGAAAAATGATGGTCATATATTGAATAGAAGGGAAGTGGACCTGTTATTTAAACCATTCCATCGTTCGAATCAGCACAGTCAAATTGAAGGTTCCGGATTAGGATTGGCATTGGCACATTCTTTTGCCTTGCTACATTCGGGTGACCTAAGGTATGTAGAGAATTCCGAAAATTTAAATATATTCGTTCTCGCTATTCCTAAAAACCTATAATAGAATGTCACAAGAATTAGAAGTCCGCAAAATAATTCTATTGGTAGATGATCATCAGGAAATCTTAGATTTTTTGACAGATGATCTATGTGATGACTATGATATCGTACAAGCTCATGATGGATATCTGGCATTAGAGGTCCTCCAAAAACAACATATCGACTTAATCGTATCGGATGTGATGATGCCTAAGATGGATGGCTTTGAGCTCTGTGCGCAGGTCAAGAAAAACCAGAATTACAAGCACATCCCTTTTATCATCCTAACAGCGAAAAACAGCCTTCAGGCAAAAATTGAGGGTTTGGAGTATGGGGCTGATGCCTATATAGAGAAACCATTTTCACCCTCATTCCTTCAGGCACAGATCAGGAGCCTATTGAAAAACAGGATGTTTGTGAAAGAACATTATGCACAACAACAGGACCCTGACGAATTGTTGTTGCATACGAACATAGAGGAAGATTTTATGGATAAGTTACAGCAACTGATCGTGGACCATATCGATGACACTTCCTTATGTGTAGAGTTCCTGGCGGATAAATTGAACATCAGTAGACCTACCTTGTATAGAAAGATCAAGCAAACATCCAATTTATCTCCGAATGAGTTGATAAACAACCTTCGTCTGAAGAAAGCCTCACAATTGTTAAACAGTGGATCCTATAAGGTTTATGAGATTTCCAATATGGTTGGATTCAGCTCGAGCTCCCATTTTATACGGAATTTCCAGAAACATTTTGGCTACAGTCCAAAAGAGTGGGAAGCCAGGTTCCAACAGGAGAAGCTGGTGAAGTTTAGATTTAATTAATCCTTCCAAAAAAGAAACTGGCCGACAGAATTGCCAACCAGTTTGCATCGCTAATTTAAAAAAATGATAGGTAGAGTGTGTCTTTGTTATACCTCTTCACCCTTGAGCATTTTGTTCCAATACAGGTGGGGTAATAAATATTTTTTCAATAACCACAATCGCCAATGCTCTTTGCTGCTGTCCTTGATCAGCATCTGTTTCAATTTGGGGTCTGGCGTAAATTCATTTTTATAGTTAAATTCTGCTAACACCATCTTTCCATAACCTGTTACGAGTGGACATGAAGAATATCCTTCATAGGATTTGTTGTCTGCCGCTTGTAGTTTGATCAACTTTAAGAGGTTGTCAACTACTACAGGAACTTGTTTTCGTATTGCTGCTCCAGTTTTTGCAGTAGGCAAGGCGGCCACATCACCAAGTCCAAAGATATTGGCGAATCTTTTATGTTGCATACTGTTGATGTCTACATCCAACCAACCAGCATCATTGACCAATATAGAGTCTTTGACAAATTTGGGAGCTGTTTGAGGTGGTGCCAAATGCAATAGGTCAAAAGGTATTTCAATCAATTGTTCCATTTGTTGTGGAACTTCATCGGAGTCACCCTTGTTTATCACACATTCGTTATCCTTAGGGTCTGAACTCTTGAAGGTGATGATTCTTTTATCTGAATCTATTTTTATTGGTGCATAGAAAGGTTTAAAATTGATGTTGTACCGATCGATGACCTTCATTAGGGTATCCGCAATGACCTTTACACCGAAAATTACTGATCCCGGAGTGGCAAATGTTACATTTACTTGATCAGCCAAATTATTTCTCTTGAAATAGTCACATGCCAAGTACATTATTTTTTGTGGAGCGCCGCCACATTTTATGGGGGTTGTCGGCTGGGTAAAAACTGCATTTCCACCTTTAAAGTTTTGGATGCATTTCCAGGTATAGTTTGGATCGATGTAATTGGAGCAGGCCACACCTCTGTCAATAGCCTCTTGCAACCCTTCGATTAGGCTGAGGTCGTTGACCAATCCGCAGGCAACAATCAAGAAATTATACTCAAGAACCTCTCCGTTGTCCAGTTGAATGCTGTTTTTTTCTGGAGAGAAGGAAATTACGGCTTGCTTGATCCAGGTGCAACCTTCGGGGATCAAGTCTTTCATGGGTCTAACAGTTTTGTCAAAATCATAGGCTCCAGCTCCAACTAATGTCCATGCCGGTTGATAATAGTGCTTTTTGGCTGGGTCAATAATGGCAATTTCTAAGTTGGGGTCCTTTTTGAGCAGTTGGGCGGCAGTCATAATGCCTGCCGTACCAGCACCGATGATGATGATTCTATAATGCGTGTCCATAAGTCTAAATATTGGTTAGTATAAAGTTAACATTATGAAAACCTTGGCTTTGTAACTTTAGTTACTAAAGGGAGATACTTCTTACCATACATCAATGCACAACTATACGGATTTAGTCACCTTTGTATAGCAGATAAACAAAAGCAAATAATTAAGGTATAAATAGAAAGGAATATTAAGATGAACAATAAAGTATTAGGGTTACACCACATAACAGCCATCGCTAATTTGGCACAAAGAAACTACGATTTCTATACCAATACCCTTGGGTTAAGAATGGTAAAGAAAACCGTGAATTTTGATGATCCAGGAACATATCATTTCTATTACGGAGATGAAAAAGGGAATGCTGGAACTATCCTTACCTTTTTCCCTTGGGAAGGTATTGGCAAAGGTAGAACCGGCGGCGGAATGGCAACAGAAATTGCTTATTCGATTCCAGAAGGAAGTTTAGAGTTTTGGAAAGAACGCTTTGGAAAAAACAATGTATTGACTGGAGAAGCCGTTGAGCGTTTTGGAGAGTTGTATCTTCCATTTTTGGATCCTGATGGATTGAATCTATCATTGGTTGTTCCAAAAGATGCGGATAATAGAATTGGCTGGTCTACTGAACAAGTAGGTAAAGAGGTAGCTACTAAAGGTTTTCATAACAGTACTTTAACTTTAAGGGATGTAGAGCCAACAGCAAAGGTTTTAACCGATTTGTTGGATTACGAACAGATTGCTCAAGAAGGAAATCGTTATAGATTCAAAAGCAAAAATATCGATACTGCAAATATCATTGATATTTTGGTTGATGAGAACGCACAACGAGGAATCAACACCGCGGGAACTAATCACCACATCGCATTCCGAGTAAAGGATGATGTGGACCAAATGGAATTACGTGAAAAAATCATGTCAGCTGGTTTACAGATTACTCCTCAGATCGATAGGGATTATTTCCACTCCTTGTACTTCCGTGAACCAGGAGGTGTATTGTTCGAAATCGCTACTGAAAACCCTGGATTTGATGTAGATGAGCCATTGGCTGAGTTAGGTAATTCATTAAAATTGCCAAAACAATACGAGCCTCAGCGTTCAGCTATTGAGAAAGTGTTGCCGGTATTGAAATAAGATTTTGGTTGAGGTGGATGATAATCATCTACCTCAACATTAAATTGTTAAGTCATTAAATTTAAATAATAAGATTATGTCAAAAATATATCAAAGTGGAAATGTAAATGACCCAAAGAAAGCCTTGATCATGATTCATGGTAGAGGTGGGTCTGCTCAAGATATCATGGGGCTAGCTGAATATTTAAAAGTCGATAATTATTTATTGTTAGGGCCTGAAGCTGATCAGAATACCTGGTACCCACATTCTTTTATTGCGCCCATTATTTCAAATCAGCCGAATTTGGACATCGCTCTTGAATTAATAGGAGAGGCAGTGCAAATTGCCAATGAGAAGGGAATTGAGAACGAAAACATTTATTTCTTGGGATTCTCCCAAGGGGCTTGTTTGACTTTGGAGTATACAAGTAGAAATGCAAAGAAATATGGAGGTGTTGTTGCTTTTACTGGTGGTCTGATTGGTGAAAAGCTACATGCCGACCATTATACAGGTGATTTTAAAGGTACAAATGTATTTATCGGTACATCAGACCCTGACTTTCATGTTCCAGTGGAACGTGTGCAGGAAAGCAGTAAGCTGATGCGCAGTTTAGGAGCACAGGTAGAGGAGAAAATATATCCGAATATGGGACATACGATCTCTCAAGATGAAATCAAGATCGTCAATGAAACAATCTTTAAATAAGTCTATTCTCTATTTTTAATAATAAAACCCCTGAGGTCTAGAACCAAAGGGGTTTTTCACTTAATAAACTATACTATACAATTTTCTTTTAGTAGGGATTCGTGATCTTGACGTATTTCAAGATGGAATGCATCTGTTTTTTTAGTTCTGGATTGTTTTTAGGGTAACTGTACTCAAATTCTAATATCTTTTCAGGATTATAGAAAGCATAGGCCTTACCCTGGATTTCATTGCCAGATTCCTTCTCTTCATAATATAATTTCTTGTGGAAGTATTCATAATGAGCGAAATCCTTGTATTGTTTTTCAAAATCTTCAAAGTTTAAAGTGCTGGCTGCTATTTTGGTACTGAATTTTGCCGTACCGCCATTATGGCTTGCAGAATATTGATAGACTTCATCGGTTGAGGATTGTTCTTCTTTAAAATCGGTATCTAAGGTTTTAAGGAAAACTGTCGGTATGAAGTAGTTTACTGCATAAATCCCTTGAAATGGATCCTTCCAAAAGGTGCCACTGCTGTCAAGAGGATTGAGATCCTTAATTTGGGCATTTGTCCACTCAGGGACATTTAATGCAAGGGCTGTGTTGACTTCCTTCAGTTTATTTAATGTGGCCAAAGTGTCTTGTCCGATTAAAGGTACAGCGACTTCAAAGACTAAGTTGTTTTTTTGATAGAAGGCTAACAAATAAGTTTTCGCACTGTTCGAGCCCCAATACAAGCCATTTTTAGTATCCTGGCCCTTGCTGTGGACAGAAGTTTCCATTAAGCCACCATGGTAGGTACTATATATGGCATCCTTTCCTTCAAACATGGGGTCGCCAGACTCTATGTTGCTATCATTTAAGAAAAGCTCATCATTATTATACATCAATGCCGCATTGACAAAAAGGTCTCCCCATTGCGGATCTTGGAACAATACTGTTTCTGTCTGATAAATATGTCCGGCATCAGAATCGGAATAGTTCTTTATTTGTCGTTCTACACTATTGTAGTATTTTCCTAAGAAAGGGAATACCTGTTCAGCATTGCTGAACATCACTTCATTATCATTGCCTTTAAGTTCATTGGAAAAAGGTGCTTTTCTTAGCCAAGATTTGAGGTCTTTGTCTGTTAAGTCCGCCACTTCATCATTCCATTGGAAATCTTTTTTAGAGCCGGTCAATGAATCACAACTCGTAAAAAATGACATGGAAATAAACAGGGCAAGGATTATAGCAGTAGTGTTAGTAAATTTATTTTTTTCCATTAATGCTTGATTTTGCTGAAAGCTGTTGATTCCTAGCTTCCATATGGGTGTTCTGTTCTCACTAAAACATGCTTTTACCTTGAGATTGCAAGGCAAAAGCAGTTTTTACTCTTTAATTGTAGAAACTTAATCTACAAATGCATTATATGATCTTAGAACGGATTCAGCAGCGTTATCCAATCCTCTCAATGCATCTTCGCTCAAAGGAGTATTTGCATCCAATTCACGTTGTGCTATCCTCATTTTCCCTAAGAAATCATTTACATCATCGTTGAACATTCCGTAGGTTCTAATCTTAGGCTGAAAGTCTTTTGGGATTTCTTTGTCTTTATTTTCCTTGTAAAGCTTTTCAATATCTTGATATTGTTTTTTGAAATCAGCCGTCAATTTGGCTTGATCTTCTGTTTCAAACGCGATATTGGTAGTATTCTGCACTAATTCCAATAGTTTTTTGGATCCTACATATTGATCTTTCAATGGATTGCCTTCCAAGGTAGTTTCCTCAGCTTTCTCAGCAAGAGGTTTTAATTTAGCGAAGACAGCAGTCGAAGCGTCACGGTATTTCTTGATTTCGGTTGTTGCTTTTTCTCTTAATTCAACTAATTTTTGCCCTTTGTCTTCTTTCCAATCTTCAGCGGATTTATAAGAATCTACCTCCTTATTGATTTCTTTGATGGCATCAAAGCTTTCATTCATCTGATCGATAAGCGGTTTGAATTCTTTGCTAAGTCCATCTGGATAAACAAGGGACTTTAGATTGTGGACAGTAGGAGGGAACATCATTATTGGTGGGATGCTCATGAAACCCTCTGGATTTTCCACTTTATCCTTTACGTATTTTTCAAAACTGTCAAAGTTATTGGCAAAGGTTTGGATGGCCGAGTTTTGGGAATTATCAACTTTAACAATGGAATTGTTAAAATTAATGATTTCACTAGCTTTGTTTTTGTCATCCTTCCCGCCAAATAATCCGCCTATAGTACTTTCGGATTCACCTGATTTTGCTTTGTCAGTATTGTTACAGCTCGCCAACAAGGCCATGGCCAGAAGGCTTCCTATATATATGCTTTTGTAATTCATATTGATCTGTTTATTAAGTGAATAAATGTTTTATGTATAGTTTTTGTGATCGTTCAATCAGACTAGCTAATGAACTTGAATTTATTTTCAAAGAACGTACCGATGATAGGAAGAGGTTTCATTACTCCATTTGAAGCGTTGATTGCACCAATGATCATCAAGACGATGTTGATCAATCCAATGTATCCAAGGGAATAAATTCCGGTTACCATCATTAGGATGTTCAAAATAATCGATAGGAAGATACCAAATACGAAGATGCCTAGACCTTGTCTCAAATGATACCTTAAAAAGTCATCTGCTTTCTCTTTTCCAGAAAAATAAGCGATTAACCAACCAATAAGTGTGATGTAAGCGACTACTGCTAATGTTTTGTTGTTCATGATGTTATTGTTTAATTTTTTACTTTATTGAGTGTACAATTGCGCTAATAATAAAAAATAGAAGGAAGCAGGCCGGTAAAGCATAAGTGAAAAACGGAGTTTTCGACCGTTTCCTTAATTCGATCGCTTCAACTTTTATTTCGGGGTTAAATTCGCTCATTCTACGTTGTTGCTTGCAATGCACACAAACAGAATGAACTTCCTTCCAAAGCGGAAAGAGAGGAATCCAAAACACATGGAAATAATTTTGATAAGCAATTAGGGCCAATGTGTCCTTCTGCTGGCAATAACTGCATGCGGAGGAACAAACCTGAGTTCCAATACGACTTTTTCTGACTCCGAATATGAAAAACATAGTTTCTATTTTTGTTATCCAAAGTTTTTCAATTTCAGGGACAGATACAATTAATTATAATCTACAATATTTATACGTCCGGTAAAAAAGCATCTACAAAATCTCTACAAGAATTTGTAAGTTGCTGTTATTCAGTGTCAAACTAGCATGATTGTATATCTGAGCCAGTGATTCATAACTGTTGTCTGCTGACATTAGCTGCAATTTTTGCAAGGGGTAAATGAAAGGACCATTCCTATCCAGTGATGAAGTAAATGTGGATTTTTAGTCACGATTCAGCATTTTTGAAAAAATAATTCTTTTATTATCAGGCTGTTTAAGGGAATAATGAAAAAAAAGTGTTTTTAGATTGTGAATTGTTCTGAAAAAAC